>NZ_JBQTHN010000126.1:0-10829 GCF_052389815.1 Bradyrhizobium sp. | reverse complement strand
GCTGGTGCGCCAGTCGACGCAGGTGCCGAACACGTCGAAGACCAGCGCCTTCACCCCTGAAATATCCGACATGCGGGTTCCCTTTTCTTGTTGTCATTCCGGGGCGATGCGCAGCATCGAACCCGGGATCTCGAGATTCCGGGTCTGGTCCTTCGGACCATCCCGGAATGACGGTGCAACCAAAACAAAAACGCCCCCGCAAAGCGGAGGCGTTCGTCGTCTCGAACCGTCGCGCGAGGCGCGGATCATTACTTCTTGAGGAAACCCTCGAACTTCTTCTGGAAGCGCGACACGCGGCCGCCGCGGTCCATCAGCTGCTGGGTGCCGCCGGTCCAGGCCGGGTGCGATTTGGGATCGATGTCGAGGTTCAGCTTGTCGCCGGCCTTACCCCAGGTCGAGCGGGTCTGGTACTCGGTGCCGTCGGTCATGACGACCGTAATCATATGATAATCCGGATGAATTTCGGCTTTCATGGCTTGTCCTCTGGCGCGCCGGCGCCCGTCTCGATCTCGGGAATTGCGGATTTGGGCGGCTCTATAACGCAAGCCCCCTCGCAAAACAAGCCGCGGAACGGCTCCGGGCGGGTCCGGATGCGGGCTGGTCCCGGATTTGCCAGTGCCCCGGCTAAGGGCCTATCTGGGGGCCTCTGAATTGGTCGGGACCGGATGAGCGCAGCGGAGCAACTTGCAGAGGAACGCGGCAGGGCGCCAAAGCCGCGCGACGCGCTGATGGAGGCGGAAGCCGGCATCGAGCAGCTCGCGGAGAAGCCGGTGCGCCGCGCCAGGCTGCGCCCGCTGCTGGCGCTCGCGCCCTATATGGGACGCTACCGCGGGCGCGCCTTCCTCGCCTTCATCGCCCTGACGGTCGCAGCCGCAACGACGCTGCTGGTGCCGATCGCGGTCCGCCGCATGGTCGACTTCGGTTTCAGCCCCGAAGGCATCGCCATGATCAACAGCTACTTCAGCGTGATGGTGGCGATGGTGGCGGTGCTCGCCGCGGCCAGCGCCGCGCGCTACTACCTTGTGATGACCATCGGCGAACGCATCGTCGCCGATCTCAGGCGCGACGTGCTGGCGCATCTGATCTCGCTGTCGCCTTCCTTCTTCGATTCCTCGCGCAGCGGCGAGCTGGTGTCGCGGTTGACCGCCGATACCACCCAGATCAAGTCCGCCGTCGGCGCCTCGGCCTCGGTCGCGCTGCGCAACATCATGCTGTTCATCGGCGCCGTCACCATGATGGTGATCACGAGCCCGCGGCTGTCCGGCTTCGTGCTGCTGGCGATCCCGGCGATCGTGCTGCCGCTGGTGGCGTTCGGGCGCTGGGTGCGGCGGCTGACGCGGCGCGCGCAGGACCGGCTCGGCGCGGCGGCCGCCTATGTCGGCGAGCTCGTCGGCGGGATCCGCATCGTGCAGGCGTTCACGGGCGAGGGGCTGGCGAACGCGCGCTACGGCGCCGAGGTCGAGGACGCCTACGATGCGGCACGCCGCTCCCACATGGCGCGCGCGTTCCTGACCGCGGTCATCATCTTCATCATCTTCACCAGCGTCGTGATCATCCTGTGGGTCGGCTCGCATGACGTGCTGGTCGGCGACATGACGCCGGGCCGGCTCGGCCAGTTCGTGCTCTATGCGGTGTTCGCCGCCGCCGGCCTCGGCCAGCTCAGCGAGGTCTGGGGCGAATTGTCCGCCGCTTCCGGCGCGGCCGAGCGATTGTTCGAGATCCTGCGCGTGCAGCCGGAGATCGCCAGCCCCGCCTCGCCGCGTGCATTGCCGTCGCCGGCACGCGGCGACGTCGCCTTCGAGCGCGTCAGCTTTGCCTATCCGACGCGGGCAGACGCGCTGGCGATCGACGGCGTGTCGTTCTCGGTGAAGGCCGGCGAGAAGGTCGCGATCGTCGGCCCGTCCGGCGCGGGCAAGAGCACGCTGTTTCATCTGCTGCTCCGCTTCTACGATCCGAGGGGCGGCACGATCTCGCTGGACGGCGTTCCGATCGAGGCCGTCGATCCGCAACGCCTGCGCGCGCGCATCGCGCTGGTGCCGCAGGACTCCGTGGTGTTCGCGGCGAGCGCCCGCGACAACATCCGATTCGGGCGGCCGGACGCCAGCGACGCCGAGGTCGAGCGCGCCGCGGATCTCGCCCACGCCACCGAGTTCATCCGCCTGTTGCCTGAAGGCTTCGAGGCGCAGTTGGGGGAGCGCGGCGTCAAGCTGTCGGGCGGCCAGCGCCAGCGCATCGCGATCGCGCGCGCCATTCTGCGCGATGCGCCGCTGCTCCTGCTGGACGAGGCGACAAGCGCGCTCGATGCCGAAAGCGAGACGCTGGTGCAGACCGCACTGGAGGAATTGATGCGCCACCGCACCACGCTGGTGATCGCACACCGCCTCGCCACCGTGCTGTCCTGCGACCGCATCCTGGTGCTGGACCAGGGCCGGATCGTCGAGCAGGGCACCCACGCCTCGCTGGTCGCCGCCAACGGTCTCTATGCGCGCCTGGCGCGGCTGCAGTTCGAGGGAGCGTAGCGCTTCAGCGCTCCGTCAGCTTCAGCTCAATGCGGCGGTTGCGCTTGTAGGCTTCCTCGGTCGGGGCGGTGTCGAGCGGCTGGAATTCGGCAAAGCCCGCGGCGACCAATCGCTGCGAGGGCACGCCGAGCGAGATCAGGTACTGCACCACCGAGATCGCGCGCGCGGAGGACAGCTCCCAGTTCGACTTGAACAGGGGGCTGTTGATCGGCCGAACGTCGGTGTGGCCGTCGACCCGCAGCACCCAGGCGATCTCGGTGGGGATCTGCCTGTCGAGCTCGATCAGCGCGCCGGCAAGCTTGTCGAGCTCGGCGCGTCCTTCCGGCAACAGCAGCGCCTGGCCGGTGTCGAAGAACACTTCGGACTGGAACACGAAGCGGTCGCCGACGATGCGGATGTCCGGGCGGTTGCCGAGAATGGCGCGAAGGCGGCCGAAGAATTCGGAGCGGTAGCGCGACAGTTCCTGCACGCGCTGCGCCAGCGCCACGTTGAGCCGCTGGCCGAGATCGGCGATGCGGCCCTGCGATTCCTTGTCGCGTTTCTCGGACGCTTCCAGCGCCTCCTCCAGCGCCGCGAGCTGGCGGCGCAGCGCGCTGATCTGCTGGTTCAGGACCTCGATCTGCGCCAGCGCGCGTGAGGTGACCTGCTTCTCGGAATCCAGCGCCTTGTTGAGCTCGTTGGCGCGGCCCTGCGCATCGCCGGCGCCGGCAAGGCCCTCGTAGAGGCCCTTGACGCGGTCGCGCTCGCCCTCGGCCGAGGCGAGCCCGGCGCGCAGCTGCGCGACCTGGTCGTCGAGGTTGATCTTGGCGAGCTTCTCCAGCGACAGCAGGTCGTTGAGCTGCGCGATCTTGGCGTTGAGCTGCTCCAGCGCCTTGTCCTTGCCGGTGACCTCCTGCGACAGAAAGAACTGCACGACCAGGAATACCGTGAGCAGGAACACGATCGACAGCACCAGCGTCGACAGCGCATCGACGAACCCCGGCCAGTAGTTGAGACCGGATTCACTGCGGCGGGCACGGGCGAGGGCCATTGGCTTCTCTCTCAGCTATAGGGATCAACTCTTCTCGGGCTGGCGGGCAATGCGCTCGAGCAGGCGCTTGATCTCCTTGTTCTGCTCGCCCTGGCCGTCGGCCCATTCGCGGATCATCTGCTGCTCGGTGCGCATGTGCGCGACCAGGCCCTGGATCGCCTCCGCGAGATTGGCCATCGCGGCGGTGGCGTTGCGGGTGGCGCTGCCTTCTTCCACGGCATGGCGCAGCCGGTCGAGCGCATGTTGCACGCCTGACGTCGCCCCGCCCATCTCGTCGCCGGCATATTCGCGCACCGTAGTGGCGAGCCAGTCTTCCAGATCGGTGTAGAAGCGGTTCTGCGCCTGGCTCGATTGCAGATCGAGGAAACCGAGGATCAGCGAGCCGGCGAGGCCAAACAGCGAGGACGAGAACGAAATGCCCATGCCGCCGAGCGGGGCGGCGAGGCCCTCCTTCAGCGCGTCGAACAGCGAGCCGGCATCGCCGCCGACCTTCAGCCCTTCGATCACCTTGCCGACCGAGCTGACGGTCTCGATCAGGCCCCAGAAGGTGCCGAGCAGGCCGAGAAAGACCAGCAGCCCCGTCATGTAGCGCGAGATGTCGCGCGCTTCGTCGAGGCGCGTGGCGATGGAGTCCAGCAGATGCCGCATGGTCTGCTGGGTGATGCTCATCCGCCCGGTGCGCTCGCCGCCCAGGATCGCGGCCATCGGCGCCAGCAGGGTCGGATGCCGGTCCAGGGCAAGCCCGGGATCGGCGATGCGGAAACTGTTGACCCAGGCGACCTCCGGATAGAGGCGGATCACCTGCCGGAACGACAGGATGATGCCGATCAGGAGCACCGCGCCGATCAGGGCGTTCAGCCCGGGATTGGCGAAGAAGGCGACCATGATCTGCTTGTAGAGCACGACCGTTACCAGGGCGCAGAGCACCAGAAACACCAGCATCCGCACCAGGAAAATGCGGGGCGACGACAGTTTGGTCAGCTCGATTTCCATCTGGGCGCGGGGAGAGGGGTTTTGGGGCATTGGCCGTCGTCATCCGTTACGCAAGCGCTGGTCGGGCCGCCAATATGGCACAGGAACGGGGGGAGAAAAGGCCGGAGTGCCCGCTTTTCGATGACACCCGCCGGGAACCAGAAGTTGAAACCCGGCATTGTCTCCGCGCGTATTTCGGCAATGTTCGATGTCTGACCAAGAGATATCGGGATTTTGCATGACGCTTGCCTACCTAGCGGCCCTCGTTCTGCTTGCCGCCTCCCTCTCGATCCTGATGGCCAGCGCCTTCCTGGTGCAGCAGCGGACCGGCAATTCCGGTTGGGTCGACACCATCTGGACCTTTTCGCTGGGCCTGGTCGGCTCGCTCAGTGCGCTGTGGCAGATCGCGGGTAGCCCGCCGAACGCGCGGCAATGGCTGGTCGCGGCGCTGGTGGCGATCTGGTCGCTGCGGCTGGGCATCCATATCGCCATCCGCACCGCCGGCATATCGGACGATCCGCGCTATGCGAGCTTTGCGAAAGAATGGGGCCTCAATGCGCCGCGGCGGATGTTTATATTCCTGCAGAACCAGGCGCTCGGGACCATCCCGCTGGCATTTGCGATCTTCGTCGCGGCGCACTTTCCCTCCGACGCGCTGCGGCTGCAGGATCTTGCCGGCGCGAGCATCCTCCTTATCGCCATCGCCGGCGAGGCGCTGGCCGATGCGCAGCTGAAGCGCTTCCGTAACGATCCTGCCAACCAGGGCCGGGTCTGCAATGTCGGCCTGTGGCGCTGGTCGCGGCATCCCAATTACTTCTTCGAATGGTTCGGCTGGCTCGCTTATCCCGTCATCGGCCTTTCGGCTGATTACCCATGGGGCTTCGCAACGCTGCTCGCGCCGATCTTCATGTACTGGATCCTGGTCCACGTGACCGGCATCCCGCCGCTCGAGGAGCAGATGCTGCGCTCCCGCGGCGGGCGCTATCGAGACTACCAGTTGCGTACGAGTCGATTCTTTCCGCTGCCGCCGCGAGCATGATCCCGGGACGCTTCCCGGAAGAAATCGTGCCTGACATCAGGGAGGAGCCAGATGAGCTTCGTCTCGACCATCATCGGCACCGCCGAGCGCGTGCCGCTGCCCGATGCCATCATCCGCGCCGCGATCCACCGCCTTTGCTCGCGCACCGCGATGCGCCTTTCCGAACGCGATGCGCGCAGCGATGCGTTGTTCGCCGACGAGATGGCAGCGCGCGCCATCGAATGGGGGGTCAGCCATTACCGCATGAAGGCGGCGTAGAGTCGGATGAGCTCTGAATATCTGCCCATTAATTCTCCAGTAAGCTTACGCTGCGAGCATCGAATGGAGGCACATTAATTTTCCGTTAGGATGAGGAACTGAGGTCACGTAGATTCACAATCCGGTGAATCCGAAAAAGCGACGTGAATTCAGTCCTGTAGCGTCGTGTGACATTGGGCCGCCGTGAAAAATATTGCGTTGCAGTAGATGCTCCGTATGTTGACTGCATCGGCGCGCAAACTTCGCGCAACGCGGCTCACCATTCGCGTTTGAAATTCAATAGGGGCGACTGATTCGACATGCCTGACTTACGTGCGCAATCGGCCTGCATTGCATTGATGCTCGCTGCCCTCGCGCCATTGCTTGCTGGGTGCAAGGAGCCGACGGCGAACGCCGCGGCCGCGATCCCCGAAGTCGACGTCAGCGTCGTGGTGGTGCAGCCGCGGGCGCGTGCCGTGATACGCGAATTGCCGGGACGCATTGCGCCGACGCGAGTCGCAGAGGTTCGTCCGCGCGTATCGGGCATCATCGTCGAGCGCCTGTTCCATCAGGGTAGCGAGGTCAAGGCGGGCGAGCCGCTCTACCGAATCGATCCGCGGCCGTTCGAGGTCGAGGTGCAGTCGGCCCTGGCCGCGCTGGCGCGCGCCAAGGCCGTGTTCGAGCAGGCGACCTCGCACGCCAATCGCATCGGCACCCTGTACAGGGAGAAGGCGGCGCCGGAGGCGAAGAACGAAGAGGCGATCGCTGCGTTGCGCCAGGCGGAAGCCGACGTTGCCGCCCGTACGGCTGACGTGGCCCGTGCCAGACTCAATCTCGATTACGCCACCATCCGCGCGCCGATCGACGGCATCGTCGGCGCGGCCCATATCAGCGAAGGCGCGCTGGTCGTGCAGAACGACGCGACCAGCCTTGCAACGATCCAGCAGCTCGATCCCGTCTATGCGGACTTCACCCAGTCGGCCAGCGAGATGAATCAGCTGCGCCGTGCGCTCGACACCGGCGAGCTCGTCGCGCCTCCCGCGATCAAGGTGCGTCTCGAGCTCGACAACGGCGAGCTCTATTCCGTTCAGGGCAAGCTCCTGTTCTCGGAGGCCAAGGTCGACGCGCAGACCGGGAAGGTGACGATGCGCGCCGAATTCGCCAATCCATTGCGCCAGCTGCTGCCCGGCATGTATGTGCGTGTTCAGCTCGAACAGGGCATCGACGCCGATGCGATTGCGGTGCCCGAGCAGTCGATCCAGCGCAACAGCGGCGGCGGCAGCGAGGTGTTCCTGGTCGGGGACGATGGCAAGGTCACGATCCGGCCGGTGAAAACCGGAGCGATGCAGGGCGGTATTTGGTTCGTCACGGACGGACTGAAGGCCGGCGACAAGGTCGTGGTGGAAGGTTTCCAGAAGTTCACGCCCGGCGACAAGGTCAGGACGCTGTCCTGGGCCGAGGCAGACGCGTCCGCAGGTTTGATGCAGACAACGCACCGGTGATCATCGGATGCCGAGCTTCTTCATCGACAGGCCCATCTTCGCCTGGGTCGTCGCGCTCTTCATCTGTCTGATCGGCGCGATTTCGATCCCGCTGCTGGCGGTCGCGCAATATCCGATCATCGCCCCGCCGTCGATCTCGATTTCGACCAGCTATCCCGGCGCCTCGCCCGAGAACCTCTACAACAGCGTGACCCGGCTGATCGAGGAGGAGCTCAACGGCGCGAGCGGCATCCTCAATTTCGAATCGACCAGCGACTCGCTCAGCCAGGTCGAGATCATCGCCAATTTCGTGCCGGGCACGGAAACGAGCGCGGCTTCCGTGGAGGTGCAGAACCGCCTGAAGCGGGTCGAGGCACGCCTGCCGCGCGCCGTGATCCAGCAGGGCATCCTGGTGGAGGAAGCCTCCAGCGCCGTGCTGCAGATCATCACGCTGCGCTCGACCGACGGCAGCCTCGACGAGGTCGGCCTCGGCGACTTCATGATCCGCAACATCCTCGGCGAGGTGCGCCGCATTCCCGGCGTCGGCCGCGCCACGCTCTACTCCACCGAGCGCAGTCTGCGGATATGGATCGATCCGGAGAAGCTGGTCGGCTACGGACTGACCGCCGATGACGTCAACAAGGCGATCGCAGCCCAGAACGCGCAGGTCGCCTCGGGAACCATCGGCGCCGAGCCGAGCACGCCGGATACCAGGATTGCGGCACAGGTGCTGGTCAAGGGCCAGCTCTCCTCGCCCGACGAATTCGGCGCGATCATCCTGCGTGCTTCCGCCGACGGTTCGACGGTCCGCCTGCACGACGTCGCGCGGATCGAGATCGGCGGTCTCAGCTACCAGTTCCAGACCCGCCTCAACGGCAAGCCGACCGCCGGTCTTTCCGTGCTGTTGGCCCCGACCGGCAACGCGCTTGCGACCGCCAGTGCGATCGAAAAGAAGATGAAGGAGCTGTCGAAGTTCTTTCCAGCCAACATCGCCTACGACATTCCCTACAACATCACGCCTGTCGTGAAGGCCTCGATCAACAAGGTGCTGACGACCCTGGTCGAGGCGGTCGTGCTGGTGTTCGTTGTGATGTTCCTGTTCCTGCAGAACATCCGCTACACTATGATCCCGACCATCGTGGTGCCGGTGGCGCTGTTGGGCGCCTGCGCCGCGCTGATGTTGATGGGCTATTCCATCAACATGCTCACCATGTTCGGCATGGTGCTGGCGGTCGGCATCCTCGTCGACGATGCCATCGTGGTGGTGGAGAACGTCGAGCGCATCATGGCGGAGGAAGGCCTGCCGCCGAAGGAGGCGACCCGCAAGGCGATGTCGCAGATATCAGGCGCCATCGTCGGCATCACGCTGGTGCTGGTGGCGGTGTTCCTGCCGATGGCGTTCTTTCCGGGATCGGTCGGCATCATCTATCGCCAGTTCTCGGTGACCATGGTGGCGGCGATCTCCTTCTCCGCGCTGATGGCGCTGTCGCTGACGCCGGCGCTGTGTGCGACGCTGCTCAAGCCCGTCGAAGCCGGCCACGCCCATGCGGAGCGGGGCGTGTTCGGCTGGTTCAACCGGGCTCTGGATTCGAGCCGTCACCATTATTCGCTGGTGGTGCAGGGATCGCTGAAGCGCACCGGCCGCATGATGCTGATCTATGCCGTGCTGCTGGTCGGCCTGTCCTGGGCGTTCGTCCGCCTGCCGGGCGGCTTCCTGCCCGTTGACGACCAGGGCTTCATCACCACCGACGTGCAGACGCCGCCGGAATCCTCCTACGGCCGCACCGAGGCGGCGATCGAGAAGGTGGAAAAATATCTGCTGGAGCGTTCCGGCATCGAGAACGTCACCTTCCTCACCGGCTTCAGCTTCCTGGGGCAGGGCATCAACACCGCGCAGGCCTTCATCTCGCTGAAGGACTGGTCCGATCGTCCGAGCAAGGATTCGGCGGCCAACATCGTCGCCGACGTCAACCGGAACCTCGCCTCGATCCGCGACGCCAGGGTCACCGCGCTGCAGCCGCCGCCGATCGACAATCTCGGCAACTCCTCCGGCTTCTCGTTCCGCCTGCAGGACCGCGGCCAGAAGGGCTTTGCCGCCTTGACCGCCGCCGCCGACCGCCTGATCGCGGAAGCGAACGCCAGCCCCGTCCTGCAAAAGGTGTTCATCGAAGGCCTGCCGCCGGCGCCGCAGGTCAATCTGATGATCGACCGCGAGAAGGCCGGCGCCTTCGGCATCACTTTCGAGGACGTCAACAACACCATCTCGACCAATCTCGGCTCCAACTACATCAACGACTTCCCGAACCGCGGCCGCATGCAGCGCGTCATCGTGCAGGCCGACGCCTTCGGGCGCATGAAGGCCGAGGACCTCCTGAACTACAACGTCAAGAACAATCGCGGCCAGCTCGTGCCGTTCTCGTCCTTTGCCTCGATCGACTGGTCGAAGGGCCCCTCGCAGATCACCGGCTTCAACTATTATCCCGCCGTGCGCATCACGGGCGAGGCCAGGCCCGGCTTCACCTCGGGCGACGCGATCAAGGAGATGGAGCGCCTTGCAGCCCGCCTGCCGCGCGGCTTCGGCTACGAGTGGACCGGGCAATCGCTGCAGGAAAAGCTGTCCGGCTCGCAGGCGCCGTTCCTGCTCGGCCTGTCGGTGCTGGTGGTGTTCCTGCTGCTGGCGGCGCTGTACGAGAGCTGGACCATTCCGCTGGCGGTGCTGCTGACGGTGCCGCTCGGCGTTGCCGGCGCGGTCGCGGCCGCCACCATGCGCGGGCTGCCCAACGACGTCTATTTCACCGTCGGCCTCATCACCATCATCGGCCTTGCCGCCAAGGACGCCATCCTCATCATCGAATTCGCCAAGGACCTGCGCGCCGAAGGCAAGCCGCTGGTCGAGGCGACGATCGAGGCGTGCACGCTGCGTTTCCGCCCCATCCTGATGACCGGCCTTGCCTTCGTCTGCGGCGTGCTGCCGATGGTGATCGCCCACGGCGCCGGCGGCGCCAGCCAGCAGGCGCTCGGCACCAGCGTGATGGGCGGCATGATCGCGGTCGTCATCCTGGCGCTCTTGATGGTGCCGGTGTTCTTCGTCAGCGTGCAGCGCGTGCTGGCCGGGGACCGGGAGAAGGGCGAGAAGGAAGAAGCCGCAGGCGAAACGCACGCGGTACACCGGCCGGCGGAATAGCGCTTCACTCTGTGCCCGCTGCCGCGCTCACCCGGCAATCGCCGCGGCCGAGATGGCGAGCTTGCGCATGCGGTGCCGTTACAACGGCTTCAATATCTTCACCAGCTCGGCGTGCACGAACTCGTTGCCGCAGACAACATGGCCCGATGTCAGCGCGTCGTCGTTGCCGTCGATGCCGGAGACGATGCCGCCGGACTCGCGCACCATGATCTGGCCGGCCGCGATGTCCCAGGGGCTCAGGTTGCGCTCCCAATAGCCGTCGAGACGGCCGGCGGCGACGAAGGCGAGGTCGAGCGAGGCGGCGCCGAAACGGCGCAGGCCCGCGACCTCGTTCTGCAGCGCGGCCATCTCGCGGCGCGACTGCTCG
>NZ_JBQTHN010000125.1:0-11365 GCF_052389815.1 Bradyrhizobium sp. | reverse complement strand
GGTGTCCGGGGGCGTCCTGGGCCGGCCCACCTGTGTTTTTTTTTTGACCTTCGCTCATCTGCGGCGGCGGGGGCGTTTGAGTATGAAACACCCAAGACTCCACTGGAATCATTATTTGCTGGTGGTCCTTTGATTATAACATTCGCAATCTGGCTCCCAGGTGGGGAGCGAATGTTAGAATCAAAGGACCACTAAGGGCATCACCAAGGGCAGGAAATGGCGTCCAACAAGAAGAAGATTTTCATCACGGAATCGTTCTCGCAGGCTGGCCGGATACTTCTCGGCGAACGCCACGATATCGAGATGATCGAATTCCCCAACATGATTTCGGCAGGGGATTTCCAGGCCAAGCTGCGCGAGCACGCGCCCGTCCATGGCGTGGCGCTGGGCGCTACCCGCTTCGGCGAGACCGAGCTCGAGGCATCCGGCGATATTAAGGTGGTGACGCGCATCGGCGTCGGCTTCGACGCCGTCGACGTGCCGGCGCTGAGCAAGCGCAAGGTGCCGCTGATGGTGGCGGGCACTGCGAACTCGCCTTCCGTCGCCGAGCACGCGGTATTCATGATGCTGACGCTCGCCAAGCGGGCATACGAGATGGATTCCATCGTAAAGGACAACAAGTGGGCCGCGCGACTTGGAGCGCTGCCCTACGATCTCTTCGGCAAGACCGTGCTGATCATAGGCTTCGGCCGCATCGGCACCCGCACCGCCAAGCGCTGCCTTGCCATGGAAATGAGCGTTCTGGTCTACGATCCCTACAAGTCGGCAACCGACATCAAGGCCGCCGGCTGCGAGCCGGTCAGCAGCCTCGAGACCGGCCTGCCCCGCGCCGATTTCGCCAGCATCCACTGTCCGAAAAATCCGGAAACGGTGGGGATGTTCGACGCAGCGCGCCTCAAGCTGATGAAGCCAACGGCCTATCTCGTCAATACCGCCCGCGGCGGCATCGTCGACGAGAAGGCGTTGCATGAGGCGCTGGTATCGAAAAAGCTCGCCGGCGCCGGCCTCGACGTGTTCGAACAGGAGCCGCCGCCGGCCGGACATCCCCTGCTGTGCCTGCCCAACATCATTACCGCGCCGCATGTCGCCGGTGTAACGCGCGAGGCCGTCGATCGCATGAGCGAGCAAACCGCGCGCAACATCCTGAGCGCGCTGGATGGCGCGCCGATCCGGGCGAACGTAATCAATCAGGACGTCCTCGGCTGATCGTTTTCGCTCGAACCGCGCCCGGCGACGCCGGGCGCCTTGCATTGAAGCGGGTGTTCCCATGGCCATCAAGGAATACGGCAAGTACGACGCGGTCGGCCTCGCCGATCTCGTGCGCAGGAAAGAGGTCAGCGCGCAGGAGTTGCTCGATGAGGCGATCGCGCGCACCGCAAAGGTCGATCCCCAGATCAACGCGGTCGTGGTCAAGCACTATGACTACGCCACGAAGCAGGTCGACACAGGCCTGCCCGACGGTCCCTTCAACGGCGTGCCTTTCCTCCTGAAGGATCTCGACCTGCTTGCCGGAACGGTCACGACGTTTGGCGCCAGCGTCTATCGCAACAACAACGCCGACCATAGCGGTACCCTGGCCCGGCGTTTCCTCGACACGGGCGTTGCGATCTTCGGCAAGAGCGCGAGCCCCGAGTTCGGGCTGATGCCGACAACGGAATCGCGGCTGTTCGGCCCGACCCGCAATCCCTGGAATCTCGCACACTCCTCCGGCGGATCGTCGGGTGGCGCGGCGGCGGCCGTCGCCGCGCGCATCCTGCCGATGGCGCATGCCAGCGACGGCGGCGGCTCGATCCGCATTCCCGCTTCCGCCTCCGGCGTGTTCGGCCTGAAGCCCACCCGTGCGCGCAATCCGCTTGGGCCGGACCGCGGCGAAGGCTGGGGCGGCTTCTCATGCGGCCATGTGGTGAGCATCAGCGTACGCGACAGCGCGGTCATGATGGACGCGATCCATGGGCCGGAGACGACCAGCCTGTACGTGGCGCCGCCGCCGGAGCGGCCGTTCGCGCAGGAAGTCGGCCGCGATCCCGGCCGGATGCGCATCGCCTTCACCGACCGTTCGCCCAGTGGCGATGCCATCGATCCCGAGGTCGCGGCGGCGGTCCGCGATGTGGCGGGCATGCTGGGCAAGCTCGGCCACCACGTCGAGGAGCGTGCGCCGACCCTTCCGGTCGATCCGGCCGCCGTCATGACCGTCATCGTCGGCAGCAACACGGCGCTGACCGTCCGGATGACGGAGGCGGCGTTGGGTCGCCAGATGACGGGCGACGATTTCGAGGCCCTGACCCTGGCGATGAGCCATAACGCCCAGAAGACCAGCGCCACTGACTATGTCGCAGCCCAGCTCGACGCGTTCCGGATTGCGCGTGCGCTTGCCGAATTTTTCGAGACCTGTGACGTGTTCCTGTGTCCGACGCTGTGCGCGCCGCCGGTGAAGATCGGCGAGCTCAACACCATGGCGGAGGACCTCGGACATATCACCCCGATCCTGCGCCGCTACATGCCCGGCACGTCGATGTTCAACATGTCGGGCCAGCCGGCGATGAGCGTGCCGCTGGCCTGGAGCAAGGCCGGACTGCCGCTCGGCATGATGTTCTCCGCCAGGCTCGGCGATGAGGCGATCCTATTCCGCCTCGCCAGCCAACTCGAACAGGCAAGGCCCTGGAAGGACAAATTACCACCGGTATGTGCGTAAGCAGGCTGTTCCGCAGTGCCAAAACTCAGCCTCATTCGCACGCGAGTAAGGGAAACCGGCGCGGCAACGGGGACACCGAATCCGCTGGCGGAGTTCATATCCGGAGGCTCGATCGTGACAAGCAGCGATCCAACCGACCATGCGCTGGCGGCCATCGCCAGCATTCGCGACAACGCGGACATTGAAGCCGCCGCCCTGCAGCCGCAAAGTGAGGCGGAACGGCAGGCCATCGCGGTCATCGAGGACAAGCCGCTGGCGCCTGAGCAGCCGGATGGCGACAGCTATTCCAAAGTCGGCCCCGGGCCGATGACTTCGATCCGTTTCAAATGGTCGGTGCGGCGTGGCGATAATGACGACTATTTCGTCGACGAAACCATCGGCGAAAATTCCGCCGCCATCACCTCCGGCCCGATGAGCCGTGAAGATGCGGTCAGGATGGTCGACGACCGCGAAGCCGATGCGCGCCGGCGATTCGACGATTTGCGCAACGAAATGGCGGGGCGCAGCGCCATCGCCAATGTGCTGCGCGGCGACGACGAGGCCTGAGGGACATCGCGGGAGGGTGCGGAACCTGCGACTTTTGCGCGGAATTGACGGCAATTTCGGCCGAATCTAGATTCGCTCCGGTCGGGATTGAACCGAACCGGCGAGATCACGACTTATGGTTTGAAAGTGATCCAGATCACGCTGGTTGACGCCGCTGGAGCCTAGTGCTTCGCGCCGAGAATCTCGTTCAGGAGGTCGATATGAAGAAGCTCTTGGCTGCAGCCGCCTTGTTGTTGGCGAGCGGCACAGCGCAAGCCCAATACACCTTCGAGTATGGGGGCAAGACCATCCGCATCGATCCCGACCGCGGCACCGTGCAGATCCCCGGCGTCTACGACAACACCAAGAAGGCCAAGAAGAACGAGGACGCCTCCAAATCGAAGGAGAAGCCGACGACGACAACGGCTGCGCCGCCTGCTGCGGCGCTGGTCGAGCAACAGCCCGCTGCGGCGGCAGCAGCGCCGCCACCTCCGGCCGCGGCTGCACCGAGCGCCGTCGCCGCGCCCGCAACGCCGCCGATCCAGGCTCCAGTCCCGCCGCCGCTCGGCGCTGCCAGCGCTTCGCCGGCGACGTCGACCGCGGCTGCTGCCCCGACTGACAATTCGGCCGCTGCCCAGCCCAGCGTGGCGCCGCCCCCGCCCGCCGCGGCGCCAGCGCCGCCGTCATCGACGGTTGCCGTGGCTCCGCCTCCGGCCGCTCCCCCGGTACCGCCGCCGGCCCCGAAACCGGCGCCTGCCGCCGTCGTGGCCAGCAACACGCCCATCGGCGTCTGGTTGACCGAGGAAAAGGAAGGCAGGGTCCGCATCGAGCAATGCGGCGCCAACCTCTGCGGCTACTCCGTGGACAAAAAGACCAACCAGAATGGCGAGCAGGTTCTGATCAACATGAAGCCCGGCAAGGACAAGTGGAGCGGACGCATTCTCGATCCCACCACCGGCAGCACCTATGATTCCACCATCGCCATGAAGGGTACCGAGACCCTGCGCGTCCAGGGCTGCGCCTTCGGCGGCGTGTTCTGCGGCGGCCAGATCTGGACGCGGGTGAATTAGCCGCCGCGTGTGACTTGCGTCATTCGAAAGGTCCCGCCCTGCCAGCGGGGCCTTTTTCATGCGTGACAGCCATCACGGTCGCCCGGTTCCCGTCATGACAGGTTCCTCGCCGAGGAACACTAACGGGGGAAGGTGACGACATGAGCGCATTTCATAAAGCTAACCTTGCCGTCCTGACGATCGCCGGCGTCTTGCTGGCTACGCCCGTTGCCGCGAGCACGACGTTTGACGGCCAATGGAGCGTGCAGATCGCTTCGTCGAGTTCCGCCTGCACCAATGGCACCTCGGTGTCGATCGGGATCAGCAACGGTCAGGTGGCATCGAACACCGCAACTGTCTCGGCGTCCGGCCGGGTTGCCGAGGCCGGCACCATCAGTGTGACCCTGAGCTCCGGGATCAAGCGCGCGGTCGGTTTCGGCCGGCTCAACGGTTCGTCCGGCTCCGGTACCTGGCGCGCGGCGATGTGCTCGGGCACATGGACCGCGCAGCGTAGCTGATCTCGCCGAGGTGGCGCCGTCCCAGGCTACGTGGACGGCGCGACGCCGTACTCGTCGTCGGTGACATGCTCCATCCAGGTGACGTAGCTGCCGTCGAGCGCTTCCTGCATGGCGATGTGGGTCATCGCATTGTTTGGCGACGCGCCGTGCCAGTGCTTCTCGCCCGGCGGAATCCAGACGACGTCGCCGGGCCGGATTTCCCGCACCGGGCCGCCCTTGGCCTGCACGCGGCCGATACCCGAAATAACATAGAGCGTCTGGCCGAGCGGATGGGTATGCCAGGCCGTTCGGGCGCCGGGCTCGAACGAAACGCGGTTCGAGGCCACCCGCGCGGGCGCCTGCGGCTGGATGATCGGATCCTGTAGCACCGTACCGGTGAAGGATTCCTTCGGAGCCCGGCGTGTGGGGCGAGAGCCGGCAAGATGGATTTCCATGGACTTGTGTCTCCTTCCGTTACTTCTTGCTCGCCGCGTAGCGCGCCTTGGTCTCGGCGTTCATCGGGTAGAGGCCGGGCAGCACCGCGCCGTTGTTCACCTCGTTGACGATCCAGGCTTCCATCCGTTCCTGCTCCGGCCCTTCGGTCAGGATGGTGTCCAGCTGCGCCTGCGGGATCAGCACGGCGCCGTCCTGGTCGGCGACGACGATGTCGTTCGGGAAGACGGCGACGCCACCGCAGCCGATCGGCTCGCCCCACCCCACGAAAGTCAGTCCTGCGACCGAGGGCGGCGCGGCGTAGCCGTTGCACCAAACCGGAAGGTTGGTGCCGAGCACGCCCTCGACGTCACGCACGACACCGTCGGTGATCAGCGCGGTGACGCCGCGCTTGACCATGCGCGCGCACAGGATGTCGCCGAAGATGCCGGCGTCGGAGACGCCCATGGCGTCGACCACGGCGATGCAGCCTGCCGGCATGGCCTCGATCGCGGTGCGGGTCGAGATCGGCGATGACCACGACTCCGGCGTCGCCAGATCTTCGCGTGCCGGCACGAAGCGCAGGGTGAAGGCACGTCCCACCAGCCGCTTCTGTCCCGGATGCAGCGGCCTGGTGCCCCTCATCCAGACGTTCCGCAGGCCCTTCTTGAGCAGGACGGTCGTAATGGTGGCGGTCGAGATTTTGGACAGCGTTGCGATCTGCTCTGATGACAGGGACATCGAAAAAACGGGCTCCGGTGGGGAAGTTTTGCGGGCGCATCTTGCGGGGAAGGGAACGCGCGTCAAGGGGCCGGCGATCAACCCAGCTTATCGCTGGCGTGCGGTATAATTTATTGATGTTGCACGAACTTTTTCGCGAGACGAATTCCACTCGGGAGCGAAACGCGCTAGCCTTGCGGCGCAAGAGAGTCCCTGGAAGATCATGCCTGCAATTCCCCCTCCCCGCCTGCTCGCCAGCGGCGACAGCGCCGTCACGGTGGAGTATTCGCGCGACATCGACGACGGCGCCAACCAGCGCGTGCTTGCGCTCGACCGCGCGCTGGCGCGCGAGCCGATCGCGGGCGTAACCGAGGCCGTGCCGACCTATCGCTCGCTGCTGGTGCACTACGATCCCGTACAGATCGATTACGAAACGCTGGGCAAGCGGCTGCTTGTGCTGGCGCAGTCGCCCGCAGACACGGCGGCTAGCGCGCGGCGCTGGCGCATCCCCGTGGCTTACGGCGGCGAGCACGGCATCGATCTCGAAGATGTCGCGAAGGCGCTCAACACCACGCAGGACGAGATCGTGGCGCGCCATGTCGCGGGCAACTACCGCGTGGCGATGATCGGCTTCACGCCGGGCTGGTCTTATCTGAGCGGGCTCGACAAATCCCTGCACATGCCGCGACGGCAGAACCCGCGGTTGCTGACGCCGTCCGGCACCATTTCGATCGGCGGCGTGCAGACGGGCGTGCAGTGCCTCGCGGGACCCAGCGGCTGGCATCTGCTCGGTCGCACGCCGGTGCGCACCTATCAGCTACACCGCGATCCCATCTTCCTGCTCGAACCCGGTGATTACGTTACGTTTTCGCGCATCGACGCCAAGGCCTTTGCGGAGCAGGACCGCGCCGCGGAAGCGGGCGAAATCGTCGCCGAGCTGGTCGCCTGATGGGAAAGCTCGTCATTGCCTCGATCGGTCCTGCGAGTTCGGTCCAGGACGGCGGACGTCCGGGCTCCCAGCGTTATGGCCTCGTGCCGAGCGGCGCGATGGACCGCCTGGCGCTGGCGGCAGCCAATGCGCTGGTCGGCAATGCGCCGCTTGCCGCGGCGATCGAGGTCGGCCCGTTCGGCGCGGCCTTCACCGCGCGCGGCGGCGCCGCACGTGTAGGGCTCGCGGGCGCGCAACGCAGCGCCGATGTCGCGAAGCGGCCGGTGGCCGGCGACTGTTCCACGACGCTCGCAGATGGCGAGACACTCACGCTCGGTTTTGCGCGCAATGGCTGCTTCAGCTATCTCGCGATCGAAGGCGGCATTGCCGGCGAGCCGATGTTCGGCAGTCTTTCGGTGAATGCGCGAGCCGGTCTCGGCAGCCCCTACCCGCGTCCGCTGCAGGCCGGCGATGAATTGCAGGTGGCTGCCGCAAGCGGAGCGCCCGAGCGCCGCATCGAACTGCCTGACGTCGCACCGACGCCGATCCGGGTCGTGCTCGGGCCGCAGGACGATGAATTCTCCGACGAGGCCAAGGCGCTGTTCCTCGCCAGCGACTGGAAGATCTCGGCGACCAGCGACCGCATGGGCTACCGGCTGGAAGGCCCTGTCATCAGGCACCTCCACGGCCACAACATCGTTTCCGACGGCACGGTGAACGGCAGCATTCAGGTGCCCGGCAATGGCCAGCCGATCGTGCTGATGCAGGATCGCGGCACCAGCGGCGGATATCCCAAGGTCGCTACGGTGATAACGGCCGATCTCGGCCGCTTCGCGCAAATCTCCGCCGGCCGCAGTTTTCGCTTCAAATCCGTCGGCATGGCCGAGGCGCAGGCCGAGGCGAAGAAGTTCGCGGAACTCCTGCGTACCCTGCCCGACCGCCTGCGCGCGATCGACAGCGCCGAATTCAACATCGAAGCCTTGGCCGATGCTAATGTGGCGGGCCACGCCGTCAGCGCGGTGGACGCCGGAACCTGGCATCCATACGCCTGGACAGAAAGCGAGCAATCACCATGAAGACGGTCGATCTGAACTGCGATCTCGGCGAAGGTTTTGGCGCCTGGGAGATGGGCAATGACGCCGCCATGATCGAGCTTGCGACCTCGGTCAACGTCGCCTGCGGTTTTCATGCCGGCGATCCCGACATCATGCGCCGGACGGTCGAGCTTGCCAAGGCGCGCGGCGTCGGCGTCGGCGCCCACCCCGGCTATCGCGACCTGCACGGCTTCGGCCGCCGGCCGATGCCGGGCCTGACGTCACGGGAGATCGAGAATCTCGTCGCCTACCAGATCGGCGCGCTGCAGGCGATCGCGACGGCGGCCGGCTACAGGGTCACCCACGTCAAGGCGCATGGCGCGATCTCCAACGTCGCCTGCGAGGACGACATGACGGCGAAGGCGATTGCCAGCGGCATCAAGGCGGTCGACCCCAACCTGATTTTCGTGGTGCTCGCCAATTCCAGGCTGGTGAAGGCCGGCGAAGACGCCAACCTGCCGATGGTGCACGAGGTCTTCGCCGACCGCGCCTATGAGGACAACGGCATGCTGGTGTCGCGCAAAAAGCCCGGCGCCGTGCTGCACGATGCCAAGGCCATCGCCGATCGCGTCGTGCAGATGGTGCAGGATGGCGCAGTCGTCTCGGTCACCGGCAAGGTCATCAAGATGCGCACGGACACCGTTTGCATCCACGGCGACACGCGCGGGGCCGTCGAGATCGCGCGAGGCGTGCGTGCGGCCCTGAAGGCTGCCGGAATCGAGGTTGCACCGTTCAAGAAGCCGAGTTGAATCCGGCGGCTGACTGCGGAGTTTCGAGTCGTGCTTGAAGCGCGACTTCTGCGCGAGCATAGACCGTTGAGAAATTGTTAAGGGTCTTCCTAAAGCCAAACTTTCCGAATGGTTGATAGGCGTAGCTTTCCATCCCTAAACGTCCTCACGGGTACGAAAGCATGTTTCGCAAATCTGCCTCGCTGTTGATTGCCGCCATCGCGGTTGCGGCTCTCCCCAGCACCGCCTCCGCCTTCTGTAACAACTGCTACATTCCGCCGCCGCAGCCCTGTGCCACCTGTTACCAATTGCAGAGCGTGCCGCCGCAATACCGAACGGTGCAGGAGACCGTGATGGTCTCGCCTGGCGGCGTGGTCGCGCACCGCACGCCGGCGCAGTATCGCACCGTCATGGTGCCGAAGACGGTGATGGTCGCGCCCGAGGGCGTCGCCTATCAGCATATCCCGCCGCGCTATGCCACGCAGCAGCGCGTCGAAATGGTCTCGCCGGGCTATTCCTATTACGCGCCGGTCGCCCCGCGCTGCGCCACCTGCGGCTACTGAATTTCTCAGTAGCCTGTCGCAGCCCCGTCGCTACGCGGATCGGAGCCGCCGCTCAACATGCGGTCCTCCGGTCCGATCGTGATGCCGTGGGCGTGCCCGGCCTGCTCGTTCCACGGGCCCCAGCGGTGCACGGAGTGGCCGCGCCGTTCCAGCGCATCGATGGTTGCAGTGGGAAAGCGGCTTTCCAGATAGAGCGTGTCGCGCGCCTCGCCGAGGCCGAAGCGGCCGGACAGGAAGCGCGGCAATTCGAGCGCCTCCTGGATGTCGAGGCCGTAATCGATCATTGCGGTGTAGAGCTGCAGCTGGATCTGCGGCTGGCCGTCCGCGCCCATGCAGCCGAGCACCGTGCAAAGCTTGCCGTCCCGCTTCGCCATCGAGGCGATCAGGGTGTGCAGCGGAATTTTTCCGGGAGCCAGGCAATTGGGATGAGCGGGATCGAGCGAGAAATAGGCGCTGCGGTTCTGCAGGATGACGCCGGTGCTTCCCGCCGTCACGCACGATCCGAACGCGCCGTAGAGGCTCTGGATCAATGACGCCGCATTGCCGTCACGGTCGACGGCGGCGACGTAGACGGTATCGCCGGCGAGGCTGCCGTAGGATGGCACCTGATCCCACCGCAACGCAGACTGCGGGTCGATCAGCCCGCTCCGCTTGCGCGCATACTCCCGCGAGATGAGGGTCTCGATTGGGATCTTGGCAAAGGCGGGATCGGCGAGCAGCAGGTCGCGATCGTGATAGGCGATCTGCTTGGCCTGAACGAGCAGATGCAAGCGATCGGGACCGAGCAGGTCCATCGTGCGGGGATCGGATGACTCTATCATGTTGAGCATCTCGAGCACGGTAAAGCCCTGCGTCGGTGGCGGCGTATTGAAGATCGTCACGTCGCGGTAGCTTCCGACCAGCGGCTTGCCCCATGTCGCGCCTTGCTGCGCAAGGTCAGCGGGTTCGAAGAAGCCGCCCTGTTCCCGCGAAAAGCGCACCATCTCGGCGGCAACGGATCCTTCGTAGAAGCCTGCACGCCCCCGCTCCGCAATCGCCTGCAGCGTGCTTGCCAGGTTCGGATTGGCGAGCTTTGCGCCCGGTTGGGGTGCGGTGCCGCCGGGAAACAACAGCGCGGCGGTTTCCCGCTGCGCGAGCAGATCGTCCCTCATCATTTCGATGAATGCGGCAAGGCGCCCCGTCACGGGGAATCCGTCGCGCGCATAGCCGATCGCCGCCTCGAGCACGCGCGGCAACGGCAAACGGCCATGGACGTCATGCGCCGCGATCCAACTCGCCACGCCGCCGGGGACCGTCAGTGTCGCCGGAACGATCCCGCGCAGCGGGATATCGCTGCAACCGCGCCCGGCCACCGCATCCGGCGACGCGCCGGCTGCGGCCTTGCCTCCGCCATTGAGAAAGCTGACCTCACCGCTGTCACCGGCATGGATCAGCCAGAAGGCATCGCCGCCGAGCCCGGTCATATGGGGATAGACCACCGCCAGCACGGCGCTCGTAGCAATGGCGGCGTCGATCGCGGAACCGCCGGCGCGCAGCACGTCGACGCCGGCGGCCGAAGCCAGCGAGTGTGGCGAGGTGACCATGCCGTGCGGCGCCAGCGTCGCTGGCCGGCCAGTGTTGATGGCGAAGGGCATACCGATACCCGGCTCCTAGGTCATGCGACCTTCCCTCGCGATCCCCGCGCGGGCGCCCTGATCGTGCCATCGCCTACCCACGCATCGAAAATTTCGAGAGCCTTGTCCGAAAAGGCCTTGTCGTTGATATGCGCGTCGACTTCGGTCATCCGGGCCGGGGGCACGACGGATTTGCGCGCCTCGTCAAGAAAGGCCGCGAGTCCCTGGGGGTCATGCGTCGGCCCGCCTTGCTTGTCCCACTCCTCGAGCCCTTTCGTTGGCAACAGGAAGTGCACTGGACCTTTCGATTGCGAAAGCCGCCTGCCGATTTCGCGCGCGGTCTCCCGCCGCTCTTCGGCGTTCAGCACCGAGGATTTGATCAGCCGGTTGTGGGCGTGGAATTGGCGGTCGGCAAATCGCGCCGGCAGTTCCTGCGATCCCACAAAGTCGATGAGGTCCATGCATCCGGGAGCCACGATCTGCGGAATGCCGCTGCGGCCGGCATTGAGCAACCTGTCGGGCCC
>NZ_JBQTHN010000124.1:0-3707 GCF_052389815.1 Bradyrhizobium sp. | reverse complement strand
TGCCGGCCTTGCCGAAATCGACCAGCGGCCCGCTGCAATCGGTCGGGCCCGGCCAGAACTGCCATTCGACGCCGGCGTGATAGCCGCCGAGCCAGGCATTGGCGAGCACAGCCAGCAGCAGGACGGCGAAGCCCGCCATCAGCACCTGCCGCGGCGCGCCTTGCGCAGCGAAGTAAGCAAGGAAGGCGGCCAGCGGCAGCGCGAGGTAGTAGGCATAGCGCTGCTCGAGGCAGAGCGGGCACGGCCGGATGTCGAGCACGAGCTGGAAGAACCAGGCGCCCGCCAGCGTCGCCGCCGCAATGACCGCAATCGCCAGCGCGGCGAGAGCCGCAGGGTTGGCGGCGAATCCCTGCCGTGACGGATGGGCGGTGGCAAGTGTCACATTCGTCTCCTTACGGCCTCGACCCAATTTATGGTCTCGACCGAATTTTGCTATCGCGCCCGGCTTTTCCTGTCGAGGCAAGCCAATATCACATCCGCGCGGGTTGACCGGTCCCGGCCCGCCGCTATATTCCGCCGGCTTCGCCGCCGGGCCGCAAGGGCCGGTCCGGAGGCCCCTGTGGCGGAACTGGTAGACGCGCTCGACTCAAAATCGAGTTCCGCAAGGAGTGCTGGTTCGATTCCGGCCAGGGGCACCAGTCATTGCTCATCCAGCAATTTCAGCATGCCGACCCCGCATTCGTCACTTATCGGCGTCCGCGGCGCGCGGGATGACTTCGGTCAAGAAGCGGCGCCGGATTTTGTACTCAAATGTCTCTGCCCTTGGAACGGAGTGCCACCCGGCAGGGATCAGAGGTCATGGCGGAGCGCTCGTTCAAGAAGGAAGTGGAGCTGCTGCGGCTTGGCGCCGGACAGGAGTTCAAGGGCGAGGGCATTCTGGCCGTCACCAAGGCGCTACTGCAATCGGGCGTCAATTATGTCGCAGGCTACCAGGGCGCGCCGATCTCGCACCTTGTTGACGTCTTGTCGGACGCCGCCGACATCCTCGACGAGCTCGGTATCCGCTTTGAGATGAGCGCCAACGAGGCAACGGCGGCCGCGACCCTGGCGGCTTCGGTCAACTATCCGCTGCGCGGCGCAGTCACGTTCAAGGGCGCCGTCGGCGTCAATGTCGCATCCGACGCACTGGCCAATCTGTCCTCCAGCGGAGTTACCGGCGGCGCGTTGATCATCCTCGGCGAGGACTACGGCGAAGGCTCCTCGATCATGCAGGAGCGAAGCCACGCCTTTGCGATGAAGTCGCAGATCTGGCTGCTCGATCCGCGCCCGAACCTGCCGTCAATTGTGAAAGCCGTCGAAACAGGCTTTGCGCTTTCTGAAGCCTCGCACACGCCAGTCATGCTGGAGCTGCGCATACGCGCCTGTCATGTCTACGGTAGCTTCACGGCCAAGGACAATGTGCAGCCGGCCTTCACGATGAAGGAAGCACGAACTTCCCCGCGACGCGCCACCGATCGCATCGTCCTGCCTCCCGCAAGCTACCAGCACGAGAAGGAGAAGGTCGAACAGCGCTGGCCCGCAGCCGTCAAATTCATCGAAGAGCATCAACTAAACGAGGTTTTCGACGGTGATGCGGACGACATCGGCATTATCGTGCAGGGCGGGCTTTACAACACCCTGATGCGGGCGCTGCAAACGACGGGTCTCGCCGATGCATTCGGTGCGACCCGCGTGCCGGTCTACGTTCTCAACGTCACCTACCCGCTGGTGGACTCGGAGGTCATCAGGTTCTGTGAGGGCAAGCGCGCAGTTCTCCTAGTCGAGGAAGGCCAGCCGGAATTCATCGAGCATTCGATCAATACGATCCTGCGCCGCGCCTCCGTGCAGACGAAGCTCGAAGGCAAGGGCATGCTGCCCCTTGCGGGAGAATATACCGGCGCTATCGTCAAGACTGGGCTGATCCGGTTTCTTCGCGCCCATCGCCCCGATCTCCTGCCGGGGTCCGATCCGGCCGCGACAAACGCGGCGACGGAAATCGCGGCGTCGCTGGTCTCGCCCAATGTACAGGGGCGCCCTCCCTCGTTCTGCACGGGCTGTCCGGAGCGGCCGATCTTCGCGGCCATCAAGCTTACGGAGCGGGAACTCGGGCGTCACCACATCAGCTGCGACATCGGATGCCATCTGTTCTCGGCACTGCCGCCTTTCGAAATCGGCAATACGGTGATGGGATATGGACTTGGCGGCGCCGGAGCATCGGCGCTGGGCTCGGCCGAGGGCAAACGCGCGATCGCCATCCTGGGCGATGGCGGCTTTTGGCATAACGGACTTGTCTCCTCGGTCGGCAACGCGGTGTTCAACAAGAACGACGGTGTGCAGATCATTGTCGACAACGGCTATTCGGCGGCTACCGGCGGCCAGGACATCATGTCCTCGGAAGCGGACAACCGCCAGCGGACGACGCGCAACACGATCGAGCGGGCCGTCAGAGGCGTCGGCGTTGGTTGGGTTCGCACGATATCGCGCACCTACGACGTGACGCGGATGCGCGATACGCTGAGGGAAGCGCTGCTGACCGCGGCCAAAGGCCCCAAGGTCATCGTCGCCCGCTCCGAATGCATGCTGAACCGGCAGCGGCGCGAGCGGCCCTTGCTGCAAAAGCAGATCAAGGCGGGACTGCGCACGGTTCGGGAGCGTTTCGGCGTCGATCACGATACCTGCACGGGCGATCATTCCTGCATTCGTCTCTCGGGCTGTCCTTCGCTCACCATCGCGCCAAATCCCGATCCTCTGAGGCGGGAGCCGGTAACGAAGGTGATGCAATCCTGCGTCGGCTGCGGGCTGTGCGGCGAGGTAGCGCACGCGGCGGTGCTGTGCCCATCCTTCTATCGCGCCTCCATCGTCAGCAATCCATCGCGATGGGAGCGCGCGCGGGCCTGGCTGCGCCGGACCGTGATATCCGCCCTGCAACGGCGTCTCGCCAGCACAAGCCAGGCGGGAGTGCGGGCATGACGGCCGCGAAGTCGATCAATATCGCGATTCTCGCCATGGGCGGCGAAGGCGGCGGCGTGCTGGCCGACTGGCTGGTCAGGGTTGGCGAAAGCGGCGGCTATCTCGCCCAAACGACGTCGGTGCCGGGGGTGTCGCAGCGGACGGGTGCGACGATCTACTATCTCGAACTGTTTCCCAGGAGTGCCCTGCACGGCCACAAGCGAATGCCGGTGCTCGGTCTGATGCCGATGCCGGGCGACGTCGATCTCGTTGTCGCCTCGGAGCTGATGGAAGCCGGCCGGGCGATCCAGCGCGGGCTGGTCACGCCGGACCGCACCCATCTGGTGACCTCGACGCATCGCGTCTACTCGATGACCGAAAAGACTGTGCTAGGCGACGGGCGCGTCGACGGTGAAGCGATTCTCAAGGCCTGCAGCACCGCCGCGCGGAAACTCACGAGCTTCGACATGGCGCGGGTCGCGGAAGCAAACGGAAGCGTGATCAGCGCGGCACTGCTCGGCGCCATCGTCGGCTCGCAGGCGCTTCCGTTTGCGCGCGAGGCCTACGAAGCGGCGATTCGCAGCGATGGCATCGGTGTCGATGCGAGCCTTGCGGCATTTTCTGCAGCCAGTACCGCAGCCGAACGGCCTATGGTCACGGACGTGGCGGCGGGCCAGGGACCGGATCCGGCACGCGGCGAGCCGGCTCCGGTCCTGCCGGCAGGTCTGAATGGCGAGGCACGGACGCTGGTGACGATGGGGGCAAGGCGCGCGGCAGAC
>NZ_JBQTHN010000123.1:0-17038 GCF_052389815.1 Bradyrhizobium sp. | reverse complement strand
CAGTAGAAATCCATTCGCAGTCCGACGCCATAGCGCCGAAAATATTCTGTTGCCGTCATTGCGCAAGCAGTGCAGAGAATGAACTTTCTACGAGTTGACAGGCCTTCCGAATACTTGCCCAGCCTCGCAGCGTGCCCACCTTCAGGAGCACGCAAGCAAAGGTGGGCACGGCGCAAGGGCGCCTTTGCCCACCCTACCGACCTAACGCAAGACTTCAGCTCGTCACCACCGTGTTGGTGTGCTCGACGTCTGGCGGTACGGCAAAATACTGGCCGACCAGCCCGCGCCATTCCGTGAAATTCTCCGAGCCGCGGAAGTCCACCGTGTGGTTCTCCAGGGTCTCCCACTTCACCATCAGCCGGTAGCGCTGCGGCTTTTCGATCGAGCGGTGCAGCTCGAAGCCGTGAAAGCCCCTGGAGCGGCCGAAGGCGGCGCGGGCCTTGGCGACGGCGGCCTCGAAATCCTTCTCGGTGCCCGGCTTGACGTCGATCTGCGCGATTTCGGTGATCATGGGAGCCTTTCCTGGCGCATGATCCGGAAAAGTGTGAAGCGGTTTTCCGAAAAGATCATGCGCAAACTAGAGGACGAAGGCCCGTCTCTACCGCGCCCGCCCGAAAAGAAAGAGGCGCCTAGCGGCGCCCTGGCGATAGCGGCTGGCTATTGCTCAGCCGAACAGCAGCACCAAACCGGCCACCAGCAGCAAGCAGCCGAGGAACATCGCGGCGGGCCAATGATGGCGCCGCTGGCCGTACAGGCCCTGCGCCCGCCGCTCCATGATCAGCGCGCTCTCATATTCATCCGACGAGGAGAACATGCAGGCAAAGCCGCCGCGCGCCGAGGCCGCCTCAGCTTCGAGAGCCATCAGCGCGGCTTGCGGGTTTCGTCGGCGGTATGAGTCCATGGCCGGTATGATAGGGATCGAATGGTAAACGGAAGGTTACCTCTTCCGTGTCACACGATTGACCTTGCGCTCAAGCGGTCGCGGGCTTGGCGACACCCGCAACGCCGGCGCTCTTGCGCCGCCAGTTCTCCAGCGACAGCGGCAATTCCTCGGCCGCCTCCACCTTGTTACGGCCAGTGCGCTTGGCCTGGTAAAGCGCGGTATCGGCCGCCGCCAGCAGCACCTCGAGCTCGGTGCCGGCCGGTCCGCCCGCGACGCCGATGCTGACGGTGGTGTCGACCGGGCCTTCGTCGCACTCGATGTTGGAGGATTCGAACGCCTGGCGCATCCTCTCGGCGACGATCACGCCCTCCTCCAGCGAACAGGGCAGAAGCGCCGCAAACTCCTCGCCGCCGATCCGCCCCGACAGGTCGGACAGGCGCAGGTTGCTGGACACCACCACCGCAAACAGCTTCAGGATCTCGTCGCCGGCCGGATGGCCGAAGCGGTCGTTGATCGACTTGAAGTGGTCGATGTCGAAGATCATCACCGTCACCGGCCGCCCGGCAACGGCCTCGCGCTCGATGACGCGCGCGCTGGCTTCGGCAAAGCCGCGGCGGTTGAACAGGCCGGTCAGCGGGTCGGTCGAGGCCGCGTTCTTGTGCGCAGCCACCGTGCGGTCCGACACCAGCATGAAGATCACGAAGACGGTGCCGATCGCGTACAGCACGAGCTCGACCGAGAACACCGTCACCCAGATGCTGCTGGAGAAGTTCGCATCATACGGGCGGATGCAGACGCCCAGTAAAATCGGCAGCATCAGCACGAAGCCGTGCAGCACGGGGATCGCGATCGTCGGCCAGCGCCGTTGCATGTCGCGGCGGCGCTCGCTCCACAATTCGGAGGCCGTCAGCGCCGCGTAGATCGCAACGATCGCAGCGCCGATGCTGAGCCGAATCGAGGCATCGCGCGGCGCCAGCGTCATCATGGTGGCGATCCACACCAGCGGACCCAGCACCAGCCCAGGCCACAGCAGCTTGCGGCCGTGAAACACGCGCGCGGCATTCCAGACCATGCCGCAGGCAAAGAAGCCGATCGAGGTCAGCGCCAGCGAGGCGATCGGGCCGAGGGTCGAGCCCCAGATCGTCCAGATGGCGACCGCGGCCGAGCCCAACAGATAGGCGGCGCCCCACCATTTCAGCGCGGCGATGTTCTCCTGCCGGCCGAACAGCACGAGCATGCCGCCGAGCATGGCCGCCAGCATGGTCGCGACGAGATAGAGGGTCGAGGTATCGAACGACATGCGGTCACCGGACGATCGTGATGGAGACGCGCCGGACACCATTCCGGCCGTGCGCCACCCGCCACACTAGGAGGCTCGCATTGGCAATCCGTTGTTCCTCACCGACAAGTTTTCGCGAAAATCTGGATTAATTAAGCTGCAACTCGCACCCAAAAAGGCGGGGCGATCGCATGTGCGGATTGCTTTTTTCATCGGCCTGCCCGCCACAAACCCGTCATGCCCGGGCTTGCCGCCTTCGCCAAGGCTTCGGCGGGCCGGCAAGCCCGGCCATGACGATGTGGAATCAAAAGCGATAGCCCTGCGCAAAAAGGGGCGCCTTTCAGCGCCCCTTTTCTTCCGTGTGCAGCGGATGCTGCAAATCTTAGCGAAGCGATTAGCGCTTCGAGAACTGGAACGAACGGCGGGCCTTGGCCTTGCCGTACTTCTTGCGCTCGACCACGCGGGAGTCACGGGTGAGGAAGCCGCCCTTCTTGAGCACGCTGCGCAGCTCCGGCTCGAAATTGGTCAGCGCCTTGGACAGGCCGTGACGGACCGCCCCGGCCTGGCCGGACAGGCCGCCGCCGGTGACGGTGCAGATCACGTCGTACTGGCCGGCGCGGGCGGCGGCGACCAGCGGCTGCTGGATCATCATGCGCAGCACCGGGCGGGCGAAGTAGACTTCGACGTCGCGGGTGTTGACGGAGATCTTGCCGCTGCCGGGCTTGACCCAGACGCGGGCGACCGCGTCCTTGCGCTTGCCGGTGGCATAGGCGCGGCCGTACTTGTCGATCTTCTTGACGTATTTCGGCGCTTCGGGAGCCGCCGGCTTCAGCTGCGAGAGCTGATCGAGAGACTGCATGGTGTCGGACATAGTTATGCGGCCCTCATGTTCTTGCGGTTCAGCGAGGCGATATCGACCTTCTCGGGGTTCTGCGCTTCATGCGGATGCTCGGCGCCGGGATAGACGCGCAGATTGCCCATCTGGACGCGGCCGAGCGGGCCGCGCGGGATCATGCGCTCGATCGCCTTCTCCACCACGCGCTCGGGGAAACGGCCCTCGAGGATCTCCTTGGCAGTGCGCTCCTTGATGCCGCCGATGAAGCCGGTGTGCTTGTAGTACACCTTCTGGTCGCGCTTGCGGCCGGTGAGCACGACATGCGCGGCGTTGACGATGATGACGTTATCGCCGCAATCGACGTGCGGCGTGTAGGTCGGAAGGTGCTTGCCGCGCAGGCGCATGGCGACGAGCGTGGCGAGGCGGCCGACGACCAGACCCTTGGCGTCGATCACGACCCACTTCTTCTGCACCTCGGCAGGCTTGGCCGAATAGGTTTTCATGTGCGGATTCCGTGAAAATGGAAATCGGCGCCCATCGGGCGCCGAACTGGGCGGGTTTCTATAGAAGCCGCATGCCGGCGTCAATGCCTTTCGTTCTTATTTAATCTATATAAAACAATAGCTTACAAATATGGTGCAATATTACCTCGTGAAACACTATGTGTTTGGAATGGAATAGGTCGCGGTGACATGGGCGATCGGATCGGAAGAATCCCCCGACGATAGCGTCACTTCGCCGACCGCGAGGCGTTTGCCGAGCTTGAGCAGCCGGGCCTCCGCCAGCACGTCCTGACCGGCTACGCCCTTGCGCAGGAAATTGATGTTGAGATTGGTGGTCACGGCAAGGCCCACCGGGCCGATCGCCGAGAGCAGCACCACATACATTGCGCAATCCGCCAGCGCCATCAACGTCGGCCCGGATACCGTGCCGCCCGGCCGCAGCATGCGCTCGCCGAAACGTTCGCGCACCAGGCACGACTCGCCGTCGGCGCGCTCGATCTTGATGGGGGTGCCGTCGCCAAAGGCCTGGGGGAATTCCCGCCGCAGGAACTCCTCGAGCTCCGCCACGCTCATTTTCGCAACTGCCATGCGTTTCCTGCTGCGTTCCCCGCCCTCGCCTCGAGCGGTCTCTTACATTAAGTTGAGGTCTGCTCAAGCAAGAAGAACTCAGATGCCCCAGACCGCCCGCGCCAGCCTGCCGCAACCGCCGATCCTGCTCCGCGAAAACATCGGCAGCATCGCCGTGCTCACGCTCAACCGGCCTGCGGCGCGCAACAGCCTCTCGGAAGGATTGATCGCCGAGCTGCACGCCGCGCTCAACGAGATCCGCGACGACAAGAGTGTGCGCGGCGTCGTGATCGCGGCCAATGGTCCGGCCTTCTCCGCCGGCCATAACATGAAGGAATTGACCGCGCGGCGCAGCGATCCCGACCGTGGCCGCACCTATTTCGCGCAAATCATGAATGCCTGCAGCGCGATGATGCAGGCGATCGTGCGTCTGCCGAAACCCGTGGTGGCTTCCGTGCAGGGCATCGCGACCGCGGCCGGCTGCCAGCTGGTCGCGAGCTGCGATCTTGCCGTGGCCTCCGAGGCCGCAAGCTTTGCCACGCCCGGCGTCGATATCGGCCTGTTCTGCTCGACGCCGATGGTGGCGCTGTCGCGCAATGTGCCGCGCAAGCAGGCGATGGAGATGCTGCTCACCGGCGAGGCCGTGCCGGCTGCAACCGCACAGGCCATCGGCCTCGTCAACCGCGTGGTGCCCGCCGGAACCGAGCGCGAGGCCGCAATTGCGCTGGCGCAGAAGGTCGCGCTGAAATCGGCCTACACGATCAGGCTCGGCAAGGAAGCGTTCTACCGCCAGATAGAGATGAGCCTTGCGGACGCCTACCGCTACGCCGCCGAGGTGATGACCGAGAACATGATGGCCCGCGACGCCGAGGAAGGCATCGGCGCCTTCATCGAGAAGCGCGAGCCGAAATGGCAGGATAGATAGTTTAGCCGTCATTGCGAGCGAAGCGAAGCAATCCATCTCACTGCACGGGGAAAGAATGGATTGCTTCGTCGCGGAGTTTATCATCGGGCCGCGCTTTGCGCGGACCCGTTGGCTCCTCGCAATGACGAAACGGGAAAGAATCGCGTGAACCACGACCAATACGACGACAACTACATCCGCGGCATCCTCAACAGCGTCAAATCGATCGCGATGGTCGGCGCCTCGCCGGTCAATGTGCGGCCGAGCTATTTCGCCTTCAAATATCTGGCGCAGCGCGGCTACGACATGATCCCCGTCAATCCCGGCCATGTCGGCAAGGCGCTCTTGGGCAAACCCTTCGTCGGCTCACTCGCCGATCTCGGCCGCCCCGTCGACATGATCGACATCTTCCGCAACTCCAGCCACATCATGCCGGTCGTCGAGGAAGCCTTGCAGCTGCCGACGCCACCGAAGGTGATCTGGATGCAGCTTGGCACGCGCGACGATGCGGCGGCGGCCAAGGCGGAGGCCGCCGGCATCAAGGTCGTGATGAACCGTTGCCCGAAGATCGAATACGGCCGGCTGTCGTCGGAGATCGCCTGGATGGGCGTCAATTCGCGCACCATCAGCGCCAAGCGCGCGCCTATACCGACGCAGGGCATGCGGCTGTCGCTCAACCGCGTCAGCGTCGGGGGCGGTGCGACCTCCGCCTCCGACCGCGCCGCGAAGGACAAGAGCGAGGCGACCTGACGTCACCGTGGAATAGTTGTTTGCGCCACGACAACGCACGGCGCGCGCCTTTCGAACATGCATTGCCCTCTCCGAGGTGCCTTGACGGCGGACCCATCCGCCATCAGCATGCCGCGCGATTTTCCCCTACCTGTTAAGGACTGAAGAATGACCGATCGTCAGCCGGGATTTTCAACCCTTGCCGTGCACGCAGGCGCGCAGCCCGATCCGACCACCGGCGCGCGGGCGACGCCGATCTATCAGACCACGTCCTTTGTGTTCAACGACGCCGACCATGCCGCCTCGTTGTTCGGGCTGCAGTCGTTCGGCAACATCTATACCCGGATCGGCAACCCCACCAACGCCGTGCTGGAGGAGCGCGTCGCCGCGCTCGAAGGCGGCACCGCGGCGCTCGCGGTGGCATCCGGCCATGCCGCGCAGGTGGTGACGCTGCAACAACTATTGATGCCCGGCGACGAGTTCGTCGCCGCGCGAAAACTCTATGGCGGCTCGATCAACCAGTTCACCCATTCCTTCAAGAGTTTCGGCTGGAACGTGGCGTGGGCCGACACCGATGATATCTCGAGCTTCGAGGCGGCAGTGACGCCGCGCACCAAGGCGATCTTCATCGAGTCCATCGCCAATCCCGGCGGCACCATCACCGACATCGAGGCGATTGCGGCGGTGGCGCGCAAGGCCGGCGTGCCCCTGATCGTCGACAACACGCTGGCGACGCCGTACCTGATTCGCCCGATCGACCATGGCGCCGACATCGTCGTGCATTCGCTGACCAAGTTTCTGGGCGGCCACGGCAACTCAATCGGCGGCATCATCGTCGATGCCGGCACCTTCGACTGGTCGAAGGATGGCAGGTATCCGATGCTGAGCGAGCCGCGCCCGGAGTATCACGGCATCAAGATCCAGGAGACCTTCGGCAATTTCGCATTCGCCATCGCCTGCCGCGTGCTGGGCCTGCGCGACCTCGGTCCCGCGCTGTCGCCGTTCAACGCCTTCCTGATCCTCACGGGAATCGAGACGCTGCCGCTGCGCATGCAGAAGCACTGCGAGAATGCGCGGGCCATCGCCGAATTCCTGTCGAACCATCCGGCGGTCGCCTCGGTGAGCTACGCCAGCCTGCCCGGCGACAGGTACAACCAGCTGGCGCGCAAATACGCGCCGAACGGCGCCGGCGCGGTGTTCACCTTCAGCCTCAAGGGCGGCTACGAGGCCGGCGTCAATCTGGTGTCGAACCTGAAGCTGTTCTCGCACCTCGCCAATGTCGGCGACACCCGCTCGCTGGTGATCCACCCGGCCTCCACCACCCACAGCCAGCTCGACGACGCCGCCAAGGTGCGCGCCGGCGCCGGTCCCGACATCGTGCGGCTGTCGATCGGCATCGAGGACAAGGACGATCTGATCGCGGACCTGGAGCAGGCGCTAAGCGCCTGATCTCACCGCCGTCATTGCGAGCGCAGCGAAGCAATCCACGCATCCTCGCGGGGACGGATGGATTGCTTCGTCGCTTCGCTCCTCGCAATGACGGCTGGCGCCAATCGTAAACGCCCGTTAACCCTTCGCGGGACGAAAGCTGGCATCCTGCGCTTCGTTAAGGATTCGGAGCCCATCATGCTGCGCTGGACGATGCTTCTGCTGGCTGGCGTCTTCATCGTCGGCACCCCCGCGGAAGCCGACGAGAACGCCGCACCGGCCAAGCCCGAAAACGCCGCGCCCGCCAAACCCGAAAATGCTGTGCCGGCCAAGCCAGAGAATGCTGCGCCCGCCAAATCCGAGAGCGTCGCGCCCGCCAAGCCCAAGCGTCGCGCCTACAGCGTCGCGCGCCAGCTGCCCCCCGGTTTGCCGCGTCCCGGCTACCGCTATCGCACGACGATCGCGCCGGCGACGCCGTACCGCGCCCCCGTGGTGGTGGAGACCGACGAGAGCCTCCTGATCACGCCGGCCTATGGCCCTGGCGGTTATCTCGCCAACCTCCCGGGCACGCCGCTCCTGCCGGGCTCCACGACCATCCCCGGCTATTATGGCCGCCCGTTCGACTATGATTATCAGGGCCCGTATTACGGCGGCCCCTACGTAGGCTATTACTGGCGCCTGCCCTACGCCTGCGGCGTCTACGGCTACTGCTAGATTGGGGCCGGAGACATCAACGCAGCACACCATAGCCGGATCGGTTCAAAAATATGGTAAGTTGCAGGAAAGCGTGACCCACTTTCAGACGCCGCCGTGCCCATCGCTCGGCACGACTCTCCGGATTGCAGGAACTGGACTAGGCGATAAGTCCCGCTGACAAAAACCTGTTACGAAGCAGCTTTAGATTTCGTGCTCGATGCACGCGATATTTCGAGCTCCGTTTCAAACAATGCTTTATCGGGACCCAACCCCCATGGTCAGCCGCTACATTTTGACAGTAACTGTTGTTCTTGCACTGGCATCAAATGCACAAGCCCAACAAGCTGAGCCAGACCAGAAAGCCCTGTTCACTGCCTATCTAAATTCCCCTGTCTACAAGGGCTACCTGGAAAAGATCTTCAACTTGGGCGAACCAGCAATCTTAAAGGCGGAATGTCCGACATTGAAGGTGGTCACTTACAATCGATATACGATATTGGAGCAACCGAAGTTCGTGCGCGCCGGCACGAACTTCAACATCGATGCAGGGGTCTGGGTGGCATCAACCGTGCTTGATCGCTGCGGTTCGCAGGTCACGAGACGCGCCCTGTTGAAGGCGCTTCCCAATACAAACCAGCTTCAACCTTCTTTTCTTCTGCCAGGCGATTTTCGTGGCAACCTCAAGCTTGAAGCCGACGCAATTCGAATCGTGACTCCGGGATTGATGGCATTTGCCAAATGTGAAGACCGTCGAAAGTTCCAAGTGCTGAACGTAGCAGCAACTACACCTACGGCTGCATCGACCACCGGATGGTCTGAAACTTGGACAGCTGTCGCTTGCGACAAGAAAATAGACGCGCAAGTGACCTATACGGCAATAGATAACGGAATGAACATCAGCGCCGGCAACTGGAAAGTCTACTGATGTTTCGTCGCGTCACCCGGACGGGACCATCCGGCCGGCCCGACGACGGGCGCCAGTTTCTCGGATAGCGCCGTCACGCGCCGCGGCGACAGGCGCTCGACATTCACGACCGCGATCGTCAGCACGACGATCGCCACCGCCTGATGCGCCAGCGCCAGATCGAGCGGCACCTGCTGAAGCAGCGTCAGGATTCCCAGCACTGCCTGCACCAACACGGCGCCGGCCAGCCACCATGCGCCGCCGATCACGGCGCTCGGCGCACGTGCGCGTACCGCATCGACCGCATGCCACAGCGCCATCGCGAGCAGCAGATACGCCGTCATGCGGTGCTCGAACTGCACCGTCAGCACGCTGTCGAACAGATTGCGCCACCACGGCGTTTCGAAGAACAGCCGATCGGCCGACGGAATGAACGCGCCGTCGATCTCCGGCCACGTGTTGTAGGCCCGCCCTGCGCGCAGGCCCGCCACCAGCGCGCCGAAATAGATCTGCAGGAAGGTGAGCCAGAGCAGGATATGGCCGAACAGCTTCAGCCGAGGCGCGGCTGCGACCGCCGGCAATGCCTTCATGCGCCGCACCGTCCAGACGATCGCAGCAAAGATCACCAGCGCGAGGATGAGATGGGCGGCAAGCCGGTACTGCGAGACTTCCGTCCGCTGCGTCAGGCCCGAGGCCACCATCCACCAGCCGACCGCGCCCTGCAGGGCGCCCAGCGCGAAGAGCAGCCACAGCCGGCGCTTGAGCTCCGCGCTCAAGCCACCGCGCCAGAGGAAGAAGAGGAACGGCAACAGATAGGCCGCGCCGATGAAGCGTCCGAGCAGGCGATGCGCCCATTCCCACCAGAAGATGGTCTTGAACTCGGCTAGCGTCATGCCGGCATTGAGCTCGCGATATTGCGGGATCTTCTTGTAGCCCTCGAAGGCCTCCTGCCACTGCGCGTCCGTCAGCGGCGGCAGCGTGCCGGTCACCGGCTTCCACTCGACGATCGACAGGCCAGACTCCGTCAGCCGGGTCGCCCCGCCGACCAGCACCATCAGCGCGATCAGCGCGGCGACGCCGATCAGCCACCAGCGCACGGCCGTGTTTTGGGACGCAGGGGTGGCGGAAATGCCTTGCATGAAGCCCGCTTGTTTGGTTCGGTGCGCCCCTTATAGTCCGCCGCCTCCCGGGCGCAAGCTGAGCTAAATCAAACCGGCCGCACATTTTCCCATGACCATCCGCACCCGCAAGTTCCTGGGCGCCATCGCGCTGATCCTGCTCGCCACGGTGTGGTCGCTGCTCGGCATGGCGCTGGCGCAGATGCCGGTCATTGCCGGTTCCGGCTGGCTGCAGGCGGTCTACTACGTCGTGGTCGGGATCGGCTGGGTGCTGCCGGCAATGCCCGTCGTCAGCTGGATGCTGCGGCCCGACGTCTGAAGCGGGTTGTTCCGCGTCGGCGCCACCGGCGCGAAGGTGATGCCCGACAGCAGCACCCGCATCATCCGGATCGAGCCTTCACGGCCGTCCCAGCCGATGCGCGGCAGCGCGTAGAGATTGGTGCGCCCGAGCGGCTCGACCACGCCGCCGATGGTCGAGGCGGCACTGGCAAAGCCCGCCTCCTCCGCCATCACCACATGCTGCCGCCGGAAGGCGCCGCGGCCGCCGAAGGGATAGGCGAAATGCCTGACGTCGCGCTGGAACGCCGCCTGCGTCACCGCCTTGCCCATGGCGATCTCGCGCTGCGCGTCGCCATCGCGAAGGCTCGACAGCGCCGGATAGTTCACCGTTGCACTGCCGATGGTGGCGTTGGGGTCGGCGGCGATCTTCGCAAGGTCGTCCCAGTTCATCCAGGCATTGCGCGACAGCGCCGCCATGTCGGTCGAGTAGCGCGTGCAGAGATCCTTGATGGCAAAGCTGCGGTCCGCCGGCGACAGCGCGCGCAGCCATTCGCAGAGATAGTCGAACAGCTGGTATTTCGCCTGCGTTTTGTAGATCATGAAGTGCCGCTCCTTGCGGTCCATCACGAGGCTGATGCGGCTCTCGCGCGCGATCATCTGCTCCAGCGCCAGCCACCACGCTTCGCCCAACCCGTCAGGAAAGGCGGTGGGCAGATAAAGCGCAAATGGCACGTCGTGCTTCCTGAGCACCGGATGGGCGTAGGTGGCGAAATCCTTGTAGCCGCCGTCGAAGGTCAGCGCGACGAAGCGCGAGCGCGTCGGCGGCGACAGCGCGCGATGGCATACCTCGTCCATCGAAACGATGTCGTATTTCCAGCGCCTCAGCGCGCGGATGGTGCGATCGAGGAACCGCGGCGTGATCTCATGCGGCTTTTGCGGCTGGAACAATCCGAGATGCGACGGCCGGACATGCTGGAACCGCAGCACCGCGCCGGCCCCGCCGGTCTGGCGCTGCTTCAGCCTCGCGTAGAAGCTGAAATAAGCGAGCTCCATCTGTGCCCGCCTGATGAACCAGTTCTCCGACGTCACCTAAGTCCCCAAGATCCCGCCGCTCCCCCGCCCGGGGGCGCGGGCATTGTTATTACTCTTTGTTGACATTTCCCTGCGAAGGTCGCGCCAAGCCACAATTGTAAACAATTTCTGACAGGTGTCGCTGATGACCATGGCCGCGGCGATCGAAAGCCGGACCGCGCAGGCGGGCCACTGGTCGAAGGCGAGCCGGATCGCGGCGGTCGACATACTCTCCGATCTCGGCAAGGCCGAGGCGATCTGGCGCGAGTTGGAACGCCACCACACCGCGCACACCCCCTACCAGCGTTTCGACTTCCTCGCGGCCTGGCAGCGCCGGGTCGGCGCGCACGAAGGGTCTGCGCCCTTTATCGCTATCGCCCATGATGCGGAGCGCCGTCCGCTGGCGCTGCTGCCGCTCGCCTGCCACCGCACCTGCGGCGTCAACGTTGCAAGCTTCATGGGCGGCAAGCATTCCACCTTCAACATGGCGCTGTGGGACCGCGATTTCGCCGCCGGCGCCGGCGAGGCCGACATGGCCGCGCTGATGGCCGGCATCGCGGAACATGGCAGCGCCGACATGCTGGCGCTGTACCAGCAGCCGCTCACCTGGCGCGAATTGCAGAACCCGCTGGCGCTGCTGCCGCACCAGCCGTCCGTCAACGACTGCCCGCTGCTGGTCATGGAGGTGGGCGCCGAGCCCGCCGCGCGGATCTCGAATTCGTTCCGGCGGCGGCTGAAGGGCAAGGAGCGCAAGCTGCAGCCGCAGCCCGTCCGCTCTTACGTCGCCACCGAAGACGCCGAGATCACCCGCCTGCTCGACTGGTTCTTCCGGATCAAGCCGCTGCGGATGGCGGAGCAGAAGCTGCCCAACGTCTTTGCCGATCCCGGCGTCGAAGACTTCGTGCGCGCCGCGTGCCTGGCCCGCCTCGAAGGCGGCGGCCGCGCCATCGACATCCACGCGCTGGAATGCGAGACGGAAGTGATAGCGATCTTCGCCGGCGTCGCCGACGGCCATCGCTTCTCCATGATGTTCAACACCTACACCCTGTCGGGTAACGCCAAATACAGCCCCGGCCTGATCCTGATGCGCGACATCATCGATCACTATGCTGCATCGGGCTATCGCGCGCTCGACCTCGGCATCGGCTCCGACGACTACAAGCGGCTGTTCTGCAAGAACGACGAGCCAATCTTCGACAGCTTCATCCCCCTCACCGCCCGCGGCCGCATGGCCGCCTCCGCGATGAGCGCCCTCGGCCGCGCCAAGCGGATGGTCAAGCACAATCCGGTGCTGTTCGACATGGCGCAAAAGCTGCGCGGCGCATTGCGGTAGACTTCCTTGCTCCCTCCTTCGTCATGTCCGGGGCAAAAGCGCGAAGCGCGTCTTCGCGCTAGATGACCTGGGCATCCGCGACTTTGCCACCGCGAGAAGAAGACCTGGATGGCCGGGACAAGCCCGGCCATAACGAGGGGAAACAGTCCCGCCCAAGTTCTGGGATAGACTACAACACCACCCGCCGCCCCTCTTCCGCCGCCCAGTAGCCGGCGTAGTTGACCTTGATGGTCTCGAAGGCCAGCGCGAGACCGGCGAGCGGCTGCCGCCCCGTCGCGGCGCACTCCATGAAATCCTGGATCTCCTGCAGATAGCCGCGCGTCCATTCCTCCTCGAGGCAGATGTACTGCCAGCCGGTCTTGCGATCGACCTTCTCGGTGATGTAGACGCCTTCGAGCTTCTCCTCGCTGGTCTGGTAGCTCATCATGTGCGTGTTCGGCGTGATGTTGGCGAACAGCGCGCCGCCGCTGGTGTAGGTCTCGATCAGGTTGCGCACGCCGCCCGCGATCATGTCGCCGGAGAACACGGTCCCCTTGGTGCCGTCGGAGAAGGTGACGGTGAGCGTGCCCCAGTCCTCGACGTCCACCGGATTGGATTTCACGACACCGCGTTCATCGGCCGGCAGGCATGCCGCGACATTGCCGACGTCGCAGGTGACGCTGGCAACCGCGATGGTCTCGCCGCGCGCCCTCGCCCCCACCTGCTTGAGATAGAGCACCGCAGAAAGCGGATGGCAGCCCATCCGGATCAGCGAGCCGCCGCCGGTCATCGCCCAGTGCGCAGCATGCGCGGCATGCGAGCCGGAGTGGCTCTCCTCGCCCTTCATGAACAGGATCTTGTCCTTCGTTGCCTTCAGTATCTCCACGGTCTTGGTCACCGCCGGCGCGTAGATCCAGTCCTCGGCATACATAAAGAGCTTTCCGCTTCCCTCGATCGCCGCGCGGGTCCGCTCCATCTCCTCCAGCACGCGCTCATACATCAGCGCCTTCGGCACGTGCTTGCCGATCGGCTGTTTGTCGCCGTCGCGCCCGAAATAGCCGGCGAACGGCTTCTCGCAAATGACATGCTTGCCCGCCTGCATCGCCTCCGCGATCATCGAGGCATGCAGATTGGGCGGCGTGCAGATGTCGACGACGTCGAGATCGCGGTCGGCGATCAGCTCGCGAAAGCTGCGGCAGGCGTTCGGAATATGGTGCCGGCTGGCAAAATCGGCGACGTGGTCGCCGCGCGCCGCAACCGTCCTGACCTCGACGTCCACGCCATAGACGCGCCGGTAGGCGTGCATGTGCAGCTCCGCCACGAAGCCGCAGCCGACGAGCCCGACCCTGATTTTCGTCATGGCGCGCGCCTCTCCGATGTCGTTTTGGTCAGTTCTGCATTATAGCGCGATAAGACGCACGCTCTTGCCGCGTCATGGCCGGGCTTGTCCAGCACGAGGCCGGGCATGACCGCCCTGGATACCTAAGCGTAATCTAGATCAGGCCGCCACCACCCGCGGCCCCGCCACCGCCTTCTCCGGCTGACAGGCCTTGCTCAGCATCGCCACATCGGAGAAGCCGGCGGCCTTCAGCTCGGCACACATCTGGATGCGCGCGTCCTGCTCCATGGAGGCGTCCGGCACTACCACCGCACGGGCATGTGCGGTGAGCAGTTCCGCCGGGAGGTCGGAGGCGGTGCCGGCATCGAGCAGGACGTGGTCGTAGACCCGCAGCAGGGCGTCGATGGCAAGCGCAAGGCGCGGCGATTGCAGCAGCGCGCGATCGAAGCCGGGGCGACCGGCGCTGACCAGATGCACGCGCGATAGCCTGTCCCTGGTGATCACTTGCGTAAACGAGGCTTCGCCCTGCATCAGCTCGGCAAGGCCCGGCGCATTGGCATCGACCGAGACCGCCGCGAGGGTCGGCGAGGAAGCGGCGAGATCGACCACCACGACCTTGGCATCGCGCCCCATCAGGCGCGCCAGCGTCAACGCGGTAAGCGTGATGCCCTCGCCCGCGGCGGTGCCGAGGATGGTGACCTTGTGGGCCGCCCTGCCCGCCCTGCAGAGATCGCGGGCCAGCCGCTCGATCTCGTTGAGCGGGGCCGGCGCCTCGGCGGCAGGCGCGATGGTGGCTTCGCTGAAATCGGGTTCGCTCCGGCGGACCGCCGGCTCGGCCGCCGGCTCGCGTGCGATTGGCGGCGGCGCCGGAGCTACTGTCGGAGCCGGAGCCGTGGCCGCCGAGGGCGCTGAGGTGGGAGCCAACGTCGGTGCAGGCGGCCCGGTGAAGATCGGCTCGACCGCTGAAGCTTCTTCCGCCATCGGGGCCGCCGCGAAGGCGCGCGGCGCGGTCATGCGCATCAGTTCGCCGGTCACGATCAGGCCGCTGGTGAGCAGGAGCGTCGCCAGGGTCGCGATCAGCACGATCGGCAGCTTCTTCGGATAGGCCGGGATGTTGGACACCGTTCCGCGCGAAATGATGCGGCCGTCGGACGGACCGGAATCGATGTTTTCCCGCGCGGCGGCTTCGCGGTACTTCGCCAGATAGGACTCCAGCAGGTCGCGCTGCGCCTTGGCCTCGCGCTCCAGCGCGCGCAGCTGCACGTCCTGGCTGTTGGTCGAGGTGGCCTGCTTCTTCATCTGCTCGAGGCTCGCCGTCATGCTGTCGACCCGGCCGCCGGCAATGCGGGCGTCGTTCTCGAGCGAGCGCGACACCTTGCTGGCCTCGTCGCGGATCTGACGATCGAGGTCGCCAAGCTGCGCCTTCAGTTCCTTGATGCGGGGATGGCCGTCGAGCAAGGTCGAGGACTGCTCGGCCAGTTGCGCGCGCAGCGTGGCGCGCTGCTCGGACAGGCGGCGGATCAGCTCGGAGTTCAGCACCTCGGAAGCCTCGATCGGCTTGCCGCCCTGCAGCATCTCACGGATCAGCCGCGCCTTGGTCTCGGCGTCCGACTTCAGCGCGCGCGCGTTGCTGAGCTGGGTGTTGATCTCGCCCATCTGCTGGTTCGACAGCGTGGTATTGTTGGTGCCGACGAACAGGCTCGACTTGGAGCGGAAATCCTCGACGCGGGATTCGGCCTCGGACACCTTCTTGCGCAGGCTGTCGATCTCGCCGAGCAGCCACTGCCCGGCGGATCTCGCCTGCTGCTGCCGCGCCGCCTGCTGCAGCACCAGATAACCATCGGCGATCGAGTTGACGACCTTGGCGGCGAGCTCCGAATCGCGCGACTGGAATTCGATGACGATGACGCGCGACTTGTCGACCGCGTACGCGGTCAGCCGCTCGTAATAGGCGTCCAGTACCCGTTCTTCCGGCGTCATCGCGAAGGGATCGCGCGCGATGCCGAACATCGCCAGCAGCGACTTCAGCGGCGACACGCCGGTCAGTACCGGATCGAATTCCGGACGTTCGGCGAGCTTGTTCCTGGCGATCACCTCGCGGGCGAGCTCGCGCGACAGCACGAGCTGCACCTGGCTGGTCACCGCTTCCGCATCCAGCGCCGAACGCTCTTCCGCGCGGTCGGCGTTGGGACGCAGGAATACGTTCTCGCGCCCGTCAATCAGGATGCGGGCCTCGGACTTGTAACGCGGCGTGATGAGATTCACGGCGACGACGGACATCACCAGCGACAGCACGGTCGGGACGACGATCCAGCCGCGCTTCCTCACCAGCGCCTGGCCGAGCGCACGCATGTCGAGATCGCCGCTGTCGGACGCCGCTGCGGCGGGCCAGCGCGCGACGGTGCGGGCGGATACCGTCTTGGACACAGACTTGTCGACGGGCGCGGGCGCCGTGTCGGCGGGCACCGCCCGCTCCACCGCCTTCGCCTTGTCGGCACGCCAAAACGCCAAACGCATCGCACTCTCCCGCGGACGCCACTGCTCTACTTCAACGTGCCCGATTACACTCCATTAAGGTTGAGGCTGGGTTAATCGCGCCGGCTCAAGCGGGCCGGCACGAGTTTCGCCGCGCCACGGTCATGCTTTGTTAACCATGAAAGCCCTTAATCGGCCTCAATAGTTTAGTCGGGATTCTCTTATGCGAGGCGCTCGCGCCGCCATTATGTGTCTGTTGTCGGCACTAGCGCTGTCGGGCTGCATGGGCAGGACGGCGCCCGTCGCCGTGGCGCCGAAGAACAACCTGGACGCGATGGCCTATGGCGGCGCCGGCTACGCCCCTGCCCGCACCATGGCGGTTGCGTATGCGGCCCCAGTGCCCGCGCCCTACGACATGCCCTATCATCTCGATGCCGGCGACAAGCTGCGCGTCGTGGTCTACGGCCAGGAAGGCCTCACCAACACCTATGCGATCAGTGCCGGCGGCACCATCACCATGCCGCTGATCGGCGCGGTGCCTGCGCGCGGCCGCACACCGCAGGGCCTCGCCCGCGACATCTCCGCGCGGCTGCGCAACGGCTTCATCCGCGAGCCCTCCGTCGCGGTCGAAATCGAGTCCTACCGCCCGTTCTTCATCCTCGGTGAGGTGCAGGCGCCAGGCCAGTATCCTTACGTGCCCAACATGACCGCCGAAA
>NZ_JBQTHN010000122.1:0-16186 GCF_052389815.1 Bradyrhizobium sp. | reverse complement strand
GGAACTCCCTGGCGCGGGGCGGGCTCATGTTGAAGGCGTTGGCCGAGCCTTCTTGGCGCAACAGCCTTACGCTGTGGGCAAAGTAAGCAACCGCAAGCGCCGCTAGCAGAATCGGCAGCGCGGCGCGCCGGGCGGGCACAAGACGCCAGAGTCCCCATAGCAGGAGGGGTAGCGCCAGATAGAACTGCTCTTCGACCGCCAGCGACCAGGTATGCAGCAGCGGCTTTTCCACCGCCGCATGGTCGAAATAGCCGGTCCCGGACCAGAAGAAGAAGTTTGCGGTGAAGGTGACGACCGAAACGGCCGAGCGGAAAAATTCGCTGCGCTCGGAAGCCAGCAGGTAATGGAACGAGGGGATCGCCGTCAGCGCCACCATCGCATAGAGCGCCGGCAGCAATCGCCGCACGCGCCGCTCGTAGAACCGCGCGAACGAGAAGGTGCCGGCCTTGAGCTCGGACTGAATGATGCCGGTGATGAGATAGCCGGAGATGACGAAGAAGATGTCGACGCCGACGAAACCGCCGAACACGGCCGGCGCCTCGAAATGAAACGCCACCACCGACAACACAGCCATGGCGCGCAGCCAGTCGATGTCCTCGCGGTATTCGCGTCTCACGATCGCAGCGCCACTCGTGCCTTTTTCCCGAGACGCGATGTCGTCACGTCGAAATTTCCACCGTCTTGAAATCCGCCGGCAGGATGATCTCCAGCAGCTCCACGTCGTCGGAGTAATCCAGGATCATGTGCCGGATCTTCGGGGGCTGGGTCCAGCAGGCGCCTTCCTTCATTAGCGTCTCGCCCTCGCCTTCCATGTAGGTCTTCACCCAGCCCTTGAGCACATATACCATCTGGAATTCGACGTCGTGATAGTGCAGCTTCGACACTTCCTCGGGATTGCACGGCCCCTGCAGCCGGATGACATGCGCCTGGGCCAGGCCATGCGTTGCATCCTTGATGCCGAGGTCGCGGTATTTCGCATAGGCGCGCAGGCCGTCGGCCTTGAAATCCTCTTCGCGGTAATGACTGATGGCGACGCGCTGCTTCGGCCGCGCCTTGGCTTTCGCGGCCGGCGTACCGCGGCCCTTCGACTTGACGGCCTTGCGCGCGGACGTCTTGGCGGCGCTTCGCGGGCTCGTCCATTTCTTCTTCACCGCAGGACGTGCCGCCGAGCGGGATGCTGTTTTTTGCTTGGCCATTTCCATGCCCTCCCGTTTCTTGATCGGGACACGCTAGCACAGAATGCGATCTTGTAGGGTTGGCAAAGGCGCCCTAGCGCCGTGCCCACCTTCGCTTGCGCCGGTGCAAGACAGGTGGGCACGCTTTCCGCTTTGCCCACCCCACACAGCGATGGCGGCTCAATGCAGCTGAAACACCCCGTTCACCGCGCGCAGCTCGGCCGGCTTGATCAGCCGCGAATGCGCGACCGTGACGGAGAACAGCGGCCCGTCGAGCCTTTCCTGCCAGAATGCGAGGAAATCCTGCAGCGCCGGGAAGTTCGGGAACAGGTCGTAATTCTGCCAGACGTAAGTCTGCAGCAGCGACTTGTGATCCGGCATCCGATACAGGATCTGGGCCGTCGTCAGACCGTAACCCAGCACTTGTTTCCGGAAGTCTTCGGAAACAACCCCAACCCGCGAGACCATGCCAACCTCCATTGAAGGAGCGCACTGTCGTGGTGGCCGACCGGCCGAGCCACCCCGGCGGAGATGCGCTCACATGAGAGAAATGTGACGCGCGAGACCAACGCATCTCAAGCCCAAATAGTTAATGAGTTGTTTAAAATTGTCGCATTAGCAGCAGCTTACCGCACCTGCTAATACGGGCCCGGGGGTCCGGGCGGCCGAATTAAGAATGTTAAACGAATCTGGCAGGTGTCTCTTCTGACTGCCAAATTTTCTGCTAGAAGCCCCTTGCCCAACCGAAATCTCTGGCCTAAATCACCCGCGACTGCTCTGGCACTCGCCGGGGCAGACTGCTAGCACCCCGAATTCAATAAACACTGCAAGAACTTAGGAGGACTGTATGAAATTCCGTCCGCTTCACGACCGCGTCGTGGTCAAGCGCATCGACGCCGAAGAGAAGACTGCAGGCGGCATCATCATTCCCGACACTGCCAAGGAAAAGCCCTCGCAGGGCGAAGTCATCGCCGTCGGCCCGGGTGGCCGCGACGAGGCCGGCAAGCTGATCCCGATCGACGTCAAGGTCGGCGACCGCGTGCTGTTCGGCAAGTGGTCCGGCACCGAGGTCAAGATCGACGGTCAGGATCTCCTGATCATGAAGGAAAGCGACATCATGGGCGTCCTCACCGACGTCCCCGCTTCCAAGAAGAAGGCCGCCTAAGCGGCCTTTCCCTCAGGAATTATCTCAAGGAACAACTCAGATGGCAGCTAAAGAAGTCAAATTCTCTGTCGAGGCCCGCGACAAGATGTTGCGCGGCGTCGAGATCCTCGCCAATGCGGTGAGGGTCACCCTCGGCCCGAAGGGCCGCAACGTCGTGCTCGACAAGAGCTTCGGCGCGCCCCGCATCACCAAGGACGGCGTCACCGTCGCCAAGGAGATAGAGCTCGAGGACAAGTTCGAGAACATGGGCGCGCAGATGGTGCGCGAAGTCGCCTCCAAGGCGGCTGACGCGGCCGGCGACGGCACCACCACCGCCACCGTTCTTGCGGCCGCGATCGTCAGGGAAGGCGCCAAGGCGGTTGCCGCCGGCATGAACCCGATGGACCTGAAGCGCGGTATCGACCTCGCGGTCGAAGCCGTGGTGGCGGACCTCGAGAAGAACTCCAAGAAGGTCACGTCGAACGAGGAGATCGCCCAGGTCGGCACCATCTCCGCCAACGGCGATGCCGAGATCGGCAAGTTCCTCTCCGACGCCATGAAGAAGGTCGGCAACGAGGGCGTGATCACAGTCGAGGAAGCCAAGTCGCTGGAGACCGAGCTCGACGTCGTCGAGGGCATGCAGTTCGACCGCGGCTACATCTCGCCCTACTTCGTCACCAACGCCGACAAGATGCGCGTCGAGATGGACGACGCCTACATCCTGATCAACGAGAAGAAGCTCTCCTCGCTGAACGAGCTGCTGCCGCTGCTGGAAGCCGTGGTGCAGACTGGCAAGCCGCTGGTCATCGTCGCCGAGGACGTCGAAGGCGAAGCCCTCGCCACCCTCGTCGTCAACCGTCTCCGCGGCGGTCTCAAGGTCGCCGCCGTCAAGGCGCCGGGCTTCGGCGATCGCCGCAAGGCCATGCTGCAGGACATCGCGATCCTGACCGGCGGCCAGGCGATCTCGGAAGACCTCGGCATCAAGCTCGAGAACGTCAACCTCTCGATGCTCGGCCGCGCCAAGAAGGTGATGATCGACAAGGAGAACACCACCATCGTCAACGGTGCCGGCAAGAAGGTCGACATCGAGGCCCGCGTGTCGCAGATCAAGGCGCAGATCGAGGAAACCACCTCGGACTACGACCGCGAGAAGCTGCAGGAGCGTCTGGCCAAGCTCGCCGGCGGCGTCGCGGTGATCCGCGTCGGCGGCGCGACCGAGGTCGAGGTGAAGGAGCGCAAGGATCGCGTTGATGACGCGATGCACGCCACCCGCGCCGCGGTCGAGGAAGGCATCGTGCCGGGCGGCGGCGTCGCCCTGCTGCGCGCCTCCGAGCAACTCAAGCGCATCCGCACCCAGAACGACGACCAGAAGACCGGCGTCGAGATCGTGCGCAAGGCGCTGTCCGCGCCGGCCCGCCAGATCGCCATCAACGCAGGCGAGGACGGCTCCGTCATCGTCGGCAAGATCCTGGAGAAGGAGCAGTACGCGTACGGCTTCGACTCGCAGAACGGCGAATACGGCAACCTCGTCTCCAAGGGCATCATCGACCCGACCAAGGTGGTCCGCATCGCGATCCAGAACGCCGCTTCCGTTGCGGCGCTGCTGATCACCACCGAAGCCATGGTCGCCGAAGTGCCGAAGAAGAACGCCGGCGGCCCCGCCATGCCCCCGGGCGGCGGCATGGGCGGCATGGACTTCTAAGTCCACGACGTTTCAAGCGATCCAAGAAGTGCAAAACCCCGGCAGCGATGCCGGGGTTTTTGTTTGAGGGCGCTTCGCATCCCGCCCAATTCCTGGCCTCAGGCGCGAGATCCCCTGAACGCGGCCATCACCTCGGCCAGCATCCGCACCTCGTCTCCCGCATAGCGCGGAGAGAAGTGAAACGGCTCGACGCGACGCACATGGGCTTCCCGCGCAATCTCGCCGGCAGCCGTGGTTGTCAGATGGCCCCGCTGCCTCGCCAATGCGGCATCGTCACCGGCAAATGCCGCCTCAATGAAGAGAATGTCCGCATTCTGAACCAGCGCCACGATGGCGGCACGATTGGCCGGCGTGTCGGCGACGTCGGTAACATAGGCAATCTTCTGGCCGGTAGTGACCGTCAGGAGATCGCGCAGGCTGCCGAGCCGCGCGAAGCCGCGATCCGAGCTCGCTGCCCCATCGATCTCAATCAAGTGATCGTCCGCACGACGCTCGACAACGGCCTTCTTGAGCGAGCGGAGCCACGGACCGATCGGTAGCCCACGCTCCAATAACCGGTTCCTCCAGACGTTGACATGCGCCGCCTCCTGCAGCGCAAAGGCAAGGCAGGGCGTGCCGTTTTCCAGGATCGCGGTCGACACGCGATGGGTCGGTTCATTGCAAAGCACGCCAGCGAAGATTTGGCGAGAGACCGGAGGCTCGCCGGCAAATGCCTTCCTCAGTCGGAACTGCGTAGTAGAGATCGAATTCGGCGTTTCCAGCTCGCTCACCACGAAATCAAGTTCGCACGGATAGCTTTCGACCAGATTCCAGAGATAGGCCTGTAGCTTGTGAAAGACGCGCTCGACAAAGCCGGGCGGGCCGTAAAGCTGCACGGTTTTCTCGCGCCCAACGAGCAAGCGAAGCAGATGGTCGAATCCAATGAAATGGTCGACGTGTGCATGCGAAACGAAGACTTGCTCGATACGTCGTATCTTCCGCGGCGGCAGTGAAGCGATTTCTCCGATATCGAACAGCAGGCTGTGCTTTTCGAACAGCGTCTCCACATGCACCGTCGGGTCGCCGTAGCGGCCGTTGACCAGGCTCGGATGGAAGATCGGTCGCATGGCGAACTCTTCCTGCGGCGGTTTTTCACGCATCCTGAGCATCACTCAGCCTTCGCAAGAGGCACCAAGCATGCGATCGATGAGGCGATCCTCATCGGCTGATATGAGAGATAATCCTGGCAGGACGCCAGAACGAACGATCCCTACTCGGCCGCCTGCGGCCTGCGCTCTTCACGCAATCGAAAGCGCTTCACCAGCCCGGACACGGTGTCGCGGAAGCCGCCATACTCCAGCTCGGAATAGGGCAGCATCGCAGCGCCCGACCAGCCCTGGCTGCGCATCTCGATGGCCTTGCGCTGGGCGCAGCGGCGGACCTCGTCCCACGCCGGATTGTCGAAGAAGTCGGTGTAGGACTCGGAGAAGCGGCCTTCCCTGTCGATCGAAAAGCCGGCGCAGGAAACGATCGGCAGGCAATACATGCCGGTCACTGGCGTGTTGATCGGTACCGGCATGAGCGGCATCACGTGCGAGCCGCGCGCATCGCCGCCCACGAAGTGCGCCTTGGCGAAGGGCGAGATGATTTCCTCGGGCGCCGGGAAGATTCCCTGGTTTCTGAGGATCGCGACCGGATCATCCTTGCCGGTGTACTTGCCTGCGATGGCGTGAAGGCGCTGCGCCGAAACGGCGGCAGCCACCTCGCCATGGGTTCGCGAGACAATGCGATCAATGCCAAAGCGCTCGTTGTCGCGCAGCAGGGCGGCAATCTGGTAGCTGTCCGCGGGCGCGTCCAGTTCAATAATGCTGTCGCCGGCCGTGTTGTCCATGTCGATGATATGGAAACGGAAGCCCTTGATCATCGGGGGCAGCATGAGGCCGGCGCAATACATGGGATCGGCAAAGGCGAGGTAGAGCGGCAGGTTGTAGGCGCCGGGGCCGCATTTGTCGGCCGCGAACACCATGAAAGACTCCGCAGGCCTCGCGCCCGAAAGGCTGTGGTCGAAGCTGAGCTCGGCGACGCCCGGGCCGGCGCCGCGAATGTTTCCGGAAGGCGCGTCGACGAGAAGGTCCTGGCCGGCACCGTAGAGCCCTGAGGTTTTCGCGACCGAAGTGGCCGCAAGGAACGTCTTCCATGCGAATTGATGGACTTCGGAGCTTCCCTCGCCCAGCGTGTGCGTCATGATGATCGCGATGTCGTCGCCGGTATGGCAGACGAAACCGTCGATCAAGAGACCGTTTCCGATCGCTTTCGCGACCTCCGCCTCGACGCTCGCCATCATGCGTGCAGACGGTTTCGTATGCCCGCCGACGGAACCAATGTCAGCCTTGATGACTGAAAGTGTAAGCCTCATGAGCGTTTCTCCCCTCGCAGCGCAGCGCATCCGCCCGGCGCTGCGCCGGGGGACGGCGCTGCTCATTGGCGGAGAGAACGTCTGACGTCGCGACGAGTTCCCCGCGGGTCACAAGCCCGCGACCGGGCCGCCGCAAATCACGTCACGCCACCAGCTGCCGTCCGCCGTTCCGGTAGCGCTCCTTGGTGATCTCGAAGATCACATAGGACATGCCGTCGAAAGCCCGGCGCTCGAAAATTCCGACGCCTAGGCCGCCGCTATCTCACCAGAGTCCCGATCCGCCCCCAGCGAATGCCGGCGGGCCCGCCGCGGCCGCCAGCGTCGCGCGAGAAGAAAATCATCCCCGCGCGACCGACGAGATTCGCCAGCGGCACATAACCCACCTGCGACATCACACGGCTATCGCTCGAATTGTCGCGGTTGTCGCCGAGCATGAAGATGCGGCCGTCCGGCACCGTGTAGACATTCGTATTGTCGTAGAATCCCACGTCGACGCAATCGAGCGTCTCGTAGCTGACGCCGTTCGGCAGCGTCTCGCGCCATCGTTTGGTCCCGACCTTGCCATCCCCTCCGCAAGGGTCTTCGCCGACGTAGTCCGGCAGCCGCTCGCGCGCCACGGCAGCGCCGTTGATGTGCAGCATGCCTTCCTTGATCTGGATGCGGTCGCCCGGCAACCCCACCACGCGCTTGATGTAGACGGTGGAATTATCCTTCGGCAGCAGAAACGCGACCACGTCGCCACGAGCGGGTCCTGTGCCCGAGACGCCCGCATAGGCATATTTCGAGACGAAGAAATAATCACCAACCAGCAGCGTCGGAATCATCGAGCCCGCCGGGATGTTGAACGGCTGAAACAGATAGGCCCGGATCAGAAGCGGCAGCGATAGCGCCCCTATCGTCACCGCAAGGGCAAGGACCGCATACACGACGATCTTCCACGGCGCCTCTCCTGCATGCCGGACTGCCGTCACAAGTCGCACCCCTCGCAATCATCGCCGGAAGAGGCGACGCGCCAATCCCATTTCTACCTTGACGGCTAAACACTGCAAAAGCAATCTCCCTGGCGGTACCTGTCGGCGGGCAACTCGTCGTCGGCGTGCCGCCGTGCCAAGCAATGTTGAAGAGCCGCCCGTGGGCGGCCCTTCTTGTTAGGCGCTCTCCGCCGACTTCAGGCGGACCAGCTTCGTCAGCAGGGCATCGAGGCCCTGGCCGTCGCCGGCGTGCAGGTCGATCCGGCCGACCTTCTCGACCAGCCGCTCCAGCGACTCCAGCTCCTTGAGCCGCAGCAGCAGAGGGTTCTCCTCCATCAGCCGGGCGGTGTTCAGGAGCGAACGCGTCGCCGCGGTCTCTTCCTGGCGGCGGATCAGGTTGGCCTTCGCCACGCGCTCCGCCTCCACCACCTTGTTGACGAGCTCGCGGATCTCGCCGGGAAGGATCACGTCCTTCACGCCGAGTTCGGTTACCTCGACACCGCTGTTCGCGATGCGCTCGCGCACATAGTCGCGAAGCTCCGCATCCAGCGCGGCCTTGGCCGAGAGCACCTCGTCGAGCGTGCGGCCCGCCACCGCCTCGCGGATCGCGAACTGCGCCAGGCGGTACAGCCACGCATCCACGTCGGGTACCGTCGCCACCACCCGCTCGGGATCGACGACCCGGCGGAATGCCGTCAGGGTCACACGCAGCGCGATGCGATCCTTCGTGAGCATTTCCTGCGCGGTGATCTCGACCGCCTGGGGACGCAGGTCGAGGCGCTTGACCTCGATCTTGCGGCCGGCGATCCAGAACGCGTGCCGGCCGGGCGCGAGCCGCTCCACGAGCCGGCCCTCGACGTAGAGCAGACCAGCCTCGTGGTTCTCGACCACCGCTTCCGTCACGATGGTGGGACGGTTGCGCTCGATCATCGCCAGGTGCCGCGCGGTGACGCGAAGATCGTCGGCCACGTCGATGCGCTCGACATCGACCGAAGTTGCGACCTTCCAGTACACGCGCGTCTGCCAGGGCGTCATGAGATGCACGGGACGCCCGTCGAGGCTGACGATGGCGATCTCGTTCGCCTTCGTCTCCACCGCCTCGAACAAACCAGCGGCGAGATCGGGACGCGCGGCCTTCAGCACCGCGTACCGCTCGGCGGGGAATTCGCTGCGGACGACAGAAAACACCTCGACTCCCAGCCGATGCATGGGATCGAGCAGGCGGTGACGGCCGGGCGCGAGCACGCGCTCGAGCTTTCCGTTGCGGGTCAGGAAAGCACGCTCGCCGTCCTTCACCGTCACATGCAGCGTCATCAGATGCCAGGACATGACACCCTCCTCACATTGGCTCTGCGGCCTTTTCGCCGACGAGCAGGTTTCAGTTCAAGGATGCGAGGACGCGGACGACGCTTCCTGAGGAAACGGCGGGCCGGGTTTGAGCCTGCGCTGATAGCGGGCGCACGCGCGCGTTCGCTCGACAAATGTCGAGCGGCCATGCGCAGCCACCCGGCTATCGGCGCAAGCGGTATCCACCGCGGCGCAAAGCCGGTTCTGCAGTGTCCAGGTTCGGACGAAAAGCCTTGCGGCAATACGGCCGGACCGCGACTGAAGCGCGCGTCCGGTCCCCTTCAGAGGAATCAGCTTGGAAGGCTGAACCGGAGCGGAGCGGGATTCGAACCCGCGACACGATGATTAACAGTCACCTGCTCTACCCATCTGAGCTATCCTTCGCGAACAAGAGACCGGAATCGAACCGATACCTTCGGGTCTCCCCGACGCTCTCCATGAGCTACATCCTGCGTCTTCGTCTGGCGGAACACGAAACCGGAAACCGGATCGCGCCAGCCGGGATCTCAGCGAGCCCGGACCCAAGGCCGAAACGAAGGAGCGGGCTAATAGCCGAAGCAATTCTGGATTGCAAGCGTCGGCGCAAAGATTTTTCGACGGAGGCACGATCGACGCACAGTTCGACCGCACAAGGGGCAGCGGAAGGACACCCAGCCGCTGCACTGGCCGGTACCGCCGAGCATGCGCCTAACGCCTCGCGTATCGCTCGAAGCACCCGCGCAGCCAGTCAATCGTCAAGCGCGCGGCCGCGTCACGCTTGAGATGGTTCTGCACCAGCAGCCAGACGTCGCGCCGTCGCGGCAACAGCGTCGCGCGCAGGCGGCGGTCGGCGAGCAGCGCCTCGCAGCAATATTCGGGCAGCACGCCGACGGCATGATGGCTCTGGATCAAGGTGCGGATGACGCGGATGTTGTCGGTGACGCAACGCGCGCGCGGCTTCAACCCGCGCTCCTTCAGGAACTGCGCTTCCGGAATCCGGTCGAGTTCGTCCGGATAGCCGCACGTCAGTCGCTCCACATCGGATGCGCCCGCCGGTTCGAAGAAATACAGCCGCACCTCGGCAAGCTTCGAGATCGCGAAGTCGCCCTTCTCCGGCTTGCGCAGGCGGACGGCGAGATCGGCCTCCCAGCGCGAGAATTTCACGTTCTCGCTCGAGGTGAGAAATTGCAGCGTCAGGCCGGGATTGCGCGCCAGAAATGCGCGGGCGCTCGGGGCCAGCACCTCCTCCGCCACCGCATTGGTGCAGGCGATGCGCAGCCGCCCGACCGGACCCGGCAGACTCTCGCTGACGCGGCCGATCTCCGCGATATGCCTCGCCATCGCCTGGACGTGCGCCAGCACCATCTCGCATTGCCGCGTCGGCTTGCGCACGCCGTCGACCGCTTCGAACAGCCGCAGGCCGAGATCGCGCTGGATGCGCGCCAACCGCCGCCCGACCGTGGTCTCGTCGATCTTCAGCCGGGCGCCGGCAAAGGTGCCCTCGTCGCGGATCGCGGCAATGACGCGCAGATCGTCCCAGTTCATGCCGCCCCGGTTAGCATGGCGTGGCCGCATCCTGCAATATTGCAGCCATCCGCTGCAATATTCCTGCACAATGGCAGGTCATCCGTCCGGTATGCTCTACGCTACTGAACTTCAAGACGGAGACATTGCGCATGACCGCCAGGACCCTGCTGCAACTTGCAGGCGCCGACCTCGATCCGCCGCGCCTTGCCGACTGCTGCCTCGTCATGATCGACCTGCAGAACGAATATCTCTCGGGTCCCATCGCGCTTCCCGACGCGCAGGCTGCGACGGCGAACGCCGCACAACTGCTGACGCGGGCGCGGCAGCAAGGCGCTGCGATCTTCCACATCGCTCATCGCGGCAGGGCTGGCAGCCTGTTCGACCGCGCGGCCGAGCGCGGTGCGATCATCGCTTCGGTCGCGCCGCAGGCGGGCGAGGCCGTGCTCGAGAAGGAGCTGCCGAACGCCTTCGCCGGCACCGGCCTGCAGGCGCAGCTCGCCGCAACCGGGCGCAAGAACATCGTGCTCGCCGGCTTCATGACGCATATGTGCGTGAGTTCCACCGCGCGCGCTGCGCTTGACCTCGGCTTCCGCATCACGATCGATGCCGACAGCTGCGCCACGCGCGACCTGCCGGACGGCCGCGGCGGCGTCATCGCCGCGCGCACCGTTCACGATGTCGCGCTTGCCGAGCTGTCGGATCGCTTTGCGGTCATTGCGCGCGGCAAGGCGCTGGCTTGATCGCGCCAGAACGCCGCGCCGGCAATCCGGATCGCGCCGATGAAGGCAGGATCGAAGGCGCGCCGTAGCACGCTCTCACATACGCCTCAATCGAGCCTGGCGATGACGGCGATCTTGCGGATGCCCTTGTTCTTGTAGGCGTCGAGGAAGGCGTAATAATCCTTGAACGATACGCAGCCGTTGGACTGGCCGGTGCCGCCGAGCATGTAGGTGTGGGCGAGCAGGCCGTCGCGGCCGAAGATCTTGTCCTCGCCGCCGATCGGGGTGAGCCGCAGCGCCGGCACGCCGTGAAACAGTGCCTCGCGCGGCTTCAGCGTATAGATGTGCGGCGGCGTAACGCCCTGCATGCGCACGTGCGAAAAGCGCGGATCGTCCATCTTCGATCCCAGGCCCGAATGCGCCTCGAGCTGGGTGCCGTCGGGCAGATACACCGTCTTGCTGGTGATGACGTAGACCGCGGTCTCCTTGTCGTAGGGCGGCTTGCCGCCGAGCATCGGGTTCTGCTCTTTCGCGATGCTGCCGGTGACGCTGATGTCGGCGGAGGCATAGGCCAGCAGCGCGCCGTGCGCCGGCTCCTTGCCCCAGAGCTTCTCCACCATCGACGGCTTTTCCTGGCCGATCGACATCACGGCGGCCTTGGCGCGTTGCGCCATGTCGCGGATCGAGCGGCCCGACTTTCCGGTAACGCGCTCGACCGGCTTCGCCTCGACGGACTTCGTCGAAGGCGTCGCCATCGCGATCTGCACCGAAGCCGATGCACTCTGCTTCTTCGCGGGCTCGGCCGGCAGCGTGACTTCGACCGCCGGCGAGGCGGAGGCGAGTTGCGGCCCCTGGACCGGCTGCGGCGCCACGCCATCGGCGGAAGCCGCCGCAAACCGTTCGTTAAACATAACCGAAGGAACCGCAGCAACAGTCTCGTTGTTCGGCACGGAAGTGGTCGCCTGCGGCAGGTCGCCGAACACGGTGGTGATGACATGGGCCGGCGTCTTGCGCACGACCGAACTCATTTGGCGCTTGGCGACCGGCACTTCCACGCTGGCATGGATCGACGGATAGATGCCGGCGCCGAGGATGTTCTTGTACACCGTCCAGCCGCAGCCGATCACGAGCGCCGCAACCGCTGCAGCGCCTGCAAATCCGGTGAATCTCGATTGACGGCAATGACGACGCTTCCGGGCCGGAAGGCCAAACGCACTGCTACTCGTACTCATACGCCCTTCGCCCAGACAGTCCCAATCGTCCCTCTCGATGCGCGCCGCGGACAAAATCGCGTCGCGTCTCGCAGAGGCGCGGAGCGTCATTAAGGCGACTTTTAGTTAAATGCGGATTAAACGCAGGCCATTGTTAGGCAAGGGGAATTCGCGATATGTTCCGTCAGGAATCCGCAAGTAGTTTTGCGGGCCTGTCCCGCTTTGGAGCACTTTGGCGGAGCCTTCGCCGCGTCTATCTTTGCAGCTCCGGCGGCGGCGAACGATGCAGCGGATCGCCGCCCTTCGGCTGCTCCAGCAACTCGAGCAGATACGTCTCCACCACCAGCGGGCCGCGCTTGCGCTGCACTTCGCCGACGATCTCGACGCGGCCAAAATGGTTCTTCAGATATGGCCGGCCGGTCGGCGGGGCATCGTCGACATAGAGCAGCCGGCCCTTCAGAGCTGCCGCATCGGGTTCTGGAGCATTGACCCAGCGGAAGCGCTGCGCCTGCTGCGCCACGCACGTGCCTTTCGGCAGGTAGAACGCAAGCCAGCTCGTGGTGCCGTAATCCGGCGCCAGCACGCATGTCGCGCCGACGCGCGCGCGCACGGCTTCGATCTGACGCGCGATCTCCTCCCAGCCGACGCCGACGCTGCGCACGGTGGCGTCGCGGCGATAGCCCGTGAGCATGCCGGTGTTGGCCTGTACGATCAGCAGGACGAACAGCACGATGGCCGACGGCGCGGCCCAGCGCGTGCAGATCTCGGCAAGCCGCTTGCGCCCTCCCTCCCATGGCGTCAGCTGCGCGGCCACCGCTGCGGCCACCGCGAACGCCGGATAGACCGGTGCAAACCAGTTGGCCTCGACGCGCGCATGCAGCGAATGCCACGCGAAATAGGCCACGATGGTCCAGAACATCGTGCCTACCAGCACGCGAGCGGCGTGTGCGCCCGACTGGCGCCAGGCCATCGCATGCAGCCCCATCGCCCCGAGAATGAACACCAGCGGCGTCGCAAAGGCGACCTGCGTCGGCACCAGCTCGGCGATGAAGGCGGGCCGGAAATCCTCGATGCGCGCACGGCCCATCTGCTTGATGAAGGAGACCCACTGGTGGTCGGCGTTCCAGAGAATGACCGGTGCGAACAGCGCGAGCGCAACGAGGCCGCCGAGATAGAGCCATGGCGAGAGCAGCCATTGCCGCAGCTTCGGCACCGTCACCAGCCAGATCAGGATCGCGAGCCCGAAAAACATCGCGGTGTATTTCGACAGCAGCGCGCAGCCCGCGGCGGCGCCGACCGCGAGCCACCACGCCCCGCGCCCGGTCTGCAGGACCTTTGCCAGGAAGAACAGCACGAAGCTCGAGGCGACCAATAGCGGCGCGTCCGGCGTCACGATCAGCGTGCCGACCGCCGCCATCAGCGTCACGTTGAGCAGCACCGTCGCCGCGGCCGCCACGCGCACGCCGCCGAACAGGATCTCGGCTGAGCGCCAGATCGCAAAGCTCATTGGCAGCGCCAGCAGGATCGAGACGAGCCGCACGCCGAGCTCGGTGTCGCCGGCAATCAGCGTGCCGGCGCGGATCACGAACGCCACCATCGGCGGATGGTCGTAATAGCCGCCGGCCAGATGCTTCGACCACGTCCAGTAATAGGCCTCGTCGAAGGTCAGCGGCGTGAACGCGGCCGCGACGAGGCGCAGCGCCACCAGCGCAGCCACGGTCAAAATGGTGTTGGTGATGAGCCGCCTGTCGCCGCCGGTTACCGTCCGGCGCATCATCTGGTCCGAAAACCGATTCCCTCCTTGCGGGATCATGCTTTCGAATTCATCGCTTGCGCCAGACGAACAGTCCGGACATCGCGTAGTTCCAGACCACGCCCATCAGCGCGCCGGCTGCGCCCGCCAGCCACCAGATCGGCTCCTGATCATAGACCGAGAACGCGACGCCGACATTGGCGAACAGCCCGACGCTGCAGACGATGTAGAACAGCAGGAGACCTCGGACGAGCGCAAAGCCCTTCAGCCGCTGGTCGCGATAGGTGAGGAAATTGTTGAGGATGAAGTTGCTGGTCATGGCGACCAGCGCGCCCGCCAGCTGCGCTTCCGCAAACGGCGCCTTGAACAGCTTCAGCGCGAAATACAGCGTCGCCAGATGCACGACGAGGCCGGACGAGCCGACCAGCCCGAACAGGATGAAACGCAGCGAGATGACGTCGCCGGTGAGCTTGGCCAGCACGAGGCCAAGGAAATCCAGCGCCACCATGGAATCGAGCTTGCTCTCGCCGTGCAGCCGCGTGCCGAAGGTGAACGGCACCTCACGGGTAGCCAGCGCGCCGCGTGCCGTGGCGATGACGTCGAGCAATATCTTGAAACCCTGCGTCGAAAGCTCCGGCGCCAGCTTCTCGAAGCGGTCGCGGCGGATCGCGAAGAATCCGCTCATGGGATCGGAGACCTTGACGCCGAGCACGCGCTTGGCGATCTCGGTCGCAAAGGCGCTGATGCCGGCGCGCTGCTTGTCGAAACTCGAGGCGCTGCCACCCTCGATGTAGCGGCTGCCGATCACCAGCTCCTCGCCGCTCCTGAGCAGGGCCAGCATCTTCGGCAGCTGCGTCTCGTCATGCTGCAGGTCGGCGTCGATCACCGCGGCATAGGGCGCGCTGGAAGCGAGGATGCCCTCGATGCAGGCGCCGGACAGGCCGCGGCGGCCGATGCGGCGGATACAGCGCACGCGCGGATCGCGGCGCGACAGCTCGCGCACGACCTCCCAGGTGCGATCGGGCGAATTGTCGTCGACGAACACGACCTCCCATGGCGTCGCGCCAAAGGCCGCCTCCAGCCGCTGGTACAGCGTGGTGACGTTGTCGCGCTCGTTGAAGGTCGGGACGACCACCGAAATCTCCGGCAGGGCAACGGCCTGCGCGGTTTCGGGGCCCGGTTTGACGGCCTCGTTCATGCGGCAGTCCTATAGCCGCCGGCCCCCGCGCTGCCAAGCGCAGTCCCCCCGGCAAGGGCCGGAAAATGCCCCGGAAAACGGCGAAAACCGCCATTCTCCGCGCCCCTGGAACAGCATTTCGCGGATTTCCAAATCTCTCCACATCAGCGCCGCGCAACCAACAATCCGAAACCGCGATTCCAGCGTAAAGGGCGCGGAATGTCGCCTCGATTCGAATTGTGGAGGCATGAGGAAATGACTGATCTGGACCAGAAAAAACCAGGCGGAAAATCCGCCCGGAACAAGAAGAAGCGCGACAAGAAGCTCGAAAAGCAGCAGACCCCGGAGCAGACGCTGGCCGTGAGCGAGGCGGTCGACGCCGCAATGGCCGAGCCCGTCGCGGCCGTGGCCGATGTCGTAACCCCGGACACCGCCCCGACCGAACCGGTCGAAGCCGCAGCGTCCGTCGCGCCGGCAGAAGCGGCCCCTACCGAGCCCGTGGAGCGGGTGGCGTCGTTCAGGGAACGCATGGCCTCTGTCATGCCGCTGGCGGAGGTCGCGCCTGGCCAACCGGCAAAGCCGGCCGCCGTCGCGCAGCCGGTTCGCTCGCCCGCCGCATCCCCTGCCACGGGTATCCAGGCGATCGCCAATGCCTACCGCGACTACACCAAGCAATCGCTCGAAGATGCGCAGACGTTTGCCGAGAAGCTCTCGGCCGCCCGCTCGCTCGACAAGGCGGTGGAGGCGCAGACCGAATTCGCCAGGCAAGCCTGTGAGACCTTTGCCGACAACTCGCGAAAGATCCGCGAGCTGCATCGCGAGCTGTTCTGGCAGACTTTCAGGCTGCCGAACTGGCCGCTGGGCCGGTCGCAGCGCTAAACGTCAGGGCGGTTCAACGCGGCAGAGAAAGGCGAGCGGTCCCGTTGCAGCACATCCTTCGAGACGCCCGCCGTTGGCGGGCTCCTCAGACCGTATGTCCCTTTGCGGAACGGAGGCGACTCACCCTCGATGCGCATGCGAGGGTTACCCGGATAGGCCGGGCAGAGCCTCACGCAAGGAGGGCGAGTCATGGGAGATTATAGCGAG
>NZ_JBQTHN010000121.1:0-18181 GCF_052389815.1 Bradyrhizobium sp. | reverse complement strand
GTGAAGTTCATCACGCTGGACGACGCCTATTCGCCGCCCAAGACGGTGGAGCAGACCCGCAAGCTGGTCGAGCAGGAGGAGGTGCACTTCATGTTCGCCTCGCTCGGCACGGCCACCAACAATGCGGTGCACCGGTACCTGAACGCCAAGAAGGTACCGCAGCTGTTCGTGCTGAGCGGCGCCGCCAAATGGGCCGACCCGAAGAACTATCCGTGGACGATACCGGGCATGGCGACCTACGATTCCGAAGGCGTGATCTACGCCAAGTATGTGCTGCAGGCCAAGCCGGACGCAAAGATCGCAATCCTCGCCCAGAACGACGATTTCGGCCGCGACTATGTCGCGGGCTTCAAGCGCGCGCTCGGCCCGAAGGCGGCCTCGATGATCGTGGCGGAAGCGAGCTACGAGGTCAGCGCGCCGACCATCTCCTCGCAGCTTGCGGCGCTCAAGGCGTCGGGCGCCAATGTGATGTTCGGCGTCGTGCTCGGCAAGTTCACCTCACAGATGATCAAGGGCGTGGCGGAGCTGAACTGGAAGCCGGAGCTGTTCCTGGTGCCGACCTCGGCGTCCTCGATCTCGTTCCTGCAGCCCGCCGGGTTGGACAACGCGATCGGCCTGATCTCGTCGAGCGCCCAGAAGGACACCATCGATCCGCAGTGGGCCGACGATCCCGGCGTGAAGGAGTTCTACGCCTTCATGAAGGAGCGCATGCCCGAGGCCGACCTGAAGAACTCGAACTACGCCGCCGGCTATCACTATGCGACCTTGCTCATGAAGGTGCTGCAGGCGTGCAAGGACGATTTCAGCCGCGAGAACATCCTGAAGCAGGCAGCCTCGCTGCGCGACGTCGAGCTGCCGCTGCTGTTGCCCGGCATCAAGGTTTCGACCGGACCGGACGATTACCTGCCGTTCCAGCAGTTGCGGCTGCGCAAGTTCAACGGCAAGAACTGGGTCGGCTTCGGCGACCTGATCGACGACCGCCAGGACTAGAGCTTCGGTTCTGATTGAATCAGAACCGAAGCTCTAGATTCTTGGTTTGACGCGTTTTCTTTACGCGAACCGGCATCCACTTCGCTTGAAAACGCTCTAGGCTCAACTTCTGAGCGTAAGGTCCTGGAGACGGAGAGAAAGATCATGATCATCAGCGGCGGCCGCCGGATCGATTATCCGGAGATCTTTGCACGCGCCGCCCGCGCCGCGACGGGGCTGAAGGAGCTCGGCCTCGCCGGCGGCACGCCGGTCGCCATGATGCTGCGCAACGATTTTGCGTTCTTCGAATGCTCGAGCGCCGCCGCCACCCTCGGCTCGCCGGTGGTGCCGATCAACTGGCATCTCAAGGCCGACGAGGTGAACTACATTCTTGGCGACTGCGGCGCCACCGTTCTGGTCTGCCATGCCGATCTCTGGCCGCAGATCCGCGACGGCGTTGGGACCCACATCAAGGTGCTGATCGTGCCGACGCCGCCGGAGATCGCAGCCGCCTTCAACGTCCCTCCGGAACTGACCCGCGTGCCCGGCGGTATGACCGATTGGGAGCAATGGCGCGATGCGCAGGCACCATGGTCCGGCCCGATCGGGCGGATGTCGCCGATGTTCTACACGTCCGGCACCACGGGGCGGCCCAAGGGCGTGCGGCGCGGCCAGATGCGGCCCGAGCAGCTTGCAGCGGCCGAGCGCGTCTCGACCCTCGCCTATGGCATCGCGCCCAACGACGGCCAGGTCGTGCTGATGAACGGACCGATGTATCACTCGGCGCCGAATTCCTACGGCATGCTGGCGTTCCGCCACGGCTGCACAATCGTGCTCGAGCCGCGCTTCGATCCGGAGGATCTGTTGCGGCTGGTGCAGGAGTATCGGGTCACGCACATGCATGCGGTGCCGACCATGTTCGTGCGGTTGCTGCGGCTGCCCGAGGAAGCGCGCCAGCGCTACGACGTCTCCTCGCTGCGCTTCGTCATCCATGGCGCCGCGCCCTGCCCGATCGACGTCAAGCGCGCGATGATCGAATGGTGGGGGCTCGTCATCAACGAGTATCTCGGTTCGACCGAGACCGGCATTCCGGTGTGGCATTCATCCGCGGAGGCTCTCGCAAAGCCCGGCACAGTGGGGCGCGCCATCGAGGGCGGCATCGTGAAGACATTCCGGCCCGACGGCACCGAGTGCGAGGTCGGCGAGCCCGGCGAGATCTTCATGCGGCAGACCGCGATCTCCGATTTCGACTATCACGGCAACGCCGCCGCCCGCGCCGAAGCCGGCCGCGACGGCCTGATCAGCGTCGGCGACGTCGGCTATCTCGATGCCGACGGCTACCTGTTCCTGTGCGACCGCAAGCGCGACATGGTGATCTCGGGTGGCGTCAACATCTATCCGGCCGAGATCGAGAACACGCTGATCGGCATGGAGGGCGTGCGCGACTGCGCCGTGTTCGGCGTGCCCGACGACGAGTATGGCGAGCGGCTGTTCGCCTGCGTCGAGCCGGAAGCCGGCGCAAGGCTGTCGACCGCCGGCGTGCGGGATTTCCTGCGCGCAAGGCTCGCCAATTTCAAGGTGCCGAAGGACATCCAGTTCCTCGATACGCTGCCGCGCGAAGCTTCCGGAAAGATCTTCAAGCGCAAGCTGCGAGACCTCTACGCCGAGGGAAGCTTGCGGCCGGCGGCATGAGGCCGCAGGAAGCGAACAGTTTTTCAAACTTTGTTGCGGTTGCGCCCGCTGCGCGAGTATAGCAAAGGATCGCCTCCATCAGCGGGAGAGCATCATGAAGTCCGCCGACTTCGTCGTGGCGCGCGACGACCTGCAGCGCTGCAAGACGATCGAGACGCAATTGCCCGATCCGGCCGCGTTGCCCGAGGAGGCGCTGCTGGTGAAGGTGACGCGCTTCGCCTTCACCGCCAACAACGTCACCTATGCCGTATTGGGCGATACGTTGAAATACTGGACGCTGTTTCCCGCGCCCGACGGCTTTGGCAACGTGCCGGTCTGGGGTTTTGGCGAGGTGATCGCCTCGAAACATCCCGGCATTGCAATGGGCGAAACCTTGTTCGGCTACTTCCCGATGGCGACGCATCTCGTCATCGAGGCCGCCGACATCAGCAAGCGCGGCTTGCGCGATGGCGCCGCGCACCGGCAGGGCGTGTCCCCCGTCTACAATTCCTACGCTCGCGTGACAAGCAATCCGGAGTTCCAGGGACGCGCCGGCGATTATCGCGCGCTGCTGCAGCCGCTGTTCATGCTGTCGTTCATGGTCGACGATTATCTTGCCGAGAACGAAATGTTCGGCGCCAAGAGCGTGCTGCTGTCATCGGCCTCCAGCAAGACCGCGTTCGGGCTCGCGCACCTCCTGCATGCACGCGGGAACGTCAAGGTGATCGGGCTGACCTCAGCGTCGAACGTGGCCTTCGTGCAATCGCTCGGCTGCTATGACGAGGTCGTCACCTACGACAAGGTCGCCTCGCTGCCGGCGAATGTGCCGGTCGCCTATGTCGACATGGCCGGCAACAGCGCCCTGCGCGAGACGCTGCACCGCCATTTCGGCGAGCAGATGAAGTATTCCGGCCGCGTCGGGCTGACCCATCACACCGCCGCCGTCAATGAGCCGGAACTGCCGGGCGCCAAGCCAAGCTGGTTTTTCGCGCCCGACCATATCCGCAAGCGCGCGAAGGAATGGGGACCCGGCGGCGTCGACCAGCGCTTTGGCGCGGCGTGGTCGGGCTTTTCGCCCAGGCTTGGAACGTGGCTGAAGGTAACGGAAGGTCGCGGACCGGACGCCGTGAAGAAGGTCTATCTGGATACCCTGAACGGCCACGTTCCACCCGACGGCGGCCAGATCCTGTCGCTCTGGGAATAGCCGCCTGCTCTTCGCGCATCTTTCTGGACTGTGCCCAATAGGTATAGGCTTCTTCCACAGGCCGCCCCAAGACGACCGGGTGGAGAGAAGCGTGCATGCTGGACAAGACGTCGGACATTGCGATTGCCGCCGAGAGCTGGCTGGCCGAGTTCGAGGCGGCGCTGACCGCGGCCGACGATGCCGCATTGGAGAAACTGTTTCATCCCGACAGCCATTGGCGCGACACGCTGGCGCTGTCCTGGACGCTGCAGACCATCGACGGCCGCGACGGCATCCTGAAGACGCTGATGGCACAGGCGGCTCACGCGGCGCCCTCGGGCTTTGCCATCGATCCCGCCCGCGCCGCGCCGCGAAAGGTGATGCGCGCCGGCACCGACTGCATCGAGGCGATCTTCGGGTTCGAGACCAGGACCGGCCGCGGCGACGGCGTGATCCGCCTGATCCCGGATGAAGCCGACGGCAACCGCCTCAAGGCCTGGACGCTGCTGACGGCGCTGCAGGAACTGAAAGGCTTCGAGGAACAGCTTGGCGTCACCCGCCCGCGCGGCAACGCCTATTCGCGCGACTTCCGCGGACCCAACTGGCTCGACCTGCGCAAGGCATCGAATGACTATGCCGACCGCGATCCGACGGTGCTGGTGATCGGCGGCGGGCAAAGCGGCCTGTGCATCGCCGCGCGGCTGAAGCAGCTCAATGTCGACACGCTGATCGTCGACCGCATGCAGCGCATCGGCGACAATTGGCGCAAACGTTACCATGCATTGACCCTGCACAACCAGGTGCAGGTCAATCATCTGCCTTACATGCTGTTTCCCCCGAGCTGGCCGACCTACATCCCAAGGACAAGCTGGCCAACTGGTTCGAATCCTATGTCGACGGCATGGAGCTGAATTTCTGGACCGACACCGAGTTCGAGAGCGGCAGCTACGACGAGAAGCAAGGCCGCTGGACGGTGACCCTGCGCCGCAAGGGCGAGAAGCGCGCCATGCATCCCCGGCATGTGGTGCTGGCGACCGGCGTCAGCGGCATCCCGAACATTCCCGACATTCCCGGCCTGAAGAATTTCGCGGGCAAGGTCGTGCATTCCTCGGGTTATGACGACGGCGAGAACTGGAAGGGCAAGCACGCGATGGTGATCGGCACCGGCAACTCCGGCCACGACATCGCGCAGGATCTGCATTCCAGCGGCGCTGCGGTGACGCTGGTGCAGCGGTCCTCAACACTGATCGTCAGCATCGAGCCTTCGGCCCAGCTGGTCTATTCGCCCTACAACCAGGGCACGCTCGAGGATAACGACCTGATCGCGGTGTCGATACCGCTAAGGCTCGCACGCAAGAGCCATGCGCTGACCTGCGACAAGTCCGCCGCCCTCGACAGGGACCTGCTCGACGGGCTTCGCAGCATCGGTTTCAAGCTCGATTTCGGCGAGGACAATACCGGCTGGCAGTTCAAGTACCTCACCCGCGGCGGCGGCTACTATTTCAACGTCGGCTGTTCCGATCTCCTCATCAGGCGCGAGATCGCGCTGAAGCAATTCGCCGACATCGCGAGCTTCACGGCCGAAGGCGCCAAAATGAAGAGTGGCGAGATCCTCCCGGCCGACCTGGTCGTGCTCGCCACGGGCTACCGGCCGCAGGAAGAGCTGGTGCAGAAGCTGTTCGGCGTCAGCGTCGCCAACCGCGTCGGCAGGATCTGGGGCTTCGGCGGAAACCAGGAGCTGCGCAACATGTACGTTCGCACGGGACAGCCCGGCCTCTGGTTCATCGCCGGCGGCCTCGCGCAATGCCGGATCGGCTCGAAACAGCTCGCGCTGCAGATCAAGGCGATCGAGGAAGGGCTGATCCCGCGGCTGGCGGCAGCGCGGGAGGCGGCCCAGAGGGGATGCACATGAAGACCATACTCGGCGCGGGCGAGCATCGCTACCGCGTGGTGGAGAACTGGGGCAAGCTGCCGGACGGCTGGCAGCTCACCGACGTCGCCTCCGTCGCGGTCGACAGCCGCGACCGCGTCTACGTCTTCAACCGCGGCGACCATCCGATGGTGGTGTTCGACCGCGAGGGCAATTTCATCGCCTCCTGGGGCGAAGGCGTGTTCAGCCGCGCCCATGGCCTGCATATCGACGCCGACGACAATCTCTACTGCACCGACGACGGCGATCACACCGTGCGCAAGTGCGATACCGGCGGCAAGGTGCTGCTGACGATCGGCATCCCGAACAAGCCGGCGCCGTTCATGAGCGGCGAACCGTTTCACCGCTGTACCCACACAGCGCTGTCGCCAAAGGGCGAGATCTACGTCTCCGACGGTTATGGCAATGCCTGCGTCCACAAATTCTCCGCCAACGGCAAGCTGTTGAAGACCTGGGGCGAGCCAGGCACCGATCCCGGCCAGTTCAACATCGTGCACAACATCGTCACCGACGCCGACGGCTGGGTCTATGTCGCCGACCGCGAGAACCACCGCGTGCAGGTGTTCGACGGCAACGGCAGGTACGAGACGCAGTGGAACAATTTGCACCGCCCCTGCGCGCTGTGCTGCTGCGGCGGCAAGCAGCCGAACTTCATCGTCGGCGAGCTGGGCCCCGGCATGGCCGTCAACCGCAAGGTGCCCAATCTCGGGCCGCGGCTCTCCATCGTCGACGCCCAGGGCAAGCGCATCGCGCGGCTCGGCGGCGAGCAGGGCCCGGGGCTCGAGCCCGGCAAATTCCTGGCGCCGCACGGCATAGCACTGGATTCCAGGGGCGACATCTATGTCGGCGAAGTCGGCGTCACCGACTGGAAAACGAGCTTTCCGGACACCGAGATGCCTATGCAGGTGCTGACGAAGCGGTGCTTGCAGAAGCTGGAGAAGATCGCCTAGCTGGCGGCCGCTCGGCCTTGCCCGCCGGGCGCGCTGCCTGCGAATCACGTTTTTGCCGCAATGAAACCCGCATGAGGCGTCGGGCAAGGCCGCGCGGCGGCGGCCGCGGCGCGCTGAATAAGCCCCTCAACGCTCTTCACAATCCCGTCACGCTGCATGTAGTATGTCAACGCATGCTGCTTCGCAGCGTATATGGAGGCCGGGAGCGTTACTTGAACGCACATGTCTCGCAAGGCGGTTGGCCGGTACTGGTGCTGAATGCGGATTTCCGGCCGCTGAGTTATTACCCGCTGTCGCTCTGGTCCTGGCAGGACGCGATCAAGGCGGTGTTCCTCGACCGCGTCAATATCGTGGAGCATTACGACCGGGCAGTACGAAGTCCGAGTTTCGAGATCAGGCTCCCGAGCGTCGTTTCGCTGAAATCCTTCGTCAAGCCTTCCACCCATCCCGCCTTCACCCGCTTCAACGTCTTCCTCCGCGACCGCTTCGCCTGCCAGTACTGCGCTTCGCCCGAGGACCTCACCTTCGATCATATCGTCCCCCGAAGCAAAGGCGGCCAGACCACCTGGGAGAACGTCGTCGCCGCCTGCTCGCCCTGCAATCTGCGCAAGGGCAACCTGACGCCGCAGCAGGCGAAGATGTTTCCGAGGCAAGCGCCCTACGCGCCGACGGTGCATCAGCTGCACCGCAACGGCCGGCTGTTTCCGCCGAACTATCTGCACGACAGCTGGCTCGACTATTTGTACTGGGATACGGAGCTCGATCCGTAACTGTCCGTTCGGGCGTCGCGCGCATCCATCGCGCAGGCAGTCGGGCCCGTATCAAACTCCATTGGGCGCATCCATCACGCCGCGCGCAACGCCGACGGCTCCTGCAGCTGCGGCGTACCGAGTTCGTCAAAGCGGAACAGCTTGAACGCGCGGCTTCCGTCATAGTCGAGCACACGGAGATCGTCGGTTTCACGAAGATCGCCCTGCACGAGCGAGAAATGCGCCCCATAGCGCTCGCGGGCAAGACCAACCGGAAGCTCGTAGGCGATGAACTTCTCAATCCCCTTGCTGGCCAGCTTCCTGAGCAGCGCGGCGTCGAGGACCGAATCGTGACTGGTCAAGATCACGATCGGGCCGGATCCGGTTATCAGCATGTAGGCTTTCATCTGCGTGCCTCCACAAGGTCGAGGGAACGCTGCGCCCATTCGGACTGCGCCGACGAGCAGCCGTCGAAGCGACTGCCAAATTGGGCCAGCACATTCTACACAAATCCGGCAAGACGGAGCAATGCCAACAGCGCCGTTGCGATCAAATGGCCGCACCAGCCTTGACTTACCGCATCCGCGATTGGTGAAGTGGCTTCGGCAGCAATCGCTGTCGCCCCAATCACAAGCGCGTCATCAAGACGCCATCCACGGAAACACCCGCATGCTCATCCCCCTCGCCGACGTGCCGCGCTGGTATGCCGAGCGCAAGCCCAAAGACACGATCGCCGTCAGCCACGGCGCCGATGCGATCACCTGGGAGCAGCTCGAGCGCAATGCCAACCGCCGCGCGCGGGCATTTGCGTACCGCGGCGTCAAGCCCGGCGATTTCGTCGCGATCGGCCTGCCGAACGGCAATGCGTTCTACGAGACGACGTTCGCGGTGTGGAAGTGCGGGGCGACGCCGACCTCGCTGTCATGGCGGTTGCCGCGCGGCGAGGCCGCCGCGGTGCTGGAGATATTGAGGCCCGCACTGGTGGTCGGCGGCGAAGCCGACTGGAATGCGCCGAACCGGCTGCCGGCGGATTTTTCGCTGGAGAGCTTTTCCGAGGCGCCGCTGGCGGGTCCCGTGGCGCGGTACTGGAAGGCGATGACCAGCGGCGGCTCGACCGGACGGCCGAAGGTGATCCTCGACCACAATCCCGCCGTCACCGACACCGCCGCCGAGCAGCTCCTGGGAATCTCGCCCGGCACGTCGCTGCTCAATCCCGGCCCGCTCTACCACAATGCGCCGTTCATCCTGTCGCATTCCGCGCTGTTCGCAGGCGGTCGCGTCACCGGCATGGTCAGATTCGATCCGGAGGAGACGCTGCGCCTGATCGAGCAGAACGGCGTGCAGTGGGTCAACTTCGTGCCGACCATGATGCATCGCATCTGGGCACTGCCGGAAGAAGTGCGCCGCGCCTACGATCTTTCCAGCCTCAAGATCGTGTTCCACATGGCTGCGCCCATGCCGGCATGGCTGAAGGGAAAGTGGATCGAATGGCTCGGGCCCGAGCGGATCTGGGAGCTCTATGGCGGCACCGAGCGGCAGGGCGCCTGCGTCATCAACGGCGTCGAGTGGATGGCGCACAAAGGCTCGGTCGGCAAGATCGGCGAGACCGCGAAGCTGCGCATCATCGGCGAGGACGGCAACGACGTTGCACCCGGCGAGACCGGCGAAATCTATTTCCTGCCCAATGACGGACCCGGCAGCACCTATCATTATCTCGGTGCCGAGCCGAAGCGGCGGCCGGACGGCTGGGAATCGCTCGGCGACATCGGCCGTCTCGACGAAGAAGGCTATCTCTATCTCGGCGATCGCCTCGCCGACATGATCCTGCGCGGCGGCGCCAACATCTATCCGGCCGAGGTCGAGGCTGCGTTGAGCGAGCATCCCGGCGTGCGCTCGGCGGTCGTCGTCGGCCTGCCCGATCCGGAATTCGGACAACGCGTGCATGCACTGCTCGAGCTCAACGAAGGTGCAGATGCGCAGGAAATCGTCAATGCAATGGGCGCATTTCTCGGCCAGCGGCTCAGCCGCTACAAGCATCCCGAGAGTTTCGAGGTCGTCGACACCAGCCCGCGTGACGATTCCGGCAAGGTCCGCCGCACCATGCTGCGCGACGAGCGCGCGGAGTGGCTGAAACAAGGCCGCGCGTTCCGCATTTTGCCTGTGCGCGTGGCGACCGGCGCGCACTGAGCGCACCTGAGGTGGCCCTTTCAAGTCCGGCCATTGCGACATAGATTATTGCCGGGACGCGCGGCCGTTGGCGGCGCGCGCCTGCAGGCCAGGAGATGCAGGCCAGGAGAAGCTCGATGCCCTCATTGACCGAATGGAAGGTGCCGCCGGCATTCCAGCCTCGCGCCGGCGACTATGGCTACGATCTCGACAAGGCGCTGGCGTCGGTGGTCGGGCTGCATTCGATCATCCCGCCCGACGCGTTCAGCGCAGAGACGCTCGGCACCGAGCGCGCCGGCAACGGCGTGCTGATCGATGACGGGCTCGTGCTGACCATTGGCTATCTAATCACCGAAGCGGAAGAGGTCTGGCTGCATCTCGGCGACGGCCGCGTGGTGCAGGGCCATGCGCTCGGCTTCGACATGGAGTCCGGCTTTGGCCTGGTGCAGGCGCTCGGCCGGCCGGGCATCGAACCGCTGCCACTCGGCTCCTCCGCCGCCGCCAAAGTCGGCGATCCCGTGGTGGTCGGCGGCGCCGGCGGGCGCACCCGCTCGGTCGCGAGCCAGATCGTGGCGAAGCAGGAATTCGCCGGTTACTGGGAATACCTGCTCGATGAGGCGATCTTCACCCATCCCGCGCACCCGAACTGGGGCGGCACCGCCATGATCTCGGCGAAGGGCGAGCTGATCGGCATCGGCTCGCTGCAGCTCGAGCGCGTGCGCGAGAACAAGGCCGAGCATGTCAACATGATCGTGCCGATCGACCTTTTGAAGCCGATCCTCGACGACCTGCGCAAGTTCGGCCGCGTCAACAAACCGGCGCGGCCATGGCTCGGCATGTACACCACGGAGATCGACAACCGCGTCGTGGTGGTCGGCGTGGCAGGCCGAGGCCCTGCGGCGCGCGCCGAGCTGAAGGCCGGCGACGTCATCCTGGGTATCGCCGGCGACAAGATCACGGGCCAGGACCAGTTCTACCGAAAACTCTGGTCGCTGGGCTCAGCCGGCGTCGACGTGCCGCTCACCGTTCATCACGAAGGTGTCACCTTCGACGTGACGCTGAGCTCGACCGACCGCGCCAAGCTCTTGAAGGGGCCGCGGCTGCACTGAAGATCACCTGAAAGTTCGGGGCAAGCGATGAGCGAGGCCGTGGTGGACGACGTCGTGGCCGTGCTGCCGCCGCTGCTGCAGACGCTGGAAGCGCTCGGCTTCATCTCCCGTCACCTCCATCCTCCGGCTTTCGGTCAGGTGATGCAGGCCGCGGGCGAGCCGGACAAGGGCTTGCGTGAAGTGCGCGGCCGCATGACGCAATGGCCCGCGGAATTTTCCGGCATCCGAATCCCGCTCGAGGCCGCCAGCGACGCGGCGCTCGCCGCCTTCGAGGGCCTGCGCGCCGTCGAGGGCGGCCATGGCGACCTCGCTTCGGTGTTCCGCGCCTTGCGCCATGTGCCGCGGGCGCAGGAGGCGCTCTATCCACTTACCGCAAAGCTGCCGCCGGTCAGCCAGTTCTTCACCGAGCCTTCCCTGCGCGAAGATGCGGCGCTTGCCGACAAGCTGTCGCAGCCGGCGAATCCGGATACCGGGATCGGTCACGTCAACAACGAGCCGGACAGCCGCGGCGGTTACTCGATATACGTGCCTGAATACTACACGCCGGACCGCCGTTGGCCGCTGGTGATGGCGCTGCATGGCGGCGCCGGCAATGGCCGCGGCTTCCTTTGGAGCTGGCTGCGCGAGGCGCGCAGTTTGGGCGCCATCCTGATCGCGCCGACCGCGACCGGTCCGACGCCGCAGAAGACCACCTGGGCGCTGATGGGCGACGATACCGACTCGCCGAACCTCTGGCGCATCCTCGAAGCCGTGCGCTCGCGCTACAATGTCGACCCGGCGCGGATGCTGATGACCGGCATGAGCGACGGCGGGACGTTCTGCTATGTCAGCGGCCTCGACGCCGCCTCGCCATTCACGCATCTTGCGCCAGTCTCCGCCACGTTTCACCCGCTGATGGCGGAAATGGCGGATGCCGACCGGCTGCGCGGGCTGCCGATCCACATCGTGCACGGCAAGCTCGACTGGATGTTTCCGGTGCAGGTGGCGCGGCAGACGCAGCAGGCGCTGTCGGCGGCCGGCGCCGACGTGTCCTATCGCGAACTCGACGATCTCAGCCACACCTATCCGCGCGAGATGAACGCGGATCTGCTGCGCTGGATGAACGGAAAACCGTAAGCCTCACGCGTTGGCCGGCACGAGCCCCGGCCTCAAGCGAACCTCCGGCAATGCGCCAACCTGATCCCGGGCATCGCGGAGAACTTTGCGGTCCGCTGCCGGCGAGAGGCTCGGCCATAACTGTCGTTGCGCTGCCGGCAGGATGTCCAGCCTGGGTTCAAGACGTTGCGACATGAAATTCCCTTCGCGGGGGTAACTGCGGGATCGGCTCGCCCGTCGCGAAGGACAGACGCCCGCGCCAGAACTCCCAGGAGCGATCGCTCAACCATCCAGGTTCGGCACGGCGCATGATCCCGATCAAACGGTGCCGGCCGACCGCCCGCTCGAGCAGGCAGATATCGTCATAGGTCCCGAGGTTCATGGTTTGAGCGATGATGCGGTCTTCAGCAAAAGGTTCTCCGCCGAGAGGCTCCCACCACAAATATTTGCGCGCAAATTCCGCTAGAATCGCTGCCAAAACGTCATCGTTGCCCATACCTTTATTATAGCGGGTTTGGCATCTTGCTGCCACGGGAACCGTTCGGCACTGGCGACGTTAACCACGCCGACAGGAGGAGTGTCATGCGGACTTTTTTCGGGATGATTCTCGGCGCACTGCTGCTGGTTTGCGGTGTCTATATCTACGACTCGGTGCAGACGTCGAGTGTCGCCAGCGGCCAGGCCGCCACAACGAACCGCACCCTCGTCAACTGGGACGTGGCGGCCGCCGATCTCAAGGCGCTGAAGAACCGCGTCCATGAGGAATGGGTCAAGATCGCTTCGAAGTAACGCGCCAGGCACGAACGAATAAGCGCTCTCGCCTTCCGGCGGGAGCGCTTGTTCTTTGCGCTTCAGGTTGTTGCTTGAGCATGATCTTTTCGGAAAACCGTGTCACACCTTTCCGGATCATGCTCTAGCGGCCCATCTTCGCCTTGCGGGCGTCGGCGATGACCTTTTCGAACTCCTTCATGGTCAGGCTGCCGGGCACGCGGTACTTGCCGACGATGAAGGACGGCGTGCCGCGGAATTCGAAGGCAATGGCCTGGTCGTTGTTGCGCTTCAGCACCGCGTCGATCGCCTGTGCGTTCGCGGCCAGATCCTTGTCGAGGCGGTCCATGTCGATGCCGGCGCCGGCGATCAGCTGGCGCACGCGCGGCGCGGTGAGCCGCGAAGCAACGCCGATCACCGCCTCGTGCGCGGCGAGATACTTGTCCTGATACCTGGCGGCGAGCGTAAGCCGCGCCGCCAGCTTCGATACTTCGCCGAGGATGGGCCAGTCCTTCAGCACGAGACGGACCTTGCCGTCGTCCTCCACCACCTGGCGCAGCTCGGGTTCGATCTTGCGGCAGTACGGGCAGTTATAGTCGTACCATTCGACGATGGAGATGTCGCCCGCGGGATTTCCGATCACGGGCACGTCGGGATCGCGCAGCACCAGCGCCTCGGTCAGGACCTTATCGTCGTCGTCACGGGCGAGCGCAGGGCGCGCCGCAAAGCCCAATGCGGCCGAGGCTCCGAACAGGCTCAACGCCCGGCGGCGCGTCAGCGATGGGCTAGTCGATGGCCCGGTCTTCGTCTTGTTGTTCAAATCGGTCATCTCCAGTCTCGCGATCAGCTGTCCTGACCTCTTCTACGTCCAGGACAGGGACAAGTTACGCACCAGCATATAGATCGCCACGGCGATAATGACGATGGCGAACACGACGTTGAGCGCGCCGTGCCGCTCGGACAGCGACTTGGCCGAGCGCGTGCCGATCAGCCCGCCGGCGATACCGCCCGCCACGAACAGCGCCGCCAGCCACCAGGATACCAGACCGGACCAGGCATAGCTTGCCGCCGTGGTCAGGCCGAACGCGGTGACGGCCACCAGCGAGGAGCTCACCGCGTTCATGATCGGCATGCCCGTCGCCAGCATCAGCGCCGGTACGATCAGAAAGCCGCCGCCGATGCCGAAGAAGCCGGACACCGTGCCGGTGACGAGACCATGCCCGACGATGGCGGGCATGTTAGACCAGTCCATCTTCACGTCGGGTATGCCGACGCGCGCGCGGTTCTTCAGCATCAGGGCGGCGATCACCAGCATCACCAGCGCGAACAGCGCGAGCAGCTTGTGGCCGTCGATCATCTTGCCGAGCAGCGAGCCGAAAAAGGCGCCGACGATGCCGGCGACCGCAAATGGCAGCGCGCAGGACCACACCACGGTGCCGCCGCGCGCATGGTTGGAGAGGTTGATCGCCGCATTGGCCGCCACCGCGATTGCGCTGGTGCCGATCGCGACATGCGGCTCGGACACGCCAACGACATAAACCATCAGGGGCACCGCCAGAATCGAGCCGCCGCCGCCGATCAGGCCGAGCGAGAAGCCGACCAGCGCGCCCGAGGCGAGGCCGAGCGCGCCCTGCGTGACGGAAAGGATCAAGATGAAAGACTCGTTTGCACAAGGCGACCCTAGAAGAATTTTCCGGAGATCGCCATGGCTGTAGAACAAAGCTGCACTGCAGCAGGGATCGGCGCGCTGACAGCGGGTCGCGACCGCATCGCGCGGCTTGGCGTCAGGCCGGCGATAAGGCTTGCTCGGAGGTGCTTGTCGCTTCGCGCCGCTGCATCGCCATCAGCGTCCCGGTCATGGTCGCGATCAGATGCTCGGTGCCGTCGCGCAACGCAAAGGCGCGCGCCTCTGCAATGGTCAAAGTGCGCCCCGGCTTGATCACCTCGGCACGGAAGACGAAGCGCGTGCCGCTCGCGGGCGCCAACAGATTGGTCTTGAACTCGACCGTCAGAATATCCGAGCCGGCCGGCATCAGCGTGAACGCGGCAATGCCGCAGGCGGTATCGAGGCCGGCAGTGATGACCCCGGCGTGCACGAAGCCGTTCTGCTGCGTCAGCGCGGGCGAATAGTCCATCGCCAGATCGACCTCGCCCGGTTCCATCCGCGCGATGGAAAAGCCGAGCGTGCGCATCGCCTTCTGGCGGACGAAAGTGTCGGTGGCGAGGCGGCGAAAGTCCGGATTCTTCGGCTCGAAGCGCGGCATGCCGTTTTCACGCCATCGCCGGCTCAGGGGCCAGATGCCTGGCCGCGGCAGTTCGGACCGCATCCTCGAACGGCGCCGACTTGCGCAGCTTGCGGTCCATGTGCACGCCGGTGATCTCGCAGGTCGCGGTCAACTCACAGGTCTCGGCGTTGCGCATTTCGTGCAGGAAGCGGATCGATTTTTCGCGCAGCTCCAGAAGCCGGCTTCTGATCTCGACGAAGTCGCCGGCGAGCAGCTCGCGCTTGTAGGCGACGTTCTGCTGCACGGCCGCCATGCCGCGGCCGGATTGCCTGAGATAGCTCGGCGTGAGCCCGAGGCGCGCGAACAGGTTCCAGTTGGCTTCGTCGAACTTGCCGACGTACCACATGATGTTCATGTGCCCGACATGATCGCACTGCCACGGATAGACCGTGCCGCGATAGCTGGCTTCCTCCATCGAAATTATCCTGCTTTCGATTCTTGATACGGTAGCGTATCAGGGCGGCGCCGGGTTAGCAATACGGCACCGTATCACGATTGGGAGAGCGGCCCTTTGACCACTGCGACACAAGCCGATGCACGGGCAGAGGTCTGGATCGAGGCCGGATTCGCCGAGCTGGCGCGGTCGGGCGCGGAGGGCGTGCGGGTCGAGGTGCTGGCGAAGAATCTCGGGGTCACCAAGGGCGGCTTCTACCGGCGCTTCCGCGATCGCGCGGCGCTCATGGAGGCGATGCTCGGAAGCTGGAGCATGGGGCGCATCGCGGCGATCGAGGCACAGACCAGCCTCGACGGCGTCACGGCGCGGGAGCGGCTGCGCGCATTGATCAAACTCTACTCCGAGCGGATGAACACGGACGCGATGGCGATTGAGCTGGCGATCCGGCAATGGGCGCGCACCGACGACAAGGCAGCCAGCGCGGTGGCGAGTGTCGACGCGGCGCGTCTGAAGAATGTCGGGCAGCTGTATCGGGCCGCCGGCCTTGCCGCAGAGGAAGCCGATGCCCAGGCCTTCCTGTTCTACAGCTTCATCTTCGGCCAGAGCCTGTTGTTCCTCGAGCGCGGCCCGCGGCGGCGCGCGCAGCTGGTGGCGAAGTCAGCCGGCAAGCTGGTCGAGGACGAGAAATGAAAACGCGGCCGGCTCGCGCACCGGCCGCGCCTTCGGCGTGAGACGAGCTACGCCGCGCCCTTCAGACGCTTGTTGCATTCGCTGTAATATCCGCCGCCCTTCTGGATCCACTTCATCCCGCCATTGGCGTTGCTGGCCTTGTTGGCGTTGTACTGGTCGACGCAGGTATGCATGCGCGCCTTGCTTTCGCTCTCCTTCGCGTATTTCGGATCGACCGCGTTCGGGAACACGGCGGGACCGGCCGGCGCAGCGGGTGCGGCCTCCTTCTTGGCTTGCTTGGTCGCTTGCTTCGTCGCTTCCTTGGTCGCCTCCTTGGTCGCCTCCTTGGGCGCAGCAGGAGCGGACGCCGCGGCCGGCGCTGGCGCGGCGTCGGCGCCGCATTGGGCCTTGCGGAAGTCGTTCCACTTCTGGCCGTTGAGGGTGCCGGCGGCCTTGGCCGCCTGATACTTGGCGCTGCATTCCTGCGAGGTCAGCGCCTGCGCCGGCGAAGCGGCGGCAATGGCAAAACCGGCAAGCGCAGCGGCACAAAGCAATTTGGTACGAAGGTTCATTCCTGGTCTCCCTGGGGCATTGTCTGGAGGGCCGCATCGTAACGCAACCGAAGGGTGCGACAACGCATCGCGCATATGTGCGCGAAAAATATAATTCTCGGGTCGGGCGACTTTGTTCATCTTATGTTCATGTTTCCGACAAACTGCCACATAGTATGGGAACGTAAATAAAACATACCGTCTACTATTCGGAAATATTAGATTATTATCGAATTAATCTCGCAATAAGCGGCAGAGGCCGCGTGCATTGCTGCACCGCGCCGGCGCATTTGTGGCCGGGGGAGGGATTTGCCATAAGGCCGGCGTGTCCCTGATCCCCGCCTCCAAGATTCCAGCCCTGCCCGGCCGCGCCGAGGCCTTTCGCGTGCTGGAGACACTGGCGATCGGCACCGCGGGCGGGGTGCTGTTTCTGTGGGCCAATCTGCCCGGCGGGCTGATTTCCGGCGCCATGATCGCGGTCGGCGGCGCTGCGTTGGCGGGCCGGCAACTCACGCTGCCGCCGGTGCTGACCCAGACCGTGCTGGTGCTGCTCGGCATTTCGCTCGGCTCGCTGGTGTCACGCCAGCTGATCCAGCACATGAGCGCCTATCCGCTCACCATTGGCGTTCTGGCGCTGGCGACCTTCTGCACGACCTTCGGCTCCAGCTTCTATCTGCAGCGCATGCATCGCTGGGATCCGACCTCGGCGCTGCTCGCCGCAAGTCCCGGCGCGCTGTCTCAGATCACCATGCTTGCCGCCGAAAAGGGCGCCGACGTCGCCGGGATCGCTGTCGTGCAGACCATCCGCGTCATCATCCTGACCGCCGCGCTGCCGCTGCTGCTCGCTGTCACCGGCGTCACGCCCGGCGCGCTGCCGGCGCTGCCGGGCGAAGTCGCCTCGCCCTTCGGGCTTGCCGCACTGATCGCAGCCTCGCTCGCCGCGGCGCTGCTGCTGCGCCTCGTGAAGTTTCCGGCGAGCTGGATGTTCGGCGCGATGCTCGCCTCCTCCGTGCTGCACGGAACGGGCCTCGTCGAAGGCGGCCTGCCGGATTGGCTGCGCAACATCGCGCTGGTCGGCATCGGCGCCCTGATCGGCAGCCGCTTTGTGCGCATCCGGCTTGCCACCCTGCGCAGTCACGTCGCCGCCGGGCTCGGCTCGTTCGCGATCGCGATTCTGATCTCGGCTGTTTTCGTCACCGTGCTGCTGATGACCACCGATGTGCGCTTCGCAGACATCGTCGTCGCCTTCGCGCCGGGCGCGATGGACGCCATGCTGGCGCTGGCGCTGACGCTGCATATCGACCCGATCTTCGTCGGCGCGCATCATCTGTCGCGCTTCGTCTTCGTTTCCATCACGACGCCGGGAATCGTGCATCTGTTCGGACGGCCGCAGGACGACGTCGACGACTAGGCCCGCCGGGCCGCGCGCACGAAGCCGAACAGCGCGAACGCCGCCATGGCGAGCGAGATCAGCACGTTGTAGCCGGCGAGCGACAGGCCGAGGAAGCGCCACTGCACCTCGTCGCAGCGGATCACCTTCACCTTGTCGAGCTGCTCCAGCAGACTGCCGGCCTTGCCGAAATCGACCAGCGGCCCGCTGCAATCGGTCGGGCCCGGCCAGAACTGCCATTCGACGCCGGCGTGATAGCCGCCGAGCCAGGCATTGGCGAGCACAGCCAGCAGCAGGACGGC
>NZ_JBQTHN010000120.1:0-7303 GCF_052389815.1 Bradyrhizobium sp. | reverse complement strand
CCGTGACACTGACCGCCATCGCCACCATCGCCCAGACGGGGTAGATCAGGCCGGTTGCCGCGATCGGGATGCCAACGCCATTGAACAGGAAGGCGAGCGTGACGTTCTGGACCATCTTGCGGTAGCTGCGGCTGCTGATTTCGCGGGCCTCCGGGAGCGTATCCAGGCGATTCGACAGGATGATGATGTCGGCCGACTCGATCGCGATGTCGGTTCCGCCGCCCATGGCGATGCCGACGTCGGCCTGCATGAGCGCCGGGGCATCGTTGATGCCATCTCCGACCATCGCCACCCGGCTCCTGCCTTGAAGCTGGCGCACGATGCCGGCCTTTTCTTGCGGCAATATGCCGGCGTGGACTTCGTCGATGCCGACTTCGCGAGCGACCCATCGTGCCGCACGCTCATTGTCACCGGTCACAAGGATTGCTTTGAGGCCCGCCCGGCGCAGCGTGGCGATGGCCTGGACCGCATCCAGTCGGAGCGTGTCGCCGAGCGCTATGATGCCGAGGGCTCTTCCGTCTCGCGCTACGCCAATCACCGTAAGCCCGTTCGCCTCGAGAGCCTCGATCTTTGCACTGACCTGGTCGAGGTCGATGGCCTGACCCGCCAAAAAACGCGGGTTGCCCACGATAACCTCGCGACCGCCGATCCGGGCGGTGACGCCTTTGCCCGGCAAGGCCTCGAAGCTTTCGACGTCGGGGGGTGTCACGCCGCGCTCAAATGCGGCCGTCACAATCGCCTGCGCGAGCGGATGCTCCGAAGATGCCTCGGCAGCTGCCGCGAGGGCGAGCAGTTCTGATTCGGTGGTGCCAAGGCACATGACCTCGCGCACGACCGGGCGTCCTTCCGTCAACGTACCGGTCTTGTCGAGTACGATCTGCTGTACCAGGCGGAAGCCTTGGAACGCCTCGCCCGTGCGCATCAGGATGCCACGTTCCGCGGCCTGCCCCGCGCCTCGCACGATCGAGAGCGGCGCGGAAATGCCAACCGCGCAGGGATAGCCCATCACCAGCACGCTCAGGCCGGCGAAGACCGCCCGTTCAATGTCGGGCTGCCCGCTGGCAAGCCAGGAGCCGACCAGCCAGCCGATCACGGCGAGTGCCGCCACGACGAGAACGCTGGGCGTGTAAACGCGCAGCACCCGGTCAACGAGATGCAGGATGCCAGGCTTCAGCGCCCGCGCGTCTTCAACATGCCGGATCACTTGGCTGAGGAAACTCCCCTCTCCGACCGCCGTGATCCTCACGAGCAGGGTGCCCGTGCCATTGATGGAGCCGCCGATGACCGTAGCGCCTTCCCTTTTCTCGATCGGAATCGACTCGCCGGTAACCAGCGACTGGTCGACGCCGGAATGCCCGCTGACCACGACGCCGTCAGCGGGAATGCGATCACCGGGGCGGACGCGGACGAGATCGCCGATCCTGACCTCTTCGAGGGGCAATTCTACCTCGATGCTGCCGCGCACCACACGAGCTGTTTCAGGCTGCAGGTCCAACAGCCGCTTCACCGCCTGTGAGCTGCGTGTCTTCACGATCAGCGAGAGCCATTCCGAAAAGATGTGGTAGGTGCCGACCATCACCGCGACAGCAAAGAACGGCGCGGTAGGGTAGCCCGGTCGGTCGAGGACGAGTCCGATGATGCCGCCTGCGATGCCGGCGAATGCCCCGATCTCAAGAAGGACATGCTGATTGAGGATGCCTCGCCGCAGCGCCTGGATAGCCATGTGGAGGATGTGCCGGCCGACGACGAAGACGAGCAGGAAGGCCAAGGCGGCGGTCAGCCACGGAGCGGCTTTCGTCAGATAGCCTTGCAAGTTCAAGGACAGCAGCGTCAGCGACATCACTGCGAGACCTGCGGCGCCCGCGACGGCGATCCAAAGTCCGGTCGATCTCAGCACCAGGAACACGAACGCACCAAGGCTGAGGCAAACCAGCGCGAGAAGAAATGCCATCCAGCCGACGGACGGGTCGGCGATGATCGGTATGGACGCAACGCTCAGCACCACGGCAAGAACGAAGCGCCGCGCTTCGTTCACAAGATCGCGCTCTTCCTCCTCGTATGGCCTCAGCTTACGCGGGTCAGAGATGGTGTACCCGATATCGCGCAGCGTTTGCAGAAACTGCTCCGGCCGAGCAACCGAGGGGTCGTATTCGACCAGGGCCTGCTCATGCGTCAAGCTCACGGCCACCTTGTCGACACCGGGCAGTCGCCCGAGCGCCTTCTCGATGGTGCCAGTGCAGAGGGAGCAGTGCAGCCCACCGATACGAGCGCGAATCTTCCGGCGATTTGGCCTCGCCGAGGGCTCCTCGCTCCATGGCCTGAAGGTGGAAGCGGCTCCTGCTGCGACAGTCATTGTGCTCTCTCCATCCTTGACTCGATCCTTGGCTCGCGCAACGTCACCACTCCCAGATCATTGGGCTGGCGCGGTTTCGCGGGCCACGACGCGAAATCCGGGCTTTTCGATCAAGTCCACAAGGCGGCCTTCCAGAACGGACTGCGGATCGAACAGCACGCGCGCCTGCCGCTCAGCAAACGAGACGGACGCCATACGCACGCCAGGTTCCTTCTCGATCAGGCTTTGGATAGTCTCCGCGCAGCCGTCGCAGTTCATGCCGTCGATTTTGAAGATCGTCGTTTTCACTGAAGCGCCTCCAGGCCGCCTCCCGTTTTGTGGCTCAATCGCAAGAATAGCCCTTGGACCCAACTCCAGGGTCAAGCGTGGCAGGCGATCGCGGAAGAGCTTCTAAAGCCGGATGCGCTTGATTGTCCGGGCGTGGGCAATGCCGGATCTTGGGCCGTCGCATGCAAAGCGGACGCCAGTAAGCGGGTCGGACAGGGTATGGGCCACAGTCCGGTTCAAACCCGGAACGCCGTCAGTTCAAATTCACATTGAACTCATACGCCCGATCGCCGCCGACCAGCGTCAGTTTCAGCGCGGCGCCTTCGGCCTTGGCGCCGGGCGGCAGGCCGTCGAGCTCGAAGGCGAAGCGCTTCACGCCGGGCGGACCGTTCTCCACCAGCTTCGGAACCGGCAGCGCCCAGTCCGGCGTCGGTCCCTCGACGAACAAATGCACGTTCCTGGATTCGGGCGCGGCGACGTCGACCAGCACGTTTTTCGCGCCCTCGCGCCTGACGTCGCGGATCGTGACCGGCATGGGATCGCCGACATTGGCCGGCTTCGGCACGGCGTCGAGCGCGGCGGCGAGGTTGCCGTCCTCGGTGCTGGCGACGCTCGCGAAGTTCAATTCGCTGGTGGCTTCGACGGGCAGGCAAAGCTTTTCGCACACGGCGTAGCTGATGTGCGCGCGCAGCGTCACCGGCTTGTCGTTGTTTTTCGCGACGATGCGCAGCGGCAGCACCACCTGCTTCTTGTAGCCGAGCGAAAATCCGCCGGCGCCATCGTCAAACTTCATCGGCGCCGGCCATAAAACCGTCACCGACTCGACATTGTCCGACTTGGAGAAATCGAAGCGCGGCGGCACGCCGGAATCGCCGGGGTTGCGCCAATAGGTCTTCCATCCCGGATCGAGCTGGATGGCGATGCCGCCGAGCAGCACGCCGCCGCTGCGCGAGCCCGCCAGCAGCCGCACCGCCGAATGCGCGTCGCGCTGCCAGGCCGAGGCATCCTGGGCGCAGGCTTGCATCGCCGGCAAGACGGCAAAAAGCGCGCTTGCGAGGGCGAATGCGGCGCGGCGGGGAACAATCGCGTTCATGAGACGTCTTTACCGGTTGGACCTGTCGCAAACCATTGAATTGCTTGTGATGTAAGGCACCGTGCTTGATTGACAGATTGCCCACCCAATATCAGGATATAAGCGGATATGAGAGGGCTTTGCGGATGGGTCGTGAAGGCAAAGCACCGAAGAGCCCCGGTGGCAAGGCCGGCATCGGGCATAATGCGCCGGACGAGGGTTATCTCGACGGCCAGATGCTGATCGCGATGCCCGTGATGGGCGATCCGCGCTTCGAGCGCTCGGTGATCTACCTGTGCGCGCACTCCGCCGAGGGCGCTATGGGCATCATCGTCAATCATCCTGCGGGCAGCATCGACTTCCCGCAACTTTTGATGCAGCTCGACATCATCAAGAGCGCCGACCAGATCAAGGTGTCGGAGAACGCCGAACCCATGCAGGTGCTGAAGGGCGGCCCGGTCGATACCGGGCGCGGCTTCGTGCTGCATTCCAGCGACTTCTTCATCCAGGATGCGACGCTGCGGATCGACGAGGACATCTGCCTCACCGCGACGGTGGACATCCTGAAGGCGATCGCCAAGGGCGCGGGCCCCAGGCACGCGATCCTGGCGCTGGGCTATGCCGGCTGGGCGCCCGGGCAACTGGAGAACGAGATCCAGCACAATGGCTGGCTGCATTGCCCCGCCGATCCCGATCTCGTGTTCGGCAGCGCGATCGAGGAAAAATACCCGCGCGCGCTGCGCAAGATCGGCATCGATCCCGGCATGCTGTCGGGCGACGCGGGGCATGCCTGATGTGTCATTGCCGGGCTTGACCCGGCAATCCATCTTCTTCGCATAACTTTTTTTGAAGTTTGATGGATGCGCGGGTCAAGCCCGCGCATGACAAGTGCATATGTGGCGTGCAGCGGCCATACTACTCCGCCGCTTGCTGCGCCACCGTCGGCTCGGTGCCCGCAACCGTCGCGCGGCGCATGTCGCGGGGCTGCGACTGGTCGTAGCGGCGCACGCGGTGGACGGTCTGGCGGTTGTCCCACATCACGAGGTCATGCAGCGTCCATTTGTGCACGTAGACGAATTCGTCTCGCGTGGCGTGCTCGGTGAGATCGCGCAGCAACAGCCGCGCCTCCGGCACGCTCATGCCCTTGATGGCGCCGGCATGCGAGGACAGATACAGCGACTTGCGGCCGTGCACGGGATGCGTTCGCACCAGCCGCTGCAATACCGGCCTGAACATCTGCTTTTCCTCGTCGCTGTAGTCGAGCAAGCCGAGCGAGCCGCGCGAATACATCAATGAATGCTCGCAGATCATGTCCGCGATCTCGGCCTTGGTCTCGTCGTCCAGCGCGTCATAGGCCGCGCGCATGTCGGCGAATTCGGTGTTGCCGCCCTTGGGGTTCACCACCCGCGCCGACAGCAGCGAGAACTTTGCCGGAACGGGACGGAACGACGAGTCGGAATGCCAGAGGCAGTTGCCGAGGTTGAACAGATGCACGCGGCTGTCGCGGGAGAGCGGCTTGCCGTCCTTGCCGAGGTTGGAGACGTCGTTCAGCCCGGAGTCGAGGCGATAGTCCTCCTTCTTGGTGACGTTGCCGCCACGCGGGTTCTCGCGCTCGCCGAAATTCAGCGCGAATGCCATTTGCTGCTCGTCGGTGATGTCCTGGCCGTGAAACACCAGCACGGCATACTTGTCCATCGCAGCTTCCACCTCGCGCGCCTGCTCCTTGGTGAGCGGATGGCGCAGATCGAGGCCGGACACCTCGCCAACAAAATGCCTGTGCAGCTGGCGGATAGCCAAGGCCATGGCGTCTCTCCCTGATGCGTTGCTTTTTTGGAAAGGCTACTCGCGAAGTGTGCGATGTCAATGATGGACGGTCTGCCGTCGCTGCATGGCCTCGTGTCCCGGACGCGGCGCAGCGATGTCGCGCGGCATCCGGGGAGTGCTTTCTACGCATTCCGCGCCATCAGCCCGCCGTCCACGGGAATAACAGCGCCGGTCAGGAACGAAGCCGCCGGCAGGCACAGGCTCAGCGTCATGTGGGCGACCTCTTCCGGGTCGCCGTAGCGGCCGAGCGCGGTGCGGCGCTTGGCGTAGATCGTCTTGTGCTCCTCGGGAATCCGCTCCGTGATCGCCGAGCGGATCGGGCCCGGGCAGATGCAGTTCACGGTGATGCCCTCGCGGCCGAGTTCGACCGCAAGCGAGCGCGTCAGGCTGGTGACGCCGCCCTTGGCCGCGGAATAGGGGCTGTTGGTGGCGGTCGCCCCGAGCGCCTCGGTGGAGGCGATGTTGACGATTCGCGGGCATTTCGATTTGCGCAGATAGGGCAGTGCGGCGCGGATGATGCGCGGATGCGCCGTCAGCATCACCGCCAAGGCCCTGGCCCAGGCCTCCTCGTAATTCTCCGCGTCGATCGCCGCGCGCAGCGACAGGCCGGCATTGTTGATGACGATGTCGAGCGAGCCGAAATGCGCGGCGACGTCGTCGACCACGGACACGATCGCCTTCGGATCGGCGACATCGAGCGTCCAGGCCTTGGCCCTGCCGCCCTCGGCATTGATCGCATCCGCCACCGCGCGCGTGCCCTCGGCGGTGAGGTCGGTGACGGCGACATTGGCGCCTTCGTCGGCAAAGGCGTGCGCGGTGGCGCGGCCCATGCCGCTGGCGGCTCCGGTGACGAGAACGGTCAGCCCTTTCACCGAGCGGGAAAGCTTTTTGATCTCTGCCATTGAATTACTCGCTGTGCGGAAAATGAAAGGGGGTGCCGGTTGACAACGCTGGCACCGATCCGCAGACAGGTCAAACAAACAAGACACGCGCATGATCCGGAAAAGTGGATGCCGGTTTTCCGATAGAGATCATGCGCCAAGCAACAAGAGGGAGCGCGCGATGAACGAACTCGATTTCAGCCGCAAGCAGGTGCTGGTGGTCGGCGGCTCCAGCGGCATCGGCAACGGCATCGCGCAGGCCTTTCGTGCGCGGGGTGCGCGCGTCGCCGTCTGCGGCACGCGCGCCAGCGCGGCGGATTATTCGCCCGACGACGGCTCGCATCTCGAAGGCCTCGCCTATTCGCAGCTCGACGTCAGCGATCCCGCCGCGGTCGACAAATTCAAGCCGGCCTTCGAGGCGCTCGATATTCTCGTGCTGGCGCAGGGCGCGGTGATCTATCGCCGCGGCGAGTTCGCGATGGAGGGCTTTCGCAAGGTGATGGAAGTCAACCTGATGAGCCTGATGGCCTGCGCGACGAAATTCCACGCCATGTTGGCGGTCGCCAAGGGCTCGCTGATCATCGTCAGCTCCACCGCCGCCTATCACTCCACCATGGGCAACCCGGCCTACAATGCCTCGAAGACCGGCGCGATGGGCCTGACCCGCACGCTCGGCGAAGCCTGGGCCGAGGACGGCATCCGCGTCAACGGCATCGCGCCGGGCCTGGTCGACACCAAGATGACCAAGGCAACCACCGCCAACCCGAAGCGCCTGGAAGGCGCGCTGCAGCGGATTCCGCTGGGGCGGCTCGGCACGCCCGAGGACATGGCGGGCGCCGCGCTGTTTCTCGCTTCGCCGCTGTCGTCCTACATCGTCGGCCAGACCATCGTCGTCGATGGCGGGCT
>NZ_JBQTHN010000119.1:0-1854 GCF_052389815.1 Bradyrhizobium sp. | reverse complement strand
TCATATCGGCCAACCGCGTGCCATCAGGCAATCTCGGCCAGACCGCCGCGCCCGCCGACATCTACCGCACGAGGGACGGCTGGGTGCTGTGCCAGGTGACGGGCCATCCGCTGTTCATCCGCTGGGCCAAACTGATGGGCGAGGAGGAGCAATGGCTGATCGACCCGCGCTTCGCCGACGACCTCAAGCGCGGCGAGAACGGCCCGATCATCAGCGCGCGGATGGCGCGCTGGTGCGCCGAGCGCACCACGCAGGAAGCCGTCGACACGCTGGGAAGTGCGATGATTCCGGCCGGCCCCGTGCTGAGCCCGCAACAGGCGCTCGACCATCCGCACATCCGCGCGAGCGGCTTCCTGCAGGAAGTCGATTATCCGGGCCTGCCGAAATCCGCACCGGTCGCCCGCGCCGCGGTGCGGCTGTCGGAAACGCCGGGCGAGATCGCGGCGCGCCCGCCGACGCTCGGCGAGCATACGGAGGTGGTGCTGGCGGAGCTGGGGTATGACGCGGCGGAGATTGCGCGGTTGAGGGCAGGTGGGGTGATTTAGGGCGTCGGCAAAGCCGTCCGGCTCTCGCTGGCGATTCCCGTTTGCTGGCCGTTATCTGTTCAGGGAATTTGTTCGACCAGCGACCGCACGGTCTCGAGACAATTCCTTTTCTGGTCGTCCCATCCCTCTCGAATGTCGAGTTCAGCGAGCTCATCCTGCAGGAATTTTCGATCGATGCCGTTCAACCGGTGGAGCAGCGCGCTCTTCTTGTCCGAGACGACGTTCGAATTGCCGATCAAGGCGTCGTGGTCGATCGAGTCGGCCACCGCGATGTCGAAGATGTCGCGCGGTTTGAGCATTGTCGGACGATAGTGCATCTTCTTGAGGGCGATTTCCGCCGGATGCTCGATCTGGATAACGACCTTGCGCTTGGCAGGCAGATCGGTGAGGTCGACTTCATGGAAGGATGCGGCGAGGCCGGACAGCGGAGGGCTGACGATGAAGTCGATCTCACCCTCCGCAAATCTGAGTTTCAGATAATGAGCTGCATCGTCCCAGCTGCGGCAACCCCAGACGTCGGTGACTTTGGGCGACATGATGCCGAGATATTGCGGGTCATCGATGAACGCGTCGATGTCCCTGCTCAACCGGTGGCCGGCGTGCAGCATCAGGGCAGTGCCGCCGCCCAGGATCCATCCCGGGACGGGCGGTCCCTGCTGCGCGAGCTGCTCCAGCCCGACGATGGTTCGACTAAGGAGCAGGCGCCAGCTGGTCAAGGAGTGCCTCCAGGGCGGGGTTTCCTTCTCCGGTCGCGGTCTTCAATGCGCGATAGCTCGATGCAAGGACACGCCTTGAAATGCCGTGCATCTCGGCGAACTCGAAAATCAGTTGCGGCTTCACGTCGGTGAAGAACGTTGCGATGTGAACTGTCCACGGCTCGCTCTTTCCCGAGGCGAGACATTTGGCGAGCGCTGCGGCGGTGATGGATTTCTTGTAGGGCGCGTTGGTGGTGCCGAGAACGAGATCGTCCACCTCGCGTCTGGACATCGGCCGGCGATGCCGGCTGCCCTGTTCGGCGTTCACGGCCTTCTTCAGATCGCTGAACAACTCGTCTGGCATCGTTTCGAGCCGGCCGGCTTTCCGCGCATCGACCGCGGCCGCCAGCTTGCGGTAATCCTCGATGCTCAGCAGCACCAGTCGCGGCTTGTTCCGCTGCGTGATGGTCACGGGCCTGCGCAGCGCTTCCGCGATGATGTCGCCGGATTTCCGGGAGAGGTCACTGGTTGTGTATTGGGCCATGAGGCATGCTCCATTGCTGTAATATACAGCAATGCTGTAAATGCTGCAAGCGATCGGGGGGCTCCTCAGA
>NZ_JBQTHN010000118.1:0-15591 GCF_052389815.1 Bradyrhizobium sp. | reverse complement strand
CCGGCGACGGCACCGGCCTCGACATGGTGACGATGCCGTTGGCGATGCGCGAGCAGGTGCCGACTGCGAACTTCTTCCAGCGCGGCGGCTATGAGCGCAACCCGGTCGCCAGCCGCCACAATACGGTAGCAAGGCTGCTCGCCATCACCAACGAGCGGATGGACGTCAACGGCCGCAAGCCCGGCGCGCAGGAACTGGCGGCAAGTTTCTAAGCCCTCTCCCCTTGTGGGCCCCTTGTGGGAGAGGGTCGCTTCGCGAAGCGAAGCGGGGTGAGGGGTTGTCTCCGCGGATGGAGGGCGTGCAATTGAGGAGATTGCGTCCGCGGACACGACCCCTCATCCGGCGCGAACTTGCGCATAGCCGATGCGTAGCATCGGCGTTTTTAAGAACGGCGGTCGAAGGCCGCCTATGCCACTTTCTCCCACAAGGGGAGAAGGTAAGTGCGCCTCAATTCGAGCCGAACATGAACGTCCCGTCGCCCTCGAGATACGGACCGGTGCGCATGTAGAGCTGGCCGTTCTGGCCGATGAAGAACAACGTGCCCTTCGGCACCTTCTTGGCACCCTTGAGCAGCGTGCCGGCATTGTTGGTGCCCATCTTGTAGGCGAAGGTCTTGCCGGCCTTGTCGTAGGCGTAGCCCATGTCCGTCTTCAGCTCCCACGGCGTTGCGGCTTGCGCAAAGGCCGAACCGGAGAGGCCTGAGGTGGCAAGGCCCGTCAGCGCGGCTGCGATCAAAAGGGTCCTTCTCGAAAATCCTGTCATGGTCATGCTCCCCGGCTTCTACGCGACGCCCCATCGTCCTGAACAAATCACGAACGGCATTACTCCGTCAATACGGCCTACGTTCGCAGTCGCTCACGCGTTACTTGCCACTTTGTGATTCCCCGCTCGTCGCTTCGCGACTATCTTGCCGACGAGAACCCAATTCATTGCCTAAAACCTTACAGGATGATTCGGATGAGCGTCATGAAAACCTGCCTTGCTGCCGCCCTGTCGCTCATGACGCTGGCCTCGGTCGCCGCGGCCGACGACTTCAAGCTCGTCAGCAACCAGCGCATCGCCTGCGGCAGGGGCCTTGCGCCGGGCAAGCTCAACACGGCGACATGCAGGTCCTACGCTTACGTCTTCAATACCAAGACCTCCGAATTTGCGCGCTGCCAGGTGACGCTGGCGCTGACCCGCGACAACAAGGAAGTCATCAACGTGCAGGCCGACGGAAATTGCGTCAAGAAGCCGCGCATCTTCGATACCGATTCGAACTACTCCTTCGACGCCACCGAGACCGAGCCGCCGAACACCAACTCGTTCTTCGGCCCCGGCGGCTTTGCGGCGTGGGCGAGCGACAACACCAAGCAGAAGGTGCGCGGCTGCATTACGATCGCTTCCGGCCTCGGCACCGACGTGTCGAAATGCGTCGACATGACGTTCCAGTGAGCAAGGGTTGAAGCGGCGCCCGATGTCCTGATCCGGGAACTGGAGGACGCTGGGCGTGCCCGCAAGGCCGAGGCGCAAGGTCAGCCCCCGACGCCGTTCTCCTTGAAGTATTTCAGCGCGCCGGGATGGAAGGGTACCGGCGAGCGGTCCTGCACCTGATTGTCGAGCGAAAAACTCTCGGCTTCCTTGTGCACCTTGACGATGTCCTCCTTCTTCTCCACCAGCGTCTTGGCGATGGCATAGGCGTCCTCGTCGCTCATCCGTTTGCCGGTGACGATCAGGTTCCAGACCTCGGCGACATCGCAGTCGGTCTTGTAGCCGGGATAGGTGCCTGCCTTGATACGGCTCCTGCTGTAGAGCTTGCCGTACTTCTCGTTCATCTTCTCGACGAATTCGGCATGGTCGATCAGCTTCATCTTGACGCCGGCCGTGGTGGCGAGCGTGCTGATCGCGGCGGTGGGAATGCCGCCGACCCAGAAGAACGCGTCGATGCGGCGATCGATGATGGCGTTGACGGACTCGGCGACGCTGAGCCGTTCGCGATGCATGTCCTTGTCCTTGTCGAGGCCGGCCGCCTCGATGGCGCGGGAAGCCATGATCTCGGTGGCGCTGCCGGGCGAGCCGGTCGAGACGCGCTTGCCCCTGAGGTCGGCGAGCGTCTCGATCCCCGTGCCCTCGATGGTCACCACATGCATGCGGTTGGGATAGACCACGAGCAGGGTCTGCAGCGCGACCTTGTTGTTCTTGAACTTGTCATGGCCCTGCATCGCATCCATGGCGGCGTCGGCCATGGTGAAGCCGAGCTCGCTCTGGCCCGTCGCGATCAGCTTGATGTTGTCGACCGAGCCGCCGGTGACCTCGACGGTGGTATGCAGGTCGGGCATCGCCTTCGCCAGCACGTTGGCGACGGCGCCGCCGAGCGGGAAATAGACGCCGCCGGGACCGCCGGTGCCGATCGACAGCTGTTTCTGTTGGGCATTGCCGACGCCCGCCAGTGCAAGTGCCGCGACCAGCATCGATGCGAGAGCTGCCGCCGTCTTCTTCATGGTCTTCGCTGCTGCCATGTGCGCTTGCTTCCAGACTGCTCTGGCGCCGAGCGTGTGGGCATGCTCGCTCCGGGCAGCTGGAATTGCATTCTTGAACTCAGCCTAGGGCTCGATTGCGGCCTATTGACGCCTGTTTGGGGAACCGAGGCAAGGGCCGTTGCGGCGCCCCTCGCAAAACAAATGACCGCGGTCACGGGGAGCGCGGTCATTTAAAAGTGTAATAGTTACCGGCGCTTATCCGCCGATTCCCTTCTCCTTGAAGTACTTCAGCGCGCCGGGATGGAACGGGATCGGCGACCGGGTCTGCACCTGGTTGTCGAGCGAGAAGCTCTGGGCCTCCTTGTGCACGGCGACGATGTCGGCCTTCTTCTCCACCAGCGTCTTGACGATGGCGTAGGCGTCCTCGTTGCTCATCTTGTCACCGGTGACGATCAGGTTCCAGACCTCGGTGATCGCGTTGTCCTTGTCGAGGCCGGGGTAGGAGCCCGCCTTGATCTTGCCCGGCGAATAGAGCTTGCCGTACTTGGCGTTCATCTTCTCGAAGAGGTCGCTATGGTCGATCAGCTTCAACTTGACGCCGGGCGTCGCCGCCAGATCGGTGACGGCGGCGGTCGGAATGCCGCCGACCCAGAAGAAGGCGTCGATCTTGCGGTCCTTGATGGCGTTGACGGATTCGGCAACCCCGAGCCGTTCGCGCTTCATATCCTTGTCCTTGTCGAGACCGGCCGCCTCGATGACGCGGAAAGCCATGACTTCCGTCGCGCTGCCGGGCGAACCGGTCGAGACGCGCTTGCCCTTCAGGTCGGCCATGGTCTGGATGCCGGTGCCTTCCACCGTCACCACATGCATGCGGTTCGGATACATCACGAGCAGCGCCTGCAACGGCACCTTGCCGCTCTTGAACTTGTCCTCGCCTTTCAGAGCATCGAGCGCGGCGTCCGCCATGGTGAAGGCAAGCTCGCTTTTTCCCGCGCCGATCAGCTTGAGATTGTCGACCGAGCCGCCGGTGACCTCGGCGGTGGCCTGCACGTTGGGAAGATTTTTCGACAGCACGTTCGCCACGGCGCCGCCGAGCGGGTAGTAGACGCCGCCGGTCCCGCCGGTGCCGATCGACATGGTCTTCTGCTGGGCATGGGCCGCGCCTGCGAAGGCGAGGCCTGCGGATATCGTCATGGCCAGCATGGCTATGGTCTTCTTCATTCTATTCATCCTCGATCGCTTCCTTTACTCAAGTTGTGAGCGCCGGCTGCGCCGGCGAACGTGTCTTCGCCTGCCACAGCACCACGCCGAGGCCGATGACCAGGCCCGGCAGGTAAGTGTAGCTGATGTCGCGCCCGATCAGCCATTCGACGATCGCCTCGATCAGGCTCGGGAACACCAGCAGCAGTCCCGATAGCAGAAGCAGGCCGCGCTCGATCGGCGTATTTTGTCGCAGCGCCCAGTTCTGGGCGCACGCGGCCAGCGCCATCAGGCCGAGGCTGGTCTTGATCGTGATCTCGAGGATGTCGACCCACGAGCCGCCTTTGGGAATGCTGAGCAGCAGGCCGGTGCCTTGCGGGTCGAGCACGAACACGAACGGCACCAGGAAAGCAGGCAGGGTGTATTTCCAGGATTGCAGCGTGGTCCTGTAGGGATCGCCGCCCGTGATAGCGGCGGCCGCGAACGGCGACAGCGCGGTCGGCGGCGAGACTTCCGACAGCACGGCATAGTAGAAGATGAACATGTGCGCGGCGTAGTCGGGCACGCCGAGCTTGATCAGTGCAGGCGCGGCGATCACGGCGCAGATGATGTAGGATGCCGTGACGGGCACGGCCAGGCCGATGACCCAGACGATCAGCGAGGTGTAGATGGCGGTGAGAAGCAGGCTGCCGCCGGCATAGCTGATGACGATGGAGGAGAACTTGAGTCCGAGGCCGGTCAGCGTCACGACGCCGACGACGATGCCGGCGCAGGCGCAGGTCGTTGCGGCATTGAGTGCGCCGATCGAGCCGTCAGCCAGAGCCTTGACCAGCTTTTTCGGCACCAGCGCGGTGTCCCTGCGCAGGAAGCTCAGCGCCAAGGTGACGGCGGTAGCGTAGAACACCGACAGCGACGCCGAATAGCCGACCACCATGAACACGACCACCGCCAGCAGCGAGATGAAGTGGAAGCCATAGCGCATGGTCATCTGGCCAAGCGTCATGTCCGGCACAAAGGACACGTCCTTCGCGCCGAACTTCCTGGCGTCCAGCTCCACCATGATCAGCAGCGACAGGTAGTAGAGACAGGTCGGGATCGTCGCCATCCAGATCACGTCGAGATAGCTGATCTTCAGGAATTCGGCGATCAGGAAGGCCGCCGCCCCCAACACGGGTGGCGACAGAATCGCGCCGAGGCCTCCCGCGGCGAGCAGACCGCCGGCGGCGTTCTTCTCGAAGCCCGCCTTGGCCATCATCGGATAGGCCACGGTGCCGATCATGACGGTGGTGGCCACGCCCGAGCCCGAGGGGCCGCCGAGCAGGAACGACGACAGCACCACGGTGCGACCGGCGCTGTTCGGTTTGCCGCCCATCAGGGCGAGCGAGAAGTCGATGAAGAATTTTCCGGCGCCGGAATGCTGCAGGAAAGCGCCATAGATCGTGAACAGGATGATCAGTGTCGCCGACACGTCGACTGCGACGCCAAAGATGCCCTCGAGCGTGATGAAGAGATGGCCGACCAGGCGCGACAGGTCGTAGCCGCGATGGGTCCAGGGTGCCGGCAGATGCGGTCCCAGCATCGCATAGGCGATGAAGAACAGCGAAACCACGGGCATGATCCAGCCGGTGGTGCGGCGTGTCGCTTCCAGCAGCAGGACGATGAAGACGATGCCGACGATCACGTCCCAGCGCTCGGGCACGGTGGCGCGGTCGGTGAAGTCCTCGCCTCCCCATAATGCATAGGCGATGGTCGCCACCGCAACGATGCCAGGCACGACGTCCCACCAGCGCACGCGGTTGCGGAAACGCGTCGCCAGCGGAAACAGCAGGAAGCTCAGCACCAGGGTGAATGCGACGTGGGTGTAGCGCAGCTCCTGGGTGGGAACGATCGCGTAGGCTGCGTAGAGATGAAACATGCTCATCGCCACGGCGATCGCGGTCGAAATCCGTCCGGCCCAGCCCATGAGGCGGTTGGCGGCGCCTTCCTCAGCCTCGACGAAAGCTTCCGCTTTCTGCAGCGCCTCGTCGGAGACGGCGACGATCTCGTCATTAGGCTTGTGTTGAGATGATTGGTCTTCCGCCATGCTTTCCCCGGATCCTGATGGCCTCGGCCGGCCATTCTTGGTGCGCATTGACCCTACTTTGGGGAGCCGTGGCAAGGGGCTTGCTGCTGACTTCCGGACAGGAAGGAGCCAGGGTCCTGCAAGAAAAGGCCGGTCAGCCCTTCGCGGTTCGGCCCTTTGAAACGGTTGACCCCGGACCCGCGCACGGCCAAATTTGCGCCGCGCGCCCACGGGGAAATTGTCATGTCAATTTGTTCAAGACTGACCGCGTTTACGGTCGCTTCGGCTATTGTCCTGCCGCCATCCGCCGCGATGGCTCAGGGGTTCATCAACATCCTGACCGGCGGAACGTCCGGCGTCTATTACCCGCTCGGGGCAGCGATCGGAAAGATCTACAGCGAGGAGATTCCGAACGTCAAAACCCAGGTGCAGGCCACCAAGGCGTCCGTCGAGAACCTCGTGCTGCTGCAGCAGGGCCGCGGCGAGCTCGCCTTTACGCTCGGCGACTCCCTGAAGGCCGCCTGGAACGGCGAGGAGGAAGCCGGCTTCAAGAACAAGCTCGACAAGCTGCGCACCATCGCCGCGATCTATCCAAACTACATCCAGATCGTCGCTACCGCCGACAGCGGCATCAAGACGCTGGCCGACCTCAAGGGCAAGAGCCTGTCGGTCGGTGCGCCGAAATCCGGCACCGAGCTGAACTCGCGCGCGATCCTGTCCGCCGCCGGGATGACCTACAAGGATCTCGGCAAGGTGGAATATCTGCCGTTCGCCGAATCCGTCGACCTCATGAAGAACCGCCAGCTCAATGCGACCTTGCAGTCCGCGGGTCTTGGCGTCGCCTCGCTGAAGGATTTGAGCACGGCGACCCAGATCGCCGTGGTGTCGGTGCCGAAGGAGATCGTCGACAAGATCGGCCCGCCTTTCGTGGCGGCGACGATCCCGGCCAGCACCTACGCTGGCCAGGACAAGGACGTGCCGACCGCAGCGGTGGTCAACTACCTCGTGACCTCATCGGCGGTATCGGACGATCTCGCCTACCAGATGACCAGGCTGATCTTCGATTCGCTGCCGGAACTCGCCAACGCCCATGTCGCAGGCAAGGACATCAAGCCGGAAGCCGCAGCCGGCGGCAGCCCGGTCCCGCTGCACCCCGGCGCGGTCCGCTACTACAAGGAGAAGGGCCTGCTCAAGTAAGGGCAGATGTCATGGCCGGGCTTGACCTGGCTTGACCCGGCCATCCATCTCTTCACGAGATTGATTTTGCGATGGATGGATGGGTCAAGCCCGCTCACGACGCATCGAGGTGCGGCTGCGCCAGAGTCGGCCATCACGAATCAGGCAAGTGGTATAAGCTCCCGCAGGCAGGGACAGGGGAAGCGCGACCATGCAGCAGGCTGAGGCCCCGGACGGCCCCGTCAGGGTCGAGTTCGACAATTTCGAGCATGGTTTTCCGGAAGGCTTTGGCCCCGGCACGTGGGGACGCCTGGCCTATGCCGTCGGCATCCTGTTTGCGGTGTTCCAGCTCTACGTCGCCGCGTTCAATTATTTCCCGAGCCAGGTGGTGCGCGGCGTCCATGTCGGCTTCCTTCTGCTGCTCACCTTCGGCCTGATCGGCAATTTCACCGCCAGGACGGACTTCGGACGCGCGCTGGCGTGGATGATCGGCGCGCTGGGTTTTGCCTGCGGGCTCTACCAGTGGATTTTCTACGCCGACCTGATCGCGCGCGACGGCGATCCGACCGCCGTCGACCTCGCGGTCGGCACCTTGCTTGCGATCCTGATATTCGATGGCACGCGCCGTTTATTGGGACTGGCGCTGCCGCTGATGTGCGGCGCCGTTCTGCTCTACTGGTTCTTCGGTCAGCATCTGCCGGCGCCGTTCAATCATCGCGGCTACGGCTACGACCAGGTGATCTCGCATCTGTCGTTCGGCACCGAAGGCTTCTACGGCGTGCCGATCTACGTATCGGCGACCTACATCTTCCTCTTCATCCTGTTCGGCTCGTTCCTCGAACGCGCCGGCATGATCCGGCTCTTCACCGACGTCGCCCTCGGCCTGTTCGGCCGCAGCCGCGGCGGTCCTGCCAAGGTCGCGGTGGTCGCCTCGGGCATGATGGGCACGATCTCCGGCTCCGGTGTTGCCAACGTCGTTACCGTCGGCCAGTTCACCATTCCCCTGATGATCAGGTTCGGCTATCGCCGCGCCTTTGCCGCCGGCGTCGAGGCGACCGCCTCGATGGGCGGGCAGATCATGCCGCCGGTGATGGGCGCGGTCGCCTTCATCATGGCCGAGACGCTCGGCGTGCAGTATTCGGAGATCGTCAAGGCGGCGGTGATTCCGGCCTTCCTGTATTTCGCCTCCGCCTTCTGGATGGTGCACCTGGAAGCCGGCAAGCACGGCCTCGTCGGCATGAAGAAGTCGGAGATCCCGAGCGCCTGGAAGGCGCTGGTGGCGCGCTGGTACCTCGTGCTGCCGCTGACGGCGCTGGTCTACATGCTGTTCGAGGGGTTTACGCCGCTCTATGCCGGCAGCATGGGGCTTGCGCTGACCGTCGCGCTGATCCTCGGCGCGAGCATCGCGCTCGGCCTCTCCAGCACCGCGCTGCGTTACGTTTTCTGGATCGGGCTTGCGCTGCTCGCCGCCGCGGTGTCGCGCAACGGGCTCGAGATACTGCCGGTTGCCGGCATCGTCGGACTGTTGATCCTGATCGCATTCATCACACGCGGCGGCCGCAATACACTTGCCGCCTGCCGCGACGCGCTCGCCGACAGCGCCAAGTCGGCTCTGACCGTGGGCATGGCCTGCGCCATCGTCGGCAGCATCATCGGCATGATGACGCAAACCGGGGTCGGCACCATCTTCGGCAGCTGGATCATCAGCCTTGGCGCGACGAGCCTGATCCTCGCGCTGGTCATCACCATGCTGCTGTCGATCCTGCTCGGCACCGGCATTCCCACCATCCCGACCTACATCATCACCGCAGCGCTTGCCGCGCCCGCGCTGGCGAAGCTCGGCGTGCCCTTGATCGCGAGCCACATGTTCGCGTTCTATTACGGCATCATGGCCGACCTCTCGCCGCCGGTGGCGCTCGCCGCGCTTGCCGCCGCGCCGATCGCGAAGGAGAACCCCGACAGGATCGGCTGGGAGGCGATGCGGATCGCGCTTGCCGGCTACGTCATCCCCTTCGTCTTCGTCTACTCACCGGCCCTGATGCTGCAGGCCGGCGATCCCATGGCCGCCAAGCTCGGCTTCCACGGCGCGGTGGCGCTCGCCACCTTCAAGGCGCTGGTTGCGATCGGGCTGTTCGGCGTGGTCGCCATCGGCTTCCTGTTCACCCGCCTGCACTGGATCGAGCAGGTCATCGCCTCCGCCGCCGCGCTCTGCCTGCTCGGCGAATTCCCCTACAGCGACACCGCAGGTTTCACGCTCGCGGCCGTCGTCGTGCTCTGGCAATGGCGGCAGCGCTCGCGCAGCACGGTGGCGCCGGTTTGAGCCTGTGCCTCGCCTCCGCCGGTGCGGTGAAGGTGCTTGCCGTCACCGCCTTCACGCTGGCCTGGACCCATTCGATCGAAAGGGTCGAATGGCAGGAGGACTGGCGTACCACCGCGGCCGGCCTCGAACTCGTCGAAGCGCGGGTCAAAGGCTCCGGCGCCGGCATGGAGCCGCCGCCGCAGGCGCGTCTGTCCGGTGGCTGGTTTCGCTGGAAGCCCGCGCGGCCGGCCACGGGCGAGGTGACGCTCGGCAATTCCGGCGCCGCCGGCGAATGGCGGTTGTGCGCGGACGGCAAATGCCGGACGCTGTCGGAAATTCTGGGCCGTCCGGTCGGGGTCGATGTCACGACCATGCGCGCGTGCAAGCCATAACAATGGGGAGAACTTCATGAACCGGCTCAAGGGCAAGACTGCGATCGTGGTGGGCGCGGGCTCGATCGGGCCCGGCTGGGGCAACGGCAAGGCAACCGCGGTGATCTTTGCCCGCGAGGGTGCGCAGGTGTTTTGCGTCGACCGCAACGGTCACGCCGCCGAGGAGACCGTCAACATCATCAAGTCCGAGGGCGGCAAGGCGAGCCCGTTCACCGCCGACGTCTCGCGCGCAGCTGACGTCGAGGCGATGGTCGCGGCCTGCATGAAAGCCTATGGCCGCATCGACGTGCTCGACAACAATGTCGGCATCGCGGAAATGGGCAGCGTGGTCGAGGTGAGCGAAGCGGAATGGGACCGCGTCTTCGCGGTCAACCTGAAGAGCGCCTTCCTCGCCATGAAGCACGTCATCCCGATCATGCAGAGACAGGGCGGCGGCTCCATCATCAACATCTCCTCGATCGCCTCGATCCGGCACCTCGGCATTTCCTACGTCACCTATGGCACCTCGAAAGCCGCGATGAACATGATGACGCGCACCACGGCCGTGCAGTTCGCGCGCGACCACGTGCGGGTCAATGCCATCCTTCCCGGCCTGATGAAGACGCCGATGGTGGAGCATTCGGCGGGCCTTGCCGCAAGCTATTCCGGCGGCGACGTTGACGCGATGTGGCGCGCCCGCGACGCCCAGGTGCCGATGGGACACATGGGTGATGCGTGGGACGTCGCCAACGCCGCGCTGTTCCTGGCATCCGACGAGTCGAAGTATATCACCGGCATCGAGCTCGTCGTCGACGGCGGGATCACGGTGAAGAGCTGATTTCGCCGGGACGACGGATCGCTATTGCGCCATCGCCAATATGCCGCCGGCGAATGCGTGCCAGGCATGCGTCGCGCTGATCGGCAGGTTGAGCAGCTTCACGGCGACAAGCACGATGCCGCCGACGACGTACACCGCATGCGGCCGTCCGCGGGTCCGCCAGTCATGCACGATGGCGACTACCAGCAGGAGATAGGCAACGAGGGCGGGCGGAATCGTCACCGCGACCGGCGGCGGGCCGGGCGGTCCGGGAGGCGCCAGGAAGGTCAGGAACCAGCGTGCGACGGCGGCATCGAGAATCGAGATGCCGGCGAGCAGCATCAACCGCTTGTGTACTTCCGGGCGCCGTACCATCGCGACGCCGATCGCAAACACGACGGCGAAGAACAGGATGCCGCTCCACGGCACGATCGAGAAAGCGATGCCGCCATCGGCCTGGCCGACTTCGGCCGATCGCTTCATCATGGTGACGCCGGTGAGGAATCCGAAGATCGTCATCGCGGTTGCCAGCGACACGCCGATCAATCCGACCGAGCGATGCCGTCCGATCTGGCCGGAGGCCGCGAGCCATGCCTGGAACACGAAGTACAGCGACCAGGCAAAGAACACGATTCCATGCACGTGGACGGAAGGCGGCGCCGAGAACTTGCCTGCCGCGAGCGGCAGGAAGTAGGTGGGGGCAAAGCCGAGAAAAGCGACGGCCGCGCAGGCCGTCGCCATGTGAAAATAGAAATACCGCGCAGGCGACGCCGATGCGCGTACGCGGCGGTCTTCGATCAAGATTGTCATCAGGTTTGAGTCTCCCGAACCGACAATAGGTTCAGGGATTTTGCCACGCATGGCCGATCGGATCAGTGAAGCGAATCACTATCCCTTGAATCCGCCGTCATCGAGAAACTGCAGTTCTTGCGCGGTCGTCGCGCGCTTCAGAATCGAGTTCCGGTGCGGGAAACGTCCGAAGCGTCGGATGATTTCGCAGTGGCCTTCGGCATGAGCGAGATTTTCTCCGCCGAGCTCGCGGCACAGCGCGACGGATCGCTCCTGGTGCGCCAGCTGTTCCGAATGCGCGAACGGCAGGTAGAAGAAGAGGCGCAGGTCGGCGTCGTAGTGGCGGTCATGGCCGGCTGCAAGCGCGGCTTCCGCCACCTGCAGCGCCGCCGCATCGCTGGCATACATGCGCGGCGTGCCGCGATACACGTTGCGCGGAAACTGGTCGAGCAGCAGGATCAGCGCCAGCGCTCCGCCTGGCGTCCGCTGCCAGTGATCGAGCTCGCCGCGGAGCGCCATTTCGTGCGCTTGCAAGAATTGCGCGCGAAAGCGGCGATCGAACCCGTCATCCTTGGCGAACCAAAGCTCAGGGCCGGCCTCGCTCCAGAATGCGATGATGTCGGAAGGGGTCGCCATGGCGGTCATGGGATGGCCGCCCGCAAAATTCCTGCCCGCATGAAATTCCTGTTCGACGAAGCCTTCGCGGCTGCTTGCTGCAACGTCATTTGTCCGGTGCTGCATATGGCTCTCCCATGATGATTTGCAACCCGGCGGGGCCGGGGCCGGGGCGGTGCGGGGAGGAGAATGGCCGTTGGTATTCGATGAATCCAATGATATAATTTTGCTGATATGCTGAATGAAATTAATCTTGCTCGGGTCGATCTCAACCTGCTGGCTCTGTTCGAGGTGATCTTCGCCGAGCGTCATGTCGGCCGCGCCGCGGCTCGCCTCAATTTGACGGCCTCCGCGGTCAGCCACGGGCTGTCGCGCCTCCGGCGACTGCTCAACGATCCCCTTTTCCTGCGCACGCCGAAGGGCGTGGTGCCGACCGCCCGCGCCACGGCGTTGGCCGAGCCGATCGCCGACGTGCTGGCGCGCACCCGCAACGTGATTGCAAGCGCCGAGCCGTTCGATCCGGCAAGGTCGAAGCGCCGCTTCATCGTCGCGGCGCCCGACGGCGTGTCTCCTGTATTCCTGCCGCCGCTGCTGGCGCGCTTGCTGCGCCGGGCGCCCGGCATCGACATCGGATTGCGACAATTGTTGCCGCCGAGCGGCGGACAGTCGGTCGAGCGGGCCTGGCTGCCTGCGCTCGCCGAGCTCGAGCGCGGCGCGATGGACATCGCGGTCGCGCCGATCGACCGCGCCCCGCCGCGATTTGCCACCCGCGTGCTCTATGAAGAGGATTTCGTCGCGGTCGTGCGCAAGCGTCATCCCTTTGCCGCGAGACCGACCCTGCAACGCTTTTGCGAGGCGCGGCACCTCGTGGTCTCCATGACGGCCGATCCCCGCGGCTTCCTCGACGAGGAACTTGCCAGGCAGGGCATGTCGCGCCATGTCGCGCTCACGGTGCCGGATTTCGGCGCGGGGCTGGCGACGGTTGCCGAAACCGACCTGATCGCCGCTATGCCGCGGCGCTTCGTGGCGCTGCATGCGGCGCGTTTTGGCCTGGTCGCCCGCGAAGTGCCGTTGCGGCTGAGAAAGTTCGCGATCCGTGCCGCGGCGCCCAGGGTGGCGCTGATGGACGCCGGTCTTGCCTGGCTGTTCGAAGAATTGCACGCGGCGGTCTCGGCTTGAGCACGGCCATGCTTCCGCCGGAATCTGCCGATGTCGATGTGCAACCTTGATGTTACGATCGGGTCATGGCGATGGCGCGCCGGGCTGCCGGGAAGATTTTGTTCGCGTTGGTGCTGTCGGCGCTGGCGGATGCGGCGTTTGCCGCGGGAGCCGAGCCTGACAAGGATCCGCAACTCGACCCCGCGCCGTGTCTCGCCGCCGCGGCAGCCAATGACGACGACAGGGTGATCGATCTCTGCGGCGCGCTGCTCGCCCACGAGAAGTTGGAGAAGGCCGATCGCATCAAGGCGCTGCTTGCCCGCGCCGGCGTGTTCGCGCGCAGGGAGAAGTACAGCGACGCGATTGACGATTACGACACGGTGCTGCGGCTCGATCCCGCGCTGGCCGATGCCTTCAATGCGCGTGGCGAGGTCTGGCGCAAGAAGGGCAATGGCCCGAGGGCGGTGTCGGATTTCGCCGCGGCGCTGAAGCGCAACCCCGAACACGCCGCGGCCAGGGCCAATCATCGTTCGATGGCTCAGGAGCTCGAGCGCCTCGGCGCGCTGAAAGCCGTTGCCGGCAAGCCGAGCTTCGATTGCGCCGCTGCACGCCGGCCGGTCGAGAAGGCGATCTGCGCCCGCCCCGAGCTTGCCGATCTCGATCGCGAGGTTCACGGCTCTTACGTCCGGGCGGTCGAGGAAGCGCGCGCCCCGCGCGAGGTCAGAACGCTGAAGCGACAGCAGGACGAATTCATCGCCCGCCGCAACGCCCAGTTCGGCAAGCCCGGCTACGACCTGCAAAAGGCCATGCGCGAGCGGTTGCAGCAGATCAACGGTATCGACGGGTATTAGGCATGATCCGGAAAGTGGGCACCGGTTTTCCGAACAAGATCATGCCCAAACATGTCCCAATAGCCTAATGTCGCAGGCGTTTTCGGCTTGAAACCCCATGCGATCCCGTGACAATGACAGACAAGAAAATAAATCTGAATTGATCCCGGTCATGGCGCGGTTTTGCCGCCGCCGTTCAGGTCCTCACAAGCCTGCCGGGATCAGAGGGAGCGAGCCCATGAACATTCACGAGAAGAGCCGGTATCACGACGTCCACGCCCGCGCGCTCGCCGACCCCGAGGGGTTCTGGGCGGAAGCGGCGCGTGAGATCGACTGGATCGAGCCGGCGAAAAAGGTGTTCGATCCATCTGCCGGCGTCTACGGCCGCTGGTTCGCCGGCGCCAGGGTCAATACCTGCCATAACGCGCTCGACCGCCATGTTGCCGGCGGCCGCGCCGAACAGGTGGCGCTGATCCACGATTCCCCGCTCACCAATTCCATCACCAGATTCACCTATGCCGAGCTGCTTGCCGAAGTGAAGTCGCTCGCCGCCGTCATGCAGGATTTCGGCGTCGCCAAGGGCGACCGCGTCATCCTCTATATGCCGATGGTGCCGGAAGCTGTCGTGGCCATGCTCGCCTGCGCGCGCATCGGCGCGGTGCACAGCGTGGTGTTCGGCGGCTTTGCCGCCAAAGAGCTCGCCACCCGCATCGACGACGCCAAGCCGAAACTGATCTTCTCGGCGAGCTGCGGCATCGAACCCGGCCGCATCGTGCAGTACAAGCCGCTGCTCGACGAGGCGATCGAGCTTTCCAGCTCGAAGCCGTCCGCCTGTGTCATCCTGCAGCGGCCGCAGCACGGCTGCGACCTCGGCAGCCGCGACCATGACTGGGCGACGTTGCGCAAGAACGCGATCGCGGCGAAGAAATCGGCCGACTGCGTGCCGGTGCTGGCGACCGACCCGCTCTACATCCTCTACACGTCCGGCACAACCGGCGTCCCCAAGGGCGTGGTGCGCGACAATGGCGGGCATCTGGTCGCGCTGAAATGGTCGATGTTCAACCTCTACGGCGTCAAGCCGGGCGAGGTGTGGTGGTGCGGCTCCGACATCGGCTGGGTGGTCGGCCACAGCTATATCGTCTACGGCCCGCTGATCCATGGCGCGACCTCGATCATGTACGAGGGCAAGCCGGTGGGCACTCCGGATGCCGGCGCGTTCTGGCGGCTGATTGCCGAGCACAAGGCGGTGGCGCTGTTCACCGCGCCGACCGCGTTCCGCGCCATCCGCAAGGAGGATCCGGAAGGCAAGTTCATCCGGCAATACGACCTCTCCAAATTCCGCACGCTGTTCCTGGCCGGCGAGCGCGCCGATCCGCCGACGGTGGAATGGGCGGAAGCGCAGCTGAAGGTGCCGGTCATCGACCATTGGTGGCAGACCGAAACCGGCTGGTGCATCGCCGGCAATCCGGTGGGTCTCGGCATGCTGCCGGTGAAGCACGGCTCGCCCACGGTGCCGATGCCGGGCTACCAGGTCGACGTGGTGGACGAAGCGGCAAAGCCGGTAGCCGCCAACACGATGGGCTCGATCGTCATCAAGCTGCCGATGCCGCCCGGCTGCCTGCCGACGCTATGGCAGCAGGAGGACCGCTTCAAGGAATCCTACCTCACCGAGTTTCCCGGCTACTACAAGACCTCGGACGCCGGCTACAAGGACGAGGACGGCTATGTCTGGGTGATGGGCCGCACCGACGATATCATCAACGTCGCCGGCCATCGTCTGTCCACCGGCGGCATGGAGGAGATTCTCGCCTCGCA
>NZ_JBQTHN010000117.1:0-8562 GCF_052389815.1 Bradyrhizobium sp. | reverse complement strand
CATGGACCTGCCGAAGGACGCCTTCCTGCAATGGGTCGGCTGGGTGATGAAGGAGCGCTATCTGTTCGGCGACTCCACGCTCGATACCCGCGAGAACTTCCACAACTACAAGGGCCCGCTGCGCGCGATCTGCTTCACCGACGATCCCTGGGCGACGCGCACCGCGGTCGAGCTGCTCTGCTCCGGCTTCACCGCCACCAAGCCCGACATCGTCAGCATTTCGCCGAACGACATCGGCGCGAGGAAGATCGGCCACATGGGCTTCTTCCGCGCCGAGCACCGCGACACGCTGTGGCGCGGCGCGGCGGAATGGCTGCAGGAGGAGCAGTAGGCCTCAGCCATTCCGTTGACATGCCATTCCAGGCCCACCGAAATGTCGTTCGAGAACTTGCTCGGGCGTCTCGCCGACCTCGATGGTCCGGGCATCGCCCCCGACGAAGGCGAGCACGGTGCGGTTGCCGTCGCGCCACATGCTGCCGACGAGGCCGATGTTGATGTGAACGGCCTGCCCCGTCTCAAAGCGCGTGCATTCGATCCAGAAGCGCATGGCTCTCCTTGCGTGTACGATCAGAGAGACGGGACAGGCGCCGGCATTACGCCAGCGCCCGGAGGTCACGGGCGGCGGAGACCATATTGGCGAGCGCTGGCTTCACCTCTTCCCACTTGCGGGTTTTCAGACCGCAATCCGGATTGATCCAGAGCTGGGCATCGGACAGGCGCTGCCGCGCCAGCTTGAGCAATTCCGTCATCTCGCCGACCTCGGGGATCCGCGGCGAATGGATGTCGTAGACGCCGGGGCCGATCTCGTTCGGATATCGATAATTCCTGAACGCGTCGAGCAGCTCCATCTTCGAGCGCGACGTCTCGATCGAGATCACGTCGGCATCCATGGCGCCGATCGCGTCGATGATGTCGTTGAACTCGGAGTAGCACATATGGGTGTGGATCTGCGTCTCGTCGCGTACGCCCGAGGAGCAGATGCGGAAACTGTCGACGGCCCAGTCGAGATAGATCTTCCACTCGGTTTTGCGCAGCGGCAGTCCCTCGCGGAGCGCCGCCTCGTCAATCTGGATCATTCCGGCGCCGGCCGCCTCGAGATCGGCTACCTCATCGCGGATCGCCAGCGCAATCTGCCGGCTGGCTTCGCTGCGGGGAATGTCGTCACGAACGAACGACCAGTTGAGGATGGTGACCGGCCCGGTCAGCATCGCCTTCATGGGTTTCTCCGTAAGCGACTGCGCGTATTGCCACCACTCGACCGTCATCGGCACCGGCCGCGAGACATCGCCGAACAGGATCGGCGGGCGCACATAGCGCGAGCCATAGGACTGAACCCAGGCATTCTCCGTGAAGGCGAAGCCTGAAAGCTGCTCGCCAAAGTATTGCACCATGTCGTTGCGCTCGAACTCGCCATGCACGAGCACGTCGAGGCCGACGGTTTCCTGCCAGCGCACCGCACGCTTGGTCTGGTTTTGCAGAAAGGTCTTGTAGCCGAGATCGCTCAGCTCGCCCTTGGCGTGCGCCGCACGGGCCTTGCGGATTTCCGTCGTCTGCGGGAACGAGCCGATAGTCGTGGTCGGGAATGACGGCAGCTTGAATCTTCGGTGTTGCGTAACGGCACGCTCCCCGAATGGGCTGGCACGGCGGCGCATCGCGTCGTCGATACCGCCAAGGCGCTGCGTGACCTTCGGATCGTGAATGCGAGGTGACGTCTTGCGGGCCAATGCCGCGGCATCGGACGCCTCGATCGCTTGTTCCGCACACTCGCGGCCACGCCCGGTCGCTGCCGCAAGCACCGCCAGTTCCTCGATCTTCTGGATCGAGAATGCAAGCCAGCTCTTCACCTCCGGATCGATGTTGCTTTCGAGGCCAAGATCGATCGGCACATGCAACAGTGAGCAGGAGGGCGCGATCTGCACACGCTCTTTGCCGATGCTGGCGATGACGGGCTCGATCCGATCGAGAACCTTCGTCAAGTCGGTACGCCAGATGTTGCGGCCGTCGATCACGCCGAGCGAGATCACGCAGTCGTCCGCGATCCTTGCGACCTCGTCGAGTTGCTCCGGCGCGCGCACGAGATCGAGATGCAGGCCGGCAACGGGAAGGGCAAAGGCGATATCGCGGTTGCCGCCAAGCGCACCAAAATAGCTTGCCAGCATGATCCTGATCTGCGGGACTTCCCTGGCGAACGCCGCATAAGCCTGCTGCAAGGCCTTCTGCGCAGTCTCATCGAGATCGAGCACCATACACGGCTCATCGACCTGCACCCAATCGGCGCCGCTCTTTGCCAGCTCGCGCAAAACCTCGACATAGACGGGCAGCAGCCGGTCGAGCAGCGAAAGCGGATCAAAGCCGGTGTCCTTGCTCTTGGCGAGCTTCAGGAAGGTGACGGGGCCGACCAGCACGGGGCGCGTGTGGTAGCCGAGCGCACCGGCCTCTTCATACTCCTCGATCGGCTTGCGCGAGGCGAGCGTGAAGCGTTGATCCTTTTTCAGCTCCGGCACCATGTAGTGATAGTTGGTGTCGAACCATTTGGTCATTTCCAGCGCCGGCACGCCAGAGCTGTGATGAGCATGGTCGCAGGCCTCATCGTGCGCATCGCCGTCGGCGCCGCGTGCCATTGCAAAATAGGTTGCAAGCGGCACCGCGCCACCCTTCCAGCCATAGGCGTCCGGGATCGCACCGACCATCACGGCAGTGTCGAGCAGCTGGTCGTAGAAGGAAAAGTCGTTGGAAGGAATAACGGTGACGCCGAGCTGCTTCTGCCGCGCCCAGTTAGCGGCGCGCAGCCCTATGCCGGTTTCGATCATCGCTTGCTCGTTCGAGGCTCCGGACCAAAAACTCTCAAGCGCGAGCTTGAGTTCACGGCGTGGACCGATCCGCGGCGTGCCGAGAGTGGCGACGGCAAGTGAAGCGTTCGTAGAGGAGGACATTTGGCTTACCCCAATGAGTTGGGGGCAAAGGCCGAAGTGACACGTCTGGATTCCGGCAACGCGGTGGCCACGTGCGGGAATCGCAACCGCACCACCGGGACACCCCGCCCGAGGACGTGTATGTTGTCGAGGCAGGTCTCCTGGCTCGCGGGTCACAGCTCTGTCCGGCCTTCCCGAAGCCCTTGCGGGCTTCAGTGACTTTGTTGGACAGCGGCTCGCCGCTTACAGTTGCGGGGGCAGCTCCGGCATTGCACCGGCTTCCCTCTTAGCTCCGGAAATACTTTCCCCGGAGAACCACGACGCACTCACTTATCGGCAAGGTGGCGTAGCCGTCAACTCGGCTCAGTGCCGCGATCTGCGCGAGAAGATTTTCACAGCCTTTGCACAGCCTGACCGAAATTTTGGATACGGCGTCGCCGGGGCATTGACAGCCTGCGACAAATAACACCAGATGTAGGCGTCACGGTCCGCCATGCCCCAAGGCTTGGTGGCTAAGAGGGAAGCCGGTGAATCGCGCGAGTTTCGCGCAAGAATCCGGCGCTGCCCCCGCAACTGTAAGCAGTGAGTTGCTTCCGATCCAAGTCACTGACGCGGCATCGCGTTGGGAAGACAGGGAGCAACGGCGACCTGCGAGCCAGGAGACCTGCCGGGACACCGAAAACACGTCCACGGGCGGGGTGTCCCGGCGGTCGCTCGCAGACCTATGCCGGCGTGCCGCGCCGGCTACTGACGCAGCGCCCTCTTCGACATCCAGCCCCAACATCACGGGGTCCAAGATGTCGCTCTCTGTCGAACGCGAAGCCAAGCCAGCACCGCTCATCCAACTGCGCGCCGTGTCGCTCGCAGCAGCAGAAGCCCAACCGCCGATGCAAGTGATCCGGCGCAACGGCACGGTCTCGCGGTTCGACGCCAGCAAGATCTCGGTGGCGATGACCAAGGCGTTCCTCGCCGTCGAGGGGCATACGGCAGCCGCCTCGCGCCGCGTGCATGAGATCGTCGAGCAACTGGCGGCCGACGTCGTCAGCGCGCTGTCGCGCCGCGCCAGCGAGGGCCGCACCTTCCACATCGAGGACGTGCAGGACCAGGTCGAGCTGGCGCTGATGCGCAGCGAGCACCACAAGGTGGCGCGCGCCTATGTGCTGTATCGCGAGGAGCGAACCCGCAAGCGCGCTGAAGAGACTGCGGCAAAATCCACCGTGCCGGGCGAGCCCGTCATCCATGTGACGCTGCCGAACGGTGTACGCACGCGGCTCGACGGCGCGCGGCTGGCGTTGATCATCGGCGAAGCCTGCGCCGGACTCGACGGCGTCGACGCCGCGCCGGTCATCGCCGAAACGCACCGCAACATCTATGACGGCATCAGCCAGGACGAGCTGGCGCTTGCCTCTGTGATGGCCGCGCGCACGCTGGTGGAACAGGAGCCGAGCTACGCCTATGTCAGCGCACGGCTGCTCTTGGACAAGCTGCGCACCGAGGTGCTCTCCTATATAGAGGGGGCGCCCACGGCCGCCTCCCAAGCCGACATGGCCGTGCGCTATGCCGAATACTTTCCGGCCTATATCAAGAGCGGCATCGTGTCCGAACTGCTTGATCCCGAACTTGGCCGCTTCGACCTGAAGCAGCTTGCCGCGGCGCTGAAGCCCGAGCGCGACCTGTCGTTCCAGTTCCTCGGGCTGCAGACGCTGTACGATCGCTATTTCCTCCACGCCAGCGGCAACCGAATCGAGTTGCCGCAAGCCTTCTTCATGCGCGTCGCCATGGGGCTCGCAATGCGCGAGATCGACCGCGAGAGCCGTGCGATCGAGTTCTATGACCTATTGTCCTCATTCGATTTCATGGCCTCGACGCCCACCCTGTTCAATTCGGGCACGCTGCGGCCGCAGCTTTCGTCGTGCTTCCTGACCACGGTCGCTGACGATCTCGACGGCATCTTCAAGTCGATCAAGGACAATGCGCTGCTCGCCAAATATTCCGGCGGCCTCGGCAACGACTGGACCCGCGTGCGCGGACTCGGGGCGCACATCAAGGGCACCAATGGCCAAAGCCAGGGCGTGGTGCCCTTCCTGAAGGTCGCCAATGACACTGCGATCGCGGTCAACCAGGGCGGCAAGCGCAAGGGCGCGGTCTGCGCGTATCTCGAGACCTGGCACATCGACATCGAGGAGTTCCTCGACCTGCGCAAGAACACCGGCGACGACCGCCGCCGCACCCACGACATGAACACGGCGAATTGGGTGCCAGATCTGTTCATGCAGCGCGTGGTAGCCGACGGCGAATGGACGCTGTTCTCCCCAGACGAGACACCCGATCTCCACGACCTCTACGGCAAGGCCTTTGCCGAGCGCTATGCCTTCCATGAAGCCAGGGCGGCGCGCGGCGAAATCCGTGTCTTCAAACAGGTCCGCGCGGTCGATCTCTGGCGCAAGATGCTGACCATGCTGTTCGAGACCGGGCATCCCTGGATCACCTTCAAGGATCCCTGCAATCTCCGCTCGCCGCAGCGCCATGCTGGCGTGATCCATTCCTCGAACCTCTGCACCGAGATCACCCTCAACACCTCGGACGAGGAGAGCGCGGTCTGCAATCTCGGCTCGATCAACCTGGCAAATCATATCCGGGATGGAGGACTGAACGAGGCGCGGCTGAAGAAGACGGTGACGACGGCGATGCGCATGCTCGACAACGTCATCGACATCAATTTCTACACCATTCCCGAAGCGCGACGTTCGAACCTGCGACACCGTCCGGTCGGCCTTGGCCTGATGGGTTTCCAGGACGCCCTGCATCTGCTGCGGCTGCCTGTGGCTTCCGAAGCTGCGGTGGCATTTGCCGATACCAGCATGGAAGCGATCTCCTATTACGCCATCTCGGCGTCGGTCGATCTCGCTGCCGAACGCGGCCGCTATCCCTCTTTCGAGGGCTCGCTGTGGAACCAGGGCATCCTGCCGATCGATTCCATCGAACTTTTGGCAGAGGCACGCGGCAGCGCCGAGATGGATCGCACGTCGTCGCGGGACTGGGGCGACTTACGCGAGCGCGTCCGCTCCGTCGGCATGCGCAATTCCAACGTGATGGCGATCGCACCGACGGCGACCATCTCCAACATCTGCGGCGTCGCGCAATCGATCGAGCCGGCCTACCAGAACCTCTATGTGAAGTCGAACATGTCCGGCGATTTCACCGTCGTGAACGAACACCTGGTTCGCGATCTGAAGGCGCGCGGGCTGTGGGACGAGGTCATGGTCAACGACCTCAAATATTTCGACGGCAGCGTCGGCGCCATCGATCGCATCCCTGACGACCTCAAGGCGCTCTATGCGACCGCCTTTGAAATCGACAGCGCCTGGCTGGTGGAAGCGGCCGCGCGCCGGCAGAAATGGATCGACCAGGCGCAATCGCTCAATCTCTACATCGCCAATCCCTCCGGCAAGAAGCTGGACGCGCTCTATCGCCTCGCCTGGTCGCGCGGATTGAAGACGACTTACTACCTGCGCTCGCGCAGCGCGACCCACGTCGAGAAGTCGACCCTGAAGGGAACCGACGGCAAGCTCAATGCCGTCTCCTCGGTCGCGCTGATGTCACCGGCGCCCGACCTGTCCGGCGCCGTCGCCTGCTCGATCGACAATCCCGGCTGCGAAGCGTGCCAGTAAGGGCCGAGGCAAGGAATATCAACATGCTCGATTGGTCCGAACCTTCTGCACCCGCGCGTCAATTGCCCGTGTCGCTGGCCATTGCGCCTCTGCCCTTGTCTGAAACAACCAGCCTCGGCACGATCGATCGCAGCGGCGGCCGCGTCTCCGTCGACGAAAAGCGCATGATCAATTGCCGCGCCGACGTCAATCAACTGCTACCCCTGAAGTACAAATGGGCGTGGGAGAAATATCTCGCCGGCTGCAACAATCACTGGATGCCGACCGAGGTCTCCATGCAGGCGGATATCGCGCTGTGGAAGTCGCGCGACGGCCTGACCGAAGACGAGCGCCGCGCCATCAAGCGCAATCTCGGCTTCTTCGCCGCCTCCGAGAGCCTCGTTGCAAACAACATCGTGCTGGCGATCTACCGTCACCTCACCAACCCCGAATGCCGGCAATATCTGCTGCGTCAGGCGTTCGAGGAAGCCGTCCACACCCACACCTTCCAGTACATCGTCGAAAGCCTCGGCCTCGACGAGGGCGAGCTGTTCAACATGTACCGCGAGGTGCCCTCGATCACCGACAAGGCGGCCTGGGCGCTCAAGCACACCCAGCATCTCGACGATCCCGACTTCAAGACCGGCACGCCGGAAGCGGATCAGGCTTTTCTGCGCGACCTCGTCGCCTTCTACCTTATCTTCGAGGGCATGTGGTTCTACACCGGCTTCGCGCAGATCCTGTCGCTCGGCCGCCGCAACAAGATGGTCGGCATTGCCGAGCAATACCAGTACATCCTGCGCGATGAATCGATACACCTGAATTTCGGCATCGACGTCATCAACCAGATCAAGATCGAGAACCCGCATCTGTGGACCAGATCCTTTCAGGACGAGGTGCGCGGCATGGTCCGCGAGGCGGCGGAACTGGAGGCGGCGTATGGTCGGGACACCATGCCCCGCGGCTTCCTCGGGCTGAACGCGGCGCTATGCGAAACCTACATGCACTTCATCGCCAACCGCCGCTGCGCGCAGCTTGGCCTGCCACCGGTATTCGCGGAAACGGAGAATCCATTCCCGTGGATGTCGGAAGCGATGGACCTGAAGAAGGAGAAGAACTTCTTCGAGACGCGGGTGATCGAATACCAGAACGGCGGCGCGCTGAACTGGGAGTGAGCGGACGCTGATCGGCTGTGACAAGCGCAGGGACTATTTCCGAAACCAGACCCTCTTCTAACTGTCGTCTCTACTTGTCGTTCGGTAAAGTCGGCGACGTTGGTGTTGCTGCCGGCCATATGGGCGTGGGCATCTTCCCTTCTGCCGATTTCCTTACGCTCTCACCCAGATGGATGGTTAGGAACAACAGGCCTCCTGCCATCAGGGCCAGACCGAGCCAAGCCCTAAATCCGATTGCCCAGCGTGACCTACTCCTTCGCAGCCATGACCGGATGGTCATTTTCCGCTGCTCCAGCCAATCTGAGTTGCTTCCGGACGGTGGCGGCCGAATTGCCCACCTTGTCAACTGCGGCCTGCAGCTCTTCCCGCGCTACGTTGAGCGCATGAGTCCAATGTTTGACTTCGTGCGCCTGGTGCATATCGCTCTTCGAGCGATCAGGCCGCTCTCGCTTGGTCAAGCTGTCCATGCGCTCCTCCTGAAGGCACAACACGCCCAGCAGTTCCGGGTTCCTTTCCTTCAGATAGCGAGATGGAGGCGCCGCACCTGCAATGGGTCGGCTTGGGTGATGAAGGAGCGCTATCTGTTCGGCGACTCCACGCTCGATACCCGCGAGAACTTCCACAACTACAAGAGCCCGTTGCGCGCGGTCTGCTTCACCGACGATCCCTGGGCGACCCGCACCGCGGTCGAGCTGCTCTGCTCCGGCTTCACCGCCACCAAGCCCGACATCGTCAGCATCTCGCCGAACGACATCGGCGTGAAGAAGATCGGCCACATGGGTTTCTTCCGCGTCGAGCACCGCGACACGCTGTGGCGCGGGGCGG
>NZ_JBQTHN010000116.1:0-17451 GCF_052389815.1 Bradyrhizobium sp. | reverse complement strand
ACACGATTTCACCGTCCGCAGCTAGCGTTTCGCCCGGTGCAAGCACCTGACGCAGCAAGCGGCCCATCGCAACCCGCACCACGTTTCGTGACGATCGCGAAACGTCCCTCACGGTGGCACGGGCTGGGTCGGATATAATTCCGATTTGCGTAAGATGTCAAGGGGTGTTTTCGGATTTTTGGGACCCCGATATGTACGTCGTTCCGGGGCCGCTCGAAGAGCCGAACCCGGAACCTCGAGATTCCGGGTTCACGCTTCGCGTGCCCCGGAATGACGAACTGAGAGAGGGCCACCCTACGCCTTGAATTCCGCTACGGCCTCGATCTCGATCAGCATCGTCGGGTTGGGCAGCGCCACCACGACGCAGGTGGTGCGGGCCGGATAGGGTGCAGGTCCAAAGGCCGACGCATAGAGCTCGTTCATGACAGCGACATCGGCCGCGCGGGTCAGCAGCACGTTGACCTTGACGAGGTCGCGCATGGTGGCGCCGGCCTCATCGAGGATGCGCTTGATGTTGACGACGACGTTGGCGAACTGCGCCTCGAAGCCGTCGGGTAAATTGCCTTGGGCATCGAAGCCCGGAATGCCCGAAATGAACAACAGGTCGCCCGCGCGCGCCGCAAACGACAGCGGCGGTGCCTTGATGCCGGAAGGGGCGGGGAAATGCTTGATGGCCATGGGCGCCTCCGTTGCGAGCGTGCCCGCGAGCTTAGCCCGCTCCGCCGGCCTTGCCACCGCGGATTTGCGTTTCCGCCTTCAAACCGCCGCGACGGCCACGCATTTCTTTGCAGCCTGCCCCTGGGGTAGATTCGCCCCGTGATTCGACATGCGCCGCGGCGCACCCAAAAGCATCCCCGGAGACCGCTCCCATGAAGATTTATTCAGCCCTCTGTGCCGCGTTGCTTGCGTTCGCCGTTACCTTCACCGGCGCCTCGTCCGCCCGCGCCGACGAAGGCTTCGTCACGCTGACGATCTACAAGGCCGGCTGGATCATCGGCGGCAGCGGCGGCTCGGGCGTGCTGCAATTCCGCGGCCGCACCTATGGCCTCTCGACCGGCGGCCTCGACTATGGCCTCGTGTTCGGCGGCTCCAAGACCGTGCTGCGCGGCCGCGTCAGCAACATCATCCGCGCCAGCGACGTCGCCGGCGTCTACGGCGCCGCCGGCGCCGGCCTCGCGCTCGGCCGCGGCGCGCGCGCGATCGTGCTGACCAACCAGAAGGGCGCGGTGCTGGAGCTGACCGGGCACCAGGTCGGGCTGATGGCGAATGCGGATCTGAGCGGGCTGGCCATTACGATGAGGTGAGGGATCCCCTCGCAGGGGGTAGTGTTCGAAGCCAGAAGGCGGACTATGCTGCGCTGATCCGGCCTTGCTGGCGTTGGAAAGATTCGCATGTGGGAATTTACGACGTCCCTGATCGGTGAATTTGCGTCGTTCCTGTCGACCCACGAAAAGCTCGTCACGGCGTGGACGGCTATTGCCGCACTCATTGTCTCGTTTCTCGCTTTGCTTGCCACGATCGCAAATTCCGTCATGCAAAGGCGGCACAACCGGAAGAGCGTACACCCGATCGGTCATATCAGCGTCGGTGACTATGAAAACCAGCTCTTCGTACGAATTCGCAACGACGGCATCGGACCGATGATCGTGAAGAAGGTAACCGTGCGCAATCAAGAAAACGGAGAAACCAAGGGATCAATTATCGATTTCATGACTGACCTGCCTTTCGACTACCAATGGACTACCTTTGTTGGGGACATCACCGACCGGGCAATTTCGGCAAACGATCATCTTACGCTCATTTTGCTGGAGGGAGACGTGCAGGACGACCGCTTCCTTTCCTCGCGCCATCTCGTTCGGCAACTCGTTTCGAAGCTGTCCATCCAGGTGAAGTACGAGAACATCTATGGAGAACGAATGGCGCCGGCTTCACGGAATCTCGATTGGTTTGGAAGATTGCTCTAAGGCTGGGTGAGTTACGCTCGCTACCGCCTGCTGCTGTAGTCCGCGGGCGCGACCTCGGGCGTGCTGCAATTCCGCGGCCGCAGCTATCGCCTCTCGACCGGCGGCCTCGACTACGGCCTGGTGTCCGGCGGCTCCAAAACCGTGCTGCGCGGCCACGTCAGCAACATCTGGCGCGCCAGCGACGTCGCCGGCGTCCACGGCGCCGCCGGTGCAGGGCTCGCGCTCGGCCGCGGCGCACGGGCCATCGTGCTGACCAACCAGAAGGGCGCGGTGCTGGAGCTGACGGGGCATCAGGTCGGGCTGATGGCGAATGCGGATCTGAGCGGGCTGGCGATTACGATGCGGTGAGGGGGCGGTCAGGCAACGCCCGGAAGCTCAAAACTGTAAGTCTTCAGGGTCTCGGGATTGCCGGCCCGCTTCGAGGCATCGAGTATCTCGATGCCTACCACGCGTCCGTCGGTGTCGTAGTCCACGACAATACCGTCGGCAACTTCTTCGCTTTCCGATACCGCGCCGTCGCTCAGATTGAGATAAACGGCATCGGCGCTCTGGTCTATCCTGACGCGCATGGCTTCTTCCTGTCGAAGTAGGCGGTGATAATGTACTCCGGATCGTCGACCGGAGTCACGACCCTTAGCATGATGCGCCTGCCCGGCAGGCACTTGAAGAACGATCGATGAGGTGATGGGGCGGAGCGCCCGGTCTTTCAACGTCATTGCGAGCGCAGCGAAGCAATCCAGCTTTTCCGAACGCACGACGAAAGCTGGATTGCTTCGTCGCTATCGCTCCTCGCAATGACGGCCCGCAATCGGCGCGGCGTGGGCCGCGGCATTTCGTTTGCCGAACCCCAGCTTGCGACCCAGGCTTTCACTTCATTGAGCGGAACGGCTGCGCGCGTGTGCCGGAAAGCGTCCAATCGCCGGCGATCTTCGCCGGTGCCCAGATCGATATCCAGCGTGTCGCGGATGATGGGCATGGAGCAAGGCTAATAGCAGCGGCGGGGATTCGTCGATTGGGCACGATTGCAATCGGCGACGCCGTTCGTAAGATGGCGCGCTGTCAGGCATCAGGAGGCTGGCGATGGCCCTCGACACCGACAAGATCGACGACGCAGCGCTGGCGCTGCTCTATCTGACACTGCACGATGAATGGAGGGCCTGGAAAGGCATGGATTGGGGCGTGCTCGGCCGTCTGCACGAGAAAGGCATGATCCACGATCCCGTCGGCAAGGTGAAATCGGTAGTCTTCACGCCGGAAGGACTGGAGCGCGCGAAGACGCTGTTCGAGACGATGTTCAAGAAGTGACGCCGGTCGTGCGGCGCGCGACGCTGCGTAGGATGGGTAGAGCGACAGCGAAACCCATCATGGTCACGCGAAAAGAGTGATGGGTTTCGCGAAGGGCTCAACCCATCCTACGTACTACTTAGCTTCCAGCATCTGGCGTTTGTACCCGCCATTGGGTCCAAACATCGACCATGCCGCCGTGCATGCCGCGGACGGGTTGATCTTGTATGTTTGGATCACAGGCACCAGTGACTTCATTCGCAGCTCACCATACTCGCTGCTATCGAAATCCTTCTGCGTGAAGCCTGCCGCGCGCAATTCGTCGTGTACGTTGCTTTCGATGAGCTTGAAGGGGCAGTTGTCGCCTCGCCCGGCATATTCCGCTATGCTCACAAAGTTGAGCACATCGATCTGCTCGCGAGTGTAGGCGTGAGCGGTTTCTCCCACAGAGAGTGTCGCGAAGGCGACGGCAAGAATCCGTTTCATTCTAACTCCGTGTATAATAGTCGCGGCAATAAACGTACAATCTAAAGTATTAACAAAAAAGCCGGGCTTTCGCCCGGCTTTTTACATGCGCAGATAGGGCAGGAGTCAGAGCACCCTGTTACTCTCCTTCACCTTGTCCGCATCCAGATACACGCTGCTCCCCATCTCCTTGAACTTCGCGCTCATCGCGGCCATTCCATCCTCGATGGTGCCGGCCATCGACATCCCCACCGCCGCCGGATCGTTCAGCGTCGCCGCGTAGTCGCGCACGTCTTGCGTGATCTTCATCGAGCAGAATTTCGGGCCGCACATCGAGCAGAAATGGGCGACCTTGTGGGCTTCCTTCGGCAGGGTCTCGTCGTGGAAGTTTTTCGCGGTGTCCGGATCGAGGCCGAGGTTGAACTGGTCGGTCCAGCGGAAGTCGAAGCGGGCGCGGGACAGTGCGTCGTCGCGCAGTTGGGCGGCGGGGTGGCCCTTGGCGAGATCGGAGGCGTGCGCCGCGATCTTGTAGGTGATGACGCCGGTCTTGACGTCGTTGCGGTCGGGGAGACCCAGATGCTCCTTCGGTGTGACGTAACAGAGCATTGCGCAGCCGAACCAGCCGATCATGGCGGCGCCAATGCCTGACGTGATGTGGTCGTAGCCCGGCGCGATGTCGGTGGTCAGCGGCCCCAAGGTGTAGAACGGCGCCTCGCCACACTCCTTGAGCTGCTTGTCCATGTTGATCTTGATCTTGTGCATCGGCACATGGCCGGGGCCCTCGATCATGACCTGGCAGCCCTTGTCCCACGCGATCTTGGTCAATTCGCCGAGCGTCTCCAGCTCCGCGAATTGCGCGCGATCGTTGGCATCGGCAATCGAGCCCGGGCGCAGGCCGTCGCCGAGCGAGAACGAGACGTCATACTTGCGCATGAGATCGCAGATCTCGTCGAAGCGGGTGTAGAGGAAGCTCTCCTTGTGATGCGCCAGGCACCACTTGGCCATGATCGAGCCGCCGCGCGAGACGATGCCGGTGACGCGGTTGGCGGTGAGGTGGATGTAGGGCAGGCGCACGCCGGCGTGGATGGTGAAATAGTCGACGCCCTGCTCGCACTGCTCGATCAGCGTGTCCTTGTAGACCTCCCAGTCGAGCTTGACGGGATCGCCGTTGACCTTCTCCAGCGCCTGGTAGATCGGCACGGTGCCGATCGGCACCGGCGAGTTGCGCAGGATCCATTCGCGGGTGGTGTGGATGTTGCGCCCCGTCGAGAGGTCCATCACGGTGTCGGCGCCCCAGCGGATCGCCCACACCATCTTGTCGACTTCCTCCTCGACCGACGAGGTCACGGCGGAGTTGCCGATATTGGCGTTGATCTTGGTGAGGAAGTTGCGGCCGATGATCATCGGCTCCAGTTCGGCGTGGTTGATGTTGGAGGGGATGATGGCGCGGCCGCGGGCGATCTCGGAGCGAACGAACTCCGGCGTGATGAAGGCGGGGACCGCGGCGTCGAAGCTTTCGCCGTCGGCGAGGGCGGCTTCGGCGCGTTCCAGCTGTTGCTTGCGGCCGAGGTTTTCGCGCTCGGCGACGTAGATCATCTCTTTCGTGATGATGCCGGCGCGGGCGAATTCGAGCTGGGTGATCTTGTGGCCGTCAAGGCCGCGTAGCGGCTTGTGATGCGCGGAGAACGCTTTCGCGGCCTTGTCGGCGGAGAGGTTGCCGTTGTCTTCCGGCTTGACGACGCGGCCGTCATATTCTTCGACGCCGCCGCGCTCCCTGACCCAGGCCGCGCGATGCCGCGGCAGGCCGGCGTTGACGTCGATGGTGACGGTCGGGTCGGTGTAGGGGCCGGAGGTGTCGTAGACGGGAAGATTGGGCTCGCCCGCGCCTCCCGACAGGATGATCTCGCGCAAGGGCACGCGCAAGTCAGGCGCGGCTTCGGGCGTCGCGAAGATCTTGCGCGAGGAGGCGAGGGGGCCGGTGGTGACGGCGGGAAGGGTCTTGGCCGGATTGGAGCGGATGTTCATGGAAGCCTCCGTTTTATTTCGTAGTCGTTCCGGATGGGGAGTGGGTCGATCCGGGCGCTAGAGCATGGTGTTGTTGGGCGTCGTTCCGAACGGGCGGCGCAGCCGGCCGATCCGGAACCTCGAGATTGTTGAGCGAGATTCCGGGTTCTCGCTTCGCGAGCCCCGGAATGACGGCAGTAACAGTAGTCGTCATTGCGAGGAGCGATAGCGACGAAGCAATCCATGCTTCCACTTGTGGCGGCATGGATTGCTTCGCTCCGCTCGCAATGACGGGGAAAGAGTGCGCCATCACGCCGCCTCCGCGCTTTGGCCCAGCCACTGCCGCACCCGCGCGTCGGGGTCGGCGTGCTGGGTGACGTCGGAGACCACCGCGATGGAATCGGCGCCGGCGGCGAAGATCTCGGCTGACTGCTCGAACTTGATGCCGCCGATGGCGACCAGCGGGATGTTGCCGATGCGCTTTTTCCACTCGGTGATTTTCGCAATGCCCTGCGGGGCGAAGCGCATCGACTTCAGCGTGGTCGGAAAAATCGGTCCGAGCGCGACATAATCGGGCTTTGCCGCAAGCGCGGTGGCGAGCTCGGCATCGTCATGGGTGGAGATGCCGAGTGTGAGGCGTGCCTTGCGGATTTCGGCGAGATCGGCGCCGGCAAGGTCTTCCTGGCCGAGATGCAGATGCTGCGCGCCGGCGACGATCGCCGCGCGCCAGTAGTCGTTGACCACGAGTTTCGCGGCCGTGCCCTTGATCGCCTCCAGCGCGTCGGTGACGATCTGCAGCGCCTCGCCGTCGTCCAGATTCTTGGCGCGCAGCTGGATGGTGCCGACGCCGAGTAGCGCCAGGCGCGCGACCCAGGCGACGCTGTCGACGACGGGATAGAAGCGATCAGGATACGTGTGACGATCAGGATACGGCATGCCAGAACGGAGTCCCGATCACAGGGGTGGAGGGAGAGGCGAAGTCGCGGGCCTGCATCAGGCCCGCCTCATAGGCCGTGCGGCCGGCCTCGACGCCGGATCGAAAGGCCTTCGCCATCGCGACGGGGTCGGCGGCCTTGGCGATCGCGGTGTTGAGCAGCACCGCGTCATAGCCGAGCTCGAGCGCTTCGGCGGCATGCGAGGGCGCGCCGAGGCCGGCGTCGACCACCAGCGTGATGTCAGGCAGGCGGTCGCGCAGCAGTTTCAGCGCATCGCGATTGATGATGCCGCGGGCCGAGCCGATGGGCGCAGCCCAGGGCATCACGACCTTGCACCCGGCGTCCACGAGGCGCGTGGCGACGGAAAGATCTTCCGTGCAATAGGGGAACACTTCAAAGCCGTCCTTGATCAGGATGTCAGCGGCTTCGACCAGGCCCACCACGTCGGGTTGCAGCGTGTCGTTGTCGGCGATGACTTCGAGCTTGATCCAGCTCGTGCCGAACAATTCGCGCGCGAGCTTAGCCGTGGTCACCGCCTCGCGCACGCTGCGGCAGCCGGCGGTGTTCGGCAGCACCGTCACATCGAGCTCGCGGATCAGCGACCAGAACGCATCGCCGGTCTTGCCGCCGGCGGCCTCGCGGCGCAGCGACACCGTGACGATGTTCGCGCCCGACGCGCGGATCGCGCCTTGCATGATCGCCGGCGAGGGATACAGCGCCGTGCCGATGAGAAGGCGGGAGGCGAAGGTTTTGCCGTAGAAGTTGACCATCAGTCTTTATCCCTGGTCGTCCCGGCGAAAGCCGGGACCCATACCGCGTGATCTCTCTTGGGGCAGTCTGGTAGATACCTTCCGCAACCACGCACTGCTGTGGTTATGGGTCCCGGCGTTCGCCGGGACGACAGCGGAGTGTGCGGCGCGCGTCATGCTCCTCACCTCACCCTCCCTGCCGCGGCGTGATGATCTCGATCTCGTCGCCGGCCTTAAGCCTCGTCTCGGCCCAGCGGCTTTTCGGCACCACGTCGTAATTCAGCGCGATCGCGAAATGCGTGCCCTCGTAGTCGAGCTCGACCAGCAGCGCGTCGACATGCGAGGCGCTCACCTCGCGGCGCTCGCCGTTGACGATCACCTGCATCGCATCACCTCGTTGTCGAGCGCGCCGCGCTCGACATAGGAGAGCGTCAGCTCGGCCAGTGCCGGCGCCAGCAGGAAGCCGTGGCGATAGAGGCCGTTCACCGAGATGCGCTTCTTGTCGACGGTGATGCGCGGCAGGTTGTCGGGATAGGCCGGGCGTAAGCCGGAGCCGAATTCGAGGATGCGCGCCTCGGCAAAGGCCGGATGCACGGCATAGGCCGCGCCCAGAAGCTCCAGCGCCGAGCGCACGCTGACGCCCCAATGCTCGGCCTCGATCGAGGTCGCGCCCAGCATGAAGCGGTTGTCGCCGCGCGGGATCACGTAGAGCGGCCAGCGCGGATGGATCAGCCGCACGGGGCGCTTCAGCTCCACCTCGTCGGTCTCGATCACGATCATCTCGCCCTTGACGCCGCGCAGCTCCGGCTCGGTGTCGCGGGCGGCAAGGCCGCGGCAATCGATCACGATGCCTTCGAGGGCATCGATGTCGACGTCGCTGTCGAACTTGACGGTGCCGCCGGCCTTGACGATGCGGGCATGCAATTCCGGCAGCACGCGGCGCGGCTCGACATGGCCCTCGTCGGGATAGAACAGACCTTCGCGGAAGCGGCCGTCCAGCGACGGCTCGAGCTCGTCGATCGCAGCCGCGTCCAGCCTTCGATATTCCGAGGTCAGCCGCGCGAAGCGCTCGAAATCGCTGCGGTCGCGCGCATGCGCCACCACCAGCGAGCCGTTGAACTCCGTGTCGGGAAAATGCTGGCGCCACAGTTTCAGCGAGTGCAGGCCGAGCCGGCCGATCACCGGCTCGGCGGTCTCCGCCTCGCACCACGGCGCCAGCATGCCGCCGGCCCAGTGGCTGGTCGCTTCGGTCATCGTGGCGTCACTGCGCTCGTGCAGGGTGACGGCGTGGCCGGCTTGGGCAAACAGCAAGGCTTGCCATGCGCCGGCAATGCCGGCGCCGATGATGGTGACGGGGGAATCCCCCCTCGGCTTGGTGTTCTGGTACATCCCTGTCCCTTCGCCGGCATGACCCGGATCAGGTTCAAAGGGTCACCGCGGATTGCGGTATCTCAGCTCCGCCTTCGGAGCACCCCTCGGAACGGCTCTAATGTAGGCGCGTGAGGGGCCGTGTCAACGCGGCTTTGGCCCGTTTGCACCGTCCAAATGCGGACCTGATGTGCGGAACCCGCCTGCCGGCAAGGTGCGGCACGGCCGCTTCGGTTAACGCTTTGCGCACCATGATTATTGCGGCGCACGGATGGCTTAACCCCGCGGCTTTACCAAGCATTATGCGCCGGCATGGTTCGATCCGGCCGGAAATCCCGGAACAAGCCCATGAGCGTCACCACCGTCCACGCCGACCATGCCGCGCCCGCGCTGCGCACCCTGCTGCCGGTCTGGGTGGGCGCCGCCGTCTACGCGCTGTTCGTGCTCGCGGGCGATCGCCTGCTGATCGATCCGGATACGCTGTGGCAGGTCACGGTCGGGCAATGGATATCAGATCACCACGCGGTGCCGACGGTCGACGTCTATTCCTTCACCATGCGCGGCCAGCCCTGGATCTCGACGCAGTGGCTGGCGCAGGTGATGTACGCCGCGACCTATGCGGTCGCCGGCTGGGCCGGGCCGGTGGTGCTGGCAGCGGGCGCGATCGCTCTGACCTTCATGCTGCTGGCGCGCTTCGTCAGCCGCCGCCTCTCCGACAGCGCGACGCTGGTCTGCGTTGCCGCAGCGCTGGCGCTCACCGTGCCGCATCTCTTGGCGCGGCCGCATGTGCTGGCGCTGCCGGTGCTGGTGGCGTGGGCGGCGGGATTGATCGCCGCCGCCGACCGGCGCGCGGCGCCGTCGTGGTGGCTGCTGCCGCTGATGACGCTGTGGGCCAACCTGCATGGCGGCTTCGTGTTCGGCCTGCTTCTCGTCGGCGGCCTCGCGCTCGATGCGGTGTGGAATGCGGATGCGAGCGTGCGCAGGAAACTGTTCCTGCGCTGGTTCGCCTTCGGCCTCGCTGCGCTCGCGGCCAGCTGCGTCACGCCCTATGGCTGGCACGCGCTGCTGGCGTCGCAAAAAATCCTGTCGCTCGGCGCGGCGCTGCCGCTGATCATGGAATGGCGGCCGATGGATTTCGGCTCGCTCGGCGCGTTCGAGGTCTGCCTGCTGCTCGGCATGGGGCTCGCGCTCCATCACGGCATCCGCCTGCCGTTGATGCGGATCGTGCTGCTACTCGGCCTCGTGCACATGTCGCTGGCGCAGGGACGCGCGGCGGAGATCCTGGCGCTGATCGGGCCGCTCTTGCTGGCTGCGCCGCTGGCGCGGCAGATCGGTGGCAACGAAGTTACGGCCGCAACAGCCTCGCCGTTCCGCGGCGCCTCGGTCGCCGGCGTTGCCGCGGTGCTGGTGGCGGGAACGATCGCCTGGACCGCGGTGCATCGCTTCGAGCCGCATATGCGCACTTCGCCGGTCACTGCGGTGACCGAGCTGAAGAAGCTCAAGCTCTCGCGCGTGTTCAACGACTACGATTTCGGCGGCTATCTGATCGCGAGCGGCGTGGCGCCGTTCATCGACGGGCGCACCGAGCTCTATGGCGAAAAATTCTTCGTCGATCACAACGCCGCCTCCGGCCTGATGCAGCCGGACAATCTGTTCCGCCTGCTCGCGCAATACGACATCGAGGCGACGCTGCTGCGCACGCAGAGCGCGGCGACCAAACTGCTCGACCGCGTCGACGGCTGGCAGAAGGTCTATTCCGACGACATCGCGACGATCCACCTGCGCAAGGCCGGTGCGGTGCGCACGGTTGAGCCGGCGGTGTCTGCGAAGAAGTAGGTTGCCAGCGATCTACCGCGGCCTTTTCCACAGGCACGTCCCGGCCGATCGAATGGTGCGGTCGCCGGGATAGCCGGGCACCATCGGCTCCAGCCTGACCTGGCGGCGGGTGATGGCCTTGAGCTCGCCGCGCCATTTCGCATCCAGCAGCGAAAAATCCCCGAGCGCCCTCGAATGATCGCCATTGGCGGGCGCGAGCACGACGCCGACGGTCACCGGGTCGGCAATCCCGTCACCCTCGCCGAACAGCCAGAGCTCCCAGATGATCGCGTTGCGCCGGGCCCAGCGAACGATCTCGTCCGTCCAGTCAGCAAGCATCGCGGACAATCAGGGTTCCGAAACAGCCGGGGTCGAATGCTTCGCGCACGCTGCGTTCGCTCGTCGTGATGCCGCTTGCGCAACCGCCATGTCCGTTCAGTATCGAGTTCATTGCGCCGCGCCCCGATCGTTCTCTGCCGAGAATTTCTTATGCGCAGGAAACGCGCGCAACAACGAAGACGATTTGGAAGAACTCCAGACTGGACCTGTTCTAGAAATCCGTGCGCAATTTTGCGTCAGTCAGCGCATCGCGCGCAGCGTTTCGTAGCGCGCACGCAACAGCAGTGGAGTTGTTCGTCGAGTTGTAGCGGTTCTAACGCGCGCAGCGATGCGCGCCGGAACTCGCGTGATAAGGACGCCGTCAAACAGATCGCAAAGATCGAAGAAGCGGGGCGTCGAATGTTCTGGGGTCGTGAAGTAAAGTTGCGTTACTTCGCATTGCACCCTCACGCGCGGCCTGCGGCTTGGAGGAACCGCAGGTCGGGGAGTGGAGCCGATCTCGCTGCGCGGGCCAGGGCTGTCTGCAGTGCCTCGATGTCGGAAGCCGGATCGGGTTGCCAGCCGCACCCGCAGAGGGGATCGCAGCGATGGTGACCGGCGACGTCCTGGTAGATCGAACCGACAGCTGTAGCGGCGAGATCCATGACAGTCATGGGCGGCAGGCAGCTCTCGTGCAATACCTTGCAGAAGGCTGCCATGATCGATTGATACAACGCCGCGCGCGCGGCTTCATGATCCGGGTCAAGAGGCATGGTCCCTCGCGTATCGCACGGCACTCGCCACGGCCAGCATGGCATGAGGGCACGGGCCTGTCGGCCGCCAATGGCACTTCAAGAAGCAGATACGTTCATCGGAGGCGTCCCTCAAGGCATTGCTTGCCGTGTTGAACTTGAATCGCTCCAAGCCCGATGACCGATTTCATCGATCGCCAGCAAAAACTTGCATCGATGTGAAGACTCGTACGCGTGCTTTGCGAGACGGGATTTCTTCTGGAAGCGTTCCAGACTGGAATCGTTTTGCGAATAACGCGTGAGAGTTGCGGGAACCGCGCGAATTCGTAGCTCAACAGCAACAGCGGAATAGATCATGATCATCCTTTAGCGTTTCTAATCGCGTCGACGATGTCAGCGCGATGCTGCGTGATATGGACGCCATAACAACAGCGGCCGAACAGGCCGAACGAAACGGGGCGTCGTATGTTTTGTCATCGCGGGGTGAAGTGGGGCTACATCGCAGGCGCGAGCCTGCTCGTGCTAGCCATGACGGCAGGCAGCGGCGCGCACGCGCAAACGCAGTTGCCGCCGGTATCGGTCGATCCTCCCAAGGAGCAGACGGTGCAACGCGCGCAGCCGGCGCGACGGGCAACGCGGGCGACCACGGGTGCGCGCCGGGCCGCGGCGCGGCGGGATCAATCGCAGGAAGCGGCGCCGTCCCGGACTTCCGGTGCAGCCGGCATCGAGCGCGCCAACGGGCCAGTGGTTGGCTATCTCGCCAACCAGAGCGCGACCGCGACCAAGACCGATACGCCGGTTCTCACCACGCCGCAGTCGATCTCGATCGTGCCGAAGGATCAGATCGTCGACCAGGGCGCGCAGAACATCACGGAGGCGCTGCGCTACACGCCCGGCGTCACTATCCAGAGCTTCGGCGCCAATGCCTTCTTCGACGCGTTCAAGCTCAGGGGGTTCGATGCGCCGCGCTACCTCGACGGCTTGCGGCTGCCGGCGGACAACACGACCTTCGCGATCCCGCGCATCGAGACCTACGGGCTGGAACGGATCGAGGTGCTCAAGGGACCGTCATCTGGACTGTACGGCCAGTCCGATCCAGGCGGCCTGCTCAACCTCGTCAGCAAGCGGCCGACGGCCACGCCGCAATACGAATTCGTCGGCTCGTTCGGATCGTTCGAGCGCTTCCAGGGCGCCTTCGACATCGGCGGACCGATCGATCCGAGGGGCGAGTTCCTCTACCGCATCGTCGGCCTCGGCCGCGACAGCAACAGCCAGACCGACTTCGTTGAGGACAACAAGCTGTTCATCGCGCCGAGTTTCACGTGGCGGCCGACCATCGACACCACCTTCACGATTCTGTCGCACTACCAGAAGGTCGACAACAAGGGCTATCAGCAATACGTCCCCGGTCAGGTGTCGTTCCTGCCGAATCCGAACGGGCACATTCCCTACAGCCGCTATCTCGGCGAGCCCGCCACCGACGGCTATCACCTCGAGCAGTTCGCGGTCGGCTACGCCTTCGAGCATCGCTTCAGCAACAATCTGCAATTCCGCCAGAACCTGCGCTACACCGAGGTCAGCAACGATCTCGCGTCCGTGCGCACCGAAGGCATGGATCCCGTGAATCCCAACCGCCTCGTCACACGCACCTATAATTACGTGAAGGCGAATGCGGCGAACATCGCGCTGGACAATCAGTTACAGGCCGACTTCGCGACCGGCCCGCTGACGCACAAGGTTCTGTTCGGCGTCGACTATTTCGATCTTTGGGCCAACACCGATTACCGCTCGGCCGGCATCGCGTCGATCGACGCCTATGCGCCCGTATACGGCACGCCCGTTCCGTCCTTTGCCTCGCTCCCGCCATTCATCCTGCGCGACGACAAGCTGTCCCAGGCCGGCGTTTATCTGCAGGACCAGGTCAAGCTCGACCGCTGGACCCTCACCTTGAGCGGCCGGCAGGATTGGGCCAGCTCCGACTTCACCAGCAAGGCGTTCTACCCGCCGGCCGGCACCTACAACCGCAACGATTCCGCGCAGACCGGCCGCGTCGGCCTCAACTATCTCTTCGACGTCGGACTGTCGCCCTATGTCAGCTACGCCACGTCCTTCACGCCCAATCTCGGCGCCGATCTCTCCGGCCAGTCCTTCAAGCCGACGACGGGCGAGGGCGCCGAGATCGGCGTCAAGTTCAAGCCGAACGGCGCGAACTTCATGGTCACCGCGGCGCTGTTCGACATCCGGCAAGAGGACATCCTGACCACGAGCCCGATCAACCCGTTCTTCCAGGTGCAGACCGACGCGGTGCGGGTGAAGGGGCTGGAGCTCGAGGTGCGAGGCAACCTGACGCGCGAGTTCGAGATCGTCGGCGGCTACAGCCATCTCGATCCGCGCATCACGACCAGCATCGCGGGTTACGCCGGCAAGTACCTGAAGAACACCGCGCAGGATCAGGCCTCGCTGTGGGGCAAGTATACCTGGTATGCCGGTCCGCTCGCCGGCCTCGGCCTCGGTGCCGGCGTCCGGTATGTCGGCGAAACCTACGGCGATGACTTCAACACTCTCGTCATTCCCTCCTACACGCTGCTGGACGCCGCCATCAGTTATGATTTCGGCTACATGCGCCCCGACTGGAAGGGCTGGAAGGCGCAGGTCAACGTCACCAATCTCACCGACAAGTTCTACGTCGCCTCGTGCCTCACGGGCCTGCCCTACTGCGGCCTCGGCAATGCGCGCACCGTGCTCGGCACCTTGAAATACAGCTGGAACCAGGAAGGGCGGCGGTGACGGCGGCGACCCGATCACTTCGACGATGGGGCTTCGTCCACAAGTGGACGAGCCTCATTTGCACGCTGTTCATGCTGCTGCTGTGCGTCACGGGGTTGCCGCTGATCTTTCATGAAGAGATCGACGAGGTCCTGCACAGCCAGGTGAAGCCGGCCGACGTGCCGCCGGGAACGCCGCCGGCCGATCTCGACCGGCTGCTCGCCAATGCGTTGGCGCAGAAGCCGGGGCAGGTGCCGCACTTCCTGATCTGGGATCGCGACGATCCCAATGCGATGTTCGTCAGCGTCGGGCCGTCGATCACGTCAGACCCTTCGAAGAATCTTCTTGTCAGGATGGACACTCACACCGGGGCCTATCTCGATTCGCCCGACGTTACCGGCCGCTTCACCTACATCATGCTGAAGCTGCACACCGACATGTTCGCAGGCCTTCCCGGAAAGCTCTTCCTCGGCCTGATGGGCATCCTGATGTGCGTCGCCATCGTCTCGGGAATCGTCGTCTATGCGCCGTCGATGCGAAAGCTCAGCTTCGGCACCTACCGTGCGGACCGTACCCGTATCGTGCGCTGGCTCGACGTGCACAACCTCGCAGGCATCCTGCTGGTCGCCTGGACGCTGGTGGTGGGCTTCACCGGCGTGATCAACACCTGGGCCGATCTCGTCGTGAAGATGTGGCAATACGGTCAGCTCGCGGAGATGACCGCGCAGTATCGCGACCGACCGGTGCCGGCCAGCCTGACCTCGCTCAATGCGGCGGTCGAGGTTGCAAAGCATGCCGTGCCCGGCATGACGCCGAGCTTCGTTTCGTTTCCCGGAACCATCCTCAGCAGCAAGAGCCACTATGCGGTGTTCCTGAAGGGCGATACCCCGCTCACGTCGCGGCTGTTGAAGCCGGCCCTGATCGATGCGGAGACCGGCAAGCTCACCGACACGCGCGACATGCCTTGGTACGTGACGACGCTGTTCGTCTCGCAGCCGCTGCATTTCGGCGACTATGGCGGCATGCCGCTGAAGATTCTCTGGGCGCTGCTAGATGTGCTCACCATCGTCATCCTGGTCACCGGCCTCTATCTGTGGCTGCGGCGTCGGCGGTCAGGCGTGAGCATCGACCGGGCGATCGCGCAGTCGTCCGCGCAAGCGGTGGCGTCGTGACCGCGGCGATGAAGAAGACCGCGCATCGCAATGTCCGCCAGATCTTCGCCGCGCCCCTGGCGGTGGCGATCGTCAGCGCGTTCGGCCTCGTCGCCGCGCTTGTCGGCGACGGCTGGTGGGACGCCTCGTCATGGGCGGCGCTCGCCGTGCCTGTCCTGCTTTGCCTGTTCTTCCTGTGGTGGCGAAAGCCGCGATGATGGGCTGTGCCGGAATGGGACGGTGAAAGTTCCGGCGGATGCCCGGCGGCAGCTTCCGACTGTGGTTGCTGTGCATGCACACGCAGAGCGGAGCGCGCAAGGCGCGTTATGCACGATGTAGTGACGAAACGAATCAAATTGATTGCGCTGTCAATTGCAGCGCAGCGACGAATTGCATGCTTGTCCACCGGTATAGTCGTGCAAATGACGCAATGTCGGTCTAGTGTGGCTTCCGTTACACAGAACGTGTGCGGCCGACAGCTTCTGTTCCTGTCTAATCACCCGACATCACGATCAAAAAAGTTCTGAGGGAGTGCGCACCATGGCCAGAGCAAATCTCGGCTATCTTCCCCGTGGAAATCCGTGTGCCCAGTGCGGCAAGCCGATTTCATCCCCTGACTGGGTGGAACAAGGGCAAGGCCGCATCTCCTACCTGTGGTCCTGTCGCGCCTGCGACTATCGGTTCGAAGCGGTTGCGATCTTCGACGAGCGCCAGGTGGAAGCGGAACCGCTCGCGGCCTGACGGTATCGCTCCGACCCGTTTCGATTTCCAACTTACATTCGGCGTTGCGCTCCAGTTCTGCGTTGCGCCGTAGTTCGGTGTTGCGCTGTGCCGCGTGCGGCGCAGCGCAACCTCGCCTGTTCCGCCAGGCAATCGCGGGAACTGTTGTCGAAGTGGCGTGTTCTCCCGCATCGGTTCTTGAAGTGAGGGAGACCACACCATGATCGCCAAATATGCCATTGCCGGCGTCGCCGGTACGGCTCTGCTCGCGTCCATCGCGTTTGCGCAATCGCCGACTTCGCCCGGCGAGAGCAAGATGGCGCCGCCGGCCAAGTCGGACACCGCGTCCACGTCAGCCTCTACTTCGTCGTTCCAGGGCAACTGGCGCGCATCGAAGATGGTGGGCCTGAGCGTCTATAACGAGAAGAACGAGAGCGTCGGTTCGATCAACGACATGCTCACCGACAAGAACGGCAAGATCGTCGCCGTCGTGATCGGCGTCGGCGGCTTCCTCGGCGTCGGCGAGCACCTGGTCGCAATACCGTTCGAAAAGGTGAAGTTCTCGGATCAGCCGATCGCCTACACCGGTGCTGCCAACACCGGCGCGCCGGCCCGGCCCGGCGGCGCTGGCGGCGCGGGCACGACCACGGGCGCGGCGCCGGCGGCCACTGCGCCGAAGCCGAACCCCTGGTGGCCGGACCACGCCGTCTTCAACGCCACCAAGGACGAGTTGAAGGCGATGCCGCAGTTCAAGTATTCGACCTGAGGCAAGCGCTCACGGGTTGAAGCCTGATCGGCAAATAGCCGGGCCGCACCGCGGTCCGGCTATTTTTGCGACCCCGCGTCCCCTCAAGCGGATGGTGCGCCGCATCCTATCGGCACCCTCTGGCTGATGTTAGGCTTGGCAGTGCGGCAGGAGCATCCTGCGTCCTGCCCCATCACATCGGGAGGACGGTTATGGCTGATAGCGTCTACAAGGTGATCGAGCTGATCGGCACCAGCAAGGATTCCTGGGAGAAGGCGGCGGCCGGCGCCCTCAACCGGGCCAGCAAGACGCTGCGCGACCTGCGCGTTGCCGAAGTCGCCGAACTCGACCTTGTGCTGGATGCCAAGGGCAGGGTGGAAGCCTACCGCGCCAAGCTGAAAGTTTCGTTCAAGTT
>NZ_JBQTHN010000115.1:0-13159 GCF_052389815.1 Bradyrhizobium sp. | reverse complement strand
CGTCCGCTGCAGAACCTCGCCCTTACCCATGCCCATGCCGATCATTGCGGCCTCGCCGGATACTTCGTGAAGGAAATGAAGTGCAGCGTTCGCATGACGCTGGCCGAATGGCTCAGCGGCTGGAAGACGTGGCATGAGCGCGAGGAAAGTCCGGACGCGCAATTCGTCTCCTTCCTGAAGCGCAACGGCGCATCAGAGGAGGATGCGGCCAGGATCGCAGAAGCCCCGCGCCTTCAGAAATTTCTCGGCGGGCGGCCGCCGCGCGAATTCATCCGCATTAAGGATGGCGACGCGATCGCCATGGGACGGCGCGACTGGCAGGTGATGACGGCAGGCGGGCATTCGGCGGAGCACGCGCTGTTCTTTTGCGAGCGCGACAGGATCCTGATCGCGGGCGACCAGATCCTGTCGCACATGACGCCATCGGTGATCGCGCCGGTGGCGCAGCCGGAGGCCAACCCGATGAAGGAGTATCTCGATGCGCTGACGCGGCTCGAAGCGCTGCCGCCGGACACGCTGGTGCTGCCCTCGCACGGCCTGCCATTCCGTGGGATGCATGCGCGGCTTGCGCAGCTGCGGGAACATCATCAGGCCCGCCTCGAGGATGTGGCGTCCGTCATCAGCGGCAGGACGAACGCGTTTGCCATCGCGCAGGAAATATTCCCGCGCGTGCTTTACTCGAATCCGCGCCAGGCCTTCGGCGAAGCGCTTGCCCATCTGAACATGCTCGCGTCAGCCGGGCGGCTGACGCGGGAGGTCGACGGCGTTGGCCTCATCGCCTTCGCGCCGGCCTGACGTCTGTCTGCAGATTTGGCATAAGCGCAAGGCACGGTTGCCGGCAATGAGGGTGTCGCCGGCGATCCGCGCCCTGACCAACGAGGCGCCAGCCTGCAGCGTGACCTCGACGCGCAACGGGTCGGCTACATCTCCGCCGGCCTGCTCGCCTGAGCGCTACTATCTGGCTGCTGCATCCCTATTCCGCCGCCTGCGCCACCGGCTTGCCGATCTCGCCCTCGATGCGCGCGCATTCGGCGCGGTAGCGCGCGACATTGGCCTCCTTGATGTGGCCGTAGCCGCGCACGACCTCGGGCATCTTCGCCAGCGCCACCAGCCGCGGCAGGTCGAGTCTTGTCGAGCCGAGATGACGGAAGATCATGGCAGAATATTCGCCCGGCAGCGCGCGCTCCATTTTGCGCTCGCTGGTGTAGCCGAAAACGTCGAGCGCGGTGCCGCGCAACCCCTTCAGCCGGGCGAGTAAGCCGAACGCCTTGAAGACCCACGGGCCGAACTCGCGCTTCTGCAAGTGGCCCGTCACCTTGTCGCGGCGGGCGAGCAGCGGCGGCGCCAGCAGCACCTTCAGGCCGGGATCGCCGTCGAACTGCGCCTGCAGGGCCTTGGCGAACTCGCCGTCGCTGTAGAGACGGGCGACCTCGTACTCGTCCTTGTAGGCCATCAGCTTGAACAGGCCCTTTGCAAACGCTTCGGTCAGCCCGGTCGAACCGGGCGCAGCCTTGGTTTCTGCCGCGCGGACGCGCTCGACCTCGGCGAGGTAGCGCTTGGAATAGGCTTCGTCCTGATAGCCGGTGAGGAACCCGGCGCGGAAGGCGATGGCCTCGTCCAGTGTCTTCTTCGCCGGTGTCGTCCCGCTCGACTTGAAGCGCGCCGCAGAGACGACGCGCGCCAGGTCGTGCGCGGCAAGCCGGCCCCAGGCGAAGGCCATGCGATTCATCTCGATGGCGGCGCCGTTGAGTTCGATCGCCTTCTCGATCGCTTCGAGAGACAGCGGGATCGCGCCGCGCTGGAAGGCGAAGCCGAGCATGAAGGCGTTGGTGGCGATGCTGTCGCCCATCAGCGCAGTCGCAAGACCGGTTGCGTCGAGGATGTCGAGACGATCGGACGTGATGGCGCCGTTGAGCGCATCGCGCATCGCGCCCATCTCGAAATCGATATCGGGATTGATGACGAAGCTCGCGGTCGGCAGCAGGTCGGCATTGACCACGGCGCGGGTGACGCCGCGCTCGGCGCTGTTCAGCGCGGTAGCACTGGTGGCGACAACGATGTCGCAGCCGAGGATGAGGTTGGCATTGCCGGGCGCGATGCGGACGCTGGAGAGATCGTCGGCCGAAGGCGCAATACGGACATGGCTCATGACCGCGCCGTTCTTCTGCGACAGGCCGGTGAAGTCGAGCGTCGAGCAGGCCTTGCCGTCGACATGGGCAGCCATGCCGAGCAGCGCGCCGATGGTGATGACGCCGGTGCCGCCGATGCCGGTGACCAGGATGTTGAAGGGGGCTTCCAGGGCGGCCGTCTCCGGCTGCGGCAGATCGGCGAACAGCGCGGAGGGATCGGCCGCGGTGCGGTCGGCCTTGCGCAAGCGGCCGCCGTGGACGGTGACGAAACTCGGGCAAAAACCTTCGATGCAGGAAAAATCCTTGTTGCAGTTGGACTGGTCGATGCGGCGCTTGCGGCCGAGCTCGGTTTCCAGCGGCTGCACCGAGACGCAGTTCGACACCTGCGAGCAATCGCCGCAGCCTTCGCAGACGCGCTCGTTGATGAAGACGCGCTTGGGCGGATCGGGATAGAGGCCGCGCTTGCGGCGGCGGCGCTTTTCGGCCGCGCAGGTCTGGTCGTAGATCAGCACGGTGAGGCCGGCAACGTCGCGCAGCTCGCGCTGCACGGCATCGAGCTCGCGGCGGTGATGCACCGTGGCGAGCGACGGGAAATAGTTGCTCGGATACTTTTCGGGATCGTCGGTGACAATGGCGAGTCGCTTGGCACCTTCGGCCGCGACCTGATGCGCGATCTGCGAGACGTTGAAGCCGCCCTCGGCGGGCTGGCCGCCGGTCATCGCCACCGCGTCGTTGTAGAGGATCTTGTAGGTGATGTTGACGCCGGCCGCGGCCGCCGCGCGCAGAGCCAGCAGGCCGGAATGGGTGTAGGTGCCGTCGCCGAGATTCTGGAAGACGTGCTTCTCGTTGGTGAACGGCGCCTGCCCGATCCAGGCGACGCCCTCGGCGCCCATGTGCGAGATGGTGGTGGTGCGGCGGGCGGGGATGTAGAGCGCCATGCCGTGACAGCCGATGCCGGCCATGGCGCGGCTGCCTTCCGGAATCTTGGTCGAAGAGTTGTGCGGACAGCCCGAGCAGAAATAGGGCGTGCGCTGCAGTTTCGCCGCACCGATGCCGTCGGTCGGGCGGTCGAAGGCTTCCAGCTTGGCGAGGCGCTGTTCCAGCGCGGGGCTGCGATGGCCGAGCTTGCGCAGGCGCGCCACCACGGCTGCCGCCACCATGGTCGGCGTCAGCTCGCCCTCGCTCGGCAACAATACCGCGCCGCTCTCGTCACGCTTGCCGACCACCGATGGCCGCCTGGAGGCGTCCATGTTGTAGAGAATGCGGATCAGCTGGTCCTCGATGAAGCCGCGCTTCTCCTCGACGACGAGCACGTCCTGCAGGCCTTCGGCGAAAGCGAGCGCGCCGCGCACCTCCAGCGGCCAGGTCAGCGCGACCTTGTAGATGCGCAAGCCCAGCGCCTGCGCCTCGGCGTCCGATATGCCGAGATCGGCCAGCGCCTGGCGCAGATCGAGATAGGCCTTGCCGGTCGCCATGATGCCGAGCCGTGCCGGCCTGGAATCCAGCACGATGCGGTCGAACCGGTTGGCGCGCGCGAAAGCCGCGACCGCATCCATCTTCGGGCCGTGCAGCCGCTTCTCTGACTCCAGCGGCGGATCGGGCCAGCGGATCGAGAGTCCGCCCGGCGGCATCTCGAAATCGTCGGGTGTGACGATCCGGATGCGTTCGATGTCGGAGACGATCGAGGCCGAGCTTTCGACGGTCTCCGAGATCGCCTTGAAGCCGACCCAGCAGCCGGAGAAGCGCGACAGCGCGAAACCCAAAATGCCGAGATCGAGATAGTCCTGCAGCGTCGCCGGATTGACCACCGGCATCAGCGCCGCAGCAAATACCTGCTCGCTCTGGTGCGCCAGCGTCGAGGACTGGCAACCATGGTCGTCGCCGGCCAGCGCGATCACGCCGCCGTTCTTCGAGGTGCCGGCTGCGTTCGCATGCTTGAGCGCATCGAGCGAGCGGTCGACGCCCGGGCCCTTGCCGTACCAGATGCCGAACACGCCATCGACTTTTGCACCCGGGAACATGCCGACCTGCTGGCTGCCCCACACCGCGGTCGCGGCGAGGTCCTCGTTGAGGCCGGGAACGAAGGCAATGTCGTGCTGCTGCAGGAAGGACTTTGCACGCCAAAGCGCGTGGTCGTACATGCCGAGCGGCGAGCCGCGATAGCCGGAGATGAAGCCCGCAGTGTTGAGCCCCGCTGCGCGGTCACGCTCTCGCTGCAGCATCGGCAGCCGGACCAGGGCTTGTGTTCCCGACAGAAAGATCCGCTTCGCATCCAGCCGGTACTTGTCGTCCAGCCCAACTTCCAGCAATGCCATGATTGGTTTGCCCTGCGCTCCCTGCGGCCCCTTCGGGCCTGATTTTCATTGAGCGCAGCATGCACCGGTTTTGCCATGCATGCACAGCCCCCCATTTGCCGTGCGGCGGCATATCTGGCGTGCGTTTTCCCGAGACTTGCCGCAGGAACGGTGTAAGACACGGACCGCGCTCGAGGGAGATCGATCATGAAGGCCTTTGCCACCGAAATCAGCGAAAGCAACGGCGTACTCACCGGACCGTGGCGGCAGCCGAAGCAGATGCTGCATGCGCAGACCTATGATTCGCATGCCTCGATCCATGACGATGCCACGGCGCAAAAGCTCGGCTTCCAGGGCGGCACCATCGAGGGCCCGACCCATTTCAGCCAGTTCGCACCGCTGTGCGAGCGCATCTGGAGCAAGGAGTGGTTCGAGACCGGCTGTCTCTCGGCGCACTACCGCAATCCCGTGTTCGAAGGCGAGGAGGTGCAGGCCAGCATCGAGATGCCGAAGCCGGGACATAACATTTGCACCATCGGAATGACGCGCAAGGACGGCTCCGAGATCCTGCGCGGCACGGCGTCCGTCGGCCGCGACGTGACCGGGACCGCGCTGACGCAGCGGCTGAAGGAATTGAAGCCGCTCACCGACCCCGTGATCCTGCGCGACATCGAAGTCGGCATGAAAACGGCGCGGCAAACGGTGAAGATGGATTTCGATCAGCACATGGGCGACCTCTATCCGTTCTCGCTTGCCGACAAGCTGAAGGCCATCACCGAGCCCTCGCACTTCTATTCGGGCAGCGACAATCCCTGGGGCCGTCCGATCGTGCCGTTCGAGATGCTGAGCGTGCTGTTCCAGTACCGCGCGCGCGAGGATCGGCTGCCGGTGCGCGGCCCCGCGGTCGGCCTGTTCGCCGACCAGGAAATCCGCCTGCTGCGCGGCCCTCTGTTCGTAGGCCAAAGCTACACGACCGAGCGCGAAGTGGTCGCCTTGAGCGGCAGCCGGCGCACCGAGAGCATGTGGGTGCGCACGACGGTGTTCGGCACCGACGATGCGCCGGTAGCGACCATGATGCTCAACGGTGCCAGCATCAAGCAGTCGTATGCGCGGTATGAAGAGGAGTATGCGGGGCTGTATGGAAAGAAGAGTGCTTAAGGGGCCAAGTACCCTTTCCCGTCCGTCTTCGCTCTCATTTCATTCGAGCTACGCCGGACACGCTCCGGCCTGCAGCCTCCTCGTGGCAACAGCCCGCCTACGCTCATAGCGCGTTTAAGACGCGCGTAAACGCGCTTTCGGACTCCGGCGTGGCAGCCTTCGCTCGCTTCGCTTTGGAGAGCTGGCTTGCCTAGCCGTAGCTCGCGAAGCGAGCGAAGGCTGGTGGGCACGACAGGGATCGAACCTGTGACCCCTACCATGTCAAGGTAGTAAGAGACACCAATTCTCGTGGGAAATCAAAACGAAAAGGCCGGTAGAAGTGTAAATCGGAGCATGAACGGACCCAGAACAAGCGGGATTTGCTGTTGACGTGCTGTTGACCGGTCGGCGGTCAGCTCCCGCCTCTGATCGCGCTTCCGAGGTAGTCACCACGGGCGGGCTGGGAGTCCCTAGGGGATGGTGAAATCTCTCTAAAATCAATGGGTTTGCCAGCTTTTGCGATTCCAATGCCGCCATTGAAGCACAATGGATATTTTTGCGATTCGCAAACTCTGCGACGTGTGACGGGGGTACTCGTTAGCATCGTCGGGGTTGGTAGTAGGAGAGCGCTACCGCCCTTCCCCACACGGCTCAAATCCACGATGCTCTCTTCGATCGTTCGCCTAGGCTTTCCGGATGATCGGTGGATAGGGTCGAGGAGAGGCGGACGGAATGCTTAACGCACACCGCCCTCACGTCTTAGCCTTTATTCCGTAAACATGCTCCGGACCCGGGAACGCGCGGGAGCGCACGTCTGTAGCGTAGCCCTCGATCGCGGCCTCGATCAGAGGCCTTAGATTGCCGTAGCGGTGCCCGAATTTAGGCGTTCGTGGCGACAGCCCCAGCATATCCTCAAGGACCAGGACCTGGCCGTCGCAGGCGGCACTGGCGCCAATGCCGATGATCGGGATCGCGATGGCTTCGGTGATCTTGCGGGCCAGCGGCTCGGCCGCCGCCTCGATCATCACTGGCACACCGCGCGCCGACAGAAACGCGATCGTCTCCGCGATCCGCGCGCCGCCCTCGAGCTTTGCCGCACCGCAGTGAGTCTCCTTGAGTATCCGCGCCGCGGAATGAAACGCCTGCTCCTTCGACGCCTCGTAGGAGTCGAACGGCATGATCCGCGCATCACAGCCTGGCCCTGCAGAATCATCATTTCCAGCGTGCCCGGCACCGTGGTCTCGAAGCCATGCATCACGTTGCCCAGGGAATCGCCAACCAGAATGACGTCACAATTGCGATCGACCAACGCGGCAGTGTGTGCGTGATAGGACGTCAGCATTACAATCGGATCGGCATTCTTGCGCGCGCGAATATCCGGCGACGTCTTGCGCTTGATGGCGGATTGAACGGACATGATTAACCTCCAATGACGGGATCACAGATTATCGCGCGCGCTGTCGCACAAACGCGCTTTGATCCGATACGGTGATTTAACTCGATTCAGTAGCGCTCTGAACGGGTCTCTTCCAACTAACGCATCGGCCGCATCTTGGATTGCGACGTAGATTTCATTGAGGTCCGCCGCCGTTACGCAAAAAGGCGGCATGACATAGATCGTGTTGCCAAGCGGGCGCAGCAGCAGATTGCGGCTGTTGAAAAACGCCTGAAGCATGGGGCCGATGCCCGCGAGATAGCCTTTGTCGCGCGTTTTCAGATCGACTGCCGTAATGGTGCCGGTTCGACGGACGTTTTCGAAGCGGGCGTCGGCGCGGAATGGCCCAATTCCCTGTTCCTGCATCGCAGCGACGGAAGCTACGCGCTCGCGGGATTCCTGATTTTGCCAGAGATCCAGGTTCGCTTTTGCGGCGGCGCACGCCACCGGATTTGCAGTATATGAACTCGAGTGGAAGAACGTGCGCGTGCGATCTTTCGAATAGTGTGCATCGAAGATGTCTCCGCGGCACAGTGTCACCGCGAGCGGAAGCGATCCGCCCGTGAGACCCTTTGAATAGCAGGCGATATCCGGCGACACGTCCGCCTGCTCGCAGGCGAATAATGTCCCCGTGCGGCCCCAGCCGGTCATGACCTCGTCGGCAATGAACAGGACGTTTGCCGCCTCGCAGACGCGCTTCATCTCGCTCAGCACCCAGGCCGGATACATCAGCATCCCGCCCGCGCCCAAGATCAGAGGCTCCACGATAAAGGCCGCCGGATTTTCATTCCGGCACGCAACTTCAAGTGCGTCGAGGGTCGCCTGTTCGCGGCCCGCAGTCGGGAACGGAACCGAGATGACATCGAACAGCAGCGGCTCGTACGCCGCATTGAACACGCCGCGCGCGCCGACCGACATCGTCCCCACCGTATCGCCGTGATAGGAGTGCTCCATCACGACAATGCCCGTACGCGACTGGCCGATGTTGTACCAATAGCCGAGCGCCATTTTCAGGGCCACCTCCACACTGGTCGAGCCGCTGTCGGAGAAGAAGACGTAGTCGAGACCACGCGGTGCAAGTTTCAAGAGCAGCTCGGCAACCTCTTCGGCCGGTTCGTGGGTGTGGCCGGCAAAGATGATCTGGTGGAGCTTTTCTGCCTGTTTCCGAATGGCGCTGACGATATACGGATGGCAATGGCCGTGGGTCACGACCCACCAGGATGCGATCGCATCGATGATGCGGCGGCCATCCGCGCTATAGAGATAAGCGCCTTCACCGCGCACAACCTTTGTCATCTCGTCTTGAAGCGCGTGTTGCGTGAACGGATGCCAGATCGGCGATTTCCTCTTGGGCATCATAGGCTGAAATCATCGCGGTTGAACGACGCTTTGAACGCGGTGTGCAGCGCGTTTGCCGTAAGAGGAGAGAGCCAGGGCAGCCGCCCAAGCCATCGTACCCGCCCGATCTCGCAAATAGCGCTCTCGCTGTCGGAATTCCTTTCGCCAATGAATGCGATTCCGAGAATTTCGATCCCACGATTGCGCAACGCCGCGATCGACAACAACGAATGATTGATGGTGCCCAGCGCAGTGCGCGCGCAAAGCACGACCGGCAGCTGCCATCGCGCAAAGATGTCGATATAAAGTGTGCTGCGACTAAGCGGCACCATCAGCCCGCCCGCGCCCTCAATCACAAGCGCACGTCCGCCGCTATCCGGCACATCGAGCGATTCCGCGCAGATCCGAATTCCGTCAATTTCCGCGGCATGATAGGGCGAAACGGGGGTTTCAAGGCGGTAATGCTCCGGCATGATGCGATCGTCAGAGAGACCGCCCAATCGTGCGACGAGCTGTGAATCGGTCTCTCCTTGGAGGCCCGATTGAATCGGTTTCCAGTAGTTCGCGCCGAGAAAATCGGCGAGCCCGGCTGAAAAGACCGTCTTCCCAATGCCGGTGTCCGTGCCGGTCACCACGATCTGCCGGCTCATCGGGCGTCGCCCCTCGTCTCTTCGATCAGGGCGTCGAGCATTGTACGCACGTCATCCTCGGTGACGTTCAGCGTCAGGGAAATTCGCAACCGTGCCGTGCCTGCCGGTACGGTTGGCGGCCGGATTCCACGGATGTCAAAGCCGCGAGCCTGCAGCGCAGACGCCAGCATCATCGCTCGCGCATTGTCACCAACGATATATGGCACGATCTGCGAATCCGACGGGCTCCGGCCACCGCGCCGGGCGATCTCCCGATGCGTGAACGCGACCAGGTTGGCCAGGCGCTGCTGCCGGTCCGGCTCCTGCTGCAGGATTGATAGCGCCTCCCGCACCGCAACGGCCGTCAAGGGTGACGGCGCGGTGGCGAAAATAAACGGACGGCAACGATTGACGATGAAGTCGCGCAGCACGCGGGTCGCGGTGACGAGCGCGCCGGCAGCACCCAGTGCCTTGCCGCAAGTGTGGACGACCACCAGATTGTCGCGCCCTTCATAGGGCGCAGTTAGCCCCCGTCCCTGCTCGCCGTAGACGCCCGTGGCATGGGCCTCATCCACCATCAGGAATGCATCATGCCGGTTCGCGATCGCGACAAGCTCTCCGAGCGGCGCGAAATCGCCATCCATGCTGTAGAGACTTTCGACCACGATCCAGACGCGGCCCGTTCCGCCTTTCGCTCGCCAGTCGCGAATCGTGGTTTCGACGGACTGCGGGTCGTTATGGGCGCTTACGCGAAAATCGGCCCGGCCGGCCCGCGCGCCTTCATGAATACTCGCGTGCACAAGGGAATCGAGAACGAGCAGATCGCCTCGTTGCGGCAGCGTTGTCAGCACGGCAAAGTTTGCGACATATCCGCTGCCAAAGAAAAGCGCGGTCTCCGCTCCAAAAAGCCGCGCGGCTTCTGCTTCGAGGCTTTCGTGCTCGTCGCAGTTTCCGCGCAGAAGCCGCGACCCGCCGGCCCCGATCGGGGTGCCGACTTCGAGCGCGGCCGCGACAGCCTTCCTCATGCGCGGCGCGCTCGCCAGCGCGAGATAATCGTTCGATACGAAATCGATACCCGCACGCGGCTTGAGGCCGCGCATCCGGTCGTCGTCTTTCAAGGCCTGCAAGGCTGTGACATAGCTGGCAATCTTGTCCGCATGGGTTCGGTTCATTGGTCACTTCCAGGTAAGCCATCAGTTGCGCAAAAGTTTTGGCGGCGGCTGAAAACAAACGCTCCAGCATCAGCCTTGTAGCTTTCAGGCTGGCAATAGGCGATTTTCTGCGTCAACCAGTACGACGCGCGGTCTGAACGCTCTCGCTTCGGCCTCCTCAAAGGAGGCATATCCAACGATGATCACCTTGTCTCCAACCATCGCAAGCCGTGCGGCCGCACCATTCAGGCCTATCATCCCTGACCCTTTGGACGCCTCTATCACGTAGGTGGCAAAGCGCGCGCCAGTGTCGATGTTGTAAATTTCGACGCGTTCATTGATCAAAAATCCCGCAGCGTCCAAAAGCGTGCGATCAATCGATATCGAGCCCTCATAGTGCAGATCGGCTTGGGTCACCGAGGCACGATGGATTTTGCCTTTCATCAGGGTAATTTGCATTTGTTACCTACGCTGGGGGTTGACGCGGACCGCTAGCTGACTTGGCTTTTAGCTAAGCCGGGACGTGATGCCGAGGCGGTCCAGCAAGTTCCCGTCGCGATCACGCTGCGGATTCTCGGTGGTCAACAGCACATCGCCGATGAAGATCGAATTCGCGCCGGCCAGGAAGCACAGCGCCTGCAGTTCATCCGTCATGTATTGCCGTCCAGCGGACAACCGCACCACGCTGCGAGGCATCATGATGCGGGCAACCGCGATCAACCGCGCCAGCGCGATCGGATCGGGACGCTCCGCGGTGTCGTTGACCGGCACGCCCTTGACCTCGTTCCACAGGTTGATTGGCACGCTTTCTGGATGACTCGGGAGATTGGCGAGCAGCACGAGCATGCCGAGCCGGTCCTCGACGCGCTCGCCCATGCCGACGATGCCGCCGCAGCAGACCTTGACGCCGGCGTCGCGCACATGCGCCAGCGTATCGATGCGGTCCTGCAAGGCGCGGGTGGTGATGATCTTGTCGTAGAACTCGGGCGAGGTGTCGACGTTGTGATTGTAGAAGTCAAGCCCGGCGTCGGAGAGCCGTGCGGCCTGCTTGGGCGTCAGCATGCCTAGCGTAACGCACGTTTCCATGCCGAGACCCTTGACCGCGCTCACCATGTCGCAGACCTGGTCGAGATCGCGGTCCTTCGGATTGCGCCAGGCGGCGGCCATGCAGAAGCGGGTCGCGCCGGCGTTCCTGGCGCGCTGCGCGGTCGCGACTACATCCGCCCGATCCATTAGCCGCGTGGATTTCAGGCCGGTCTCGTAATGCGCGCTCTGCGAACAGTAGCCGCAGTTCTCGGGACAGCCGCCGGTCTTGATGCTGAGCAGGCTCGCGGTCTCGACGTGGTTCGGATCGAAGTTGGTGCGATGGATGCTCTGCGCCTGAAACATCAGGTCGGCAAACGGCAGAGCATAGAGCGCCTCGGCCTCCGCGCGGTCCCAGTCATTGCGGACGTGTTCGATGGTGCGGCCATTGCTTTGCTTCGCTCCCGTGGCACCGACCATAAGACTTGCCTTCCTATCGGACTTATCATAGATACTTTTATATGTTATCTATGATCGCTGATCATGCTAACTGAGGCCATGCGGGAACGCATCACTTTTTATGATAGATAATCTATGATGACCGGCGACGAGAACACGACGACTGCGGGACGCATTGCTGAGTCAATCGGGGAGCGCATTATCAGCGGCGCGCTACAGCCAGACGCGCCGCTCCGGCAGGATCATGTCGCGCGGGAATTCAATTCAAGCCACGTCCCGGTGCGCGAGGCATTTCGGCAACTGGAAGCTCAACATCTTGTGATCGCTGTGCCCCGGCGCGGCGTGCGGGTTGCGCCGCTCGACACCAACTCGGTGAAAGAGATTGCCGAGATGCGCGCGGCGCTTGAAGTAGTCGCGTTGCGGAATGCCGCGCCGAAGCTCACGTCGACCCATCTGGCGCGAATCGAGCTCGCCCTGATTGAAGGAGACAACGCCGAGACGATTCAGGATTTTGAAACTGCCAACCGCGCTTTTCACCACGCGCTGGTGGCGCCGTGCGCGATGCCGCGACTGCTCGCCAGTCTTGACGGATTACAGCTTGCCAACTCTCGATTGGTGTTCGCGATGGCGCGGAATACCGGCTGGCGACCGCGGTCCAACCAGGACCACCGCTTGATTCTGCAAGCATTGCGAACGCGCAACATTGATCAAGCCTGCAGCTTGCTTGCACGCCACATTCAAAGCATTGAGCGCCTCACCCTTCCCGCGCCATGACTCGGCATCACGATTAAGCGAATTCGCGTCGCAATAGCGGGGCCGTCGTAAGCCTCTGCAAAACTACCAACCGTCTTGCTGAGCGACGCCGGCGCGGAGGCATCAGCGACGTTTGCGTCTGTCGCGATCGCACGATACTGATGCGATCTACTTCCATCTCAACCTATGGCTAGTCATGATTCGTCACATCGTCCTATTCACCGCCAAGAACAAAGCCGACATTGACCAAATCATCGATGGTCTATCGGTTCTCGCTGCGATCCCGCATGCGCGCCGGCTTGAGGTCGCGCGCAACCGAAAGACCGACCAACTCGGCAACGATATCGACGTTGTCGTTTATGGTGAGTTCGACAGCGAGACGGCGCTCGCCGCTTACAAGGCCCACGATCTGTACCAGGAATCGATCAAACGGGTCCGACCGCTCCGGCAATTACGGTTTGCGGCCGACTACAACGTCTCAGCGGATGCGCGTTTCGCCTCAACGGCGGAGGCAGGCTAGGTCTTTATCGCCACTGGCGCAGCCGCTCAATTGGTATGAGGTAGATTCTGACAATCGAACTCAAAAGTGTGTTGGTCCCACAAGACAGCTGCCCGCGTTGGGATGGCAAGCCCATCTCGGAAAACCTCTCCCAGCATGTCAGTCGTCGGTGACTTACAGCCCGATGCACGTCCGCGAACTGCACTGGATCGAACCTATCACGGCGATGCAATGTCTGGCGCATCGGCCGCACCTCACGTTTTTCGATAGTGCGGCGAGACACGAGTCGCTCGGGCGTTATTCATATCTGGC
>NZ_JBQTHN010000114.1:0-25324 GCF_052389815.1 Bradyrhizobium sp. | reverse complement strand
CCTTCACCAAGGAGAAGCACGTCTTCGCCAATCTCGGCGACGGCACCTATTTCCACTCCGGCTCGCTGGCGATCCGCCAGTCGATCGCCTCGGGCGCCAACATCACCTACAAGATCCTCTATAACGACGCGACCGCCATGACCGGCGGCCAGCATGTCGATGGCGAGCTGTCGCCGCAGCAGATCACCTTCCAGCTCCATAGCGAAGGCATCCGCGAAATCTATCTGGTCTCCGAGAACCCGCATCAATATCCACCTTCCGACATCGCTCCCGGCGTGAAGGTTGCGCATCGCGACGATCTCGACGCGGTCATGCGGACCTGTCGCGAGCTCGAGGGCACTTCGGCCATCGTCTTCGTGCAGACCTGCGCCGCCGAAAAGCGCCGCCGCCGCAAGCGCGGCCTTATGGAAGACCCGGCGCGCCGCGTACTGATCAATCCGGCCGTCTGTGAGGGCTGCGGCGACTGCTCGGTGCAGTCGAACTGCATCTCGGTCGAGCCGCTGGAGACGGAGCTCGGCCGCAAGCGCACCATCAACCAGTCGACCTGCAACAAGGACTATTCGTGCCTGAAAGGGTTCTGCCCTTCCTTCGTCACCGTCGACGGCGCCAAGCTGCGCCATCGTGCGCCGCCGGACCTCGGCAGCGTCGGGGAATTGCCGGAGCCGGCGTCCCGGCCTTCACTGGACCGGCCCTATAACATCGCCGTCGGCGGCGTCGGCGGCACCGGCGTTTTGACCATCGGCGCGCTGCTCGGCATGGCCGCCCATATCGAGGGCAAGGCCAGCATGATCCTCGACATGTCCGGCCTCGCCCAGAAGGGCGGTGCGGTGCTGAGCCATGTCCGGCTTTCCGAGCATACCGCCGACGTCACGTGTTCACGCATCGTCACCGGCACGGCGGACCTCGTTCTCGCCGCCGATGAAGTGGTGGCGGTGTCGAAGGATATGGTGACGCTCTGCGAAGCCGCCCGCACGGTTGGCATCATCAACAGCCACATCATCCCGACCGCGGACTTCATCCTCAACCGCGACTTCAACTTCCAGACCCGCAAGCTCAATTCCGTGCTGGAGACGGAGCTGCGCAAGGAGTCTTCTTTCTTCGATTTCACGACGCCCGCCGAGGCGCTGCTTGGCGACTCCATCGCCACCAACATCATGATGTTGGGTTACGCCTACCAGCGCGGCTTGCTGCCGCTCTCGGCGAAAGCGATCGAGCAGGCGATCGAGGTCAACGGCGTTGCGATCAAGATGAACACGCAGGGCTTCCAGCTCGGCCGGCTTGCGGCTTCCGACCCGGCGCGGTTCAAGGAGATGATGAAGGATCACGACGCCGTCGTCCCGGCGAAGACCCTGGATTCGATGACGATCGACGAGATCATCACCCATCGCATGGGCCTGCTGACCGACTACCAGAGCTCGCGGCTCGCAAAACGATACCGCAAGCTGGTCGACCAGGTGCGCGATGCCGCCGCCCGGGGCGGCTACGGCGATGCGCTGCCGCGCGCCGTCGCAATCAACTACGCCAAGCTGCTCGCCTACAAGGACGAGTACGAGGTGGCGCGGCTCTTCACCGACGGCAATTTCGAGCGGCAGCTTCGCGACCAGTTCGAGGGCGAATTCAAGTTCAACTTCAACCTTGCGCCGCCGATCCTTAGCCGCGGCGTCGATGCGCTGGGCCGTCCGAAGAAGCGCGCCTTCGGCTCCTGGATGATGAGCGTGTTCCGTGTGCTGGCGAAATTCCGCTTCCTGCGGGGCACGGCGCTCGACGTGTTCGGCTATAGCGCCGATCGCACGCTGGAGCGCGAGCTGATCGCCGATTACGAGAAGGGCGTCGCCAAAGTGCTCGACCTGTTGTCGCCGGCCACGCACGACACCGCGGTCGAACTGCTCTCGCTGCCCGATCGCATCCGCGGCTACGGCCCGGTGAAGGAGAAGGCAGTGAAGGACGCGAAAGCGCGCCACGAGCAGCTCACCGCCGACCTCGCCAACCCGCCGCCGGCGCCGCGGCAGATGGCGGCGGAGTAACTCACTGTCGCCCCGGCCAAGCGCAGCGCGAGCCGGGGCCCACAACCACAGCCGTTGGTGTTGTGAAGGCTGGAGCCCCAAGCTTGCGCTCACGGCAGATATCGGTGGTTATGGGTCCCTGCTTTCGCAGGGACGAACGCTGACGCATAGCCCTCTCACCGGGCGGAATATCTCGGCGCTTGCCAAGGCCGCCCGTACAGGCCAAGAAATTCGCTGGAACAAGAAACGCCAGCGGAGAAACAATTGACCATCAAGGGGAAGGCCTACGTTGCCGGGATCTACGAGCATCCCACCCGGCATGCACCCGACAAATCCACCGCCCAGCTCCATGCCGAAGTCGCCAAGGGCGCGCTGGAGGATGCCGGGCTCACCAAGGACGATGTCGACGGTTACTTTATGGCCGGCGACGCGCCGGGCGGCCTGTGGCCGATGGTCGATTATCTCGGTCTCGATAGCAAGAAACTGCGCCACGTCGATTCCACCGAGACCGGCGGCTGCTCCTATCTCATTCACCTCGGCCACGCCGCCGAGGCCATCGCGGCGGGCAAGTGCTCGGTCGCGCTGGTGACGCTGGCGGGCAAGCCGCGCACCGGCCCGATGCCGCCGCGCGCGGCCGGCGCCGAGATGGATTTCGAGCAGGCCTACGGGGCCACCACGCACAATGCCTATGGCATGTGTGCCATGCGTCATATGCACGACTTTGGCACCACCAGCGAGCAGCTCGCCTGGATCAAGGTCGCGGCCTCCCATCACGCGCAATACAATCCGCATGCGATGCTCAAGGACGTCGTCACCGTCGAGGACGTGCTGAACTCGCCGATGATCTCCGATCCCCTGCATCGCATGGATTGCTGCGTCGTCACCGACGGCGGCGGCGCGATGATCGTCACGACGCCCGAGATCGCAAAGAGCCTGAAGAAACCGCTGGTCCGGCTGATCGGCCATGGCGAGGCGATGAAGGGGCCGCGCGGCGGCAGGGATCTCGATCTCACTTATTCCGCCGGCGTCTGGTCCGGCCCGCGCGCGTTCGAGGAGGCCGGCGTCACGCCCAAGGACATCAAATACGCCTCGATCTATGACAGCTTCACCATCACCGTGCTGATGCAGATCGAGGACCTCGGCTTCTGCAAGAAGGGCGAGGGCGGCAAGTTCGTCGCCGACGGCAATCTGATCTCGGGCGTCGGCAAGCTGCCGTTCAACACCGACGGCGGCGGGCTGTGCAGCAACCATCCCGTCAACCGCGGCGGCATGACGAAGATCCTCGAGGCCGTGCGGCAGTTGCGCGGCGAGGCCCACCCCAAGGTGCAGGTGAAGAACTGCGATCTTGCGGTCGCGCACGGCACCGGCGGGCTTCTCGGCGTGCGTCACGCCGCCTCAACCTGCATTCTGGAGCGCGTGTGATGACTGAGCCGAAGAAATACAATGCGCCGGTGACCAATCCGGAGACCGCGCCGTTCTGGGAAGCGGCGAAGACCGGCAAGTTCATGATCAAGCGCTGCACCGCCTGCGGCGAGCCGCATTATTTCCCACGCTCGATCTGCCCGTTCTGCTTCTCCGACAAGACGGTGTGGGAGGAAGCTTCCGGCGAGGGCACGATCTACACCTACAGCCTGATGCGGAAGTCGCCGACCGGGCCGTACGCGATCGGCTATGTCACGCTGAAGGAAGGTCCGTCGCTGCAGACCAATTTCGTCGACTGCGACCTTAAGAGCTTGAAGATCGGACAGAAGGTGAAGGTGGTGTGGAAGCCAACCGACGGCGCGCCGCTGCCGTTCTTCACGCCGGCCTAAGTGTGGCCCACTCCCGCAAGGGGAGAGGGCGCAGCAATAAGCGCCGGAAGGGAAAAAGTTCGGGGAGGAAGTCGAACAAATGTCGGCAAGATACGACGAACTAAAGGGCCTCAAGAACCTCAGCCAGAAATACGCCTACACGGATCGCGAGGTGATGCTCTATGCCTATGGCATCGGCCTTGGCGCCGATCCCATGGACGAGAAGGAGCTCGCCTTCGTCAACGAGGGCACGCTGACGCCGCGTCCGCTGAAGGTGGTGCCGACCTTTGCATCGGTAGCGGCATGGGGCGCGGGTCCCGGCGAAATGAATCTCAACCGCGTGCTGGTGGTGGATGGCGAGCGCGACATTACTTTCCACCAGCCGCTGCCGACGGTTGCTCACATCACCGCCGACTCCACGGTGCGCGAGGTCTACGACAAGGGCAAGGACAAGGGCGTGGTGATCAGCCACCAGACGGTGCTCAGGAACGAAAAGGGCGAGCAGCTGGCAACCATCGTCGCCTCGCGCTTTGCCCGCGGCGATGGCGGGTTCGGCGGCCCCAGCCTCACGCAGCCCGAACCGCACGCGATGCCGTCGCGCGCGCCGGACCAGACGGTCGACATTTCCACGCGTCCGGACCAGGCCCTGATCTATCGCCTCTGCGGCGATCGCAATCCGCTGCACTCCGATCCGGAGTTCGCCCGTAAGGCCGGATTTCCCCGGCCGATCCTGCACGGCATGTGCACCTACGGCATCACCTGCCGCGGCGTGCTGCAGACTTATGCCGATTACGATCCGTCGGCCTTCCGGCAGCACGCGGTGCGGTTCTCATCGCCCGTCTATCCCGGCGAGACCGTCACCATGGAGATGTGGAAGGACGGCAACGTGATTTCGTTCGAGGCCAAGGTGAAGGCGAGGGGCGTCACCGTCATCAAGAGTGGCAAGACGGTGCTGGGTTAAGAACACACATGTCGTCATTCCGGGGCGATGCGAAGCATCGAACCCGGAATCTCGAGATTCCGGGTCTGGTCCTTCGGACCATCCCGGAATGACGGAATGAACGAGGGAGCGAAACGCAATGGGATTGCTCGACGGCAGGGTTGCCATCATCACCGGCGCGGGCGGCGGGCTCGGCGAGGCCTATGCGAAACTGTTTGCGCGCGAGGGCGCGGCTGTCGTGGTCAACGATCTCGGCGGCCCCCGCGACGGCTCGGGCTCCGACAAGTCGATGGCGCAGAAGGTGGTCGACGAGATCAAGGCTGAGGGCGGCCGCGCGGTCCCCAATGGCGCCGACATTTCGACCATGGCCGGCGGCCAGTCGGTGTTCGACGACGCCATCAGGAATTTCGGCCGCGCCGACATCCTCGTCAACAACGCCGGGATCCTGCTCGACGAGACCTTCGCCAAGGCCAAGGAAGCCAACTGGGACAGGGTAATCAAGGTACATCTCAAGGGCACCTTCTGCTGCACCCAGCCGGTGTTCAAATGGATGCGCGAGAACGGCGGCGGCGTCATCGTCAACACCTCCTCGACCTCGGGCCTGATCGGAAATTTCGGCCAGACCAACTACGGCGCGGCCAAGGGCGGCATCTGGGGCCTGTCCAACGTGCTGGCGATCGAGGGCCGCAAATACAACATCCGGATCTGGACGCTGGCGCCGGGCGCCCTGACCCGCATGACCGCAGACCTGCCCCGCTACAAGGAGAACCCAGGCGCCGCGCTCGGGCCGGACGGAATCGCGCCGGCCGTGCTATACATGGTCTCGGATCTCTCCGGCGACCAGACCGGCAAGGTGCTCGGCGTCTCCGGCCCCCGTGGCGTGCGCGAGATGCGGATGATGGAAATGGAAGGCTGGACGCCGCCGTTCACGGGATGGAAGGCCGAGGATATCGTCACCCACGCCAAGGAGATCTTCTTCTCCGAAGAGGACATCAAGAAGTCGGCGCGGAGATTCAAGTAAACCGTCGTTCCGGGATGGTCCGAAGGACCAGACCCGGAACCTCGAGATTCCGGGTTCACGCTTCGCGTGCCCCGGAATGACTGAGAGAGAGGCACACATGACAAAACTCACCGCCAAGGCCGCCGGCACCTTCGCGATTGCACCGACGCCGTTCCATGACGACGGCCGCATCGACGAGAAATCGATCGACAAGCTCACCGATTTCTACACCTCGGTCGGCTGCGACGGCGTTACCGTGCTCGGCATCCTCGGCGAGGCACCCAAGCTCGATGCGGCCGAGGCCGAGCAGGTGGCGGTCCGCTTCGTCAAGCGGGCGAAGAACATGCAGGTGATCGTCGGCGTCTCCGCGCCGGGCTTTGCCTCGATGCGCTCGCTGGCCAAAGCCTCGATGGATGCCGGCGCGGCCGGCGTCATGATCGCGCCGCCGCCGTCCTTGCGCACCGACGACCAGATATCGGGCTATTTCAAGCAGGCGCAGGAAGCGATCAGCGACGACATTCCCTGGGTGCTGCAGGATTATCCGCTGACGCTCTCGGTCGTGTTCACGCCGGCGGTGATCCGCAAGATCGTCATGGAAAATCCATCCTGCGTGATGCTCAAGCATGAGGACTGGCCGGGGCTGGAAAAGATTTCCACGCTGCGCAACTTCCAGAAGGACGGCTCGCTTCGCGAGCTCTCGATCCTCGTCGGCAATGGCGGCCTGTTCCTCGATTTCGAGATGGAGCGCGGCGCCGACGGCGCGATGACCGGCTATGCCTTCCCGGAGCTTTTGATCGACGTCGTAAAACTCTCCAAGGAAGGCAAGCGCGATGCCGCGCATGATTTGTTCGACGCGCACCTGCCGCTGATCCGCTACGAGCAACAGCCGGGCGCGGGCCTCTCGGTTCGCAAATACGTGCTGCAGAAGCGCGGCATCATCGCCTCCAGCGCCCAGCGCAAGCCGGGTGCGACGATTACGGCGACAGCGAAGGCGGAGGTCGATTACCTGCTATCGCGGGTGGCGCGCTACGACCGCCGCGCCAATCTGCAACCGCAATCGAGCGCCGCAGGCTGATCCATGGCCGAAGTCGTCAAGCCGCGTCCGGCGTCCACCATCCTGCTGCTGCGCGATGCCGCCGCCCGGCAGGAGATCGAAGTCTTCATGATGGTCCGCCACTATGAGATCGACTTCAATTCCGGCGCGCTGGTGTTTCCCGGCGGCAGCGTCGACAAGGGCGACAACGACATCATTGCCGACCCCTCGCTCTATTCCGGCGGGGAGGGGATGGATGCCGCCGAGCTCAGTTTCCGCATCGCGGCCGTCCGCGAGACCTTTGAGGAAAGCGGCATCCTGCTGGCGCGGCCGAAGGGATCGAAGGCGCTCATCGATGCCGGGCACGCCGGCGAGATCGAGGCGGCGCATCGCGCAGAGCTTTGCGAGGGCAAGACCAGCTTCCTGAAGGTGTTGAACGAAAGCGGCATGGTGCTCGCGCTCGACGAGCTCGTGCCCTATGCGCACTGGATCACGCCCGAGGGCGTGCCGAAGCGCTTCGACACCTGGTTCTTCCTGGCGGCCGCTCCGCCGGACCAGCTTGGCGCCCATGACGGCAAAGAATCCACTGACTCCATCTGGGTATCGCCACGCGAGGCGCTGGAAGGCGGCGAGACCGGCCGCTTCAAGCTGCCGTTTCCGACCACGCGCAACCTGATCAAGCTCGGCAAGCAGGCGAGCGTTCAGGCCGCGCTCGACGACAGCCGCGGCAAGAACGTCGTCGCGGTCACCCCGATCCTGACCAGGACCGCAACGGGCCGGATGCTCCGCATTCCCCTGGAAGCGGGCTACGACGGCGACGTGTTCGAGGTCGGCGCGGCGGGCTGACAGGCCTTGCCCATGGTGCGAGGCGGCGCGGGTCGCGGGCGTGGCAGCGCCTGCCGGGGCGGCGGAACGGGCTGGGCCGGGGCGGGGGCAGCCATTGGCCCGGAGGCGACGCCCGGGGCGCCGGCCGGTGGGATTTATGACAAATTTCAACGTGTTCCCCCCGCCCCGGAAGACGTCGTATATTGGGGCCGATTGGAGACCGGTCCCACCCGCATGACTGCCGAAACGCCGCCGAATCCGCCGAATCACCGGGTGCGCTCGCTGTCGATCGGCCAGATGACCTTCGGCAGCTTCATGCTGGTGCTGGCGGTCATCGTCGTGACCGGCGCCGCAAGCGTCATTGCCATCCGCCATATCGACCAGACCTTTGCCGAGTTGCAGCGGCTGCAGAGCGTGGGGGACCTCGCCCAGGACATCGACCGGCGCATCAACGAGCTGCGGCTTGCCGCGCGCGACTTCGTCACCGAACCCGGCACCCAGTCGACCCAGATCGCGGAGGCGACGACCGCGTTGAGCGACGTCCTGAAATCGACCCGGCTCGAGCTGGCGCCCGAGCAGCAGGACATGATCGACGGCGTTACCGAGCGTCTTTCGACCTACCGCTCCGGCATCGAGCGGATCTCCGTGCTGATCAACCGCCGCGCCGATCTCATCACCGGCCTGCCTCCGTTGCGCGACAGGCTCGACGCCGCGATTGCGGGCAATACCGATGCCGCCGTCACCGCGGAGCTGTTTCAGTTCCAGAACCGCATCTCCGCAGGCCTGCTTGCGCGCAATCCTTCGGCCGCCGAAGTCGCTGCTCAAGGCATCCGCGCGATGACGATCGCGGATCCGGGGCTGCGCCAGGCCGCCAACAATTATGCCGAGGCGGTCATCGCGATTGCGATCCGCGAACGGCAGATCGCCGAAATCGACAAGGAGGTGCTGGGCGCCGAAGGCCGGCTGATCCAGCGCGTCACGGAGCTGCTCCGCGAGGTCAGCACGCGGCGCGGCCATGTGCTGGCGCGGGATTTCGCCCGCACGCTTGCGGAAGCCAGGTGGCAGAGCATCGTGCTCGGCACCATGGGTGTGCTGATCGGATTGTTCGCAGCGGCCTTCGTGGTGCGCCGCACGGTGCGCCCGCTGGCGCAGATCGCGGCGGCGATCCGGTCGGTGGCCGGCGGCGAGAAGAACGTTCCGATCCCGGCGGCCGACGTCGACAACGAGATCGGCGACATCGCCCGCGCTGCAGAGGTGTTCCGCCAGACCCTGGTGGATGCGGATGCCGCGCGGGAAGCCGCCGTGCGGGCGCTCGCCGAGCAGCGGCAGGCGGAGGAGAGTTATCGCAAATTGTTCGAATCCTCCGTCGACGGCATCTACGTGACGACGCCCGGCGGCGAATTGCTCGATGCCAACCCCGCGCTGGCGCGCATGATGGGCTATGCGACGCCGCAGGAGTTGATCGCCGGTATCAACGACGTCGCCGATAGCGTCTACGTGCACAAGTCCGCGCGGGCGGAATATCAGCGGCTGATGCAGCGCGACGGCATGGTGCGCGAGTTCGAATACCAGGTGCGCGCCCGCGACGGCACGATCCTGTGGCTGTCGGACTCCGCCAGCGCCGTGCGCAACGACGCCGGCGAGGTGGCGCGCTACGAAGGCGTGGTGCGCGACATCACCGACCAGAAGCGGGCGGAAGACGCCATCGCCGAAGGCCGGCGGCTGCTGCAGCAGGTGATCGACACCGTGCCGGCGGTGATCAACGTCAAGGACAGGGACCTGCAATATGTCCTGATGAACCGCTACATGGCCGGTATTTTCGGCATCGAGCCGCAGGACGCCATCGGCCGCACCACCGGCGAATTGATGTCGCGCTACGGCGCGGCGAAGACCGACGAGCACGACAAGCGCGTTCTGACGGCGGGCAGGGAGCTCGGTTTCTACGAGGAGGAGTACAAGGACTCCGCCGGCAACATGCGGCAATGGCTGGTCAACAAGCTGCCGCTGCTCGATGCCGACGGCGAGATCGAGAACATCGTCACCGTCGCGCTCGACATCGGCGAGCGCAAGCGCGGCGAGCAGGAGATGCGCAAGGCCCGCGACGCCGCCGAAGCCGCGCTGCGCAATCTGCGCGAAACCCAGAACTCGCTGATCGAGGCGGAAAAGCTCGCCGCGCTCGGCCGCCTCGTCGCCGGCGTAGCCCATGAGGTCAACAACCCCGTCGGCATCAGCCTGACGGTGGCCTCCGCGCTGGAGCGCAAGACCGCAAATTTCACCGCCGAAGTAGGGCGCGGCGAGCTGCGCCGCTCGAGTCTCAACGAATATCTCGAGACCAGCCGCGATGCGTCCTCGCAGCTGGTCGCCAATCTCAACCGTGCCGCCGAGCTGATCCAGTCGTTCAAGCAGGTCGCCGCCGACCGCAACTATTCCGACAAGCGCGTGTTCGACCTCGGCGACCTCACCGAGCAGGTGGTGATGAGCCTGCGCCCGGGCCTGCGCAAGCACAACCTCACGCTCAACGTCGAGTGCCAGCCCAATCTTTCCATGAACAGCTATCCCGGGCCCTACGGCCAGGTGTTGACCAACCTGTTCCTCAATGCGGTGGCGCACGCCTTCCCGGACGGCCGCGCCGGCACGGTGGAAATCCATGTTCGCGAATCCGGCAAGGACAATGTCGAGGTGCTGTTCTCCGACAACGGCATCGGCATGAGCATGGACGTGCGCCGCCGCGCCTTCGATCCCTTCTTCACGACGCGGCGCGACCAGGGCGGCACGGGCCTCGGCCTGCACATCGTCTACAGCATCGTCACCACGCGCCTTGGCGGCCGGCTCGATCTGGACTCCGAGCCGGGCGGGGGCACGCGCATCCAGATCATCCTGCCGCGCATCGCGCCGGTGGAGCTGGCCGCGGAATAGCCGGCAGGGTGCGTGGCGCCCGGAGCGCGCGTGCTGCGAGCCCGCGGGCCAGCCTACTTTGCATGGGGTTGTTTTCGCAATTTTGAGTCCCGGTCCTGCCGGGCGCCGCCCCACGCGCTTCGAGGACGCACGCCGGCACGCGTGCAGCGGTACCGCGTCGCATCCCGGACCCGAATTGTTGGTGCTTCGCGCTTGCGGCGCTAGTTGACGTCCGCGAGCTTGTGCAGCGTCGCGCCGAAGATCTGGCTCGCCTTGCCGACCAGCGCGGTGCCGTTCATCACGCCGCGCGTATCGGTGAAGGTGCCGGAGACGCCGATGCCGACCGGAGCGGGGCCGCCGAACAAGGGGTTGTCGTCCTGGCGCGGGGTGGTGTGCCGCTGCACCAGCACCTCGCCTTTGAACGTGTTGTCCTTCACGGTGTAGCTGCCGGTGTAAAACAAATAGGCATCGCCGCCGAGGATCTGTCCATCGCGGAACAGAATCACCCCGCTTCCCTTGCCGGCGCGCCCGTCGAGCAAGTTGACGTGGATCGAGTACAGCCCGTTCTTCATCGTGTCCCAGGGCCGGCCACCGTCGCCCAACGGCGACCGGGTCCGATATTTATGCCAAAGCCCGGCAGCGTGCGCAACGCGGCAGGTTGGCCGGCGCCACCGAACCGGCCTTCCGTAGTCATCCGGACGGCGAATCGAACTGGCCCGCGATATGCATTGAACGTTGTTGCACTGGGGTGAGTGCCTTCCGGCCAAGTGGGTAGCGGTTACCGGTCGGGAAGCGCTTCAAACGAAAGCCGTATGCGCATTCGTATCGCAACAATCGCAACAGCTGTGCCCACTTTGCGGAATGCGCGCGCGGTAGTGGAGCAAGAGAAAGGTGACCAACTGGATCGATTCCGGCGGCGCAAGCGCACGCCGATGCACTGACAACGAATCGGGGACTTTCGGCCGGCAGCTCGTCCGGCGTTGCAAGGTACCGCTACGGCTGGCCGGCCTTGCACTGCTGCTCGGACTGGTCTCCCAATTCAGCCACGCGCACGACTACAGCCGCCCCGAGCTCAATCAATGGTTCGACAGTCTCAAATCCGGCAAGGGCCCGTGCTGCTCCGACGCGGACGGCTATGCCGTTGCCGATCCCGACTGGGAGAGCAAGAGCGGCCACTATCGCGTCAGGATCGAAGGCGAATGGCACGACGTGCCCGATGATGCTGTCATCACCGAGCCTAATCGCGCCGGCCGTACCATGGTCTGGCCGATCAAGGGCTGGGGCGGTCTCACGATCCGCTGCTTCATGCCGGGCAGCATGACGTAGCCCTGAGCGCCCACGTTCGGCTCTACGCCCTCATCCTGTGGAGCCGCGCTCTTGCGCGGCGTCTCGAAGGATGGAGGCCCGCTCTGTGGCCTCATGGTTCGAGACGCGCCAAGAGGCGCTCCTCACCAAGAGGCGCTCCTCACCATGAGGATCGGGCACCGTGTGCAAAACCATCACGCGTACTTCTTGTCGCGCTCCAGGAGCTCGATCGAGATGCCCTGCGGCCCGCGCAGGAAGCAGATGCGCACGCCTGGACGGATGGTGGTCGGCTCCATCGTGAACTCGACGCCCTTGGCCTTGATCTCGGCGGCGACCGCGTCGACGTCCTTTACGGTGAGCCCGAGGTGGTCGAGTCCCTGATACGGCGTGACCGGCGGAGCGCTGACGCTATCGCCGGCCGTGACCGGGGCGATGAAGACATTGGCGCCGCCGAGCTTGACGTCGATCCGGCCGGCGCTGCGCACGATCTCGCCGCCGAGGATGTCGCGCAGCCACGCCGCCGTCGACTCGGGGTCCGGGCTGCGGAGGTGAACGTGGTCCCAGGTGACTTGAATCATGGTGCGCTCCCCTTGGCGTCCCGCCGCTTTCGCCTGCGGCCTGTCGATGCGGCGCAAATCTAGCGGCCGTCTTTGCCGATTGCCAAGCCTCGGCCTCCGCGAGCGCCGCAATATTGCCGTGGCGCTATGCAACCAAGCGGGCTTTGTTGCGTTGAGCAGTCAGTGGCGGACCCATGGCGGCTATCGTCCTTCAGAGCCGTGCGGTGAAGCCGCGACGGCATTTTTTTGCGCCGGCCGTGGCCGGGGCGGGAGGCGATGGCCATGACGAGGCGCGCTCGGTCGATTGCCGGTCTGGGTGCCGGCATTGCGGCGGTCGTGATTGCGGGCAGCCTGGCTTGGGTGCTGTGGCCCACGCTCAGCGACGCCGATGACAAGCCGGCGGTGCTCCAGTCCGCCGTCATTCAACCCGCCAGGGACACCGCAACGGCAACTCCGGATCTGCCGGACGCGGCTCGGCCTGCCACGTCGGCTGAAGCGCCGGCCGGCTCGCCGCTCGATGGCCTGAGGATTTCCTCGCAGTCCTGGCGCCGGGGCGGCCTTGGCTCGAAAGCGCTGGTCACCTTCACGCTGCGCAATGCCAACGACTATGCGGTACGGGACATCGAGATTTCCTGCACCTTTGTCCGCCGGGACGGCAGCCATCTGACCGACCGCAAGCGCGTGATCAACGGGGCCGTGGAAATGAAGAGCCGCAGGACCTTCACCCGCGTCCATGTCGGCTTTGTCAACGTTAATGCCGATAAAGCTAAATGTGCGCTGATCGCGGCAAGCCGGGTTTAACCCCGATTCCGAGTTGCAGCGGCCGGATTGGCCCGTATTCCCAAAAAAGTTACCGCTGCCGGTGAACCCTGCCCGGGCGCCCGGGACTAATTGGCATACCGGCCGGCTGGGCGGTGATCCGCGCGATTCGCGGTAGGAAGCGGTGACCGAGATGATGCCCTTGGCTCGATATTTCCTGTTTGTCGGCGGTGCCCTGATGGCGCTGCTGTTCGCGTTCGATTTCTTCTCGCCCAAGGCGGTGGCCGACAGCGGTATCCAGAGCGCCGGCACGGTCGACAAGTCCACGCTGCGCATCAAGTCCGAGCAGAAATGGCCCGAGCGCATCGTGTTCGACACGACACAGCCGACCATCGTTCCGAAGGCCGCGCCGACCGTGCAGGCCGCGCTTTCCAGTCCGGCGCCGGCGCCTGAATTCACGCCAACGGCTCGCGTGCGCGAAACCTTTGCTCAGTTTACCCCGGAGCCGAAGAAGGCTGACGTGCCCGCAGCGAAGAAGCGCAAGACCGCCAAGGCCCCGGGCCAGCCGCTGCGCATCGCCCGCTACGGATTCTTCAGCACCTGGTGAGCTGATCTTCCAGGTTCGTCAGATCAAAGGCCGCACGTCGTGCGGCCTTTTCAGTTGGCGGGATCGCAGGCGAACTGCGTCGCCGGCGCCGCGATGCGATGGCGGAAAAACAGGCCCATCGATGGCGCGACGAAGAAGGCATCGAGGGTCGCCGCGGGCAGGCGGCAATATTCCGAGAGCGGTTGAGAGCAGGGCGAGCGCCGCGGCGGTGGAACGGATCATCGGTTCCCTGTTCCGTTGGCGTGTTCACGGTTTCGCATGTGAAACAGCGGTCCTTCGCCCAACCATAGCATTTCTGCGATGCGCGATGTGAATACCGGCCGCGGAACGGATCGGAGCGTCCATGGTTGGCCCTCTGCTTGCGTCATTTCCGAGAGGAGGTGCCTATGAAGCGAACCATGCTGGCGCTCGTCGCGTTGTCGACGCTGACCATCGGAACGGTCGCCACCGCAAATGCCGTCGAGTTTGGCGTTGGCCCGGGCGGCGTTTATGTGGGGCCCGACCGGCCCTACGGCTACTACAACGATTACGGTGGCTGCCGGACGGTGATCACGCATCGGACCAATCGCTTTGGCGAGAGGGTCGAGGTGCGCAGGCGGATTTGCGACTGATCGCAGCGAGATGAGGGGCGCCATTCCGTCCGGAGTGGCGCCCTTCGCCATGTCTGGTGTCGTGCAGACTACTGCTTGGCCGCCGCGGCCTCCAGGCAGTGGTTGAGATAGGCAGTGCGGTCGCGCGGCAGGATCTTGTCCGCGTCCGCCTTCCGTCCGCATTCGCGCTGCCGGAGCTGCTCGACGCGCCGCTTCTCGGCGGCCTCCCGGTACTCGGGCGCTACCTTTGTCGGGTCGACCAACATCTGTGCCCGGGCGACCGGCGCAGCGAACAGCGCAATCATCGCCAGGATAAGTATCGTTCTCAAATGGGCCTCCTGAAAAAAGCGGGTCTCCGGAAAAGCGCAATGCTAGTCCCGGCGGACGGGGCTGCAAACAACCCGGGGAAGATTATTTGCACATTTGCCGGTTTCCGTTAGCGCCTTGAAGCCGGCTTTTACCGGCGCGCCATAGAGTATGCCCATCCGCGCAATTTGAGCATCGCGGTTACTCCTCGGCCCCGTCGGACCTCCAGGCCGGCGGGGCCTTTTTTCGATAGCGGTCGAGACCCGCCGCTAGACGCCGCCCCTCGCGCGGATGAGTTCAGCGAAATCGGGCTTGCCGAAGAACTCCGCCCAGCCGAGCGCGGTGGAGCCGAACTTATCGTCACGGATATTCGGATTGGCGCCGGCATCGAGCAGCTGCCGTGCCATGTCGATCGCGCCGTTCTCCACGGTCATGTGCAGGGCGGTGTGGTTGCAGTCCCACATCATGCGCTCGGCATTGACGGCAACGCCGTGCGCGAGCAGCCAGCGCAAGGCGGCGGTGTTGTTCTTGCTGACCGCGAGGTGCAGCGCAATGGTGTCGGCGCCATCCGGACCGATGCGCGAAGGGTCCTCGCGCAGCATTGTCTCCGCCTCGTCGAAGCGTCCGGTATTGATGGCGGTGATGAGGTCGAGCCTGGCCCCGGCTTCCGCAAACGCGGCAATGATGGCCGGATCGGCGCGCTCCTGGGAGGCCGTGGTCAATGCGGTCGCCCCCGTCGCATCGGGCGCGTTTGGGTCGGCGCCGAGCTCGAGCAACAGCTGCACCATTCGCAGCCGATTCTTGGCGGCTGCATGATGCAGCGGCGTGCGCCGATGCTGGTTGCGGCTCATGCGCGCGGAGAGCAGGGCAGGGTCCCTTGCGATCATCTCCCGCAGCTCATCCGGCCGGTCGAGCGCGATTGCGGTCCACACATTCAGCCTGGCGCCGTGGTGGAGCAGGTAAGCGGCGACGTCGTGGCGGACCTGATCGAAGCACGTTGCCCATCCCAGCACACCCACGGCGTGATCGTCGCCATCGCCGTCAATGTCGGCGCCGGCCTCGACCAGCAGGCCGATCATCTCGAGGTCGCCACGGGCCGCAGCGAAGTGCAGAGGGCCGGCGTTGTCGGGAAAGTCACGCTTGTTGAGATCGGCGCCGCGCTCGATCAGCAGGCGGGCTGCGCCGTGCCGATTGTGCAGCGCGGCCAGACACAGGGCAGTGGCCTTCTCGAGCCCGCGCCCCGCCAGCGCATCGATCAATTCCGGCGTCGCATCGAGCCGTTCGGCCAGCGCCGCGACATCGCCGGATAGGGCTGCGGTGGCGATGGCCTGCACCTTGGCCTGCTCGGCCTCCGGGAAGAGACGCCCGCCCTGGATATCGCGCACCAGAATTTCGATCGCGCCGTGTCCCTGCTCCTTGGCGATCTGGTAGACCGTGCGCCCGTCGCGATCCTGTGTCGCGGGATCGAAGCCGGATGCAAGGGCGCGCCGCATCGCCTCGACGTCGCCGTCGTGCGCGGCCGCAAGGACGCGCTCGCGCCCGTCGGCCACGCCGCTGATGTGATCGATATGCGCCTTGAGCGCGCGCCAGCTCGTAAAGCCGTAGTCTTTGGCGACGGCGAACTGCGCCTGATGCAGTTTGGTTTCGGGCGCGCGACCGCGCAGCTCGGCAAGCCGCTTCTTCGCGGCCTTCTTCAACCAGTCGAGATCGGGATTCGCGGGCAATGCCTGCGGCATGGGACACCTTCTTTCCAAAGCGCCCGGCGACCGCATCACGGGCAGAAAGAAGGAGACGTCAGCGTGGTAGCTGAAAAGGCGGGTTGAACCCTTTACGCGGCCCGTAGGTCGCCTAGCCGACCCGAGGGCGAGGCTAGGACCGGGGAGAGCGGGAAGTCAAGCGGCCTGCGAGCGCTAGCCGGTGCGGAGCGCGTCCAGAGTGTGGGCCGCAAAAACGCCAATGCTCACCAGTGCCAGGAACGCTGCTACGATATCCATGACGCCACCTGTTCGTTGTTGGCGCCACCATAATGGCCGAGTTGTTTCCAGAGTTTTTCGTCCGGTACGGAAAATCGTTTCATCGGGAACCCGCTGGGCTGGCTGGGCGCCAGATGGAGCCGCGAACCTCCTCGCATCCCCAGTCGACCAATGGCAAATCCACGCCTTTTATAGCGGTCGCTGCCGGTCGGCGGCTGCACCGAAGGGGCTGCGCGATGACTGACGTGCTCGGCAAGGTGATCGACGTCCAGAAGACGCTCACCTACACCAGCAGCAAGGTAGGCTGGTGGTTTTTGAAGTACGGCGTGGTGGCGCTGGCCGCGGGCGCTGTCCTCGTTTGGCTGCAGCCGAGCGATTTCGGCGCCTTCCAATGGATGATGGTGGGGCTTGCACTCGCGATCGGCGCCGCATCCGCGGTCTACGGTTTCGTCCGCTGGCACTCACCCCAGCCGATGCTGACCCTGTCGCCTGCGGGGCTGCGCCTGCACATGGATTTCGTGAAGACCGTGCTGATTCCCTGGCACGCGGTTCAGGGCGTCGATTCCATCGACATCAGCGGCCGGGTCGCCGGCAAATCGGTGTTTGTGCCGGGCGTGACCGTCGTGCTGGTCACGCGCACCTTCTACGACCGGCACATTCATGTGAATTCATGGTTCCTGCGCGGGCCGGGATGGGACACGAATTTCATTCCGAAGGGCGACCTGGTGCAGGTCGCATTGCAGCACGAGGCGCTGCCGGCGACGGCGGCGGAGCTGCGCACGGCCGTCGAGGGGCGCTGGTCCGCGTTCCGCCACACCAGGCCCGTCACCGAGAACGTGGGCGCGGGCTGGGTGCGGCGCCGCACATGAGCGGAACCCGCATCGTGCCGCGTTCATGACATCGGCTGCTCGGAACGGCCGAGGGTGGTCGCGCGAAATTGGCGTTTGGCGCGCTCGGAGAGATTCGAACTCCCGACCCTCGGAATCGAAATCCGATGCTCTATCCAGCTGAGCTACGAGCGCCTGTCCGGTCGCTTATCAGAACCGGGAACAGCCTGCCAGCCGTACCTCAAAAGCAGGGATAGCGGCGGCGGTCCTGGCCGATATAGGCGGCGGCGCTCTGGCGGCATTTCACGGTGGCCGGGCCATCGTAGTAGGCGAAGGTGCCGGGCATGGGGCCGGGGCCATAATTGTGCAGATAGCTGATCGGGTAGGGTAGCGGGCTCGCGCGCCAGTAGCGGTGGTGATGGCGGGCTTCGGCCAGATTCGGGGCGATGGCGGTCGCTGCGAGCAGGCCGGCGGCGGCGAAAAGCTTCAATTTCCTCATTACGATACTCCGCTACCCCCGTCTGAATCCGGGACTTTTGGACCGATCCGGATGCATTCTACGCAAGTTGCGCCCAAATGTGCGGAAAATTGGCCACAGAGGCGATTTTTCCTCCGGTTTGGGATACTTAACGAATTCCCAACACAGTCCCGCCAGAGTCTTCGGGCTTGGTCCGGGTCAGGATTGGCAATTTCGTGCTCCAGAAGGCTGTTCCGTAAGTCGTTTTCCCATGCGCATCACTCTTCTTGCCCTGACCGCTCTGTTCGCCGTTGCCGCCGGCCCGGCGCGCGCCGACCTTCATATCAGGCGCGACCACGGCGGCTATGTCGAGGAATACAAGGTCAAGTACAAGCGCATCCGCGAGCGGGGCGAGCGCGTCATCATCGACGGCATCTGCAATTCCGCCTGCACGCTGGTGTTCGGCATCGTGCCGATGAACAAGATCTGCGTCACGCCGAAGGCGAGCGTCGGCTTCCATCTCGCCTATTACGACAAGGCCTTCACCTTCGGCATCAAGGTCACCAGCGCCGAAGGTACCTCGGACCTGATGTCCTATTACCCCGACACGGTGAAGAACTGGATCCGCCGCAATGGCGGGCTCACCAACGAGATGAAGAAGATCAAGAACGGCACCGAGCTGTGGAAGATCGTCGATCCCTGCCCGGAAGAGTGGTGAGCTAGACGCTGCTCCCGTGTCCCGGATGCGGCGTAGTGTGAAACGCTGCTCCGCAGAGCCGGGACCCACATCCATCCATTCGCCATCCATGGGCCCCGGCTCAGCAGCGCACCGCTTCGCGCTGCGCCGCGTGCGGGGCACGAGACCTCCCCCCACTAGAACGTCACCACGCCCCGGATCGACTCGCCGCGCTTCATCAGCTCGAACGCGTCGTTGATGTCAGCGAGCGGCATCACATGCGTGATCATCGGGTCGATCTGGATCTTGCCCTGCATGTACCAGTCGACGATCTTCGGCACGTCGGTGCGGCCGCGTGCGCCGCCGAAGGCGGTGCCTTTCCAAACGCGGCCGGTGACGAGCTGGAACGGACGCGTTGAAATCTCGGCGCCCGCGGGCGCAACGCCGATGATGATCGACTGGCCCCAGCCGCGGTGGCAGGCTTCCAACGCCTGCCGCATCACGGTGACGTTGCCGGTGCAATCGAAGGGGTAGTCGGCGCCGCCGATCTGATCGGCGCCCGATTTCGTCATGTCGACGAGGTGAGGGACGAGGTCCTTGCCGGCCTCCTTGGCGTTGACGAAGTGGGTCATGCCGAAGCGCTCGCCCCATGCCTTGCGGCCGGGATTGATGTCGACGCCGATGATCATGTCGGCGCCGGCAAGCCGCAGGCCCTGGATCACGTTGAGGCCGATGCCGCCGAGCCCGAACACGATCGCTTTCGCGCCTTGCTCGACCTTCGCCGTGTTGATGACGGCGCCGATGCCGGTGGTGACGCCGCAGCCGATGTAGCAGACCTTGTCGAACGGTGCGTCCTCGCGGATTTTCGCTACCGCGATTTCCGGCAGCACGGTGAAGTTCGCGAAGGTCGAGGTGCCCATGTAGTGATGAATCGGCTTGCCCCCGATCGAGAAGCGCGAGGTGCCGTCGGGCATCATGCCCTGGCCCTGCGTGGCGCGGATCGCCGTGCAGAGGTTGGTCTTGCGCGACAGGCATGACGGGCACTGCCGGCATTCCGGCGTGTACAGCGGAATGACGTGATCGCCCTTCTTCACCGATGTCACGCCCTTGCCGACATCGACGACGACGCCCGCGCCTTCGTGGCCGAGGATCGCCGGAAACAGGCCTTCGGGATCGGCGCCGGAGAGCGTGAACTCGTCGGTGTGGCAGACGCCGGTCGCCTTGATCTCGACCATGACTTCGCCCTCGCGCGGGCCCTCGAGCTGGACCGTGGTGATCTCCAGCGGCTTGCCTGCAGCGGTGGCGACGGCGGCGCGTACGTCCATGACGATTCCTCTCGGGTAGCGTTGTTATGTGATGGCGGGCGGGCGGCCCCTCGGCGGGGGGTGTTGCGCATAGCACAGGATTGGGCAGTAGTGCGCGGCAAATGACCGATGGTTTCGACAAATTCGCCGCCCGCGCGGCGCCGGCGATATTCGTCGTGCTGTGGAGCACCGGCTTCGTCGGCACCAAATACGTCGTCGACAATGCCGACCCGCTGACTTATCTCGCCATCCGCATGGCGATCGTGGTGGTGCTGATGGCGATCATCTGCGCGATCGGCCGCCCGACCTGGCCGAAGGGACGCGAGGTCGGTCACAGCATCGTCGCCGGTATTCTGGTCCACGGCTTCTATCTCGGCGGCACCGCGATCGCGATCTCGCTGTCGATTCCGGCCGGACTGTCCGCGCTCATCCCCGGCCTGCAGCCGATCCTGACCTCGACGATCGCCAACCGCTGGCTCGGCGAGCGCGTCACGCCGCTGCAATGGGGCGGGCTCGCGATCGGGCTTGCCGGTGTCGCGCTGATCCTGCACGACCGGCCGATGAGCGGGCAGGCCGGATGGGGCTGGATCGCATCCGCCGTGTCGCTGGTCAGCATCACTCTCGGCACGCTCTACCAGCGCCGCTACTGCGGCCGCATCGACTGGCGCAGCGGCAACCTGGTGCAGTATGTCGCGGTGGCCGTGTTCTTCACGGTCGGCGCCTTCCTGTTCGAGGACCGCACGGTGCACTGGACCACCGAGTTCATTCTCGCGCTGAGCTGGCTCGCGGTGGCGCTGTCGATCGGATCGATCGGCTTGTTGTACTGGCTGATCCGCCACCAGGCCGCAACTTCGGTAGCAAGCCTGTTCTATCTGGTCCCGGCGGTGACCTCGCTGATGGCATTCGTGCTGTTCGACGAGCGCCTCGATGCCATTGCCATCGCCGGCATGCTCGCCTGCGCCGCGGCGGTTCTCCTGGTCAATCGTCGCGTCTGATCCTCGAATTGCAGCGGCGCTTCGTTTGATTGCGCGTGCACCCGTATACCCGCTTTGCTTGTGTCGCCTCCCACTCACGGCCCTGCTGCCGGGTGCGCAATGCCTGCTCGCGACATCGAAGAATCGCCACTGAAGGCGCGCAACGCGTGCAATGAATTCTCCAGCATTTCCTGTGGGTTGTGTTCGTTAAGGCAATGGTAAAGAAAAACCGTCAAATGTGACACGATTTCAGTCGCTTCTGCATGGCTGTCATGCGTCTGGGGAAATTCATGCCGTCGCTCAAGCTCAAACTCGGTACCAAGGCCGTTATCTGCGCCGTACTTCTGATCGCCCTGAATACCGGCCTTGTGATCGGCGCCGCGTACTGGTCGCTGTCGTCGGAGTTCAACCAGCGTGCCTATCGCGACATCGAGGTCAATCTGCGCACCCTGGCGCTGACCTTCGCCGAGATATTCCCCGAGGCCAAGATCGGCGTCAGCAGCGGCGGGGTCGCCAAGGCCGAGATGGCCAAGATGCCGGAATTCAAGGACCACTCGATCGTCGATCGCGCCGTGTCCTACACCGGGGGCGTTGCCACGCTGTTCGTCTATGACGATGCCAGCAACCAGTTCATCCGCCGCTCCACCAATCTGAAGAAGGAAAACGGCGACCGCGCCGTCGGCACCCAACTTGCGCCGGATCACCCCGGCCAGACGCCGTTGCGCAAGGGCGAGGCCTACAAGGGTCCCGCGGTGCTGTTCAGCAAGAACTACATGACCGCCTATCATCCGGTGCTGAGCCCGGCCGGGAAGGTGGTGGGAATCCTCTTCATCGGAATCCCCATGGTTGAGTTCGAGAACATGCTGGGGCAGGCCATGAAGACCATGGGGATCGCGGCCGGCGTCGCGGCAATCCTCGTGATGCTCCTGACCATGCTGATCGTCCGCCGCATCACCAAGCCGCTGATCTCGGTGACGGCTTCGCTGACCGCGATCGCGGAAGGCAAGAGCGAGCTTGCGCTGGACTGCGAGGAGCGCCACGACGAGATCGGCGAGATCGCCCGCACCGTCGCCGTGTTCAAGAGCAACGCCCAGGAGCGCCAGCGCCTGCGCGAGCAGCAGGCCGCCGCTGCCTCCGCCGCCGCCGAGCAGCGCAAGGCGGAGCTGCGCCATTTCGTCGACGACTTCCAGACCGGCGTCGGCGGCATCATCGACAAGGTCATGAACTCCTCCGGCGAGTTCGAGCGCATCGCGCGCCGGCTCACGGAGACCGCGCGCACCACCGCCGAGCTCTCCGGCGAGTCCGCCAGCGCCTCGGAAACCGCTTCCGAGCATGTCCGCACCGCGGCTGCCGCCTCCGACGAGTTGTCGAGCTCGATCGCGGAGATCACCCGCCGCGTCCAGGAATCCAACGGGATTGCCGCCGAAGCCGTCCGCCAGGCCGAGGCCACCGACCAGCGCATCACCGAGCTGTCGCAGGCGGGCACCCGCATCGGCGACGTGGTGAAGCTGATCACCTCGATCGCCGAACAGACCAACCTTCTCGCGCTCAACGCCACCATCGAGGCGGCGCGCGCGGGCGATGCCGGCCGCGGCTTTGCGGTGGTGGCCCAGGAGGTCAAGAGCCTCGCGGGCCAGACCGCGAAGGCGACCGAGGAGATCTCCAGCCAGATCGGCAACATGCAGGTCGCGACCGAGGAGTCCGTTGCCGCCATCAAGGCGATCGGCCAGACCATCGAGCGCATCAGCGAGATCGCCAACTCGATATCGGCGGCGGTGGAGCAGCAGAGCGCGGCGACCGCCAACATCGCCCACAGCGTCCGCGCCGCCGCCAGCGGCACCGCGTCGGTCGCGGTCAATGTCGGCAACGTCGCGCGCGGCGCCGGCGAGACCGGCGAGACCTCCGGGCGCATGTTCGAGGCGGCGCAGGCGCTGTCCGGGGAAAGCCTGCACCTGAAGGCCGAGGTGGACAAGTTCCTCAGCGGCGTGCGGGCGGCGTAACGCCCGCGGGCCGCCGTCCGTCGGCTGAAACCTGCGGCGACCTGCAGCGTAATTCCGGATAGACCCGAGGGCGCGCCCTTGCGGGGGCGCGGAGGCTGCCGTGAACCGATACGTAGTGCTTTACCTGGCGACGCAGTTCGTCCTCATACCGCTCGATTTCCTGTTCCTCGGCTTCGTCGCCAAGGATTTTTTCACCTCGCAGGTCGGCAACATGCTGGGCGAGCTTAAGCTGCTGCCGGCGGCGCTGTTCTATTTGATTTACGTGGTCGGCGTTCTGGTCTTCGTCTCGGCGTCGCCATCGGCGACCTGGCAGCACACGGTGCTGTTCGGCACGCTGTTCGGTTTCTTCTGTTATGCGACCTTCGATCTCACCGCGCTGGCGCTGCTCAGGAACTGGAGCTGGGCGGTTGCCGTCGTCGATGTAGGCTGGGGCGCAGTGGTGACGGCGGTCTCCTCGACCGCCGGGTTGTTGATTGCGAACTGGCTGGTGCCGAGAGCCTAGTCGTCATTGCGAGGAGCCAACGGGTCCGCGCAAAGCGCGGCCCGATGATAAACTCCGCGACGAAGCAATCCAGCTTCTTTCGCTGGGCAAAGCTGGATTGCTTCGCTTCGCTCGCAATGACGGCTGAGGCCTTTATTTCGGCTGCGGCACGATCCGGATGTACGGCTTCGGCGCCTTCCAGCCCTGCGGATAGATCGTCTTGGCCTCGTCGTCCGACACCGAGCCCGCGATAATGACGTCCTCGCCCTGTTTCCAGTCGGCTGGGGTCGCGACGCGGTGCTTTGCGGTCAGCTGCAGCGAGTCGATCGCGCGCAGAATTTCCTGGAAGTTGCGGCCGGTGGTCATCGGATAGACGATCGTCAGCTTGATCTTCTTGTCGGGGCCGATCACGATTGCGTTGCGCACGGTCTGGTTATCGGCCGGCGTGCGGGTGAGGGGATCGCCCGAGGTCGAGGCTGGCAGCATCTCGTAGAGCTTCGAGACGTTGTAATCGGTGTCGCCGATCATCGGATAGTTCGGAGCCGCGCCTTGCGTTTCCTTGATGTCCTCAGACCATTTGGCGTGGCGGTCGACCGGATCCACGGAAAGACCGATCAGCTTCACGCCGCGCTTGTCGAATTCGGGCTTCAGCTTGGCGAGCAAGCCAAGTTCGGTCGTACAAACCGGCGTGAAGTCCTTCGGATGCGAGAAGAGCATCACCCAGCTGTTGCCGATCCAGTCGTGGAACTTGATATTTCCTTCGGTGGTCTCGGCTTCAAAGTCGGGTGCGGTAGCGCCAATGGGGAGTGCCATGATACAACCTCATGTCATTCTAGTTGCTGGGAAATTCTGTCCCGGCGGAGTATAGGCGCGACCGGGACTTAAGTGAACGCCTTCATGTAGAAGATGAAATCCTTCTCCGTCGCCGCAAGGTTCTAGCACCTTCTTGTTGGATGCGCTGCTGTCACGAAAAATCGTCGGGTGCGGCAGCGGCGCTGCCCCGTTTTTGCCTTGTATGGCCCTCATCACGCCCGGCCCGAACCACGGCGCGGTAAACAGCGACAAATCGGCAACCATCTAGAATTGTCGAAACGCCGGTTTCGATTCGTTAACCGCCCGTTCACGTCCGGCATGGAAATGCTGGCCAGGAACAAGGAATTTGGAAGTCACGTGATGTCTGCCCCGAGTACCGAGACCGCCGAGAATGGCGCACTTCAACCGTCCTGCCGCGCTACCTCCGCCCACGCCCTGACCATCGTCCGCGACGGCGTGATCACCGGCGAAGGCCCGACCACCAAGGGCCGCATCCACTTCTCCCGCTCGCTCGACGCCGATGACGCCGCCTGGTGCGCGCGCATCCTCACCGCTGCCGCCGTCGAGCATCAGCCGGTCTGCCGCGCCGAAGTTGAGGCGCTGTTCGAAATTCACGACGCCGCCGCCGAGCGCAGCGACGGCGGCCGGTTCGACGATCTCCTGACCAAGGCGGTCGCCCATCACGCCGCCGCCGAAGCGGGGGTGAAGGTGCCGCCGCGCACCGTGGCGCTGGCGCCGGACACTGCGATCGAGAGCTGGGCGCCGGCGCAGGCCATCAAGGCCAACGCCGAGGCGCTGCAGTGGGTCGCGAGCCAGATGCGCGGCAAGCGGCGCAGCAACCGCACCCTGATGGCGATGGTCGCGAGCGTGATCGGCGCTGCCGCGGTGCCGCTGGCGCAGCTGCCGAACGTGCTCGACATCGGGATGATGTGAGGTCATCCATCGCCATTTCGCGTTTCGAACGGCGGGGTCGCTTCCCCGCCGTTTTCATTTTTGACGTTCGTGGGGGGAGGCCGGGCGTGCGGCCCGGGATCCAGACGCGGATAAACGTTCCCGCGGCGCGCTTTCGCCCGGGTTATGCTTCTTCGTTGCTCCCTCCTGGATAGAGGGCGCGGAGAAGGCCGGGCGCCGGCTGCGCCCGCAGCACCGTGTGCAACGGTAGTAAGAAAACGCACACGGATTTGACAGGTACAGCCAGGACATCCCGAC
>NZ_JBQTHN010000113.1:0-2861 GCF_052389815.1 Bradyrhizobium sp. | reverse complement strand
ATGTCGGTAGCACACGATATGTCCGGTTTAGGTAGCACACGATCTGTCCGGTATTTTGGCCCTTTTGGTTGGGGTTGGGATGCGCCGGACAGAAGCTCGACAAGGTGTGCGAATGATCAAGTTTCTGGACATTTTGAGCCGGTACGAGGCGTTGGAGTTCAACCAGTTGGAGGCTGCGGAGCTTTTGGGAGTTGGGGAGCGGACATTCCGGCGCTGGTGTCAGCGCTACGAAGAGGATGGCGAAGCAGGATTGCTGGACCGGCGGCTGGGCAAGGCTTCCGGGAAGCGGGTTCCGGTTGACCGGGCGGACGAGGTGGAAGCGCTTTACCGCACGCGCTACGCCGGCTTCACGGCGAAGCATTTTCACGAACACCTGGTGAGGGATCATCGCTTCAACTGGGGCTACACCTGGACCAAGACCTTCCTGCAGTCGAAGGGGCTTTTGGAGAAGGCCCGCCGCCGCGGCGCGCATCGGCGCAAGCGTCCGCGCCGGCCGCTGCCGGGCATGATGCTGCATCAGGACGGATCGCGGCATCAATGGCTTGCGGGGCAACCGATGCTCGATCTGATCGTGACCCTGGATGACGCGACGAGCGCGATCTATTCGGCGTTCCTGGTGGAGGAAGAAGGTACCGCCTCGACCTTCCGCGCGCTTGAAGAAGTGTTTGGCCGGCACGGCCTGCCGTTGAGCCTCTACACCGATCGGGGCTCGCATTATTTTCATACGGCGGCGGCTGGCGGTGCGGTCGACCGCGCGGCGCCGACCCAGGTCGGCCGGGCGCTGGCGCATCTGGGCGTCGAACATATCGCGGCCTATTCGCCGCAAGCCCGGGGCCGTTCCGAGCGCGTCTTTCATACGCTGCAAGACCGGCTGACCAAGGAGCTGGCGTTGGCCGGAATCGCCACGGTGGATGCGGCCAATTTGTTCCTTCGCGATGTCTATCTCCCGGCCCACAACGCCCGCTTTGCCATCAAGCCCGAGCAGGACGGCAGCGCGTTCGTCGCGATTTCGGGCATCGACCTCGGCGAGATTCTTTGCGTGCAGGAGGAGCGTCAGGTCGGCAACGACAACTGCGTGTCGTTCAACCGGTTGAAACTGCAGATCCCGGCAAGTCCCTTGCGTGCGCACTTCGTCAAGGCGCGGGTCAAGGTCCGTCAATACCACGACGGCACCCATGCCATCTTCCACGGCCCGCGTTGCCTCGGTCGCTACGATCGAAGAGGCGCCGCCGTGGACATCCCGATTGCCGCTTAAATCCGCTCGGCGGCGAGCCTGTGGACGGCATGGACAAGTCTGCGACTTGCCCACCCCGCCCACAGGAGAACAAACGCAGACGAAGCGGACATTTGATGTGCTACCAAAACCGGCCAACTTAATTAGCTATCGACACCTCACACACGTCTTATGTCTCGAGTTTGCCAATTGCGAAAATCTCCATTGTGGTTCAATGGCGGATTTGGAAGCCGCCAAACTGGCAAACCTATTGATTTTGGGGAGTTTTCATCGTTCCCATGGGCCGGCCAACAGAGTGGCGGTTGAATCAATGCGAAGGATCACAATTTGAATTCGCTCGGCCTCTACCTCCAGCGCAGCTTCTTGACCGGCCCGACCAGTTCGCTCGAGGTACGCTCTCCAACGGGAACATCAGCGCGCTCTCTCATGTCCAACGAATCTCCCACGGGTTCACTCCCTTGTTCATTCGTTCGGTTACCGTTCGGCCCTGGATAGGCTGCGCTGTCCGCCACCCATGCGCAAGGGCATGGATGTCAATTCTTCGCAGCAGCCGATCTTTGTTTGCGACATTGGCGAACGATCACTCGTCGGCCAGGCAGAGGGTTCGGAGGACGGGGTGGGTTTGGCCTAGGTCGCATTGCGAAGCTTGCAGGCACACCTGGCCCGCCCGAAGGGGCCCGGTAGCCGACTCGCCCCTCGAATCGGCGCTATGAACATCTTTGCATCGCACAAATTGATTCAGATCAAAGAGACCGATGCGGCCAAAGTCGCAGACTGCGTCCTGCGGCCACCACCCACGGCCGCCAATCGCAAAACGATCTCGCCGGAGGAATTCCCCACGATGGACGCCCAATCGATTCCCGGATCGCCCGCCGACCATCCCACCGGTTGGCGTCGCTATCTTTATTCGACCAATCACAAGGACATCGGCACGATGTACTTGTGTTTCTCAATGGTCGCCGGCCTCATCGGCGGGTTTCTGTCCGTCGGCATGCGACTTGAGCTGCAGCAGCCGGGATTGCAGATCTTTGCCACTGGGCACGAGTTCAACGTGTTCGTCACTGCGCACGGCCTGATCATGGTGTTCTTCATGATCATGCCGGCATTGATCGGAGGATTCGGCAACTGGTTCGTCCCGATCATGATCGGTGCGCCGGATATGGCGTTTCCGCGCATGAACAACATCTCGTTCTGGTTGTTGCCGGCTTCAACCACGTTGCTCGTGATATCGCTCTTTCGAGGGAGAGCCCGGCGCCAATGGTGTGGGTGCGGGCTGGACGGTCTATGCGCCGCTGTCGACTTCTGGTCACCCTGGCCCCGCGATGGATTTTGCGATCCTGTCGCTGCATCTCGCCGGCGCCTCCTCGATTCTTGGCGCCATCAACTTCATCACCACCATCTTCAACATGCGCGCACCTGGCATGACCATGCACAAGATGCCGCTGTTCGTGTGGTCGATCCTGGTGACTGCGTTTCTGTTGCTGCTGTCGCTGCCGGTGCGTATCCATCCGGCGAAGGCCGCGGGGAACCTGAGCTTGCGGGGTTGCGGCGTTCAATGGGGATGGAACAATCCGTCGGATCTCAGTGTGTCGATCGCCTCAGCGAGAGTGAGGCCGCGATGGAGGCA
>NZ_JBQTHN010000112.1:0-40270 GCF_052389815.1 Bradyrhizobium sp. | reverse complement strand
ATGCCGAGCGCATCCTGTGGCAGGCGCTGACCCGCGACCGCCGCTTCGCCGGCCAGTTCAAGCGGCAGACGCCGGTCGGCCGCCAGATCCCCGATTTCGTCTCCTTCGTGCATCGCCTCGCGATCGAACTGGTCAATCCGGACGAGTCGGAGGCAATCGTCGCCGACCGCGCGGCGCGAACGGCCTGGCTGGAGAGCCGGGACTACAGGGTGGTCAGCATTGCGACCGCCGACGTCGAGGCGGACCTCGGCGCTCAGCTCGACAAATTGCAGGAAAGCCTAACAACCTCGACCAAGCGGTAGGGTGGGCAAAGGTGCGTTTGCGCCGTGCCCACCTTCCGTGTCGAGCGTCGAAGGTGGGCACGCTTCCCGCTTTTGCCCACCCTACGAATCTTCGGTCAGACCGCAGCCAGTTCGGCGGAAACACCCGCGCGTTTCGGCCGTTTTGTTTTTGCCGGCCCGAACAGCGAGCTTGCTGCAAGCCCCGCCATGTCGGCCACGGCGGGATCGCGCGACACCATGGCGGCGACGATCGCGCCGTCGATCAAAAGCGCCAGTTGATGCGCGAACAGCGCAGGCTCGGCCGCGCCCATCTCGCCCGCAAGCTTCTCCAAATGCGCGAGCACGACTTTCTTGTGCTTCATTGCGATGTTGCGGAACTGCTTCTGGTTCTTGTCGTGCTCGGCGACCGCATTGATGAAGGGGCAGCCGTAGAAGCGTTCCTCGCCGAACCACGTTTTCAGGACGGGGAAGATGCGCATGAGCTTCGTCTGCGCGTCGCCGCCGCCGGCTTCGATGGCGCCGATGAACCATTCGCGCCACTGCTTGCCTTCGCTCTCCAGCACGGCATGCACGAGGTTGGTCTTCGAGCCGAACAGTTTGTAGAGCGTTGTCTTCGCCGTGCCGGCTTCGTCGATGATGGCGTCGATGCCGGTGGCGTTGATGCCGTCCTTGCAGAACAGCCGCGTTGCCGCGCTGAGCAGACGTCCGCGCGCGGACTCGTCATCGGCGGCAACGAATGCCGCGACACCTTTCTTCTTCGAAAGCGATTTGCCCATGCGCTTCAGTAAATCGGAGCGAGGTCAAATCATCAAGCCGCATCTTTGTTTTGCTCAAAATAGTCGCTGAGACGAAAGCATCTGCATCGCGGGTGAGCAAGCCTGCGCTGGTCAATCCGCGGGCAGCGCGAGCTAAAGGTCTGCAATGCGTCGGGTTTTGGCTTCCTGCGTTTCTGGCACGGCTTATGCAGGAAACAGACCGTTCGGTATCCTAACTCCCGGGAGAGAAACTGATGACCGCGGTCGCTCAAAAAACAGTGCTGACAGGCTGCCTGGCCCCCATCGACAAGGGCGGGCTGCAGCAGCTCATCGCCAACGGCAAGGCCAATCCCAAGGTGATCAAGACCTTGAAGTGCAAAACCGTGGCGGAGGGCAAATTCCGCCACGCCAACTACATCCGCAATCTCGCGCCCTACATTGTCGACGAGCCGCCGGGCCTGCTCGGCGACGATACCGCGCCCAATCCGTCGGAAGCCTCGCTCGCCGCGCTCGGCTCGTGCCTCGCGGTCGGCCTGCACGCCAACGCCGTGCACCGCGGCTGGATCGTCAACAAGCTCGAGCTCGAGCTCGAGGGCGACCTCAACATCACGGCGGTGTGGGGCACCGGCGATGTCAGCGAGAAGCCGGTCGGCTTCACCGACGTGCGCGTCAAGGTCGACATGGAATGCGAGGGCGTCTCGCAGGAGGAGATCGGCGCGCTGGTCGCGCACGTGAAGAAGTGGTCGCCGGTGGCCAACACCTTCACCCGGCCCGTCAATCTCGACGTCGGCGTGTAACCGCAGCCACCGGCCGGATGGAGGATATCATGGGTTCAGTGGCTGTATCCCGGCGTGACGATGCGAACGACCTGCAGGCTTCGATTGCCGACCAGGTCACGACGATCGCACGCAAGAACCTCGCGCCGATGGCCCTGGCCATCGACGAGGGGACCCTCTACCCCAGTGAACTGCTGCGCCGCCTTGGCGATGTCGGCGCATGGGGCAGCCACGTTCCATCGAATGGCGCGGCCGATCTGCGCTGCGCCATTCAGTCGATCGCCGCCATTGGCGAAGTCTGCGGCGCCACCGCCTTCATGGCGTGGTGCCAGACCACGCTGGTCTGGTACGCCGCGAACTCCGACAACGCTGCGCTCGTCGGCAAGTTCGCGGGCAAATTCGCAACCGGGCAAATCCTCGGCGGCACCGGGCTGTCCAACCCGATGAAGACCTTGTTCGGCATCGAGAAGTTCAAGCTGAAAGGTCGCAGGGTCGAGGGCGGCTACGTCGTCAGGGGCGCGTTGCCGTGGGTGTCCAATCTCGGCCCCGACCACTTGTTCGGCACCATCTTCGAGCGCGAAGACGAACCCGGCGGCATCGTGATGTTTCTCGCCGATTGCTCGGACCCTGCAACAACGCTGCAGCCGTGCAAGCCGTTCCTCGCCATGGACGGCACCGGCACCTATGGCGTGCAGTTCCGCGACGCCTTCGTGCCGGATGAACTGATCCTGGCCGGGCAGGCCGGACCTTTCGTCAAGAAGATCCGCGCCGGCTTCATCCTGCTGCAGGCCGGCATGGCGCTCGGCCTGATGAAGGACTGCATCGACATCATGGAGGAGGTCGGCCCGCCGCTCGGCCACGTCAACCGCTATTTGCCGCAGCAGCCGGCGCAGTTCCGCGAGCTCTACGCCGAGTTCGAGAAGGAAGGGATGGCGCTCGCCGCCGATCCCTATAATCCGGACGAAAGTTACTGGCGCCGCGTCGTCGCGCTGCGCCTGCGGATGGGAGACGCTGCGGTCGCGGCCGCCCATGCGGCGATGCTCCATTGCGGCGCGCGCGGCTACCTGAAGAGCCACCGTGCCCAGCGCCGGCTTCGCGAAGCCTATTTCGTCGCCATCGTCACGCCCGCCACCAAGCAGCTTCGCAAGATGCTGGCGGAGTTCTGATGGCGCGCTTCGGTTCGACCCGACTGCAACCACCACAACAGGAGAGGCCTGCCATGACGGACGTTCTGATTACTGCCGGCGAACTCGCCGAGTTCATCAAGAAGGAGCCGTGCGTGATCATCGACACGCGTAACCCCGACGCCTACGCGGCCGGCCATCTGCCGGGGGCGGTGAACGTGCACGAGATCTTCACCTATCTGGCGACCTCGACGCCAGAGGGCATGCAGGAGCTGAAGACGAAGTTCGCCGACGCCTTCGGCGCCGCGGGTCTTTCCGGCAAGGAAACCGCAATCATCTACGAGCAGTCGATGAATTCCGGCTTCGGCCAGTCCTGCCGCGGCTATTACCTGCTCACGATGCTCGGCTATCCCAAGATCAAGGTGCTGCATGGCGGCTACGACGCTTGGGTTATGGCCGGCTTGCCGACCACAAAGGACGTGCCGAGCCCGGCGAAAGCCTCGTTCTCGATCGTGCCGGAAGCCGGCGACATCCTGATCGATGCGAAAACCATGCTGGCGGCGGTCGGCAAGCCCGGCATCGCCATCCTCGACGTGCGCGACGTCGATGAATGGATCGGCGACAGTTCCTCGCCCTACGGCAAGGATTTCTGCCCGCGCAAGGGCCGCATCCCCGGCGCGGTGTGGCTGGAGTGGTACCGGATGATGAAGCCGACCGGCGAGGGGCCGCGCTTCAAGTCGAAGGACGAGATCCTCGCGGAATGCGCCACCGTAGGCATCTCCCAGAACACGCCGGTCTATCTCTATTGCTTCAAGGGCGCGCGCGCCTCGAACACCTTCCTGGCGTTGAAGAACGCCGGCGTGAAGGACGTGCGGATGTATTTCGGCTCCTGGAACGAATGGTCGCGCGATCCTGCGCTGCCGATCGACGAGGGATTGCCGACGACGTCCCGCGTGACCGGCAAGGCGGCATAGAAACTGCATGACCAATCGGTGTCCGGCCGCACAAAGCGGCCGGACCTTGGCGAAAAATTTCCGGATAGCTGCGGGATCGAGCCTCGCGCATGCTCCGGTGAGAGATAGGGGCGCAGCATGTCCATCTTCGACGATCCCTTCGATTCCGAGCGCGAGCTTGGTTGTGTTTGCGGTCAGCATCGTTCGGCCGCCGAGCATCAATACGCGGAGCGCACGCTGCGCTGCGAACCGGTGGCGCCGCCGGCAAGCGAAGAGAAGCGCTACGAGGGCGTCGTCGCGTCAGCCGTGATGCGCGCCGTGTTCCCGCAGGACATCGCGCGCCGCGCCTTCCTGAAATCGGTCGGCGCGGCGACCGCGCTTGCCGCGGTCTCGCAGTTCTTCCCGATCAAGACCGCAACGGAAGTTTTCGCCGCCGGCGGGCCGCCCGAGAAAAAGGATCTCAAGGTCGGCTTCATCCCGATCACCTGCGCCACGCCGATCATCATGGCGTCTCCGCTGGGATTCTATGCCAAGCAGGGCCTGAACGTCGAGGTGGTGAAGACCGCCGGCTGGGCCGTGATTCGCGACAAGACCATCAACAAGGAATACGACGCCTCCCACATGCTGGCGCCGATGCCGATCGCGATCTCGCTCGGGCTCGGCGCGCAGCCGATCCCGTTCACGGTGCCCGCGATCGAGAACGTCAACGGGCAGGGCATCACGCTCGCCATGAAGCACAAGGACCGGCGCAACCCGAAGGATTGGAAGGGCATGAAGTTCGCCATTCCCTTCGACTATTCCATGCACAATTACCTGTTGCGCTATTATCTGGCCGAGCACGGGATCGATCCCGACACCGACGTGCAGCTGCGCTCGGTGCCGCCGCCTGAAATGGTGGCAAACCTGCGCGCCGACAACATCGACGGCTTCCTCGCGCCCGACAACATCTGCCAGCGCGCGATCTACGACGGCGCCGGATTCCTGCACATCCTCTCGAAGGAAATATGGGACGGCCATCCCTGCTGCAGCTTTGCCGCCAGCAAGGAGTTCATCACGACGTCGCCGAACAGCTTTGCGGCGCTGACCCGCGCCATCGTGGACGCCACTGGCTATGCGGCGAAGGCGGAGAACCGCAAGCAGATCGCCGAAGCCATTGCGCCGGCGAACTACATCAACGCGCCCGTCACCGTGCTGGAGCAGGTGTTGACCGGCACTTATGCGGACGGGCTCGGCGGCGTAAAGACCGATCCCAGGCGCGTCGACTTCGATCCGTTCCCCTGGCAGTCCTTTGCGGTTTGGATGCTGACGCAGATGAAGCGTTGGGGCCAGATCAAGGGCGACGTCGACTACAAGATGGTGGCCGAGCAGGTGTATCTCGCCAGCGACACCAGGAAGGTGATGGCCGAGATGGGGCTGGCGCCGCCGCCGGGTTCGTACAAGTCGTACTCGGTGATGGGCAAGACGTTCGATCCGGCAAAGCCCGAGGAATATCTCGCGAGCTTCAAGATCAGGAAGTCGGCCTGACGGCGGCGATTATTGCAGGCCCGCCTGCCGCACGCGGGCGGGCGCCAGCCCCAGCGCCTTCATCCGCGACGCCAGCGTGGTCGGCTTGACGTCGAGCATGGCAGCGGCGCCATTCGCGCCGAACACCTTGCCGTTGCACGCCGTCAGCGCCGCCAGGATGTTGCTGCGCTCGAGATCGCGCAGCTCGGCCGATGTCATCACCGCCGGCCTTTCGTCGCTGCTCTGACGCTCGCCGCCCGGGACCGGTTTCGGTCCCGGCGTATCCGGCAGATCGATCCGCAGCCTGCCGTTCTGCGCGAGGATCGCGGCGCGCTCGATCACGTTCTGCAACTCGCGGACGTTGCCCGGCCAGTCGTAACGCGACAACCGGCGGACATCGCCTTCCGAAAGCCGGAGGCCGGACTTCGGTTCGGCTCTTTCGCTCATCAGGAAGTGCTGCGCCAGCAGCGGAATGTCCTCGCGGCGCTCGCGCAGCGGCACGGACTCGATGGGAAACACGTTGAGGCGGAAGTACAGGTCCTCGCGGAACCGTCCGCGCTGTACCTCCTGCTTGAGATCGCGGTTGGTGGCGGCGATCAGGCGCACGTCGACCGTGCGCGTGCGCTCTTCGCCGACGCGCTCGAAATTGCCCTCCTGCAGCACGCGCAGCAGCTTACCCTGCAGCTCCAGCGGGATCTCGCCGACTTCGTCGAGGAACAGCGTGCCGCCATCGGCGAGCTCGAAGCGGCCGATGCGGTCGCGCAGTGCGCCGGTGAAGGCGCCCCTGACATGTCCGAAGAACTCGCTTTCGAACAATTCGCGCGGGATGGCCGCGCAATTGACCCGGATCAGCGGCCGGTCGCGGCGCTGGCTCGCCTCGTGGATGGCGCGCGCGATCAGCTCCTTGCCGGTGCCGGACTCGCCGCTGATCATCACGGCCGCGGTAGCCGGCGCGACCAGCTTGACCTGGCGCAGCGTCTTCTGGATCGCCTCGCTCTGGCCGATGATGCCGCGCGGATTAGTCTCGATGCGGATTTCTTCCTGCAAATATGCGTTCTCGAGCTCGAGCCGTTCGCGCAGCCGGTCGACCTCGGCAAGCGCCGCGTGCAGTTTCTCGTCGGCCTCGCGGCGCTGGCTGACGTCGCGGAAAACGATCACGGCGCCGACCACCACGCCGCGGTCGCGGATCGGCGTCGAGGTGTACTCCACCCACACCGGCGTTCCGTCCTTGCGCCAGAACACCTCGCCGTCGACGGTGTGAACCGCGCCGTCGCGGAATGCCCCGTAGATCGGACAATCATGGTCCGGATAATGCGTGCCGTCGGGATAGCTGTGATGGACGATGCCGTGGATCTCCTTGCCGACCAGTTCCTCGGCGGCCCAGCCGAGCATGCGCTCCGCGGCGGGATTGACGAAGGTGGTCTTGCCCTCGGCGTTGACGCCATAGATGCCTTCGCCTGCCGCGCGCAGGATCAGCTGGTTCTCGCGCTCGATGTCCTGGAAGACGCGCTCGACGCGCTGCCAGGCTTCAAGCCCGCTCCGCATATGGTCCTCGGCGGTGGCATCGACATAGCGGCGCCGCCGCTGCTCGAGGTCGCTCATGCCGAGCAGCATCAGCATGCGACCCTCGTGCGGCAGCCGCGATCCGGAATATTCCAGCCGTAATTGCTGTCCGGTGGCGTGGCGCGGGGTCAGCGCATCGGTCCACCAGGAGCCCTTTTCGAGCACGGCCTCGGTGAAGACGATCAGCGCCGGCATCTGTTCGGCATGCAACGCGCTGATCTTGGTTTCCCGCAGCAGCGCGCGGTCGTATCCGAGCAGGGTGCAGGCGGCGGGATTGGCATCGACGATCCGGTCGGCCTGGGGATCGAGCAGCAGGGTGGGCTCGACCAGATAGTCGAAGGCGAGGGTGCGCAGGTCGGCCTCGCGCCCGGCCGGGGCAAACCCATCTGATGCGAACTCCATAGCCTCGTACTCCGAAAACTCGTAATTTGACTACGAATTCTCGTACATTACGAATTCTCGTGGTGGTCTGTCAAATGCGGAACCCACGGAGCTGACTGGACAATCGCCCGTTTTGGGCGATGGCACGCTCCTTGCTGCAGATGCCTCAGCAATAGGCAGGAGGCGTCATGTCCACCTTCGACAATCCCTTCGATCCCAACCGCAGGCTTCATCGCGGCGGCTGCAGCTGCGGCCGGCATGTCAGCGAGGCCGAGCACCAGGCGGATTTGCAGTTGCAGACCCAGCCAGTCGAGAACGAGGCGAAGCGCTACGAGGGCGTGGTGGCGTCCGCCGTGATGCGCGCGATGTTTCCGCAGGATGCCGCCCGCCGCGCCTTCCTGAAATCGGTGGGGGCTGCGACCGCCGCAGCTGCCCTGTCGCAGTTCTTCCCGCTGAAGACGGCGAGCGAAGCCTTCGCGCAAGGCGGGCCGCTGGAGAAAAAGGACCTCAAGGTCGGCTTCATCCCGATCACCTGCGCGACGCCGATCATCATGGCGGCGCCGATGGGCTTCTATGCGAAGAACGGCCTCAACGTCGAGGTGATCAAGACCGCCGGCTGGGCGGTGATCCGCGACAAGACGCTGAACAAGGAATACGACGCGGCGCACATGCTCTCGCCGATGCCGCTCGCCATCACCATGGGCGTGGGCTCCAACCCGCTGCCCTACACCATGCCGGCGGTGGAAAACATCAACGGCCAGGCGATTACGCTGGCGATCAAGCACAAGGACAGGCGCGACCCGAAGAGCTGGAAGGGCTTCAAGTTCGCCGTGCCCTTCGACTTTTCGATGCACAATTATCTGCTGCGCTACTACCTCGCCGAGCACGGGCTCGATCCGGATGTCGACGTGCAGATCCGCGCGGTACCGCCGCCGGAAATGGTCGCCAACCTCCGCGCCGACAATATCGACGGTTATCTCGGCCCCGATCCGATGAACCAGCGCGCGGTCTATGACGGCGTCGGCTTCATCCACATCCTGACCAAGGACATCTGGGAAGGACATCCCTGCTGCGCCTTCGCGGCGTCGAAGGAATTCATCACGACGATGCCGAACACCTACGGCGCGCTGTTGAAGTCGATCATCGAGGCGACCGCTTTCGCGCACAAGGCGGAGAACCGCAAGCAGATCGCCGAAGCCATCGCCCCGGCGAACTACCTGAACCAGCCTCCGATCGTGCTGGAGCAGATCCTCACCGGCACGTTCGCCGACGGCCTCGGCAACATCGTCAAGCAGCCGAACCGCGTCGACTTCGATCCCTTCCCCTGGCACTCCTTTGCGATCTGGATCATGACGCAGATGAAGCGCTGGGGTCAGATCAAGGGCGAGGTGGACTACGCCGGCATCGCCGCTCAGGTCTATCTCGCGACCGACGCGACCAGGCTGATGAAGGAAGCCGGGCTGACGCCGCCGGCAACGACGACGAAGAGCTTCTCCGTGATGGGCAAGACCTTCGATCCCGCGAAGCCGGAAGACTATCTCGCCAGCTTCAAGATCCGGAAGGCGAGCTGACGATGACCGCCTCCCTCCGCTTGCGCGCGGCAATCGTCTCGATCGTGCTGTTCGCCGTCTTCCTCGGCATCTGGCACATCGCGACGCGCCAGACCGCGGCCGTCGGCAACATGAGTCCGGAATACGCCAAGCTGATGGGCGCTACCGCGACCCAGGGCAAGTCGGCGATGCCCGGTCCGCTCGACGTCGGCGCAAAATTGTGGGAGCACGTCAGGCGGCCGTTCTACGACAACGGCCCGAACGACAAGGGGCTGGGCATCCAGCTCGGCTACTCGATCGCCCGCGTCGGGCTCGGCTATCTGATCGCGGTCCTGGTCGCCATTCCGCTCGGATTTTTGATCGGCATGTCGCCCTTGATGAGCAAGGCGCTCGACCCCTTCATCCAGGTGCTGAAGCCGATCTCGCCACTCGCCTGGATGCCGCTTGCGCTCTACACCATCAAGGATTCCTCGATCTCGGCGATCTTCGTCATCTTCATCTGCTCGGTGTGGCCGATGCTGCTCAACACCGCCTTCGGCGTCGCCAGCGTGCGCAAGGAATGGATCAACGTCGCCCGCACGCTGGAGGTCGGCACCATCCGCCGCGCCTTCACAGTGATCCTGCCGGCGGCCGCGCCGACGATCCTGACGGGCATGCGCATTTCCATCGGCATCGCCTGGCTGGTGATCGTCGCGGCCGAAATGCTGGTCGGCGGCACCGGCATCGGTTACTTCGTCTGGAACGAGTGGAACAATCTCTCGATCACCAACGTCATCATCGCGATCCTGACGATCGGCGTCGTCGGCATGCTGCTCGACCAGATCCTCGCGCGCTTCACGCGCATGGTCACGTTCCCGGAGTAGGCTGGCGTGACCGACAAATTCATCTCCATTGAAGGCATCGCCAAGCGCTATCCCGGCGCCGGCGCCGACACCACCACCGTGTTCGAGGACTTCTGGCTCTCGATGTCGCGCGGCGAATTCGGCTGCGTCATCGGCCATTCCGGCTGCGGCAAGACCACGGTGCTCAACATCCTCGCCGGCCTCGACGAGCCGAGCGAGGGCGCGGTGATCGTGGACGGCCAGGCGATCGAAGGCACCAGCCTCGACCGCGCCGTGATCTTCCAGAGCCATGCGCTGCTGCCGTGGCGCACGGTGCTCGGCAACGTCGCCTATGCCGTCACCTCGAAATGGCGCAGCTGGGACCGCGCGAAGGTCAAGGCGCATGCGCAGAAGTTCATCGATCTGGTCGGGCTCACCGGCAGCGAGCACAAGCGTCCGTCGGAGCTGTCGGGCGGCATGAAGCAACGCGTCGGCATCGCGCGCGCGCTGTCGATCACGCCGAAGATCATGCTGATGGACGAGCCGTTCTCGGCGCTGGATGCGCTGACGCGCGGCACGCTGCAGGACGAGGTCCGCCGCATCTGCCTCGAGACGGGGCAGACGGCGTTCATGATCACCCATGACGTGGATGAGGCGATCTACCTCGCCGACAAGATCTTCCTGATGACCAACGGTCCCGGCGCGGTGCTGGCGGAGGTCGTCGAGAATCCGCTGCCGAAGGATCGCGGCCGCATCGATCTGCACCGCCATCCCTACTACTACGCGCTGCGCAACCACATTGTCGATTTCCTGGTCAGCCGCAGCAAGACCTTCGTCGCCGAGAATCCGACCCACGATCCGCGCAACGTGCCGGCGGTGCGGCCGGGTAAGCCGGAGCTGGCGGTTGCGCCGGCGATGGACGCTGTGCCTGAAGATGCCCGACAGACGTCATGGCCGGGCTTGTCCCGGCCATCCACGTCTTCTTCGTGAAAGCAAAAGACGTGGATGCTCGGCACAAGCCGGGCATGACGAATAGATGGAGACTGCCATGAAACGATCCGATCTCACGGAGAAGCTGCTCGACATCAAGCGCGAGAAGGGCTGGAGCTGGAAACACATCTGCGAGAAGATCGGCGGCTATTCCGAGGTGCTGATCGTCGGCGCCATCCTCGGCCAGATGAAGCTGACCAAACCGCAGGCCGCCAATGCCGGCGAGCTGTTCGGGCTGTCGAAGGCGGAAGTCGCAATGCTCAACGAAGTGCCGATGCGCGGGCAGGGCACGCCGATGCCGCCGACCGACCCGCTGATCTACCGCTTCTACGAGCTGGTGATGATCAACGGCCCCGCCTGGAAGGCGCTGATCGAGGAAGAGTATGGCGACGGCATCATGTCGGCGATCGATTTCGACATGGTGATGGAGCGCCTGCCCAATCCCAAGGGCGACCGCGTCAAGATCACCATGTCCGGCAAGTTCCTGCCGTACAAATATTACGGCGCCAGCGGCAACGTGCCGGAGTATGGGTTCAAGGAAGGGTGAAGTCTGCACCGTCATTGCGAGCGAAGCGAAGCAATCCAGCTTTGCTGCAAGAAGAGAGCTGGATTGCGTCGTCGCTGCGCTCCTCGCAATGACGGGACTGGCAGTGTTATGCCACCGCCCCCTTCGCGAACGCCTCGCGTACCTCCTTCATCGGCGCCATCTCGCGCACATGGGTGAAGGCGCCGTGGTCCTTCATCTCGTGCGCGCATTTCAGGAACGCCGCCAGCGCGACGCGCGCCATGGCGCCGCCGACGCTGATGCGCTTGACCCCGGCAGCCGATAGAAGCGGCACGGTCAGCGTCGGATCGGCGAAGCCCATCACATGATTGAACGGCTTTTTCAGTGCCGAAGTGACCGTCTTGATGGTTGCGAGATCATAGAGGCCGGGCGCATACAGCACGTCGGCGCCTGCGGCCTCGAAGGCCTGGAGGCGCCTGATGGTGTTGTCGAGGTCGGTGCGGCCGTAGAGAAAATTCTCCGCGCGCGCCGTCAGTGTGAAGGGGAAGGGCAGGGACCGGGCCACTTCGACCGCGGCCTGCACGCGCTCCACCGCCAGGTCGAAATCATAAATCGGATTGCTGAGATCCCCGGTCGCATCCTCGATCGAGCCGCCGACGCAGCCCGCTTCCGCAGCTAACCGGATTGCGTGGGAGGCTGCCTTCGGCTCGTGCGCGCCGCAATTTTCGAGGTCGGCATTGACGGGCAGGTCGGTGGCTTCCGCAATTGCCCGGCAGTTGTCGAGGATGGCGGCAAGGCTGACGGTCGCGCTGCCCAGCGAATTGGCGACCCCGAGGCTGGTCGTCGCCAGCGCCTCGAAGCCCATGGCGGCGAGCAGCCGCGCGGTGCCGGCGTCCCAGGGGTTCGGGATGATGAAGGCGCCGGGTCTTTCATGCAGGGCGCGGAAGGCTTTGGCTTTTTCCGTTTGCGTTCGCATCGAACTCTCCATCAGGCGTCGGCGAAGCAATAACGCCGGCTTGTCCATCAGCCAAATTTGTTATTCTTTGCTGTCGGATCAGTTTTTTGCATGGAGTTGGGAATTGGACAGCGATGCCCTCGACACGTTTCTCACGGTACATCGCAGGGGCGGGGTCTCGAATGCCGCCCGCGCGCTGCATCGCTCGCAGCCTGCCATCTCGCGCCGCATCGCGCTGCTGGAGCAGGAGCTCGGCGTGCCGCTGTTCGAGCGGGTGGCCGGCCGCACCAGGCTCAGCGACGCCGGGCGCGTGATGGTGCCCTATGCCGAGCGCGCCGTTGCGGCTGCGCAGGACGCGGAAAATGCGATCCGCGCGCTGACGCGGCAGAACGCGGGGCCGGTCTCGCTCGCCGTCGTCGGCACGCTGGCGGGCGGCCTGTTGTCGGAAATCTTGAAGCGCTTTGCGCGCGAATATCCCGACGCGAACCTCACCTTGAGCACGGCGACCAGCACAGAGGTGAGCGACCTGATCCGCCGCGGCGAGGCGACCATCGGGCTACGCTACGACATGGACCGGTTGCGCGATCTCGACTACGAGCGCCTCGCCAGCGAGCCGTTGCAAGCGGTCTGTGCCGCCGACCATCCGCTTGCCGGCAAGCGCGTGGCGCGGCTGGCCGATCTGCGCGACGAGCGCTGGATCGCCTTTCCGGAGATTCCGGGCCGCCGCGAGATTTCGGCGTCACACGTCTACGCGCTGTTCCTGACGCATGGGCTGGGAGAGGTCGCCTGGACGCCGGTCGACAGCCTCACCGCGCAAAAGCGACTGGTCGAGGCAGGTCTCGGCATCGCGTTGCTGACACAGAGCAACGCCGCCGATGAGTTGAGATCGAGAGCGATGTCGACCATCCGCGTCGGCGATCTCGCCGCACGCCAGGACATCGTCGCCGTCACGCGACGCGGCGGCTTCCTGAGCGCGGCCTCGCAACGGCTCCTGGAAATCATCCGCGCCGGCTATGCCGGAACGAAATCAGCCGGCCACGGGGCGGGCCGGCCGAAACGGATGCAAAAGCGCCGCAGGAAGTAAGGGGCGTTACGTGCCCGCCTTCACCTGGGCGGCGGCCACCGCCATCAACTCGCTCATCTGGGCGCGCACGTCGGCCTCCGAGATCGCGACGCCCTTCTTGGCGAAGTCGCCGGCCACCTTGCGGAGCACGTCGGAATCGCCGGCTTCCTCGAAGTCCGCGGCGACCACTTCCTTGGCATAAGCGGTGGCGGCATCACCGGTCATTCCGAGCTTTTCGGCAGCCCACAGGCCGAGCAGCCGGTTGCGGCGGGCTTCGGCCTTGAATTTCTGTTCCTCGTCGAGGGCAAATTTCTTCTCAAAACCCTCTTCGCGCTTGTCGAATGTCGTCATGTCGGAGTTCCGATCCCTGCCAGGCTGAACGAGGGCGCCCGCATTGCGGCGACCCTCTCGGCTGCCTACATAAGTGTCGGATTGGGGCGGAACAACGGGTTTTTAAGCCGCAGGCAAAACGGCAGAATAGGCCCGGAAACCGCCACGGTATAACTCGCCCCGGAAAGTCCGGGTCGATTGTGCTGGATAGGCCAATCGGTTAGGTTGCCCAAAGGTCCGGTTCCTGTTCTGTTTCCATAGGTCGATTCAGGGGTTCCGGGCCTGCACGGCAGCTCCGTCGTGGGTCCAGTCCTGTTCATCCGGAGCACACCAGATCGATGGATTTCAACAAAACACGGTACATCCCAATGAGCCGTCGGCGACGCATTTATGAAGGCAAGGCGAAGGTGCTTTACGAGGGCCCCGAGCCGGGCACCCTGATCCAGCACTTCAAGGACGATGCGACCGCCTTCAACGCCAAGAAGCATCAGGTGATCGAGGGTAAAGGCGTCCTCAACAACCGGATCTCGGAGTACCTGTTCCAGCACCTCAACGACATCGGGGTGCCGACCCACTTCATCCGCCGTCTCAACATGCGCGAGCAGCTGATTCGCGAGGTCGAGATCGTGCCGCTCGAGGTGGTGGTGCGGAACGTGGCCGCCGGCTCGTTGTCGCAGCGCCTCGGCATCGAGGAAGGTACCCAGCTGCCGCGCTCGATCATCGAATTCTATTACAAGAACGACCAGCTCAACGACCCCATGGTGTCGGAAGAGCACATCACCGCCTTCGGCTGGGCGACGCCCCAGGAGATCGACGACATCATGGCGCTCGCCATCCGCGTCAACGACTTCCTGACCGGGCTCTTCCTCGGCATCGGCATCCGCCTCGTCGACTTCAAGATGGAGTGCGGGCGGCTGTTCGAGAACGAGATGATGCGAATCATCGTCGCCGACGAGATTTCCCCGGATTCGTGCCGGCTGTGGGACGTCAAGTCCAACGAGAAGCTGGACAAGGACCGCTTCCGCAGGGATCTCGGCGGCCTGCTGGAGGCCTATACCGAGGTGGCCAAGCGGCTCGGCATCCTCATGGAGAACGAGCGGCCGGCCGGTACCGGCCCGGTGCTGGTGAAGAGCTAGAGCGTCATTCCGGGGCGCGGGCGCAGCCCGCGAACCCGGAATCCAGAGGTTTTGCGCGAGATTCCGGATCGACCCGCTGGGCGGCTCGTCCGGAATGACGAGGTTGATATGAAGGCACGCGTTACCGTTACGTTGAAGTCCGGCATCCTCGATCCGCAAGGCAAGGCCATCGAAGGCGCGCTGAAATCGCTCGGCGTCGAGGGTGTCGCCAGCGTGCGCCAGGGCAAGGTGTTCGACATCGAGATGGCCGGCGCCGACCGCGCCAAGGCCGAGGCCGCGCTGAAGGATGCCGCCGACAAGCTGCTGGCGAACACGGTGATCGAGAACTATCGGGTCGAGCTGTTGGGATGAATCGCCGGCTCGCTGCGTCACTCGCGCGGTGCGGAAGCATGAGGTCTGCCATTCGCGTCACTGTCGGCTCCCTGTTGCTGATCGGCGCTCTCGTCGCCGCCGGGGCTGATGACGTGTCGGCGCAATCGGCACCGGCTGCGCCGCCGGTTGCCGTCAGCGGATGGCGTTACGAGAAGGGCCGATCCGATATGCACCTGTTCCACTGCGAGCAGGTCAAGTGCGGTGTGAACTCGAAGGTGAGCTACCGCATCTATGCACCGGGCAATCCGATGACGCTGCATCAGTATCGCGACAGCCAGCAGCAGGTCGCCGGCGCGCTGGAGCAGCGTTCGCCCGGGCTTAAGGTGACAATCCTCGGCATCGACGGTGACAAGGGGACCTCCTTGCCCCGCCTGTACAAGGCGCGGCGCCTGATGGTGGCGCCGGACGGGCAGAAAGAATATGTCGCCACCGGTTTGATGTTCGGTTCGAGCGCGTCGGTCAGCCTGATCAGTTCGTCACAGGATCAAAAGGCCAGCAACGACAATTACGCCCAGTTTGCGGTCGCTCTAACGATGCTCGTTCAATAGCCCCCAACCAGGTGACGCCATGAAATCCGCCGTCCTCGTCTTTCCCGGAATCAATCGCGAGCGCGACATGGCGCGGGCGCTGAAGCTGGCCTCGGGCAACGAGACGGCGATGGTCTGGCATGCCGAGACCTCGCTACCCAACGATACTGATCTCGTGGTGGTGCCCGGCGGCTTCTCCTATGGCGACTATTTGCGCTGCGGCGCCATTGCGGCGCGCGCGCCTGTGATGGACGCGGTGCGCGACTTTGCGGCCAAGGGCGGCCTCGTGCTCGGTGTCTGCAACGGCTTTCAGATCCTGTGCGAAGCGGGCCTCTTGCCGGGCGTCCTGATGCGCAATGCGCGGCTGAAATTCATCTGCCACGACGTGCACCTGAAAGTGGAGCGTTCCGACACGCCGTTCACCCGCGGCTACAATGCCGGCCAGGTCATCCGCGTGCCGGTCGCCCATGGCGAGGGCAATTACGAGGCGGACGAAGAGACGCTGAAGCGCCTCGAGGGCGAGGGGCGGGTGCTCTATCGCTACTGCTCGCCCGAGGGCGTGGTGGACGAGGAAGCCAACATCAACGGCGCCGCCAATTCCATCGCCGGCATCGTCAACGGCCGCGGCAATGTGCTCGGCATGATGCCGCATCCGGAAAACCACGTCGAAGACATCATGGGCTGCACCGACGGCCGCGGCCTGTTCGCCGGGCTGGTGCAGCACCTGGAGAAGGCCGCTTGAGGGCTGCAGGACGATAGAGAAATGACTTCGTTGTGGCGAATTGAACCCAGCGGACTGATCGCCGTAGAAACAGCGAAGCTGACTGCTGAAAGCCAAATCGAAGACTGGATCGAACGTGATCCATCCATCTTAGATCCTGATCTGCTGATCATCGGACGCCAGGTTAAGACGGCCCACAGTGGCCCCATAGACCTGCTTGGCTTGGCAAGTGATGGCACCGTCACAATTATCGAAATGAAGCGCGACAGAACCCCGCGAAGTGGTCGCGCAGATTCTAGATTACGCCAGTTGGGTTGTTACGCTCGAGACCGCCGACATCTACGAAATCGCCGACCCATATCTTCAGGCAAAAGGCCAAGGTGGTTTGCCAGAAGCTTTTCGACGGAAGTTTGAACAGCCTATCCCAGAACAGCTCAACGAAACTCAGAGCATGCTCATTGTTGCGAGTGAGCTGGACGAATCTTCCGAGAGAATAGTGCAATATCTTTCGCAGTCGCATCGAATAGCGATAAATACCGCGTTCTTCAAAATATTCTCAGATGGCGCCAATCGTTACTTAGCTGCAGACTGGTTGATGGAACAAGACACCGTCGAAGAGCGGGTAAAGATACGGAAGAAGGCTCCTTGGCGTGGTGATTGGTATGGCATCTTCGACGAGAACCATTCTTGGGAAGACATGATCAAGTATGGATTTTTCTCGGCGGGTGGTGGACGACGCTATTCAGGGCCACTTGAGCGCTTAAACAAGGGTGACCCGATTTATGTTTATAGGAAAGGTTCGGGTTATGTTGGATTGGGCATCGTAGAGGGAAAGGCGATGCGCGCAAATCGGTTTCGAGTGAACGACGTGCTGCTCTTTGAGCTTCCGCTGCATCAAGAAAGAATCCTAAAGCGACATGAAGATGATCCGGATCGGGCCGAATATTTGGTTCCTATAAGGTGGATCAAGACGGTTCCCGTCACCGAGGCGAAGACATTTCCCAATATCTTCAGAAATCAGAACATCGTCTGCAAGCTGACGGAACCTGCGACCTTGGATTTCTTGTATGGCGCCTTTGGCAGTGTGCGGCGCAGTGTTCTTACGGCGTAGATACTTGAGACGCGTGGGCTCGCTGGCTGCGGCAATAAGCGGGCCGCCTGCTACTTTGCATGGGGTTGTTTTTCGATATTTTGGGAGCGCGTATGTCGGCGACGCCGCGCTGAACCGCTATCCGCCGCGCAGCCGCTGCATCGCGCGCCGCAGCACGTCCCCTGGCACCGTCATCGCAGCCACACCCGCCATCACCAGCACCAGGCCGAGCGCGAGGTTTTGCGGCACGCTTTCGCCGAGCAGCAGCACAGATAGCCCGACGCCGATCGGGATGCGCAAATAGCCTTGCGCATTCGTGGTGATCGTGCCGAGGCGCGACAGGCACATGTAGAACAGCATCAGGCCCAGGGCGCTGGAGAAGATGCCCATGGCAAATGTCGCCGCCAGTGCCTCTGCGGTCGGACGCAGCGTCCAGGGATGCTCGATAACAAGCGACAGCGGCAGCAGCACGCAGCCGCCGAACAGCAGCGAGCCAGCGGCCACCACCATCGGATCGTAGTCCGACAGTCTCAATCCGAAGATCGTGGCGCAGGCAAAGGAGATGGTGGCGAGCAGGATCGCCATTTCCGCAACGATGTCGCTGGAAAGCCCGCCGAGCGCATCGAGGCCGATGATCGCGGCGGTGCCGGCAAGGCCGACGATGGCGCCGAGAAGCTTCAGCAGCGTCGCCGGCTCGTGCCGGGTGATGCCCCAGGTGATCAGGAAGGCGAAGATCGGCGTGGTCGAGGCCAGCACCACCGTCGTCGAGGCCGGCACATATTGCTGCGCCCAGGTGATCATCAGGAACGGGATGGTCGAGTTGATGGTCTGCTGCTGCGCGAACAGCTTCCACGCCCTGGCGTCGGTCGGCAGGCGCAGCCCGCGGATGCGCAGCACGACGAGCAGGAATGCCGCCGCGATCAGCGAGCGTGCCGAGATGAAGGTGACCGGCGGGATCGAGCCCAGCCCGATCTTGGTCAGCGGATAGGTGGAGCTCCAGCAGCACGCCAGCGCCAGCAGCAGCGCATAATCGCGCCAATTGCGCTGCCTTGGCTCGGCCGGGGAAGGGGCGGGCTGCGGCGCTGGCGCCGCCTCGATCTCGCTGAGTGCTGTGCTCTTCGGCAACTTGTTGGTCCCGGCGCTTGCCTTGCGTTTATCGCTCTATCCGCAAGACAAGCACAAGGAGGCCGGCTGCATGGGCAGCATGATCCCGAAAAGTGGAGACCGGTTTTCGGCAAAGATCATGCTCAAACAAAGACATGGAGCAGGGGGACGATTCGAGGAAACGTCACCTTGCTCTAGGTGCTGGAAGTGCCGGCCGGCGGCGGCTGCTTCCACTTCACCCGCTTGATGGTGCCGGAGAAGGTGAAAAGCTTGCGATCGCCTGAGCGCAGCGTGCCGCGCAAAAAGATCAGCGAGCCGCCGGCGCGCGTCACCTCGCCGTCGCACTCGATCAGCTCGCCCTCGCGTGCCGCGTCGAGGAATTCGCAGGCGAAATTGACCGTCACGCCCGGTCCCTGCAGATGCGCCGAGGCGATCGCGAACAGGCAGTAATCGGCAAAGGCCATGAAGCAGCCGCCATGGACATTGCGCATGCCGTTGAGGTGCTTCTTCTCGACCCGGAAGGCGCATTGCACCGTGCCGGTCTCGTCCATCCGGTGCCAGAACGGGCCGTTATGGGTCTCGAAACTGTCGCGGGTCCAGGTGCGCCAGCCCGCGAATTCGCCTTCGGTTTCGACATGCAGGTCGGGGCGGCGGTGGAATGCGTTTTGGGGGAGCTCGTTCACGAAAAAGGGGCCTTCAATTCAGGATTTGGCGCCCTTAAATCCGATCCGCCAGCAAGACGCAAACGGCGTTCCTGCCGACCCCCTCTGCAAAGCTCTGGACAGCGGGAAAATGCCCCCTAAAAGGCCTTTTCCAGCCCCTCCGGACTTCCTATTACGGGCCCCATGCTGACCAACGAACCCCAGATCACCCCCGAGCTCGTCGCGGCCCACGGGCTCAAGCCGGACGAATATGAGCGCATCCTGAAGCTGATCGGGCGGGTTCCGAGTTTTACCGAGCTCGGCATCTTCTCGGCGATGTGGAACGAGCACTGCTCGTACAAGTCCTCGCGCATACATCTGCGCGGGCTGCCTACCAAGGCGCCATGGGTGATCCAGGGGCCCGGCGAGAACGCCGGCGTGATCGACATCGGCGACGGCCAGGCCGTGGTCTTCAAGATGGAGAGCCACAACCACCCGAGCTATATCGAGCCCTATCAGGGCGCCACCACCGGCGTCGGCGGCATCCTGCGCGACGTCTTTACCATGGGGGCGCGGCCGATCGCGTGCCTCAACGCGCTCTCCTTCGGTGCGCCGGAGCATCCGAAGACGCGGCACCTGGTTTCCGGCGTCGTCGCCGGCGTCGGCGGCTATGGCAATTCCTTCGGCGTGCCGACCGTCGGGGGCCAAGTGCGTTTCCACACCCGCTATGACGGCAACATCCTGGTCAACGCAATGGCGGTCGGCCTCGCCGACGCCGACAAGATCTTCTATGCCGCCGCCTCAGGCGTGAACATGCCGATCGTTTATTTGGGCTCCAAGACCGGCCGCGACGGCATTCACGGCGCCTCGATGGCCTCGGCCGAGTTCGACGACGATTCCGAGGAGAAGCGCCCCACGGTTCAGGTCGGCGATCCCTTTGCCGAAAAGCTGCTGCTGGAGGCCTGCCTCGAGATCATGGCCGCCGATTGCGTGATCGCGATCCAGGACATGGGCGCGGCCGGGCTGACCTGCTCGGCGGTCGAGATGGGCGCCAAGGGCGATCTCGGTGTCGATCTCATGCTCGACTCCGTGCCGACGCGCGAGACCGGCATGAGCGCCTATGAGATGATGCTCTCGGAAAGCCAGGAGCGCATGCTCATGGTGCTCAAGCCCGAGAAGGAAAAGCTGGCGGAAGAGATCTTCAAGAAGTGGGGTCTCGATTTTGCCATCGTCGGCTACACCACGCCGAGCAAGCGCTTCGTGGTCAAGCATGGCGGCGGTGTGATGGCCGATCTGCCGATCAAGGAGCTCGGCGACGAGGCGCCACTCTATGACCGGCCGCATGTGGCTTCGCCCGCGTTGCCCGTGGTGCATGCGCGCGACGTGATGTCGCCGATGACTATTTCGGCGGCGCTGGAAATGCTGATCGGCACGCCGGAGCTGTGCTCAAAACGCTGGGTGTGGGAGCAGTACGACCACGTCATCCTCGGCAATACCGTGCAGCGGCCCGGCGGCGATGCCGCCGTGGTGCGCGTGCAGGACGGGCCGAAGGGCCTTGCGATGACGGTCGACGTGACGCCGCGCTATTGCGAGGCCGATCCGTATCAAGGCGGCAAGCAGGCGGTGGCGGAAGCCTGGCGCAACATCACCGCGGTGGGCGGCAGGCCGCTCGCCATCACCGACAACCTCAATTTCGGCAATCCGGAGCGGCCCGAGATCATGGGCCAGTTCGTCGGCTGCCTGAAGGGCATTTCGGAAGCCTGCCGCGCGCTCGACTTTCCGGTCGTGTCCGGCAACGTCTCGCTCTACAACGAGACCAACGGCCGGGCGATCCTGCCGACGCCTTCGATCGGCGGCGTCGGCGTGCTCGACGATTTCACCAGGTCGGCGACATTAGCCTTCAAGGCCGCTGATGAGGCGATCCTGCTGGTTGGCGATACCCACGGCTGGCTCGGGCAGTCCGTGTACCTGCGCGACGTCTGCGGTCGCGAGGAGGGCGCCCCGCCCCCGGTCGATCTTGCCGCCGAGAAGCGCAATGGCGACGTGGTGCGCGGCATGATCCATGCCGGCACCGCGACTGCCGTGCATGACGTCTCCGACGGCGGATTGCTGGTGGCGCTGGCGGAAATGGCGATGGCGGGCAACATCGGCGCGCAGCTGCTCGCCGGACCGGCCTCGATCGTGCCGCACGCCTGGTGGTTCGGCGAGGACCAGGCGCGCTACATCGTCACCGTGCCGGCGGCGGATGCCGGTCTCGTGCTGGCGAAGATGAACGGCACTGGCGTGCCTTGCGTACGCATCGGCACGACCGGTGGCGATGCGATTGCGGTGACGGGCGAGGCGCCGGTTGCGATCGAGAAGCTGCGCACCGCATTCGAAAGCTGGCTGCCGAACTACATGGGCGGAAAGGGTTAGTTCGTCCGTCATTGCGAGGAGCCAACGGGTCGCGCGAACGCGCGCCCGATGACAGGCTCCGCGACGAAGCAGTCCATAGCGCGGCATGTGGACAGGTGGATTGCTTCGCTTCGCTCGCAATGACGGTGTGGAGGCAGTGCGGCTCACAACACCTTGCCCGCCCCGGGAATTTGCCGCAACGCCCGCGTGATGCCCCAGCTGAACGCGACCGTCAGCACGAAACCGACGCCTGCCTTGACGATCGCCGGCAGGTCGTAGTCGAACAGCCAGTACTGCAGCCACAGCGCGATCGGGTAGTGCACCAGGAACATGCCGTAGGCGTCGGACTGCATCGGATCGAGCAGCATGCTGGGGCCCGAATGCCTGAACCTCAGGAAGTAGGCCAGGATCAGGAACATGATCGCCACGCTGAAGATGGTGAAGCAGACGGCATAGATCGCCTCATACCAGTCCGGCAACGGCGTCGGATTTCCCAGGACCTGGCGCTTGACGAAGATCAGCCCCCACAGCAGGCAATACGGCACGATCGCCAGAACCATCCAGTCCCAGCTGACTTTCGACATCCGGCCGTCGGCCGCGAGCAGTCCGCGATCGATGTTCGCGATGCCGATGCCCGCGCCGAAGAAGAAGTAGCTGGCATAGAGCATCACGCGCCCATGCTGCACCGAGAACGGCCCGAACTCGAACCAGTTGCTGTGTCCGTAGTGGACCAGCCCGGGAACATAGAACGCTGCGGTGACGGCGAGCATGACCGCGAAGAACACCGCGGGCCGGCGGCGGCCGTGCAGCGACAGGCGATTGATCGGATCGAGCAGGTTGGGTGACAGCCGGTACAGCAGGCAAGCAATCAGGTCGAAGGCAAACAGCACCCAAAGGAACCAGATCGGCCCGCTCGGCCACGGGTCCCTGGTGACCATGTTCCACCAGTAGTCGGAAAAGCCGAGCTCGGGATGGTGCCGCAGCGAGATGGCGTAATAGGCGAGCGGAATGACCGTGAATGCGCAGATCACGAACGGCAGGCCAAGCCGAAGCAGGCGGTCCGCCAGATAGCTCCGCGGTCCCTTGCGGGCGATGCCCGACCACGCAAACAGGCCCGACAGGAAGAAGAACATCGCCATGAAGAAGCTGTCGGTGGCCAGCACGATCATGTCGAAGCCGAAGAACGATTTCGGGTCGGTATGGCCGAAATAGGTATAGGGGATCACGGCGTGATGCAGCAGCACCACCAGTGTCAGGAAGGTGCGCGCGCGATCGAGCGACGGGTTGCGCGATTTGGCCGTCGGCGCGGCTTGAGCGTCGGCCACGGTGGGTGAAACGGTCGTCATGGTCCCCCGGCAGGCTGATGGTGGTTCAAATCTCGCAGCCGCAAGGGGATTGGGCAAGGCCCGGACACCGCAGGCGCTTCGGGAACCTGCGTCTTCCTGTCACCCGTCATTGCGAGGAGCGATAGCGACGAAGCAATCCATCTTTCTCCGCGGGGATGGATTGCTTCGCTTCGCTCGCAATGACGGAGCAAGCGGTTAACCCACCTCCTCGATCTTCACCTTGTCCGGATAGAACGCCAGATGCCCCGCGATCTCGGCCATCGCCGGATACGGCTCCTCATAGGTCCAGATCGAATTCTCCAGCGTCGTGCCGTTGGCCTTGATGGAGAAGTAGTTCGCATCTCCCTTGTAGGGGCAGTGCGTCACCCGTTCGGTGCGCTCCAGCAGCGCCATGTTGGCGTCCGCACGCGGAACGTACTGTACGGCCGGATAACGCGCCTCCTTCAAGGTCAGTGCGCGGGCAGTATCGGCGACGACCACGCCGCCGGCGGAGATGCGCACCCGCTTCGGGTTGGGCGCGATGGTGATCGGATGGTCCGGACCGGGGAGTTTCATGGAGTTTTGCGCCTTTTTTGATCAGCCCGTCGTGATCGATGCGGGACAATTGGGCAGATTCCAAACCGCAGGTCGCCGCAATATAGTGCCGGGACGCGTGACCTAGAAGGCCGGCCGCGCTAGGTTCGGCCATCACGACCGCGCGATCCGGTCCTGATTCGACCTTTGGGAGGTTTGCTGGAATGCCGATGGACGCCCGCGATATCGAATCGATGATCAAGGCAGCGATTCCCGACGCCGAGGTGACGATCCGGGATCTCGCCGGCGATGGCGACCACTACGCAGCAACCGTGATCTCGGAATCCTTCCGCGGCAAATCCCGTGTGCAGCAGCACCAGATTGTCTACCAGTCGCTGAAGGGCCAGATGGGCGGCGTGCTGCACGCGCTGGCGCTGCAGACCGGCGTGCCGGAGGGCTGAGGCCAGGACGCGAGGGTAGGGCCATGGCGGCGGACAATCCGCGCGGAGCGATGTTTCGCGTGCTGGTGCCGGACCGGCACGCCCGCGTCACCAATGCCGAGCTGTTCTTCGACCTCGTCTTCGTATTTGCCGTCACGCAGCTGTCGCATACGCTGCTGCATCACTTCACGCCATCAGGTGCGCTGGAGGTCGCGCTGCTGTTCCTCGCGGTGTGGTGGGTGTGGGTCTACACCACCTGGGTCACCAACTGGCTCGATCCCGACCAGGCGCCGGTCCGCATCCTGCTCTTCCTCCTGATGCTCGGCGGCCTCGTGCTGTCCACGACCATTCCCAAGGCTTTCGGGGAGCGCGGCCTCTGGTTTGCGATTGCCTATGCGTCCATGCAGGTCGGCCGCACCGCGTTCTGGCTGCTGGCGACGCCGAAGCACCGCACGGCGGTGCGCCACAATGCGATCCGCATCCTGGCCTGGCTTTGTCTGTCCGCCGTGTTCTGGATTCTCGGCGGCTTCGCCGAGGGCGAGAAGCGGCTCTACTTCTGGATCGCTGCGCTCGCCATCGAATACGCCTCCGCAGCGCTGCGGTTCTGGACGCCGGGCCTCGGCTTCTCCTCCATCGAAGCCTGGGCCGTCGAAGGCGGCCACATGGCCGAGCGCTGCGCGCTCTTCATCATAATCGCGCTCGGCGAGACCCTCGTGGTCCAGGGCGCCACTTTCGCCGAGCTGACATGGACGATCGAAAACGTCGCCGCCTTTCTCTCGGCGCTGACGGGCAGCATTGCGATCTGGTGGATCTACTTCCACAAGGGCATGGAGGCCGGCGCCGAGAAGATTTCGAAGTCCGCCGAATCCGGGCGGCTGGCGCGGCTCGCCTACACCTATCTGCACATGCCGATCGTCGCCGGCATCATCCTTGCCGCCGTCGCCGACGAGCTCGTGCTCAAGCACCCGGGCGGCCATTCCGACACCAGGACCGTGCTGGCCGCGGTCGGCGGCCCGCTGCTCTTCCTGGTCGGGACCATCCTGTTCAAGCTCGCGATCCGTGGCTTCCTGCAGCTGTCGCACATCTTCGGCATCGTCGCGCTCGCGGCCACGGGCTGGCTTGCCCGCGACCTGTCGCCGCTATGGCTGTCGATCCTCACCACCGCGATCATGATCGCGGTCGCGGTGTGGGAATCGCTGTCGCTGCGCTCGAAGCCTTGAAGAGTAGCGCTATTTCTGATCGACGACGCTCTTCAGCACCAGATCGGAAAGCCGTACGACGAGTGCGCGGAGCCGTGCATTTTCCTCGAGCAGCGCTATCACGTCGTGCTCCATGCCGGCGTCCCAATCGGAATCTTCTTCGCTATGAAATGTGGTCGAGGGCCGGGAAGGCTCCCCGGCCGATTGCGGATACGCGTTGACCATAGCCTACATCCCCTGGCACGAACTAACTGACCCCAGCCAAGCCGCGGCGGGAACGTCGTCTGAGTCGGCGTCAAAATTTCGACGACAAAAGGGTATTCCTGGTCATCTCGATTCTGGACTCGATCAAAAGTTCAGAAAGGTTTAATAAGTCTCTGCCACTTTCGGTAACGACGAAGATGCCTTTTGGGCGCGGCGGCGCTGACATCTTCTCGCCACAACCCCGACCAGCGCGATAACTCCAACCCCCATGGAATCCATGGCTGGGGAATACGCGCCTATGAAACAGCAGGAAGCAAAGGCTCTTATCCTCGAAGAATGGGACCGCTGGATCGCCAAACAGGCGGTCGAGCCGGGCGGCCCGACGGGCAAGGATTCGCTGAAGTTCTTTTTCGAATTGGAAGACAACAAGTCGCCGCTACTCGACTTCCAGTCGCGCGGGCATGATAAATGGCGGATCATTCATGCCTGGCTTCTGAGCGCCGAGCGGGTCAACGACATCTGGGTGCCGGCGCCGCGCATCGTGCCGTCGCGCCGGCCGCGAGCGGCACGCGACAAATTGCGGGCGAAAACCTGAGGACGAGAACTGAAGCGTCCGCCTCAGGCGACGAGCAGTCCGGCCGCGAGCACGAGCCCGCAAATGTAGGTGAAAAGCGCGCCGAGGAACCGCGCAGGGTTCGGCCGGTCCATCGGCGGACCGAGCAGCAGCCCTGCCGCGATCGCGAAGCGCGCGATTGTCGCCAGCACGATGACGGCGAGGATCCAGGTCGGCGCGGCGCGCGTCGCGTACCACAGGAACAGCACCGCGAAAAACGGCGCATATTCGGCCGTGTTGGCGTGCGCGCGCACCGCGCGGTGCAGCGGGTCGACCGGGCTCGCATCGTGGCCGATGTTGCGGCGGCTCCCGGCACGAAGCAGCGACACGTGCAGGCCGAGCCCGAACAGCAGCAGCCCGAGCAGCGCGGTGCAGATGATGGCGACGTTCACGGCTTCCCCCAATTCCCCAAGTTTCCCCCAATTCCCCAAGATGCCGGAGCAGCTGGCGCGATGCGGTGCGACCTCGCAACCCTAGTCCGAAGACGCCGTCAGCGCATGGACCGAGAACATGCGTCCCTCGTCGGTCCAGCTCTCCTTCACCTGCCAGCCGGAGGCCAGCGCCAGTGCGGCGAAGCGGTCGAGACTGTACTTGTAGCTGCTCTCGGTATGGATGCTCTCGCCGGGACGGAACGAGAAGCGATGGCCCAGCACGCGCACGTTCTGCGCCTTGCGGCTGATCAGGTGCATCTCGATGCGGTGGCGATCGCGGTTGTAGACCGAGCGATGGATGAAGCCCGACAGGTCGAAATTGCCGCCGAGCTCGCGGTTGATGCGCTCCAGCACATTGAGATTGAAGCGCGCGGTGACGCCGGCCGCATCGTTGTAGGCGTCATAGAGCGTGCGCTCGTCCTTCTCGAGATCGACGCCGACGATCATCTGCGCATTGGCCCCGAGGATTTCCCGCGCGCTGCGCAGGAAGGCTTGCGCCTCCTGCGGCTCGAAATTGCCGAGCGTCGATCCGGGGAAGAAGCCGACCTTGGGCAAGCCGGCCACCGTACCGGGCAGCGCGAACGGCGCAGTGAAGTCGGCCGCAACCGGGTAAACCGCGAGCGCCGGGAAGTCGCGGCGCAGGCCGTCCGCCTGTGCGTTAAGGAAATCGCCGGAAATGTCGACGGGAACGTAGGCCGCAAAGCGCGAGCGCTCGAGCAGCAGGCGAACTTTGGTGGTGGCGCCGGCGCCGAATTCGACCAGCGCCGCGCCTTGCGGGATCATCCTGGCGATCTCGCCGCCGCGTTCGCGCAGGATCGATAGCTCCGTGCGGGTCGGATAATATTCCGGCAGCACGGTGATCTGCTCGAACAGCTCCGATCCCTTCGCATCGTAGAAATATTTCGGCGACAGCTTCTTGGGAAACCTCGAGAGGTCGCCGATGACATCGCCGGCGAAGGCGGAGGTTGCCTCGTCGAGGGGATCGGCCAAAGCGGGGGCGTGGACGTTCATGATACTCTCCCGAGCGCGCTTTCCCGCGCGTGATCGTTGCTGAAAAGTCAGGCGTAGTCGGCGAGGCGCAGCCCGGTGAACTGCCAGCGATGGTGCGGATAGAAGAAATTGCGATAGGTGATACGGCTGTGACCGGGCGGAGTTGCAAGCGATGAGCCGCGCAGCACCAGCTGGTTGACCATGAACTTGCCGTTGTACTCGCCGAGGGCGCCCTCGATGGCGCGATAGCCGGGATAGGGGGAGTAGGAGCTGCGGGTCCATTGCCAGACGATGCCGAAGGCGTCGTTCAGCACGCCCGCGCGCGCCGCGACTTCCCATTCCATCTCGGTCGGCAGATGCCTTCCGGCCCAGCGCGCGAATGCGTCGGCCTCGTAGTAGCTCACGTGGCACACCGGCGCGGCCGGGTCGATCGGCTTGATGCCGCCGAGCGTCATGATCCGCCATTCGCCGTCGATCTTGCGCCAATGGCCGGGCGCTTCCCATCCTTCATTTGTGACGGTCGTAAAGCCATCCATCAGCCACAGCATCGCGGTGCGGTAGCCGCCGTCTTCCATGAAGGCGAGCCATTCGGCGTTGGTGACGAGGTTGCGCGCCAGTTTCACCGGACCGATCAGCGCGCGGTGCGCGGGCTTTTCGTTGTCGAAGTGAAAACTGTCGTCGGCATGCCCGACGGTGTGGATGCCTTCGTTCAGCGCGGCCCATTCGTCGCCGCCGCGGTTTGCGGCGGGGAAGGTCCAGGCCGGATCGTAGGCCGGCGGGATCGGGTTCTGCGCGAAGGCATGCAGGATGTCGGTGTACATCAGCTCCTGATGCTGCTGCTCGTGATTGAGGCCGACCTCGACGAGCGGCGCCAGTTTCTTCAACGTGGCTTCGTCCGATGTCTGGAAGAATTTGACGACCGCCGCGTCGACATGTCGGCGGTAGGTCGCGACCTCATCGGCGCCGGGGCGGGTCAGGTGGCCGCGCTGGGCGCGGGCATGTCGGGGGCCGGCGCTGACGTAATAGGAATTGAAGAGATAGGCGTAGTCGGGATGGAAGGGCGCATAGCCGGCGCAATGCTCGCCGAGCAGAAACTGCTCGAAGAACCAGGTGGTATGGGCGCGGTGCCATTTCGCCGGGCTCGCATCCGGCATCGACTGGATCAGCTGGTCCTCGGGGGAAAGCGGCGCGGCGCGGCGTTCGGTCTCGTTTCGCACCGCCAGATAGGCGTCGATCAGCGGCCGGCTGAGCGGCCCGGGATTGGATGACGATAACGAGGCAGGGGTGGCGAGGGGCGCCGCGGCGGAGGCTGTTTTCGTCACGGATATCTCCAATCGGGGAGAGAACGTTGCGTCGGCGGTCAGGTTCCTAGGGCACAGTTCGTCCAAGATAGGGGCTTGGTTTCAGGATAAAAGCCTTTGCGGTCTATGATATTGCTGCCGTCAGGCTATGGCAGCTTCTGGCAGGAGCATCGGCCCAAGGTCCCTTACCGACCCTGCATGGCGGGTGCCCTCCATTTTACTTTGGACAAACAAGGGTTTGGGATTACATATAGGGCAGTCACCGGGTTAGATCGGCCGATCGGTCCCGCCAAGGCAGCGCCGCAGCGGGCCTGCCCGAAAAGGAAGCGAATATGAGCATCGAGCAATTTATCGACAACGAGGTGAAGTCGAACGACGTCGTGCTGTTCATGAAGGGCACGCCGCAATTTCCGCAGTGCGGATTCTCGGGCCAGGTGGTGCAGATCCTCGACCACGTCGGCGTCGGCTACAAGGGACTGAACGTCCTGGAGTCGGCCGAGCTGCGCGACGGCATCAAGACCTATTCGAACTGGCCGACCATTCCGCAGCTCTACGTCAAGGGCGAGTTCATCGGCGGCTGCGACATCGTGCGCGAGATGTTCCAGGCCGGCGAATTGCAGCAGCTGTTTGCCGACAAGGGTATTGCGGTCAACGCCGCGGCCTGAGCTCTTGACTGAGCGCCAAATCGGCACGGCGCGGCTCGAAGTCATCGTTGCCGACATCACCACGCTCGGCGTTGACGCCATCGTCAACGCCGCCAACACTTCGCTCCTCGGCGGGGGCGGCGTCGACGGCGCGATTCATCGCGCGGCCGGGCCCGAGCTGGTCGCCGAATGCCGGACGCTCAATGGCTGCAATACCGGCGACGCCAAGATCACCAAAGGCTATCGGCTGAAGGCACGTCACGTGATCCACACGGTCGGTCCGGTGTGGAACGGCGGCAGTCGCGGCGAAGACGACTTGCTCGCCTCCTGCTATCGCCGCGCCATCGCGCTCTGCCAAGCCAACAGCCTCGCCTCGATCGCCTTTCCCGCAATCTCAACCGGCATCTATCGATTTCCCGCCGATCGTGCCGCGGAGATTGCAGTCGCAACCACCGTCGATGCGCTGCGGGCGGCGCCCACCGTGGAGCACGTCATCTTCTGCTGCTTCTCCCGCGACAGCGGGGTGCTTCATGAGCGGGCACTCACCGGCTTCGGGCAGCCCTTGCCCTGATTGACCCCTTCGCTACACTCCCGCAAATCGATGCAGGAGGGGTTATGGATTTCAGGAATTGTTTGCGTGCGTCAGCCTTTGGCGCGCTGTTGACGCTGCTCGCGGTCACGCCTGTTGCCGCCCAACCGTTCGCTTCCGAGGGCACGTACGAGATTCCCGCCGGCGCCGGGTTCAACAAGGAAAAGCTGACGCGCATCGCCGACTTTTTCAGGAACGAGGTCGAGACCGGGAAAATTTCCGGTGCGAATGTGCTGATCCGGCAGCAGGGCAAGACGATCTTTCACCAGACCTTCGGCGTGCAGGACGTGGCGTCGAAGGCGCCAATCACGGACAAGACCATCTTCCGCCTGTCGTCGCTGACCAAGGCGATCACTTCCTTCGTGGCGATGCAGCTGATCCAGGACGGGAAGATGAAGTTAGAGGATCCCGTCGCGAAATACATTCCCTCATTCGCGAAGGTGAAGGTCGGCGTCGAAAAGAAGGCCGCGGACGGCAGCAAGACGCTCGAACTGGTGGACCCGGTCCGCCCGATCACCATTCTCGACCTGCTGCGCCATACCTCGGGGATCACCTACGGCTTCTACGGCGAGAGCCTGGTGCGCAAGGCCTACAAGGACGCCAACATCTACGCGGGCGAGTTCGACCTCGCTGAGTTCGCCGAGCGCATCGCCAAGCTGCCGCTGCACAACCAGCCCGGCGCGCTCTGGCAATACGGCCATTCCACCGACATCCTCGGGCGGATCATGGAGATCGTGTCCGGAAAATCCTTGTACGAGATCGAGAAGGAGAAGCTGCTCGATCCCATGGGCATGGTCGACACCAATTTCTTCGTCACCGAGCCGGAGCGGCAGAAGCGGCTCGCCCAGCCGGTGCCGAACGACAGCAATTTCCGGGTCGGCCGCGAATACAGGACCGAGGTCCGCCAGAAGTGGGAATCCGCCAGCGGCGGCATGGTCACCACGATGGACGACTTTTCGAAGTTTGCGCAGATGCTGCTCAACGGCGGAACGCTCGACGGCAAGACCTACCTTACTCCCGAAACGTTCAAGACGATGGCGACCGACTATGCCGGTCCCGGCTCCGGCGTCGATCGCGACTACTTCTATTTCCCCGGGGACGGTTTCGGCATGGGGCTGGGACTTGCGGTTCGCACCGATCCCGGCAACGCCAAGCCGCCGCCGCCGGGATCGCTGGGCGAACTGAAATGGGACGGCGCCACCGGCTGCTACATGGTGATCGACCGCAAGCAGGACATGATGTTCGTGCTGCTCGAGCAGACGCCGAGCGAGCGCCAGCGTATCCAGCGCACGCTGAAACTGCTGGTCTATGAAGCCCTGAAGAGCTGAATCTCCCGCACGGATGGCGGAGCGCTTCATCGGGCCGCTACTTGCGAGCCCGATGGCCTCCCTTGATGAGGTCAGGCCGCCCGCGCGATCTCCCTGATGTGCCCGACCATCTCCTCGATCATGGCGGCGGTCACGTCGAGGTGGGTGCAGGCCCTGATGCGGCCATCCATCATTGCGAGCAGCACGCCGCGCGGCCGCAGCGCCGCCACCATCTTCTCGCCCGACACGCCGGTGCCGTCGGGCTTGAAGAACACGAGATTGGTTTCCGGCTGTTGCACCTCGATGCCCTCGATCTGCGACAGCCCGCGCGCCAGCGCGCGCGCATTGGCGTGGTCGTCCGCCAGGCGATCGACGTTGTGATCGAGCGCGTAGACGCAGGCAGCGGCGCAGATGCCGGCCTGCCGCATCGAACCGCCGAGCCGCTGCTTCCAGCGCCAGACTTCGTCGATGAAGGCACGCGAGCCGGCGATGACGCCGCCGATCGGCGCGCCCAGCCCCTTGGAAAAATCGATCCAGGCGGAATCCCACCCCGCCGCCATGTCGCGCGCGGAAATGCCGGTCGCGACCGTCGCATTGAGAAGCCGAGCGCCGTCCATGTGGGTCGCCATGCCATTCGCCTTGGCGATCTTGACGACTTCGTCCAGCACGGCCTTCTTCCAGATCGTGCCGCCGCCGATATTGGCGGTCTGCTCGGCGCTGACCAGCACCTGCGGCGGCTGGTAGCGCGAGCGCGGATGCAATGCTGCCTTGAACGTCTCCGGCGAGAACTGCCCGTCCTCGCCCTTCAGCGGCATGATCTGGAAGCCGCCGAGTGCGGCATGCGCGCCGCCTTCGCGGGCGATGATGTGCGCCGTCTCATGCGCCAGGATTTCGTCGCCCGGCCGGCAATGCACCAGCGTCGCCGCGACGTTGCACATGGTGCCCGACGGCATGAACACGGCCGCTTCCTTGCCGAGCAGGTCCGCCACCCGCTCGCACAGCGCGTTCACGGTCGGATCGTCGCCGAGCTGCTCATCGCCGACCTCGGCCCTCGCCATCGCCTCGCGCATGCCCGGCGTCGGCCGCGTCTGCGTGTCCGACAACAGATTGATGCGCACCGGCGGCGCTTTGGGGTCGCGCGGGGGAGGGGTGTAGTGCATGGGGGACTCTTGTTAGCCGTTGAATGGATTGATGATTCTTACAACACTTGACTTGGTGTGTATTTATACACTTGACTGAAGCGTCATCGATGTGTATAAATACTCATGAATTCCCGAGACATCATCTCCGCGCTTCGTGCAGACGGTTGGATTCAGGTCGCGCAAAAGGGAAGTCATGTCCAGTTCAAGCATCCAACCAAGCCCGGGCGAGTGACAGTTCCGCATCCCAAGAGAGATGTGCCCGTGGGGACGTTCAGAAGCATCGAGAAGCAGGCCGGCCTCAAACTGAAATAGCAGGACAGCAGACAAGTGAAAGGCCCGGCGCACCCCGCCAGCAGCAGAGGATAATCAGAAAATGCGACAGTATATTGCGTTGATTCACAAGGAGGCCGACAGCGACTACGGCGTATCGTTTCCCGATCTTCCCGGTGCCATCAGCGCCGGAAAAACCCTGGATGAAGCCCGAGAGATGGCCGCAGAAGCTTTGGCCTTGCATCTGGAAGGCTTGGCGGCAGATGGCGAAGCCGCGCCGGAACCAAACTCTCTCGAAAAAATCATGAGCGATGCGCAAAACAGGGATGCCGTTGCCGTTCTGATTGCAGCGCCTGTAGCCGAAGTGAAGAGCGTGCGGATCAATGTCACGATGCCGGCCGATGTGCTCGATCAGATCGATCGCTATGCAGAGCAGCAGGGGTTCACGCGTTCGGGATTCCTTGCCCAGGCTGCAAAGAAGGCGATGGCGAACTCGTAGCGATCGCCGAAGTTCGTGCGGCCCGTACGCGTATCGCTCCCTGAGGGTGATTGCGCTTCAATGCAAATGAGGACGTTGTCGTCCTGCGCGAGTATACGAGCGGCGTTCACTTCTCATGCTTCTTCCACATGATATCGACTTCCTCGTCCGAAGCGAGGTCGCCGCGCGCAATCTCGTCTTCAGCTTCCGCAAGATCGGCATCTTCCTCGGCCGTCAGCCGGTAAGCCGCGCGACCACGGGCTGCCGCAAGGATTTGTTCCGGCGTATCCGTCGTTAGGCGATTGCAATCTGGATGCGCGAACATCTCTTGATATCTACGCACCTGCTCATCGCGCGGCAGTGAGGCCCACGCCTCGATCTCGTCATCGGTGGGCGTCGCCGAGGGCATCACTCGTCTTGGCTGGTTCGGGGGCTGCGACATCCGGAAAGCATATCACATGCAAAAAGGCCCCGGCAAAACCGGGGCCCTTGATCTCGCAATCCGCGAAAACCGATCAGCGCGAATAGAATTCGACGATCAGATGCGGTTCCATCTGCACCGGGAACGGCACGTCGGAGAGCGCCGGGATCCGGGCGAACTTTGCCGTCATCTTGCCGTGGTCGACTTCGAGGAAGTCCGGCACGTCGCGCTCGGGGAGCTGGGCGGCTTCCAGCACCGGTGTGAGCTGCTTGGAGGCTTCCTTCACCTCGATGCTGTCGCCGACCTTCAGCTTGTAGCTGCCGATGTTGACCTTGCGGCCGTTCACCTTGACGTGGCCGTGGTTGATGAACTGGCGCGCGGCGAACATGGTCGAGACGAACTTGGCGCGGTAGACGACGGTGTCGAGACGGCGCTCCAAAAGGCCGATCAGGTTCTCGCCGGTGTCGCCCTTCATGCGGCCGGCTTCGACGTAGATGCCGTGGAACTGGCGCTCCGAGATGTTGGCGTAATAGCCCTTCAGCTTCTGCTTGGCGCGCAACTGCACGCCGAAGTCCGAAAGCTTGCCCTTGCGGCGCTGGCCGTGCTGGCCCGGGCCATACTCGCGGCGGTTCACGGGGCTCTTCGGGCGGCCCCAGATGTTCTGGCCCATACGGCGATCGATCTTGTATTTCGCCTCACTGCGCTTTGTCATCGCGTCCTCTTGGTCAAGTCAGGGTTTTGAGGAGACGCGCCCTCCTGTGCACCGGGATGGTCCCGGGGCCGACAGGTCCGCACTCGAAAGCTCAAGGACGGACCACGGGTCGCGAAACGCAACGCGGGCCGAAAACCGGCCCGCGAGCAGGGCGGTTTCTAGGCAGAAACGGTCCTGATGTCAAACAAATGCGGACGGCTTTTAAGGTCGAGAATGGGGCCAAGGACGCCGAATCGGGTCAACTTCCGACCGCCCGGACCTGCTTTGGCTCGCTCTGGTGCCCGGTAGACCGGATTTCGGCGGCGATTTCGGCGTTCAGCACCTGTTCCAGCCTGGCTAGAGCCCTTGCCATGGGGGCGGCGTCGGTGACCCGATGGTCCCAGCGCAGCACGATCTCGAGGCTTTGGCCGGAACTGACCACTCCGTAGCTCAGCACAAACGGGCCGGGGCTGAGCGCATGCAGTTCTCCGGGGCCGTAGGCGGCTACCGAAGTGACGCCGAAACTGCCAAAGTACTTCGCCCGGTGGCGGCCGAAGCCGAGCCCAATGGCCCAGAGCAGGCGGCGAAACGGCAAGGGCAGCCGGGTTATCTTGAGCATCTTGCGGAACGCCGGCACCTCGTCGATCGGCGCCTCCTTGGCGCGCCGGATCAGGGCATCGACTACATCGAGCGGGATCTCATCGGGGGCAGTGATCCGCTGCGGCAGTACGCAGTGTTCGCCGTCCACCTGGCGCGCAATCGCCACCATCGCGACCGAGCGCGGCAGTTCGTAGAAGGCGGGCCGGGGCCACTTCACGCAGAGCGTGCGCAGGACCGGCTGCTCGCGGGCGACCAGCGCAAATGCCTTGACCAGGATCGCCGCCCAGCCCGGCGGGTTGGCCGCCTGCGCCCGCGCCTCTGCGAGTTGCCGCACATTGACCGGGCGGGTCAGCGACACAAAGGGCACGCCAACCGAGGCGTGCATGAGGTCGGCTACGAGGCGGCGCGGTATGGAGATTTTTCGGACCGTTCCCCGCATCCTGGCTCAGGTTCCCCGCAATTGGACAAACAGAATAAAGGCGAGCCGACATATCCCGCTCGCCACCCCTGATCTAGCACGATCCGGCCGTTTTGGGGCGAGCCGCATGTGCTTTTGGGCGCCGCCCGATTGGCGAAAAACCCGGGCGAGAACCGCCACCTCTAGCGCTTGATGCCGTCCAGGCTCGCCGCAATGCCGCGCTGGAACAGCGACCAGTCGAAGCCGAGCGCAAGCGCCACATAGCCGCGCGCGATCATCGCATTGGCCGCTTCCGCGGTACGCGCCACGCCGCCGATCGGAACGCCGCTCTTCAAGATGCCTTCCTCGGCGCGCTTCATCAGCGCCACCACCTGGGGATCGTCGGGCAGGCCACGCTTGTCGATGGAAGTGGCGAGGTCGCCGGGGCCGATCACCGCCAGATCGATGCCGGGGGTTGCCATGATCTCGTCGATGCGCTCGACCGCATCGACATGCTCGATCGTGACCATGCAGATCATGTCGTCGTCTGATGTCGCCATATAGTCGTTCATCGATACGTTCCAGCGAAACGGCGCGTGGAACGGGCCCCACAGGCGCTCGCCCTTCGGCGGATAGCGCACGCTGCGCACCGCCTTCTCTGCATCCGCGCGGCTGCAGATCATCGGAAAATTGATGCCGAGCGCGCCGAGATCCATCGGCGCCTTCGCAAGCCACGGCTCGTTGGCGGCAATGCGCAGCATCGGCACGCAGGGCGTGCCTGCGGTGGCCACAATCATCGCATGCGCGGAGCCGAGATCGATCGGACCGTGCTCGAGATCGACGATGATCCAGTCCAGCGATTGCGCCATGATGCGCACGGTCTGGATGCTGGGGATGGTGGCGATGGCCCCGAAGGTAGGACGGCCCTCCCGCCACATTTTCCTGAGCCGGTTGAGCGGCGGCAATGCTGTCGATGTCAATGCATGAACTCCGGCGAAGGCCCCGACTAAAGCTTAGAGCATGATCCCGAAAAGTGGGAACCGGTTTTCGGACAAGATCATGCTCAAGAAATAGAGATCACGCCGGAACGCGGCCGCCGAAAAACGCCGTCAGCGCGCGGCTGAGCTCGTGCGGCCGTCCCGACGTGAAGATCATCTCCGCGCCGGCGCCGTCGAAAATGTCGCCGGGCCGGCCGATCAGATCGACCACGCGCCGAGCGATGGCCGGCGCCGGATCGATCCAGTCGACCGGCCACGGTGCCAGCCGCGCAAGGCGCTCCAGCAGCAGCGGATAATGCGTGCAGGCAAGCACCACCGTATCGGTGCGCGCGGCTGCGTCATGTGCGGTGCCGACAAAACAGGGCGCGATTTCCGCGGCAATGTCGGCGTCGCTGACCGTGCCGCCGCTCAGGGCGGCTTCCGCCAGCGAAGCCAGCTCGGGCGAGCCCACCAGCGTCACCTCGCAGCCTTGCGCGAAATCGCGGATCAGCCCGTGCGTGTATTCGCGCTTCACCGTGCCCCTGGTGCCCAGCACCGACACGCGCTTGGTCTTCGAGCTGGCGCAGGCAGGCTTGATCGCCGGCACAGTGCCGACGAACGGGACGGTGTAGGCGGCGCGCAGATGCGCCATGACGAGCGTGGAGGCGGTGTTGCAGGCGATCGTCACCAGGTCCGGCTCGTGCAGTCGGATCAGCTCGCCGACCAGCGGCACCACGCGGGCGATGATCTCTTCCTCGGTGTGGTGGCCGTAGGGAAAGAACGCGTCGTCGGCGACATAGACGTAGTGCGCATCCGGCCGCGCCGCCACGATCTCGCGCAGCACGGTGAGGCCGCCGAGGCCGGAATCGAAGACGAGAATCGTGGGAGGCGCTGCCACGGGGCGCATCTTAGCCCATCCGGGGCTGCCGGTCAGTTGCTTTGACCGGGCGCGGGCCGTACTCCCTGCGCCTACGCCGCCCCGAACACGCGCTTGAAGATCGTGTCGACGTGCTTGAGGTGATAGCCGAGGTCGAACTGCTCGGCGATCTCGGCGTCGCTGAGATGCCTCCTGACGTCGGGATCCTTCTTCAGCAGGGTCTGGAAGTCGCCTTCGCCGCGCCAGACCGGCATGGCGTTGCGCTGCACGAATTTGTAGGCGTCCTCGCGGCTCGCGCCCTTCTGGGTCAGCGCGATCAGCACGCGCTGCGAATGCACGAGCCCGCCGAGCTTGTCGAGGTTCTTCTGCATGTTGGCGGGATAGACCAGCAGCTTCTCGATCAGACCGGCAAGGCGCATCAGCGCGAAGTCGAGCGTCACCGTGGCATCGGGGCCGATCATGCGCTCGGCGGAGGAGTGCGAGATGTCGCGCTCGTGCCAGAGCGCGACGTTCTCCAGCGCCGGGGTCACATAGGCGCGCACCATGCGCGACAGGCCGGTGAGATTTTCAGAGAGCACCGGGTTGCGCTTGTGCGGCATCGCCGAGGAGCCCTTCTGGCCCTCCGAGAAGAATTCTTCGGCTTCCAGCACTTCGGTGCGCTGCAAATGGCGGATTTCGATCGCCAGCCGCTCGACCGAGGAGGCGATCACGCCGAGCGTCGCAAAATACATCGCGTGGCGGTCGCGCGGGATCACCTGGGTCGAGATCGGCTCCGGCACGAGGCCCATGGCCTTGGCGACATGCGCCTCCACGCGCGGATCGATCTGCGCGAAGGTGCCGACCGCACCCGAGATGGCGCAGGTCGCGACTTCCCTGCGCGCCGCCACCAGCCGCTCGCGGCCGCGGGAGAATTCCGCGTAGGCATAGGCGAGCTTCAGCCCGAAGGTAACGGGCTCGGCATGGATGCCGTGTGAACGCCCGATGGTCGGCGTCATCTTGTGCTCGAAGGCGCGGGTCTTCAGCGCCGCCAGCACCTTGTCCATGTCGGCGATGAGCAAGTCCGCCGCGCGCACCAGCTGCACGTTGAGGCAGGTGTCGAGCACGTCCGATGACGTCATCCCCTGATGCACGAAGCGCGCCTCGGGACCGACGATTTCGGCGAGATGGGTGAGGAAGGCGATGACGTCGTGCTTGGTCTCGCGCTCGATCTCGTCGATCCGCGCGACATTGAAAGTGGCGTCCTTGGCCTTGGCCCAGATCGTCTTCGCCGCTTCCTTCGGGATCGTGCCGAGCTCGGCCAGCGCATCCGCCGCGTGCGCCTCGATCTCGAACCAGATCCTGAAACGCGTCTGCGCCTCCCAGATGGAGGCCATTTCCGGACGGGTATAGCGGGGGATCATCGACGACTCTGCGTTGGGGGTTACGCCGCGCTTTAGCAGACGGGGGGAGGTGAGACAAACCTTGGGGCTCGACCTGTGCGTCGTCATGGCCGGGCTTGTCCCGGCCATCCACGTCTTGCTTCGCCGCCCGCGGAGTCGTGGATGCCCGGGTCAAGCCCGGGCATGACGGTGGAGATGGTCACAGAATAGTGAATGACAGATATTGAAATCTGTCAGCGCGAGATGCTATATGCATCTCCGACGCCTGAACATGCTGCCGAAGCCGGGGCATGGCCAAGAACAAGAAGGTGACCAGGGCGCCGCGTGGGTTGACCGGCCGAAAGGGCGGCAACTCCGAAAACTATGGGATTTACGACCATGACATCAGAGATCATTTATTTGGCCGCTCGTTTCCAGCGCTGGGTCAACCAGGCGGTTGCCCGCCATCTGGAAGCCGAGGCGGCAAGAGTCGCCCGCTGAGCCATCAAGCGAGACGCAAAGGGAGTTTGCATGAACGAAGTCGTCGTTTTGACCCCGGAGCGGATTCTGGAGGCTACCGAGGAGGTCTTGCGCCGCTTTGGACTTGCCAAGGCCACCGTCGTGGACGTTGCCCGTGCGCTCGATGTGAGCCACGGCAGCGTCTACCGCCATTTCCCGAGCAAGGCTTCGCTGCGCGAGGCGGTGGCCAGGCGCTGGCTCGATCGCGCCAACGCGCCGCTGCAGAAGGTCGCCGAAAGCACCGGCCCCGCGCCGGCGCGGCTGGAGAAATGGCTGCGCACGATGATCGACATCAAGTACAGGAAGGTCTGCGAGGATCCGGAGATGTTTGCGACCTACCTCGCGCTGGCGCAGGAGGCATGCGAGGCGGTGCGGGCGCACAAGGAGCGCCTGGTCGATCAGCTCGCGCACATCATTTCCGACGGCGTCAAGCAGGGCGCTTTCCAGGCCGCCGACGCCAAGATGGCGGCATGGGCGGTGTTCGACGCCACTACGCGCTATCACCATCCCGCCCATTGCGATGAATGGAACGATCCGACCAAGGCTGCGCGGATCGACGCCCTGCTGGGGCTGCTGCTCAGGGGCCTGGAGGCCCCGCGCAAGCGCTAGATGATCGGCGCTGCCACGCCGCCATCGATCGCCGGGGGCGATCCCTGCACTTTCCGCCATTGTTTGATATCCATCAGCGTTCGTGTGGGGGCCGCCCCATAGGGTCGCTGTGGAGGAAACCGTGCGGCTGGCCATCTTTGCCGACATTCACGCCAACCGGCCGGCCTTTGCCGCGTGCCTCGAGGCCGCGCGCGCAAAGGGGGCCGAGCGGTTCGTCTGCCTCGGCGACATCGTCGGCTACGGCGCCGACCCCGAATGGGCGGTCGATACCGTGATGGAGCTGGCCGCGGCGGGCGCGCCGGTCGTGCTCGGCAATCACGACAACGCCATTGCGGCATCGGCCGAAAGCATGAACGCCGATGCGCAGGCCGCGATCGAATGGACGCGGGGCCGCCTCAGCGCGCCGCAGCGCCGGTTCCTGTCGGATCTGCCCTACACGGTGACGGAGGACACACGTCTCTATGTCCATTCCGAGGCCTCCAGCCCCGCGCGCTGGCACTATGTGCGCGACGCGGCCGACGCCGGCCGCAGCATGATTGCCACCTCGGCGCACATCACCTTCTGCGGCCACATCCACCGGCCGGCGCTCTATTCGATGTCGGCGACCGCCAGGATGACGAGTTTCGTGCCGGTCAGCGGCGTGCCCGTGCAACTGCTGCGCGGGCGGCAATGGCTCGCCGTGCTCGGCTCGGTCGGCCAGCCGCGCGACGGCAATCCGGCCGCGTCCTTTGCGATGTTCGACACCGAGAAGCTCGAGATCACCTGGTACCGCGCGCCCTATGACATTGCCGCGGCCGCGGACCGCATCCGCGCCAACGG
>NZ_JBQTHN010000111.1:0-3049 GCF_052389815.1 Bradyrhizobium sp. | reverse complement strand
GCCCGGGGTTTGCGCGAGTTGCGCCTGGTCGTGGCGGATCCCCGATCGCGCGCCGTCCGGCGCCGGGTTGCAAAGCAGGTCGCGGGCCTCGATCCGGGTCACGAACGCGACGCGCTTGGATGGATCGAATCGGTCGCCGAGTTTGGCGCCGATGCGACGCGGTGATCTGGTCACCGTCGCCGCGACCGGCGACTATGGCAAGCCTCGTCCGGCCGTCATTGTGCAAACCGACGCTTTTCCGGAAGCGAACGCGTCCGTGGTGGTCTGCCAGCTGACGTCCGAGTTGGCGGATGCTCCGGATTTTCGTGTAACCATCGATCCCGCCCCCGAGAATGGATTGCGGGTCGCATCGCAGGTGATGGCCGATAAGCCGGTCACTATCAGGCGCGAGCGGGTCGGACGGAAGATCGGACGCCTCGGTGATCGGGACATGGCACGGCTCGGTGCCGCGTTGGCGTTTGTCTTGGGGCTTGCCGACTAAATCAGCGGTGGCACCGCCGATAGGCGGGTCGTCTCCCTGGCGACAACTTCGCGTGACCCGCCCTGCAGGCGCAGCCGAGAGGAATGTATAATGCGGTTGGGCGCGGCATTGGCATAATGGTGGCATGCCAAGGCGTGCGGGGTGATCGGTCGGCGGCCCGGGCGGTCGCCCGTCCGTCGCACGCCGGTGCTAGGCTGCGCTCGCCGTTGCGGCGCGCCCCTGTACGGAGCCATTCATGGTCTATCGCAAGGCAATTGGCGCTACGTCCTACGTCTTCGCCGATCTGCGCGACCTGCTTGCCAAGGCAACCCCGCCGCGCTCCGGCGACCGGCTTGCCGGGATCGCGGCCGGCAGCGCCGAGGAGACGATCGCCGCGCGCATGGCGCTAGCGGACGTGCCGCTGCGGCAATTCCTCAACGAGGCGGTGATTCCCTACGAGGACGACGAGGTCACCCGCCTGATCGTCGATAGCCATGACGCGCGCGCGTTTGCGCCGGTCGCCTCGCTCACCGTCGGCGGCTTCCGCGACTGGCTGCTCTCGGATGCCGCCACGAGCGCAGTGCTGGCCGGTCTCGCGCGCGGCTTGACGCCGGAAATGGCGGCCGCGGTGTCGAAGCTGATGCGCAACCAGGACCTGATTCAGGTTGCGAAGAAATGCGAGGTAACCACCCGCTTTCGCAACACGATCGGTTTGAAGGGGAGGATGAGCACGCGCCTGCAGCCCAATCATCCCTTCGACGATGTGCGGGGCATCACGGCGTCCATCCTCGACGGCCTGCTGCTGGGATCGGGCGATGCCTGCATCGGCATCAACCCGGCGAGCGACGATCCCGCCGCGATCGGCCGGCTGCTGCGGCTGCTCGACGACATCATCGGCCGCTTCGACATTCCGACCCAGGGCTGCGTGCTGACGCACGTCACCACGACGATGGGCCTGATCGGGCAGGGGCTCCCGGTCGACCTCGTCTTCCAGTCGATCGCCGGCACGGAAGCCGCCAACCGCAGTTTTGGCGTCAACCTCGCGCTGCTGGCCGAAGCGCGCGAAGCGGGGCTGTCGCTGAAGCGGGGCACCGTGGGAAATAATGTAATGTACTTCGAGACCGGGCAGGGCTCGGCGCTGTCGGCCAATGCGCATCACGGCGTCGACCAGCAGACCTGCGAGGCGCGCGCCTATGCGGTGGCCCGCGCCTTCGATCCCTTGCTCGTCAACAGCGTCGTCGGCTTCATCGGTCCGGAATACCTCTATGACGGCAAGGAAATCATCCGCGCCGGCCTCGAGGATCATTTCTGCGGCAAGCTGCTGGGCGCCCCGCTCGGCGTCGACGTCTGCTACACCAACCATGCCGAGGCCGACCAGGACGACATGGACAATCTCTTGACGCTGCTGGCGGCGGCCGGCGTCACCTTCATCATGGGCGTGCCCGGCGCCGACGACGTCATGCTGAACTACCAATCGACCTCCTTCCACGACGCGCTCTATCTGCGCGACCTCTTCGGGCTGAAGCGCGCGCCGGAGTTCGACGACTGGCTGGTGCGGATTGGTCTTGCCGGCACCGATTGCCGTCTGGCCGGCAATGCCGCGCAGTTGCCCGATTTTGCCGCAAAGTTGATCGCTTGAGAGGCATTCAAAAGGGGGTCGCCAAGGGGCCTTGCAACCATAGCCCGGTCCGCGCGTTGTCGCTCACCCACAATCCTGAGAGGAATTTGTAGCCGAGCCTTCAAGCTCGTGATTAAATTCCGGAGCGGGGGACAAGTAACGAGAATGCTTGAGGAAGTTTGATGCGAGCAGACGGTTTTGAGACGGTACGGCGGATCCTCTGTGTCTTCCCCCGCTATACGTCGTCTTTCGGTACGTTCGAGCATGCCTACCCCCTGACCGACGGCGTCAAGGGCTTCATGCCGCCGCAGGGGCTACTCCTGATCGCCGCTTATCTGCCGGCCAGCTGGCCGGTGCGCTTCGTCGACGAAAACCTCCGTCCCGCCACCAGGGAGGACTTCGAATGGGCGGAGGCGGTGCTGGTCAGCGGCATGCATATCCAGCGCAACCAGATGAACGACATCTGCCGCCGCGCCCATGCCTACGACCTGCCGGTGGCGCTCGGCGGCCCATCGGTGAGCGCCTGCCCGGACTATTATCCGTCCTTCGACTATCTGCATGTCGGCGAGCTCGGCGACGCCACCAACGAGCTGTTCCGGCGCCTTGCGGAAGATTGCACGCGCCCGGAACGGCAGGTGGTGCTGTCCACCCGGGATCGTCTCGCCATGAGCGATTTTCCGATTCCCGCCTATGAGCTCGCCGAGACGCGGAGATACCTGCTCGGCAGCATCCAGTACTCCAGCGGCTGTCCGTATCAGTGCGAGTTCTGCGACATCCCCGGCCTCTACGGCCGCAACCCGCGCCTGAAGACGCCGCAGCAGATCGTCGCCGAGCTCGACCGCCTGCGCGAATGCGGCATGACCGACACCATCTATTTCGTCGACGACAATTTCATCGGCAACCGCAAGGCCACGTTGGACCTGCTGCCGCACCTGATCGAGTGGCAGAAGCGCACCGGCTACATCACGCGC
>NZ_JBQTHN010000110.1:0-8461 GCF_052389815.1 Bradyrhizobium sp. | reverse complement strand
GTGCTGCGCGAGCCGCATGAGGCCGACGAGCGCATCCCGGCCTGAGCAAGGGTTGTACGGCGAGCCAGTTGGCTCACTCCTCCCAGACTGAACCCCGCCGCAAATGGCGGGGTTTTTGTTTTTGGGGCGGCAAAGGATGCTAGTCTGAACTCCCTGCACATTGCCGGCCGACAATGCGTTGATGGAGCTTGCCTGGCATGACCAATGTCGATCTCGGGCTGTCGATTGCGCTCGGCATCGCCCTTGCGGCGGCGACCGGCTTTCGCCTGTTCCTCCCGCTTCTGGTCCTCAGCGCCGCCGCCTGGACCGGACATGTGAACCTCAACGACAGTTTCGCCTGGCTCGGCACGCCGGCTGCGGTCCTCATGCTCGGCACCGCGGCGATCGTGGAGGTCGCCGCGTTCTACATCCCCGGCGTGGACAATCTGCTCGATACGGTGGCAACGCCCGGCGCCGTCGTCGCGGGAACGATCGCATCCGCCGCGGTCATGACCGACGTTTCGCCGATGCTGAAATGGACGGCGGCCATTATCGCCGGTGGCGGCGTGGCAGGCATCACGCAAGGCGTTACCGCGATGCTGCGCGCAAAATCCACCGTCTTCACCGGCGGACTTGGAAACTCCGCCGTCGCAACGGCAGAACTCGGCGGAGCGACGATGGTCTCCATCCTGGCCCTGGCGGCGCCGGTTGCCGCTCTCGGGCTGGTCGTCCTGTTCTTCTGGATGGCGTTCCGCCTGGTTCGCAGCCTCGCACGAAGGACACAGCCGGACGGCAAGTCTCCGCGCTGATCTTCGAACGGCAAGATCATGGCCGCCATGATGCGGCGAATTTATTCCCCCGGATTGAAACCCGCTTCGCGCCGCACCCAGCTGACGCTGGCCGACGCCGGCATCTACGACTACATCTGCGGCCTGCACCCGGCGATGAAGGGCAAGATCGAAGTCAAGGAGTAGCCGGCTCCGTCACGGCCGCCATCGAACGCTTGCAAACCCCGCCAGGCGGCGGGGTTTTTGCTTTGGATTGAACCCGCCCTCATCTCGCCCCGACCAATGGGCCGTGCAAATCTGGCTGTAGAAGCAGATTCGGGGTGACGTGATGGTGCTGCAATCCCTCGCCGGGCTGCCGGCGTTCCTGGTGTATTTCTGTACGGCGATCGTTGCCGTCGTTTCCTACCTCTTCGTCTATACCCACGTCACCCCGTACAATGAACTCGACGAGATCCGCGCCAACAATCCGGCGGCCGCCATTGCGCTCGGCCTTTCCCTGCTCGGCTTCTCGCTGCCGCTGATCAGTGCGATTGCGCATTCCGCCAATGTCTGGGACTGCATGATCTGGAGCCTGATCGCGCTGATCGTGCAGATCATCGTCTTCTTCATTGTCCGCATCCCCGTGCCGAACCTGCCGCAGCGCATCGCCGACGGCGAGCTCGCGCCCGCGATCTGGCTCGGGCTCGCTTCGCTCGCCTTCGGCGCCATCAACGCCGCCTGCATGATCTACTGAAGCAGGATCTTCCGAAGATGGCCGACAAACCGCCCACCCAGTTCGAACGGCGAAGCCGGGGCTCGGCGCCGCCGAGCCGGCCGCAACCCGCCAAACGCTCCCACGAGGTGGTGCTGCTGGTGATGGGCTCCATCGCCGTCGGCAGCACGGCCTATGCGCTGATGCCCCGGGAATGCACGCCGGCGCAGCCGGGGACGATGCCGACCGTATCGTCGCCGTCGGAATGCCCGCCGCGCGGCTCGTCATCGAGCAGCCACGGCAGCTCGGGCGGACGCTACGGCTACTCATCCGGCGGATCGTCCGGATCGACGCCGGCCGCCACTACCGATGCCAGCTCCGGCGGAATCAAGCGCGGCGGCTTCGGCTCCTTTGCTCACAGTTTCTCGTCACACTTCTCGTTCGGCGGTTGACAAGCAACCTGCCGCGACACTCGGGACGGCCAGCGATCACCATGCACCGCATCATCTGTCCCGAGCGCGACGACTGGCGCACGACCGCCGACCGCGCAGGCTTCAACTTCCACACCATCAATGGCGAACGCTATTGGGACGAGCGCGCCTATTACGCCTTCACGCTCGATCAGATCGAGCGCCAGGTCGAGGCGCCGACCGGCGAGATCGACGCGATGTGTCTCGAACTGGTCGACAAGGCGGTCGAGGACGAGAAATATCTGCGGCGCCTGAAAATTCCCGAAGCCTATTGGCCGCTGATCGCGGACAGCTGGCATGGCGACCAGGCCAGCCTCTACGGCCGGCTCGACCTCTGCTTCGACGGAAAGAGCCCGGCAAGGCTGCTCGAATACAACGCCGACACGCCGACCTCGATTTTCGAGTCCGCGGTATTCCAGTGGACCTGGCTGGAGCAGGCGATCGAGCGCAGCATCATCCCGAAGCGCGCCGACCAGTACAACTCGATCCATGAACGGCTGATCGAGGCCTGGAGAAAGCTCGGCGGCGCCAGGCACCTGCATCTCGCCGGCACGATGGCGAGCACCGAGGATTCGGGCACGCTCGCCTATCTCGAGGACACCGCCCGCCAGGCAGGACTTTCGACGACGCTGCTCGATATCGAGGACATCGGCCTTTCAGCGGACCACGGCTTCGTCGATCTCGACAACCGCCCGATCGAGCTCGCGTTCAAGCTCTATCCCTGGGAATGGATGTTCCACGATGAATTCGGCGCTGACATCGCAAGAGCGCCAACGCGCTGGATCGAACCGCCCTGGAAGGCGATCCTTTCCAACAAGGGCCTCTTGCCCCTGCTATGGGAGATGTTTCCCGGACACCCGAACCTGCTGCCGGCGTATTTCGACGACGATCCGCAGGCCGCAAAGCTCGGCGCGTCCTTCGTGCGCAAGCCGCTGTTCTCGCGCGAGGGCGCCAATGTCACGCTGGTCAGCGCCGGCTCGACGCTGGTGGAGCACCAGGGCCCGTACGGGGCCGAAGGATTCATCCGCCAGGCCCTGGCGCCGCTGCCGAACTTTTCCGGGCAGTACGCCGTGGTCGGAAGCTGGCTGGTCGATCACACCCCGTGCGGCCTGTCGGTGCGCGAGGACGAGCACCCGATCACCGGCAACACCTCGCGGTTCCTGCCGCACGCGATTCTCTAGCGCGCGGCGGCAACCAGCTTCAGCGGCATCGCCGCTGCGCCCACTCCGCTCCGCGCTCCGGCTCCACGCGCGGTGTTCGGGCAATACATGCCGCGGCGATCAGGATACGGCTTGAAGGCATCGGTGATGCCGACGACGGATTCGGCGGCGCCCAGCACCAGCGCGCCATCGGGCTCGATCATGCGCGACATCCGCTCGAAGATTCTGGCCTTGGTGTCCTGGTCGAAATAGATCAGCACGTTGCGGCAGAAGATCACGTCGAAGGTGCCGAGATGAGAGAAGTCCTGCAGCAAGTTGAGCTGCCTGTGCTGCACCATGGCGCGGATGTCGGCATTGAGCTGCCAAAGCTCGCCGGTCTGCTTGAAATGCTTCACCAACATCTGGATCGGCAGCCCGCGCTGCACCTCGAACTGGCTGAATATGCCGGCCCTGGATTTCTCCAGCACGGCCTGCGACAGGTCGGTAGCGACGATCTCGGTGCGCCAGCCCGAAAGTGCCTGCGTCTCCTTCAGGATCATCGCGATCGAATAAGGCTCCTGCCCCGTCGACGATGCCGCACACCAGATGCGGATCGACCGCCGCGCCGCGCGCGCCTGGATCAGCGCCGGCAGCACCGCTTCCTTCAGATGATCGAACGGGACCTTGTCGCGGAAGAAGAATGTCTCGTTGGTGGTCATCGCCTCCACCACTTCCGCGGTCAGCGCTTCCGCGCTGCCTTTCATCTTCTGCACCAGCTCGGGAATTCCGGGAAGCCCGGCCTTGCGCGCCAGCGGCACGAGGCGGCTTTCGACCAGGTATTGCTTGTCGGCAGACAGGTCCAGGCCGGAGCGCTCTTTCAGAAACTTGCGCAGATACTCATAGTCTGAAGGCGTCACGAACGTACTCCGGAAAACAACTGAACGAGCTTTGGCGCGATGTCCTTCAGCGGCAGCACCGCGGCGCAGATACCGGCATTGGCTGCAGCGCCCGGCATGCCCCAGACCACGGAGGTGGCTTCGTCCTGCGCAATCACGCTGCCGCCGGCGGCGACGATGTCCTTGCCGCCGCGCATGCCGTCGGAGCCCATGCCGGTGAGGATCACGGCGAGCGTGCCGCCCTGCCAGACGTCGATGGCGGAGGCGAACAACGGATCGACCGCGGGCTTGCAGAAATTCACGGGCGGGCCGTCGTCGAGCGCGATCGCCACATCCGTGCCGTGGCGCACCACCTTCATGTGCCGGCCGCCCGGCGCGAGGTAGATGCGGCCAGGCTTGACGACTTCGCCGTCCACCGCCTCGGCCGCTGGCCTGCGGCTGGAACGCGCCAGATGCTCGGCAAGAATCGTGGTGAAAGTCGGCGGCATGTGCTGGGTGATCAGCACCGGGAAGCGGTCGATCACCGGACCGATCGCGGTCACCAGCGACATCAGCGCCTGCGGGCCGCCGGTCGAGGAGCCGATCACCAGGGCGCGCGGCGCGGTCAGGCCGAACTGGCGCTTCACCAATGGCGCGGCGGTTGCTGCGGGCGCGGGCTTCACATGCGGTTGCGGGCGATCGAGAGTCGACGCCGGCGGCGGGCTTGTGACCGCCGTGCGGCGAACCTTCGCGCCGAGATGGCGGATCTTCTGGATCAGGTCATGATGGAAGACGTCGGCCGCCGAGCTCTCGCGTGTGCTCTCCGGCTTCGGGATATAGTCGGAAGCGCCGAGCGACAAAGCCTTGAAGCTGATCTCCGCGTTGCGGCGGGTCAGCGTCGAGGCCATGATGATGATGAGATCGCGCTTCTTGGCGAGCAGCCTTGGCAGCGCCGAAATGCCGTCGAGATCGGGCATTTCGATATCGAGCACCGCAACGTCGGGGTTGATCCGCTCGAGCTGGTTGAGTGCATCGAGGCCGGTGCGCAGCGAAGCCGCCACCTTCATGTCCGGCTCGGCATCGATCCAGCGCGAGATCATGCCGCGGATCACGACGGAATCGTCGACCACCATGACGCGGATCGGCTCCTGCCTGCCGACACCATGGGTCGCGGAACTCATCAACGCAGTACTCATTTACTTCACCAACACGGCGCAAACGGCACACTGGAACAACTGGAGATGCCGAAGGCCGCGAGACCGCCGGGATCGAACGCTAGAATCAGATCAGTCCGACTTCCTGGAACTTGGCGGTCACGATGTCCTTGTCGAACGGCTTCATGATGTACTCGTTGGCGCCGGCATGCAGCGCCCGCGCGATATGGGCGACGTCGTTCTCGGTGGTGCAGAACACCACCTTCGGCGCGTCGCCGCCGGGCATGCGGCGCAGATTGCCGAGGAACTCGTAGCCGTCCATGACCGGCATGTTCCAGTCGAGCAGCACCGCGTCCGGCAGCTGGCGCTTGCAGGCTTCCAGCGCCTTCTCGCCATCCTCGGCTTCGATGATCTGGAAATCGAGCCCTTCCAGAATCCGGCGCGCGACCTTGCGGATGACGCTTGAATCATCGACGACCAGGCATGTTCTCATCTTCGGCCCCTTCTTCCAGTTCCCTGACGGGACGTTTCCAATCCACTTCAAGTCTGCGGCTCGCCGTTCGGCTTATGCCGCCTTCATTTCCGGCGCGAGTTCGAGGACGCGATCGACGTCGAGGACGACCATGAGCTGTCCGTCGAGGCGGTGGACGCCGCCGGCGAGCTTGGCCATTCGGGGGTCGAGGTTGACGGGGTTTTCCTCGCAGCCGGCTTCGGGCAGGCGCAGCACCTCTCCGATGGTGTCGATGAGCAGGCCGTAGGATTCGCCGCGCAGGTCGACGCCGACCGCCATCGGCGGCTTGCCGTCGTCGGCCCTGGGCAGGCCGAGGCGGGCGCGCATGTCGACCACGGTGACGATGCGGCCGCGCAGATTGAGCACGCCGGCGATCTCCGCAGACGACAGCGGCACCCGGGTCAGCCGTTCCGGCATGAACACGTCCTGGACGCGGGAGATCGGCAGGCCGAACAGCTGGCCCCCGATCACGGCGGTGACGTATTCGGCCACGGTGCCTTCAACGCTCTCGGTCTTGCTGGTCATCGGGTTGGCTCTTTCTTGTTCACGCCGCCCGCTTCACTTCGGCGGTCTGTTCCTTCAGCGCCGCGATCAGGCCGGGGCGGTCGAACTTGGCGACATAGTCGTGGAAGCCGGCCTGCCGGCCGCGCTCGATTGCCGCCGGCGAGACCATCGCCGACAGCGCGATGATCGGCATCTGGCCGAGATGGTGGTCGGAGCGGATGTGTTCGGCGAACTCGAAGCCGTTCATGTCGGGCATCTCGATGTCGGTCAGCACGACGTCGAAGGCCTGGCCCGAGCGCAGCGCCGCCAGCCCCTCCTGGGCGTTCGGCGCGGTCCTGACCTTGTAGCCGGCCGCTTTCAGGACCGGGGCCAGCATGTTGCGGAAGAAGGCGGAGTCGTCGACCAGCAGCACCGATTGGGCGGCCATCGACGGGCGCATCTCCTTGCGACTGAACCAGTCGGCAAAGGCCATCGGCAGGAAGTGGCCGACGTCGATCACCTCGGTGGCCTGGCCCTTGATCACGGCCGAGCCCAAAATGCCCTCCTGCGAGCCGGCCACCTCGATGTTGAGGCGCTCCTCGACGATGTCGATGATCTCGTCGACCACCAGGCCCATGGAGCGGCCGTCGTCGGCGAACACCAGGATCGGCTGCGAGCCTGTGGTTTGCACGGTGACGCCTGCCATCTGCACCAGCGGCATCAGCTGCTCGCGGTACTGCACCATGTAGCGGCCGTTAGAGAGCTCGATCTTGTCGGTGGCGATCTCCTCGAGGCGGGTGACGAGCCCGAGCGGCACCGCCTTGGGCTGGCTGGTGCCGGCGCGGAACACCAGGAGCGAGGTCAGCTGCTCGCCGGAGGAGGCATGCGCAGCCGAGGCATCGTCGGCCATCTCATGGGCCGAGGAGCCGGAGGCGCCCAGGGCCTTGGCGATGCCGTTGGGGTCGATGATCATGATGACGGCGCCATCGCCCAGGATGGTGTTGCCGGAGAACATGTCGATGTGGCGCAGCTTGGTCGACATCGGCTTGACGACGATTTCCTCGGTGTGGAACACGCCGTCGACCACGATGCCGAAGGTCTGGCTGCCGACCTGCGTCACCACGATGAAGCCGTTCTCGGGGTCGCTGGAGGAGCCGTCGTCGATCTTCAAGAGCTTTTTCAGGTGCATCAGCGGCAGCAGCTTGTTGCGCAGCCTTAAGACCGCGGTGTCCTTGATGCGCTCGATGCGGTGCTCCGAGTTGGCCCGGGCGCGCACCAGCTCCACGACGCTCAATTGCGGAATGGCAAAGCGGTCGCCGCCGGCTTCCACGATCAGGGCCGAGACGATGGCCAGCGTCAGCGGGATCTTGATGGTGACCGAAGAACCCTCGCCGGCCACGCTCTTGATGTCGATGGTGCCGCCGATCTGGTCGATATTGGTGCGCACCACGTCCATGCCGACCCCGCGGCCGGACACCGAGGTGACCTGGGCGGCGGTGGAGAAGCCGGGCGCGAAGATGAACTTGTGGATCTGCGCTTCCGTCATCTTCTCGAGCTCAGCCTCGGTGACGAGACCTGACGAGACCGCCTTGGCCTTGATCTTCTCGGTGTTGAGGCCCCTGCCGTTGTCGGCGATGCAGATGATGATGTGGCCGCCCTCGTGATAGGCGCTTAGCCGAATGGTGCCCTGCTCGGGCTTGCCGGCGGCGGCGCGCTCGGCCGGGGTCTCCAGGCCATGGTCGGCGGAGTTGCGCACCATGTGGGTCAGGGGATCCTTGATGAGGTCGAGCACCTGGCGGTCGAGCTCGGTGTCGGCGCCGTGCATCTCCAGCTCGATCTGCTTGCCGAGCTCGCCGGAGAGGTCGCGCACGATGCGGGGCAGCTTCTGCCAGGCGTTGCCGATCGGCTGCATGCGCGTCTTCATGACGCCTTCCTGCAGCTCGGCGGTGACGTTGGACAGCCGCTGCAACGGCACCTTGAACTCGGTGTCCTCGTTGCGGCGGGAGATCTCCAACAGCTGGTTGCGGGTCAAGACCAGCTCGGAGACCATGGTCATGAGGTGCTCGAGGGTGTCGACGTTGACCCGGATCGACTGGTTGGCGACCTTGTCGCCCTCGGCGAGGTCGATCTCGGCGCTGGCGGGGCGCTTTGCCACTTTCTTCACGGTCTCGGCGGCCGGCGCGGGAGCGGCAGCGGGCTTTGCCGCGGGCGCCGCCGGCGCGGCGGGGGCCGGCGCCACCTCGATCGCGGTCTCGCGGAAGGCGCGCTCCAGCTCGTCGAGCGACACCTCGCCCGGGCGCAGCGGGCGCTCCAGGGTCTGCTCGATCAGATGGCCCTGGGTCATCTTGGGCTCGGCGGGTTGCGTCGGGGG
>NZ_JBQTHN010000109.1:0-21817 GCF_052389815.1 Bradyrhizobium sp. | reverse complement strand
GTTGACCGACGTCTCTGGGTTCTGCTTCCACCCTTGCACGATCATCTCAACTCACATCCCTCCCGCAATGCCGGGAGAAACTATTCGTCATGTCTGGCCTCTTGACTTGGGACATAAGAGGATGAGGTCTGGCCGGGAAGACGTTAGACCCTCATGGTGAGGAGCGCGGCGGAGCCCCGCGTCTCGAACCATGAGGCCGCGCGACTCGGTCCAAACAATTACCGCCCGACCTCGTACGGCCCGCCCTTCTCCAGCGCCCGCTTGTAGGCCGGCCGCGCGTGGATGCGCTCGACAAACGCCATTGCGTTGGGATGGCCCTGCTCCAGGCCGGCGCGCGCAGCAGCGGCTTCGAGCGGAAAGCTCATCTGGATGTCGGCGGCGGTGAACTCGCTGCCGGCGAACCATTCGCTCTTGGCAAGCTCGCTCTCCCAGTAATCCATGTGCTGCTTGAGCTGCGGATTGACCAGCGTGGTCAGCGCCTGGTTGCAGACTTTTCGCACCAGCGGCCGCAGCAGCGCCGGCGTCCGCCGCGGCATCAGCGTGAACAGCAGCTTCAGCAGCAGCGGCGACATTGCCGAGCCCTCGGCATAGTGCAGCCAGTAGGTGTAGCGCAGCCGCTCTGGGGAGTTCTCCGGCGGAATCAGGCGGCCGTTGCCGTATGTCGCGACGATGTACTCGGCGATCGCGCCGGACTCGGCGATGGTGTTGCCGTTATCGGTGATGACGGGCGACTTGCCGAGCGGATGGATCGCGCGCAATTCCTTCGGCGCGCGCATGTCCGCCTGGCGCTGATAGCGCACGATCTCGTAGGGCACGCCGAGCTCTTCGAGCAACCACAGCACCCGCTGCGAGCGCGAATTGTTGAGATGATGCACCGTCAGCATTGGCCGTCCCCCGCGTGCGAATTTTCTGGCTGTTCCCGTATCAGGCCTCGGCCGGATTAGCGACCTGCCGGCCCTAGCCCAAAGGGCGAAGGGCCCAGAGCCGATTTATTACCCGGGTGATATTGACGAGTGAATTATATCCGGGTATAAACCAGCCCATGATCTGGCCTTTCCGGAAACTCAAATGATTCAGAGCTTTACCGCCTTTGTCGGCCCGCGGCGGCTGATCTCCGGCGCCCTTGCCGAGGTAGCCCTCGCCGTGAAGCGGGCCGGTCATCCGACCGGCTCGGTTCTCATTTTCAATGATGCGACCGGCCGCTCGCTCGATCTCGACCTGCGCGGGTCGGACACCGAAATCGTCGCGCGCCTCCCCAGGGCAGCACCGGCCGCCGAGCCGGACGCCCAGGAGGGGTCGAGCGAGCCGCGCGGCCGCGGCCGGCCGAAGCTCGGCGTGGTCGCGCGCGAGGTGACGCTGTTGCCGCGGCACTGGGATTGGCTGAACGCCCAGCCCGGCGGCGCGTCGGTTGCCTTGCGCAAGCTGGTCGACGAGGCCCGCCGCATCAGCGGCGACCGCGATCGCCTGCGCGCGGCGCGCGATGCGGCCTATCACTTCATGTCGGCGATGGCGGGCGACCTCGCCAATTTCGAGGAGGCCTCGCGCGCCCTGTTCGCCGACGACCGGCGACGCTTCGCCGGCCTGATCGCCGACTGGCCGACGGACATCCGCGACCACATCGTGAAACTCGCCTACAGCGACCGCGCCGACTAAAGCGCGATGAGATTGGGATGAATCGTCATCGCGCTTTAGGTTGTCGTTTGAGCATGATCTTTTCGAAAAGCCGCTTCACACTTTTCCGGATCATGCTCTAGCGCGGTCGCCCCCCTTCGAACTCCGAACCTTTCCGAACCGCCACCTGCGCGCGGCACGCCGTGCTGCGCCGATCGATGAGGCATGCCCATGACCAACCCTGCGCCGCTCCGGAAGAACTTCCTCGTTTTCCTTCTGCCGATGATGGCGAGCAACATCCTGCAATCGCTGTTCGGCACCATCAACAACGTCTATCTCGGCCAGATGATCGGGGTCGATGCGCTCGCCGCGGTGACGGTGTTCTTTCCCGTCATGTTCGCCTTCATCGCCTTCGTCATAGGCCTGAGCACGGGCGCATCCATCCTGATCGGGCAGGCGTTCGGCGCTGGCGAGCACGGCAAGGTCAAGGCGATCGCAGGCACGGCGCTGAGCATCGCGCTGCTGTTCGCGGCGGCCATCGCCCTGTTCGGATCGCTGTTCGCCCGCGAGCTGGTAATTGCTCTCGCCACGCCAGCGAACATTCTGGATGAGGCGACTTCCTACGCGCGCGTGAGCATGATCTTCATGCCGCTGACCTTTGCGGTGATCCTGGTCACGGCGATGATGCGCGGCGTCGGCGACACCGTGACGCCGCTGCTGGCGCTGGTGGTCTATACGCTGATCGGTCTGGTGGCGACGCCGGCGATGATCGCCGGCAGCTTCGGTCTGCCACGGCTCGGCGTCGCCAGCGCCGCATGGGCTTCGGTGGCGTCCAGTTTGCTCACGCTGGCGTGGCTCTATTTCCATCTGCGCGCGCGAGGACATGCGTTTGCCTTCGACAGGGATTTCCTGCGCGCGATGTGGCCGGACGGCAGGCTGCTGCTTCTGGTGCTGCGCCTCGGCATTCCCACATCGCTCAGCATGATGGTGATGTCGATCGCGGAGCTGGTGCTGCTCGGCCTCGTCAACGGCTATGGTTCGGATGCGACCGCCGCCTATGGCGCCGTCGGCCAGGTCATGAGCTATGTCCAGTTCCCGGCGCTCTCGATTGCGATCACGGTTTCGATCTTCGGCGCGCAGGCGATTGGCCGCGGCCAGGCCGGCCAGATCGGCGCCATCGTCGGCACGGGTTTGCATATGAACCTCATGCTTACAGGCTCCCTCGCCGTGCTCGGCTATCTCTTTTCGCGCACGCTGATGGGGTTCTTCATCACGGAGGCCGCGGTGCTCGATCTGGCCCAGGGGCTGCTGCACATCGTACTGTGGAGCACGGTGCTGTTCGGCATGGCGACGGTGTTTTCCGGCGCGATGCGCGGCAGCGGCACGGTTTGGGCGCCGCTTGCGATCTCGTCCTTCGCGATCCTGGCGGTCGAGATTCCCTCCGCCATCCTGCTCAGCCGCCATGTCGGCATCGAGGGCGTGTGGGCCGCCTATCCCATCGCCTTCTGTACCATGTTGCTGCTGCAGATGAGCTATTACCTGCTGGTCTGGCGCAAGCGGGCCGTCGCGCGGCTGGTTTGACTCGGCGAAGACCGCGCTACAATATGACGCCCATCATCGCTCGGGCGGCGACCTGCCGCCCGGGCCAAGAAGATCGTGGGAGAGCCGCCGTGAGCCAGAATCCGCAATTCCTGTTCGACGTCGGCAGCCCCAACGCCTTCCTCAGCCATGAGGCGATCCCGGCGATCGAAAAACGCACCGGCGTGAAGTTCGAGTATGTGCCGATCCTGCTCGGCGGCATCTTCAAGGCCACCAACAACAAATCGCCGGCCGAATCGCTGGCAGGGATCAAGAACAAGCGCGAATTCCACGCACTGGAGACCGAGCGCTTCCTGAAACGCTTCGGGGTCAAGCCCTATACCTGGAACCCGTTCTTCCCGGTCAACACGCTGAACCTGATGCGCGCTGCGGTGGCCGCGCAGATGGAAGGCGTGTTCGAGAAATATGTCGAGGCCGCCTGCCATCACATGTGGGTGGAGCCGAAGAAGATGGACGATCCGGAAGTGGCGGCAAAGGCGCTCTCGTCGTCCGGCCTCGACGCCGCAAGGCTGTTCGCCCGCGCGCAGGATGCGGAGGTGAAAGCGAAGCTGATCGAGAACACGCAATCCGCCGTCGAACGCGGCGCATTCGGCTCGCCGACTTTCTTTGTCGGCAAGGAGATGTTCTTCGGCAAGGAGCAGCTGCGCGAAGTCGAGGAGATGGTTTCGGGGAAATAGCTACCACCGTCATTGCGAGGAGCGAAGCGACGAAGCAATCCAGCTTCCTTGTTGCACCAAAGCTGGATTGCTTCGCTTCGCTCGCAATGACGCCGGAGGGATCACAGCATGCCAAAACGCAACGCCACCTGCGCCGTGATCGGCGCCGGCGATTACATCGGGGCCGAGATCGTGAAAAAATTCGCGGCGGAAGGCTTCACCGTCTTCGCCGGTCGGCGCAACGGCGAGAAGCTCGAACCGCTGGTGAAGGAGGTCGAGGCCGCCGGCGGCGCGATCTTCGGCCGCTCGCTCGACGCCCGCAAGGAAGACGAAATCGCCGCCTTCCTCAACGAGGCCGACAGGCACGCCCCGCTCGAAGTCTGCATCTTCAACGTCGGCGCCAACGTCAACTTCCCGATCCTGGAAACCACGGACCGCGTGTTCCGGAAAGTCTGGGAGATGGCCTGCTGGGCCGGCTTCCTCGCCGGCCGGGAGGCGGCACGGCTGATGGTGCCGCGCGGCCAAGGCAATATCTTCTTCACCGGCGCGACTGCAAGCTTGCGCGGCGGCAGCGGCTATGCGGCCTTCGCCAGCGCGAAATTCGGCCTGCGCGCCGTGGCGCAATCGATGGCGCGCGAGCTCGGACCGAACAACATCCATGTCGCGCACCTCATCATCGATTCCGGTGTCGATACCGCCTGGGTGCGCGAGCGCCGGGCGCAGATCTGGGGCAAGGAGGCGCTCGACAATCCCGACCTGCTGATGCCGCCGGCTTCGGTGGCGGGCGCCTACTGGCAGCTCTACCAGCAGCCGCGCAGCGCCTGGACGTTCGAGATGGAAATCCGCCCGTTTGGCGAGAAGTGGTGAGTGGGCGAATAGCGAATAGCGAATGGCGAGTAGCGAATGGCGGCGCGGCGCGCTACCCTTCCCTATTCGCTACTCGCTACTCGCTACTCGCCATTCGCCCAACAACAACAAGGAACAAATCCATGCGCATTCTCGTGGTCGGCGCCGGCGCCATCGGTGGCTACTTCGGCGGCAGGCTGCTGCAGGCCGGCCAGGACGTTACCTTCCTGGTCCGCCCCAGGCGCGCGGCGGAGCTTGCCAGTGCCGGCCTCGTGATCAGGAGTCCCGCCGGCGACGTCACGCTGAAGAATCCGCCGACCGTGCAGGCCGGCGAGCTCACCGGGAAGTTCGATGTCATCCTGCTGAGCTGCAAGGCCTTCGACCTTGACGACGCCATCAAGTCGTTCGCGCCTGCGGTCGGCCCGAACACATCGATCATTCCGCTGCTCAACGGCATGTCGCACCTCGATGTGCTGGACGGGAGGTTCGGCAAGGAGCGCGTGCTCGGCGGGCTCTGCGCCATTGCGGTGACGCTGAACGAGAAGCGCGAGGTGGTGCAGCTGGCGCCGATGCAGTCGCTGGGTTTCGGCGAGCGCGACGGCACGATGTCGGACCGCGTCAGGGCGATTGCCGAAGTCTTTGCCAACGGCAATTGCGGCGCGGCGCCGAGCGGGCACGTCATGCAGGACATGTGGGAGAAGTGGGTTTTCCTGGCTTCGCTCGCCGCTGCGACCTGCCTGATGCGCACCTCGGTCGGCAACATCATGGCGGTGGCCGGCGGCAAGGAGTTTCTGCTCGGCATGCTCGATGAATGCTCGGCGGTGGCGACCGCCGAAGGTTTTGCGCCGGCCGGACCGTTCTTTCAGCGCACCCGCGGCATCCTCACCACGGAGGGTTCGCCCATGACGGCCTCGATGTTCCGCGACGTCAAGGCGGGACTTCCGGTGGAGGCCGATCACGTCATCGGCGATCTCGTCGCGCGCGCGGATGCGGCAAAAATTCCGGTGCCAAAGCTGCGCACGGCCTATACACATCTGAAGGCCTACGAGCAGCAGAGCGCAGGCTAGCTCCGGAAAGTCCATGAACGTTACTGCCACAGAGTTGAACCGCCGCACGATCCCGAGCGCCGATTTCGGCCGGGTCACCGTCTTCTTCGGGGAGAAGAACGGCAAGTATCCGGATGCCAACCAGGTCATCGTCCGCGGCTCGGACACGCAAGCCGCGTTCGACACGCCTGTTGTCGCCAACTACATCGGACCGGAGTTCGATCGCAGCGATGTCGTCATCCTCGGCCACGTGCACGAAGACCACATGGCCGCCCTGCACCGCCTGCCGAACGCACCGATCCACGTGCACGAGGCCGACCTCGCGGCAGCGCAGAGCTGGGAAGGCCTGCGCGCCGCCTATGGCAGCGACGAAAGCTATGTCGCGGATATGCTGGCGCGGTTTCAGCGCGACTTCTTCTACGTACCGAGGCCCGATGCCATCGGCTACGAGGACGGCGCGGTGTGGGAGCTCGGCGGCTCGCGCGTGCGCGCGTTCCACATGCCCGGCCACACCGCCGGACATTGCGTGCTGCTGGTCGAGCCCGAAGGGGTCGCCTTCATCGGCGACATCGACCTTTCCGGCTTCGGCCCCTATTACGGCGACGCCTCGTCGAGCCTCGCCGATTTCCGCCGCACGCTGGCGCGGGTGGCCGACATTCCCGCCAAGGTGTGGGTCACCTCGCATCACCGCGGCGTCTACACCGACCGCGAGCATTTCCTGCGTGACCTTGCCGCCTATACCAAGACGCTCGACACGCGCGAGCAGCGCCTTGTGGAGCTGCTGCGGGAATCGCCGAAGACGCCCGCGCAACTGGTGGAGTGCCGGCTGCTGTATCCGCCCGGCCATCAGGATCTCTGGGTGGTCGATGCGGAGACCCGTTCGATCTCCGCGCACCTTCGGGAAATGCTCGGCGCAGGCAAGGTGCAGGTCGACGAGAGCGGCGTCTATCGCCTCGGCTGATCCAGCCTATTCCACCAGCGTGAATTGCAGGAGCAGATTGCGCTGGACCATCGAAAAATTGTCGTCGGAGATCATCGTGATCACGGTCTCGCCGCCGCTCCCGACATGCGCGTCGATCGCCTCCATGTTGTCGATCTCGTGGCCGAGGTCGGCGGAGAAGATCGCGGGGCCATCGACGATCGCGCCCGGTGCGATCGATTTCTGCGCGATGTGACGGATACGGATGCCGATGCCGCCGAGCCAGGAGAACTTCCGCTCCAGTAACAGCATGTTGCCCGACGGCAGCAGCGTAGCATCGCTGACGTCGAAGTCGTCGATTCGCCGCACGGCGAACGGCCCCGGCGTCCGGCCGCCGATCAGGAAGCCGAGAATATTGCCCTGCGCATCCAGCGCGCGTTCGGAGATTGCGATCAGCGCGCCCGCCAGCGGCTGGCCCCTGGGCACGGCGACCAGGGCCTCCAGGCCCTTGTTGTAAGGCAGCTTGCGCGCCGGCGGCGGCAACGGCACCTCTTCACCGCGCGCGCGGGTGAAGCCTTTCGAGAAGTCGTAGCGCAGGATACGGTTGACGCGCTCGAGGCCGACATAGACCAGCGAGCCGTCGAGCGCGACGGATTCCGAATCGAACCAGCCGCGCGACGTGATCGGCTTGCCGTCGGACCAAAGCAGCGGAGACGCCTCGACGTCCTGCAGCCCGGTCATCTCCTTTCCCCGATAGGCGATGCGCCCGGTGAACCAGCCGCCCTTGTCGGAGATGGCGATGAAGCGTTCGCCTCTGGCGTCGAGCCGCAGGCCCGACAGCCCACCGAAGCCGCGGAATCCCGAGGTCAGCACCAGCCCGCCGCGGAATTCAAGCTCGCCGAAGCGCACCCGCGCGCGGTCGCGGGTATCGAAGCCGTTGAGCGGCCGCGCGTTCACCTCGATCGAAACCGGCTCGGTGACGGAGTGCTCGTCCGTCCTCGACCGTTTCGGCGGCGGCTGCACGGCGGTTTGCGCCAGTGCCGGCCCGGGTAACATCTGCCCGACGAATCCCGCCGCCGCTGCGGTCAGCAAGCGGCGGCGGCTCAATATGGGAATCATGCGCTCAGGAATGCAGGCGTCTCCGGCCACCGGTGGCTTGCGCGCCATGGGTCTCGCTGAAGAGCTCGGCGAGCTTTTCGGTGATCGCCCCGCCGAGCTCCTCGGCATCGACGATGGTCACCGCGCGGCGGTAGTAGCGCGTCACGTCGTGGCCGATGCCGATCGCGATCAGCTCGACCGGCGAGCGGGTCTCGATCTCCTCGATGATGTGGCGCAGATGGCGTTCCAGATAATTGCCGGGATTGACCGACAGCGTGGAATCGTCGACCGGGGCGCCGTCCGAGATCATCATCAGGATGCGGCGCTGTTCGGGCCGCGCCAGCAGGCGCTTGTGCGCCCAGTCCAGCGCCTCGCCGTCGATGTTCTCCTTCAGCAGGCCCTCGCGCATCATCAGGCCGAGATTCTTCCTCGCACGCCGCCATGGCGCGTCGGCGGACTTGTAGATGATGTGGCGGAGATCGTTGAGCCGGCCGGGATTCGCCGGCTTGCCGGCGGCAAGCCAGGCCTCGCGCGACTGTCCGCCCTTCCAGGCCCGCGTGGTGAAGCCGAGGATTTCCACCTTGACGCCGCAGCGCTCCAGGGTGCGCGCGAGGATGTCGGCGCATGTCGCGGCCACCGTAATGGGGCGGCCGCGCATCGAGCCGGAATTGTCCAGCAGCAGCGTCACCACGGTGTCGCGGAAGGTCGCCTCCTTCTCGTGCATGAAGGACAGCGGATGGTAGGGATCGGTGACGACGCGCGACAGCCGCGCCGGATCGAGAATGCCTTCCTCGAGATCGAACTCCCAGGCGCGGTTCTGCTGCGCCATCAGGCGGCGCTGCAGCCGGTTGGCGAGCCGCGCGACGATGCCCTGCAGATGCGCCAGCTGCTTGTCGAGGTAGGAGCGCAGCCGCTCCAGCTCGTCATGGTCGCAGAGGTCTTCAGCGGCGATCACCTCGTCGAACTTCGGCGCAAAGGCGTGATACTCGGGACCCCGCGGCTCGTTGCGGCCGTGGGCGTTCGGCCGCGTCGCCTCGCCCGGCGTCTCGTCGTCGCCGAGCTCGCCGTCGTCGAAGGTGTCGGACGTCGAGGCCTGCGCGCTCTCCATCGCGCTCTCCGACATTTCGTCGGCGGAAGCCTGGGCCTGGTCGGCGCTCATCTCCTGCGCGGCGTCGCTATCGGGCGCGCCCTCCGCACCGGACTGATCGTTCTCGCCTTCCTGGTTCTCGTCGTTCTCGTCGTCGTCCGAATCCATGTTGCGGTCTTCGCCGAGGTCGAGCGCCGACAGCAGGTCATGGACGAGGTCGCCGAAACGGGCCTGGTCCTCGGTGAAACGGGCGAGCTGGTCCAGCCGCGTGCCGATCTTGTCCTCCAGCACCGGACGCCAGAGATCGACCATCTTTCTCGCAGCCGTCGGCGGCGCCATTCCGGTCAGCCGCTCGCGCACCAGCATGGCGAGCGCATCCGACAGCGGCGCGTCGGCGCGGTCGGTGATCTCGTCGAACTTGCCGCGATGAAAATGATCGTCCAGCATCGCGGTGAGGTTCTTCGCCACGCCCGACATCCGCCGCGCGCCGATCGCCTCGACCCGCGCCTGCTCCACCGCCTCGAACACGCCGCGCGCCTGCGGATTGCCCGGCATCAGCTTGCGATGCACCTTGGGATCGTGACAGGCGAGCTTCAGGGCGATCGAATCGGCGTGTCCGCGGATGATCGCGGCGTCGCGCTTCGACATCTTGCGCGCCGGCTCCGGCAGCCGCGCCTTGCCGGGCGCAAGGCCGGGGCGCTCGGCGGCGAAGGTGACGTCCAGCTCCGGCGTCTTGGCGATCGCCTTCAGGCACGAGGCCACCGAGCGCTTGAACGGCTCGGTCGGCGCTTCCCGTGTGTTGCGGAATTTCGAGTTGGAGATGCTCATAGCGCTTTCGTCAACCAATGGCGCATCACGCCGCCTGGATAGCCCTCGATCGCGCCGAACTCCTGATAGCCGCAATTGCGGTAGAAACCCGGCGCCTGAAAGCTCATCGTATCCACATAAGACCGCGTCGCACCGAACGTCCTTGCTTCGTCCTCGATCGCCTTGATCAGCCTGGTGCCGAAGTCCTTGCCGCGATATTTCTGCTCGATCCAGAACAGCTGGATGAACAGCACCGTGGTCCAGACTTCGCCCACGATCCCGCCGACGATCTTGCCGCGCTCGCGGAGCGTCACCGCGAAGCGCTTGTACTTCTGCTTCCCCATCTTCTCGGTGTTGTAACCGATGAGGCCGCCGAGCACCGCCTTCTTGGCCTGGCCGATAGTGCGCTCGACGGAAAGCTTCGGCATGGCCTAGCTGAGCGCCACGTTGACGGATGATTCCGGCAACTCCGCGTTGAAGCAGCGCTGATAGAACTCGGCGACCAGCGGCCGCTCCAGCTCGTCGCACTTGTTGAGGAAGGTGACCCGGAAGGCAAAGCCGATATCGCCGAAGATCTCGGCGTTCTCCGCCCAGGTGATTACCGTGCGCGGGCTCATCACCGTCGACAGATCGCCATTGGCGAACGCGTTGCGGGTGAGGTCTGCGAGGCGCACCATCTTGTTGACGATGTCGCGGCCTTCCTGGGTGCGGTAGTGCCGCGCCTTGGCCAGCACGATCTCCACCTCCTCGTCATGGCCGAGATAGTTGAGCGTGGTGACGATCGACCAGCGGTCCATCTGGCCCTGGTTGATCTGCTGGGTGCCGTGATAGAGGCCGGAGGTATCGCCAAGGCCGACCGTGTTCGCGGTCGAGAACAGGCGGAACGCCGGGTGCGGCTTGATCACCTTGTTCTGGTCGAGCAGGGTCAGGCGGCCCGAAACTTCCAGCACGCGCTGGATCACGAACATCACATCGGGGCGGCCGGCGTCGTATTCGTCGAACACCAGCGCGACATTGTGCTGAAGCGCCCAGGGCAGGATGCCGTCGCGGAATTCGGTGATCTGCTTGCCTTCCTTGACGACGATGGCGTCCTTGCCGACGAGATCGATACGGCTGATGTGGCTGTCGAGGTTGACGCGCACGCAAGGCCAGTTCAGCCGCGCCGCGACCTGCTCGATATGGGTCGACTTGCCGGTGCCGTGATAGCCGGTGACCATGACGCGGCGGTTCTTGGCGAACCCTGCAAGGATCGCGAGCGTGGTGGCGCGGTCGAAGCGATAGTCGGCATCGACTTCGGGAACATGCGGGTCCACTTCCGAATAGGCCGGCACTTCGAGATCGCTATCGATACCGAACACCTGCCGGACCGACACCTTCATGTCGGGCAATCCCGTTATTTCGTTCTTGGTCGTGGCGGCGGTCGTCATAAATCCTCCGAGGCCTCGGACGCGTTCCGAAACCAGATTGTCTGAATGGCTGCGGATTGGGGGCTGTTTGGAAGCCTATCAGAGAGCGCGGGCCGGCAGAAGCCCGCCGCGCAATCAAAGTTCCGCAGCCTTTTCATCAAGATAGGTACTGATCGCGGATTTCGGAAGGCTGCTCTGCGAATCACGCCGCACTTTTGCCAAAGCACCGCCGCCAAGGGCTCTCTCAGCCCGCCGATCGGTTGTAAGGTCCGTCATTCTTCCTGTGCTGACGAATGGGAACTCAGTGACCTCCTTTCTCGATCCGCTGATAGCCTTCGTCTCGGCCCATGCCTGGCTTGCCTATCTGACCCTGTTCCTCGCCGCCCTCCTGGAAGCCGTGCCGATCGTCGGCGCCGTCATCCCGGGCTCGACCGTGATCCTCGCCCTGAGCGCGCTGGTGCCCGGCGGGGAATTGCGGCTCGAAGGCGTCATGGCCGCAGCCATGGCCGGCGCCCTGCTCGGCGACGGCACGGCGTTCTGGATCGGGCACCGCCGCCAGCGCGAAATCCTCAGCGCCTGGCCGCTGGCGAGCTATCCGCGCCTGATCGAGGAGAGCGAAGCCTTCTTCGGTCGCTGGGGCACGCTCGCGGTCTTCTTCGCGCGCTTCGTGCCGCCGATCCGCGCCTTCGTGCCGATCACCGCCGGTTCGCTCGGCATGGCGCCCTGGAAGTTTTACGGCGTCAACGCCGCGGCAATCCTCATGTGGGCCGCAGCGCACACCTTGCCCGGCGTGCTCGCGGTCTCCGTGCTGCATCGGTATGCCGGCCTGCCGCACCATGAGCATGTCGGCAAGCATCTGTGGATCTACGCCGTCATCGGCGGCGCTGCGCTGCTCGGAGCGGCAATCTGGGTCGTCCGCCGCCGTCGCGGCGGAATGGCGAAGCCGACAAACTAGCCTACAGGCTTTTCGTCGCGGCGCTGCGGCCTGGTGCCGGACCGACGTAGCGCGCGCGGGGGCGGATCAGCTTGCCATGCTGCAACTGCTCGCTGGCATGGGCGATCCAGCCGACGCTGCGCGACATCGCAAACAGCGCCAGCTCGCTGCCTGCGGGCATGCGCAGTGCAAGCACCAGCACGGCCAGCGCGTAGTCGATATTGACGAATTCGCCGGTCGCTTCCGCGATTCTTTCGGGAATTTCCTTGGTGAATTTCCGTGGCGCGCCGGCGCGCGTCAACGCTTCCAACAGCGACATCGCGCGGGGATCGCCGCGCTTGTAGACGCCATGGCCGAAGCCGGCAAAGCGCTCGCCCAGCGCCACACGCTCGCGGATGACGGGCTCGACGTCGTTGTCGACCAGCGTCTTCACCAGCCGCGAGGCCAGCACGCCGGCGCCGCCATGCTTGGGGCCTTTCAGCGCAGCAAGGCCTGCAATGACGGCGTCGTAGAGATTGAGCCCGGTCGATGCGGCGCAGCGCACGGTGAAGGTCGAAGCATTCAGTTCATGATCTGCGAGCAGCACCAGCGCGCGGCGGATCAGGTCGGGTGCATGCTTGTTGTCCGGCGCCCAGGCCTGCGCGATCTGCAGATGCAGCGGCTCGGCCGAGGTACTACGGTTCAGCATCGTCGCCACCAGCAGCCGCACGATGCGCCCGCCGACCATGGCCCGTCCGTCGGGCGCGCGGGTGAAGGCGCGCGGATCGGCGCTTGCCGCCAGCGCCAGCACCGCGATGGCGCGATCGATCGGCGCGGCGCGGCGGGCGGCTTCCGCAATCGTCCGCATCGCATCGGAGACGGTCGGGCAATTGTCCGGCGCAAAGGGATCGACGCTGGTGACGTCCCACAGCAGCGTCGCGGTGTGCTCCAGCGTGTCTTTTTCCGACAAATCGACGCAGTTGACGCCGCGATAGATCGCGCCCTGCTCGGTGATGGTCCCGATCGCCGAATCCAGGACTGGCAGATCGGCGTCGAACGAGCGCAGGCCGCGCGGCTCCGGCGCAGGCACGCGACGCTCCTTCAGGCCGCGGACATCCTCGGCCCGATAACGATGGCTGCGCGAATCCGGCGACGGCTCGGAACGGATCAGGCCGCGGCTGACATACGCGTAGAGCGTGGCCGGCGAGATCGCGAGTTCGGCGGAGGCTTCGCGGGCGGAGAGGTAAAGCGCCTCGGATTTTTTCATATTGATTTATATAATCAAGATTGATCAATCTGTCGAGGCGCCCGACCTTGATCTCCGTGAATCAGGAGATTGCGGCCATGAACATCCACCTCACCAAGAGCCAGATTGGTCTGGACGGCGTGCCCGCCGCCGAAACCGTGCTGAGCCATGTCGACGGCGAGCGCGGCGAGCTGATCATCGCGGGCGATTTCGTCGGCAGCCTCGCCGGCAAGGCGAGTTTCGAGAGCGTCACTGCGCGGCTGTGGAGCGGCGCCACCGGGCGGGTGACGGACGAGGCCCATGTGCGCGCCAGCCTCGGCGCCGCGCGCGAGCGCGCGTTCGCCCGCCTGCCCGACCTGTTGCCGGCCACCCGCGGCATGTCGGTCGTCGACGGCTTCCGCGCCGGCATCGCAGGCCTGCGCGCGGAGAGCGGGCTCGATCACGAGGCGACCATCGTCGGCGCGCTTCCCGTGATTGCGGGCGCATTGGTGCAGCGCGCGAAGGGCGCCGATCCCGTCGCGCCCGATCCCAATGCGAGCCACGCCGCCGACAGCTTACGCATGTTGCACGACAAGCGGCCCGAGCCGCGCGAGGTGGCAGCCCTCGATGCCTATCTCGTCACCGTGTGCGACCACGGCATGAACGCCTCGACCTTTACGACGCGCGTGATCGCCTCGACGCAGGCCGATCTGTTCGCAGCGATCACCGGCGGCTATTGCGCGCTGACCGGCCCGCTGCACGGCGGCGCGCCGGAGCCGGTGCTGGAAATGCTGGACGCCATCGGCACGCGCGAGCGGATCAAGCCGTGGGTCGACGACGCCCTGGCGCGCGGCGAACGGCTGATGGGATTCGGCCATCGCGTCTATCGGGTGCGCGATCCCCGCGCCGACGTGCTGAAGGCCGCAATCGAGCGGCTGGCGGGAGAGGGCGCCGATCTTCCCTTCGCAGGCGAGGTCGAATCCTGCATCCGCGCCGCGCTGCGCAAGAAGAACCCGGACCGTCCGCTGGAAACCAATGTGGAGTTCTTCACCGCGATCCTGCTCGATGCGCTGAAGATCCCGCGCCAGGCCTTTACGCCGATCTTCGCGGTCGCCCGCGCCGCCGGCTGGACCGCGCACGCGCTCGAGCAGCGGCGCACGGGGCGATTGATCCGGCCGAGTTCGTCCTATGTCGGAGCAAAGCCTGCGGCGTGAGCTACAAACACGGTGTCGTCCCGGCGAACCGCCGGGACCCATAACCACAGCGTCACGTTGTTGGAGCAAGCTGTCGCTCCAGCTTTCGTCAAACTGAATTCTGTGGTTATGGGTCCCGGGTCGCGCTCTCGTTGCTCGCTTGCCCGGGACGACAGTGGGGCTTACGCCTCCTTCACCACCGTCTTCAGATAATTATACGCCTTGATGATCTCGATCAGGCGATCCTCGGTCGAGCGGTCGCCGCCATTGGCGTCGGGGTGGTGCTGCTTCACCAGCGCCTTGTACTTCATCTTGACTTCCACCAGCGTGGCGCCCGCGGCGAGCCCCATCACCTGCAGCGCCTTGCGCTCGGCGTTCATCACCTTGCGCGTCTCGGCTTTGGCCTGCTGCGCGCCCGGACGCCAGCGGCCGCGGCCGTTCAGCTCGGCGAACATCTGGAAGGGATCGGAAGCCGCGTCGAAAGCGGCTTCGCCTCCTTGGCCCTTGCCGCCGGAATTGGCGCCCATCTTCCAGGTCGGGCGGTGGCCGGTCAGCGCATCCTTCTGGTAGCGCGCGACGTCGTCCGGATTCATGCCCTGGAAGAAATTGTAGGACTGGTTGTATTCGCGCACATGATCGAGGCAGAAGTGCCAGTATTCGCGCGAGTTCTCGCGGCCCTTCGGCGCGCGGTGCGGGCCCTTGTTCTGGCAGCCCGCCCACTCGCACATGATCGCTTCTTCCCGCGCGCGCGCCTGCGCCTTCGCACTCACCTTGTTCGGCTTGATGCGAATGGAGTCGAAGAACTTTGATGAATCGATCGCCATGACTGACTTTGACTACGCAATGCGCCGGGCTTCAAGACTTGACATTGCGATTCCTTCGTATGCCGCCATTGACGAAACACGGGGACGGACGTAATGCCGCGGCCATGAGCACCAGGGATGCTATCATAAACAAGTTGCGTGAAGCTTTCTCGCCGGAAAGCCTCGACGTCACGGACGAGTCACATTTGCATGAGGGCCATGCCGGACATCGGCCGGGCGGCGAAACGCATTTCAGGGTTCATATCGTGTCGCCGTCCTTCGAAGGGAAGAGCCGGGTCGAGCGCCATCGCATGATTAATGCGTCGCTGGCGGCGGAACTGGCCGGCCCGGTGCACGCGCTCGCCATCCATGCGCAGGCTCCGGGGGAAAAGCGGGGCTAGCCGGCCAAGATCGGCAGAGACGGTTTGCCCGTTTTCATTTATGTAAGGCACAGGCGACCGAAATCATTCCCGGAGTTTTGCGGGCGAGGGCCGGACAGGCCCGGCATCGGCGCCGATTGATGGGGGCGTTCCGATGCCTGTTGGGCCGTTGTTTCGATTTCGCCTGATCGCAGCCTTCCTCCTTGCCGCCGGCCTGGTCGGCCCGCCGTCCCCCGCCTCCGCGCAGGGCATGCCGAGCCCCTTCGTGCAGGAGGTGCTGGTCAAGAGCATCCTGGTGACGCTGTCGGATGCAGTGGCCTACGACAACTTTGCCGTCCTCCACGCCAAGATCTCGAAACCCTTTCGCGAGCAGTTTCCGCCGGAGAAGCTGCGCGCCGTGTTCAAGGATCTGATCGACAAGCGTGCAGTGTTCGACGCTATCGTGGCAAAGCCGATCGTGCCCGACGGCGAGGCGAAGATCGACGAGAACGGCGTGCTGCGCCTGAAGGGCCGATTCGAAACCACCCCGAAGCAGGTGAAGTACCAGCTCGGCTTCATCCCGTCGGACGGCCTGTGGAAGCTGTCCGCCGTCACCATCGACATCGAATGACTCTGCATCGAATGACTTGCAATCAATGACCGAGGAATGACCCATGCGTAACCGCTTCATCGCCTTCTTCGTTCTCGCCTCCTGCGCGACCGCCCAGGCGACGCCGCTGTCGCCGTCGGACAAGGCGGCGCTGATGAAGGGCACCAACGATTCCTGCCTCGAGAACCAGGTCAAGGACGCCACCAACAAGGCCATGACGGTCGGCCAGCTGCAGACCTATTGCGACTGCTACGCCCGCGCTTTCTCCGACTTCATGCAGGTCGAGGATCTCGACAAGAACAAGGACACGCTGACGCCGGAGACCACGAAGAAGGCCGGCGAATTCTCGCAGACCTGCGCGGCGAACACGCTGAGGAAGTGAAGCAAGTGAGGAGGGCGAGCTGCGCGCCCTCCCTCTCCCCGTTCTTCACGGGGAGAGGGTTGGGGTGAGGGGCTCCCTCGGCCCAGGTGGTGTCAATTGACAGACCGGTACCCCTTCACCCGGATTGCATCTAGCGATGCAATCCGACCTCTCCCCGCAGGCGGGGAGAGGTGAAGTCTCACCGCCGCAACAAACTAGAACGACTTCCCTGCCCGTTTCGGCCTCGGCTCCAGCAGTTCCGCCTCGCGCGGCACCGCCACGATGCGCAGCGCCGTGATGCGGTTGCGCTCCCGGCGCAGCACGCGGAAGCGGAAGCCGTAAAAGGTGAAACTCTGGCCGCGGTCGGGAATCGAGCGCGCCTCGTGAATGACGAGGCCGGCGACCGTGGTCGCCTCCTCGTCGGGCAGATGCCAGTTCATGGCGCGGTTGAGATCGCGGATCGGCACCGAGCCGTCGACGACGACCGAGCCGTCCGGCTGGGTTCGCACGCCGGCAACGACGATGTCGTGCTCGTCGGAGATGTCGCCGACGATCTCCTCCAGAATGTCCTCCAGCGTCACCATGCCCTCGACCTCGCCATACTCGTCGACGACCAGGGCAAAATGCGTCTTGCGTCGGCGAAACGCCTTCAGCTGGTCCGAGATCGGCCGCATCTCCGGCACGAACCAGGGCGGCAGCGCGATGCTGGGAACGTCGAGCTGCGACGCATCGCCGTCATTGGCGCGCAGCGCGCGCAAAAGGTCCTTGGCGTGCAGCACGCCGATGATGTTCTCCGGCTTGTCGCGCCAGAGCGGAATGCGGGTGTATTCGGTGGCCAGCATCTCGCGCACCAGCTCCTCCGGCGGCAGGTCGGCGTTGATCATCACCATGGCCGTGCGGTGAACCATGACGTCGGACACCGCAAGGTCGCCGAAGCGGAAGACGTTATGGATGTATTCGGCCTCGCCGCTCTCGATGATGCCGTGCTCGGCGGATTCCTCCACCAGCCCCTCGATCTCCGAATCGGTCAGGATTTCGTGCTGCGAGGATTCCTGCACGCCGAACAGGCTGAGGATCCCGCGCGAGGCGGAGTTGAGCAGCCAGTTCAGCGGGTAGAACACGAGGTAGGACACGTACAGCGGATAGGCGATCCATTGCGACACCGGCATCGGCTGGCGGATCGCGAACGTCTTCGGCACCTGCTCGCCGATCACGATATGCAGCGAGGAGAACACGAGGAAGCCAGCCAGGAACGAGGTGAAGTGCAGGGCCGCTTCCGACATTCCGAGCGGCGCCAGCAGCGGCCCGAGCAGCGCCGACACCGTCGGCTCGCCGACCCAGCCGAGACCGAGCGAGGCCATGGTGATGCCGAGCTGGCAGCAGGCGAGATAGGCCTCGATGTTGTCCATCATGCTTTGCAGCAGGTGCGCGCCGAAGCGGTTTTGCTCGACCATCGCCCTGACGCGGAAGCCGCGGCTCTTCACCAGCGCGAACTCGGCCGCCACGTAGAAGGCGTTGGCCGCGAGCAGCAGGACGGCAAGCGTCAGATTGACCGCGACCGAGCTCATCTTTGCCTCGCGATGGTCTCGCGCGACGCCGGCGTTGCGATTTGCAATGGCACGATCGTGCTCATGCGGCCAATTTCTGCTGCAGGAAATCGCGAACCCGCGCCGGGTCGACGTCGGGCGCGATCACGGCGCGGCCGATCGCCTCCATCAGGATGAAGGTCAACTTGCCGCGCTTGACCTTCTTGTCCTGCGCCATCAGCGCCATCAGCGCGTCGGCGTCCGCCAGTCCCTCCTGCGCGAAGCCGGCGATATCCTGCAACCTCGTCGGCAGGCCGACCGCGGCGAGGTGATGCTTGATCCGGGCGGCATCGCCTTGCGAAATCTTGCCGAGCTGCGCGGAAAACTCGGCCGCCAGCACCATGCCGACGGCCACGCCCTCGCCGTGAAACAGGCGGTCGGAAAAGCCGGTTGCGGCCTCCAGCGCATGGCCGAAGGTGTGGCCGAGATTGAGCAGCGCGCGCTCGCCGGTCTCCCGCTCGTCGCGCGCGACGATGGCGGCCTTGGCGCGACAGGAGGTGGCAATCGCATGCTCGCGCGCGGCACCGCCCGAGAAGATGTCGCCGTGGTTCTTCTCCAGCCAGGTGAAGAAGGCTTCATCCCCGAGCAGGCCGTATTTGGCGACTTCCGCATAGCCGGCGCGGAACTGCCGCGGCGACAGCGTGTCGAGCACCGCGGTATCGGCAATGACCAGGACCGGCTGGTGGAACGAGCCGATCAGGTTCTTGCCCTGCGGCGAGTTGATTCCGGTCTTGCCGCCGACGGAGGAATCGACCTGTGCCAAAAGCGAGGTCGGCACCTGTACGAAATCGACGCCGCGGCGCAGGACCGCCGCCGCAAAACCGGCGAGATCGCCGACCACGCCGCCGCCCAGCGCAATGACGAGGTCGTTACGCTCGATCCTGGCCGCGATCAGGGCCTCGCTGACCTTCTCGAGCCCGGCATAGCTTTTCGAGCCCTCGCCTTCCTCGACCACGATGGACGAGGTCGGGATGCCCGCCTGCGCCAGCGACGCCTCGGTTTGCGGCAGCCAGGCCTTGGCGACGGTGCGGTCGGTGACAATGGCCGTGCGCACGCCCGGCCGGATCGCGGCGATGCGGGGGCCCAGCGATTGCAGCACGTTGCGGCCGATGACGATGTCATAGGCGCGATCGCCGAGGGCGACGTCGACGAGGATGGGATCGGAATTCTTCAGCGGCGCGGTCATGGTGTGGCGTCTATCTCGTTCGGCGCGGCCCGGCAAAGTCTGGCATGCAGCGCCTCGATGCATTCGTCGACGATCCTGTCATGCGGCACGTCGCGGGACAGGATGATGAGATCGGCGGTCCCGTAGACCGGCTCGCGCTCGCCGATCAGGCGGCTGACGGTACCTTCGGGATCGGCATTTTGCAGCAGCGGCCGGTCGGAGCGGCGGCGCACCCGCTTCATGATGATGTCGGCGTCGGCCTTGAGCCAGATCGACACCGCCTTGTCGCGGATGCGGGCTCGCGTCTCCTCGCGCATGAAGGCGCCGCCGCCAGTGGCGACTACGGCAGGTCCCCCTTCGAGCAACCGCGCGATCACCCGCGCCTCGCCGTCGCGGAAATGCGGCTCGCCATGGGTCTCGAAGATATCGGGGATGGACATGCCGGCCGCCGTCTCGATCTCGGTGTCGGCATCGATGAACGGCAGCCGCAGCCGCGCCGCCATCCGCCGGCCGATGGTGGATTTGCCGGCGCCCATCATCCCGATCAGCACGATGCAGCGCTTGCCCAGCGCCGAGGCGATCTCGGCGTCATGGGACAGGCTGGCAGGCGCCTGCGAGGCGGTTTCGGTCATCAAGCTCTCGTTATCCGCGAAATTGCCGCGTTTGGCGCCACCTATACTACCCCCGCCCGAGGGCTTGCCAGAGACTCTTGCAGGGAAAGGGCGAAACATGCTGGTAAGGCCGGGCAGGCCGCCCCCGACTTGATGGTTAATTCGTCGCCCGAGACCCCGATATGCCCAGTCTGTTCCGTTTCCTGACGGTTGTCGGCATCCTCGCCGGGATCGGCTATGGCGTGCTCTTTGCGCTGGCGAACTTCGTCAATCCCAAGCCGCGGGAGATGACCGTGACCATTCCGCCCGACAAGTTCCTCAAGAGATAGCGACGGGAATCGGGGGAATGCGGACCAAGCCCTCAGATGCGAAGCTGATCACCCTGTTCCTCGACATGCTCGCCGCCGAACAAGGCGCCGGCGACAACACGCTGCAGGCCTATCGCCGCGACCTTACCGATTTCTCCGAATTCCTGGGCCGCGCCGGCAAGAGCTTCCTCGGTGCCGATACGCAGAAGCTGCGCGACTATCTTGCCGATCTCGACACGAGGGGCTTCAAGTCGTCGAGCGTGGCGCGCCGGCTGTCGGCGATGCGCCATCTCTACCGCTTCCTGCTGAGCGAGCGCTTCCGCGGCGACGATCCCGCCGCGATCATGTCCGGCCCCAAGCGCGGCCGCGGCTTGCCCAAGGTGCTGTCGATATCGGACGTCGACCGCATGCTGACCAAGGCACGGGAGCTGGCGCAGGCCGCGGAGGTCTCATCCCTGCAGCAGTTGCGCGCGCTGCGGCTCTATTGCCTGCTCGAAGTGCTCTACGCCACGGGCCTGCGCGTCTCCGAGCTGGTGTCGCTGCCGCTGTCGGCCTCGCGGCGCGACGCGCGCATGATCGTGGTGCGCGGCAAGGGCGACAAGGAGCGGCTGGTGCCGCTCAACGACGCCTCGCGCCAGGCGATGGCCGACTACCTCGCCGCGATGCAGGCGCTGCCGCCGGCAAGAAAGAAGAGCCTCGCCGGCTCGAAATGGCTGTTTCCTTCCTTCGGCGAGAGCGGCCACTTGACCCGCCAGCACTTCGCCCGCGACCTGAAGGAGCTCGCCGCCGCCGCCGGCCTCAGCCCCCGGCTGGTCTCGCCGCACGTGCTGCGCCACGCCTTCGCCAGCCACCTCCTTCACAACGGCGCGGACCTTCGCATCGTGCAGACGCTGCTCGGCCACACCGACATCTCGACCACGCAGATCTATACCCATGTGGTCGAGGAGCGGCTGAAGAGCCTGGTGCGCGACCTGCATCCGCTGGCGGAGAAGCCATAGCGTTTTCAAGCGAACCCTGCCCCGCCGACGCGGGGTGGGTACCGGTTCGCGTGAAGAAAACGCGTCAAGAAACAAAGCCTATTGCAGATGCGCGAGATAATGCGCGAGCGCGACGATCTCCTCGTCGCTCAGGGGATAGGTCACCTCGGCCATCGCCGCCTGTCCGCCGCCCGACCGCATGCCCGACTTGTAGTCGCGCAGCGCCTTGAGCAGATAGTCCTCGCGTTGGCCGGCGACGCGGGCCGCGGCCCTGCTGCCGGCGTAGGTATCGAGATGGCATGCCGCGCAACGCCGGCCGGCGGCGGCCTGCGCGCCCTTCCTCGAAAGATCGGGGTCGTCGTCCGGCTTCGGCGGTGGCGGCGGCAGCGAAGCGAAATAGGCGCCGAGATTGCGGATGTCCTCGTTGCTGAGCTGCTCGACGATCGGCTGCATCTGCTCGTTCTTGCGCGCGCCGGCGCGGAAATACACCAGCTGCCACTGGATGAACTGGTCGAGCTGGCCGGCGAGCGAGGGCATGTTCTCCATCTGCGAGATGCCATTCTCGCCGTGGCAGGCGACGCAGAGCTGCGCCTTCTCCTTGCCGGCTGCGATGTCGGCGGCGTGGGCGGAC
>NZ_JBQTHN010000108.1:0-29444 GCF_052389815.1 Bradyrhizobium sp. | reverse complement strand
AGAAGTACCAAACCAACCAGAGGAACTGGATCAGCGAGAAAGCGAAGATCAGATTCCTGAGATTGAGCTGTCCCTTCATCGTATCGATGGCCATGACCGCCGCCCGAGCCTGTTGGGGCGCCAATACATTGAAAGCGCGCCGATGCCGTCTTGGCTCACATCGCGCCGATCAGTTCTCGCCGGGTGAACTCGCGATCTTCCACTTATCGTTCCAGGCGTTTTGTTCTTTCAGGAATCTGGCAAGACCGGGATGCACGGGGATGTCGGGATTGGCGTTGATCCCGGCAACCTGCATGCCGATAAAATCCTGCGCCATCGGCGTGAAGCCAGGGTCCGCCTGTGCCAGCTTGTCCCGGTTCTTGTGGAACGCGCTCACCAGCTTGTAGACGATCTGTTCGGAGATATTCGTCCCGACATTGTAGCCGAAGAGGATCGGCACGCCCTGCAGCGTGTTGGGACCAACATCCTTGGTGAAGGCTTTCTTTGGATCGACGTCGGCAACCGAAAGGCCGGCGGCTTTCAACTTGGCGACCTCATCCGGACAGGGATTGACGACCTTGATGTCCATCCGGATCTCGGTCTCTTTCCAGTAGGGCGCGAGCGAGCGCCCGGCGGTGGTGTAGGTCGCCGAACCGACGATCGTGCCGCCCTGAAGGGCGTCGGAGTTGCTCTTCGGGTCTATATTGACGTGCTTGAACTGGTAACCCAGTATCTTCCAGATGCGCGCCCAGTTGAGCCAGTTCTGGAATCCAGCCGTGGTGAAGAAGACCGGCTTGCCGCTGAAATCCTTCCAGCATTTGAACTTGTCGGCCTCCTTGGCCGAGGTCGCCATCATCGATTCCATCGGATAGGCGTACCAAGTGTGCACGATCTTCGGCTTGACCGGCGTATAGTCCTTGAACGCGCCCTCACTGGCGTAGAACTGGGCCATGCCGACATCGGCGGTGTAGGCGATCTCGCCTTCGCCGTTCATTACCGCCTTCATGCCGACCGTGGGAGAGGTATAGGGTTGGACAGTGACGGTGTATTCGCCGCCGAGCGCCTCCTCGACGATCTTGACCATCGAAGCGGCGACCTTGTAGCCGTAAGAGTCGACGCTCGAGGTTGCCCAGCGTAGCGATTTGCGTTCCTGCGCCTCCGCCGGCAGCGCCAACGCCGCAAGGATTGCTGCAACAGCGGCCGGGGCTAGACGGCGACCTCGCTTCTCGAATGCCATGGCGTCCTCCCTATCTTGCTTGTTCAGCAATTGGTCGTCTGCCGGATCCTGCCGCCGTGCCTATCCTAGCCGATCCGCCCAGTCGTGCACGAACGCAATTCATGGCATTAGGGTGGCAAAACGCCGCTGATGTCCCGGGTTTGTAGACACTCCGCCAAGCCGATGCGTCCCGCAAAGCCGGCTTCTGCCTGAAGCTGTGATCCGCTCGGTTGCAGCGCCGGCCACGGGCAAGCCATCCTAGACGACGAGCGTCCGCCGTGGGGGCGCGCGTACGGGCTCTACCGAGCTACACCACCACAAGGGACACGGCCATCTCCACACTGGTCGCCTGCCGAAAAGAAGATCGCGCGCAGGGCGTTCGATCAAGCCTTGCAGGCGGCGCTTGGTCGAGTGATGGCCGAATTCAAGGCAAGGGCCAGCGCCGCAAGCACCTCTTCGCAGATGTGGGAGATCGAAGACTATCTGCGCCGGCAGCGGCGTGAGATCGACGAAATGTTCGACTATAGGTACTCGCAGCTCATTTTCGTCTTTGCCCGTCTCATTCGCGAGGGATTTCTGGACGAGAATCTCCTTGCCGGCTTGTCAGAGGAAAAGCGAGAGCTGGTTCGTTCCATCCTTTCGTATGCTGCGAAGGAATGACGGATCAATCGAAGGGTTGACCAGCGCATGTTTCGTGGGATGGCGGGTTACGCTTTTGCTAACCCGGTGGTCGCGGAGGCAACAAGACGGCGAAGCGGGCGGGGTCGGACGCGATCCGGCTTGCAAAAGCAAGACGTTGCCCTTATATGACTACTGTAGTCATATTGAGGTGCTTCCATGCGAGAAATCCAGCTTCGTGATGCGAAGGCCAATCTGTCGGCTGTCGTCGATGAGGCGATGGAGGGAAGGCCGGCGGTGATTACCCGTCACGGCAAACGGCAAGCCGTGGTCTTGAGCTATGAGGAGTGGGAGCGGCTCTCCCATGTCCCGACGTTCGGACGGCTACTGATGGCGGCGCCGCTCACGTCCGACGATCTGCCCGATCGCAACCGCGCCGGGTTACGGCCGGCCGATTTCTGAGCCTTGTATCTGGTCGACACCAACGTCATTTCGGCGGCGTCGCCAACCCGGCCCGTGCCTCCGGTGCTGGTCGAGTGGATGGAGGCGCACTCCACCTCATTGTTTCTCTCCGTCGTGACGGTGGCGGAGATCGAGGATGGCATTGCCAAACTGCGGCGTGAAGGCGCTGCGCGCAGGAGTTCGCATCTGTCTGAATGGCTGGAGGCCGTGCTGCACCTCTACGGCGATCGCATCCTTGCCTTCGACACGCCGACGGCACGGATCGCCGGCGCCCTGGCCGACCGGGCGAGGGGACTCGGCCAGGCGCCTGGCTTCGCCGACATCGTCATCGCGGCCACCGCGCGCCAGCACGGGCTGACGATCCTGTCACGCAACCTCAGGCATTTTGAGCCGCTGGGAGTTTCGGTGCTCGATCCCTTCGTGACCTTGCCGCTTCCATAGAACGACAAGCGGAGATCGATAGAAATCGCCGTGTGCAGTCACGGCGAGGTCGTTCGTCACGACAGAGCTTGGCAAGGCGCATCTTGCGAGGATCACCCAGCCCAAACGCGGGCTGTGCTTCACGCGATCTCATGTTACGACTCCCGCATCGCCTTGCGGAGTCAGCCTTCATGTCCGTCGCAACCGCCGCTGCCAATCAGCCGACGCCTTCCGCAACCGAGACCGATCCGCAAACCCTCGCCTGGATGCAGGGCTTTCCCCCGCCGCCCGACAAAACCATCACCTTCCACGACGGCTCCTTCCGCAGTTTCCCCGAGCTGCGCTGGGCGTGGAGCAACATCCGCCAGCTGGTGCCGACCGTGAATGTCTGGCGCGGGGCGGGGCCGGCGTCGGTGTTGCCGCGCGAGGATCATGACATCGGCGCGTCGGCTTCGGTCACGATGGACGGACGTCCCATGACGTTTGAGCGGATGTGTGAAGAGACCTATGCCGACGGGGTCGCCGTGCTGCACCGGGGGAAGCTGATCTACGAGCGCTATTTCGGCGCGTTGAAGCCGCACAAGCCGCACATCGCGATGTCGGTCACGAAATCGTTCACCGGCACGCTTGCCGGCATGCTGGTCGCGGAGGGCAAGATCGATCCGCAGGCACAGGTGGCGGACTATGTGCCGGAGTTTCGGGCCGGCGCGTTCGGCGATGCGCGCGTGCACGAGGTCATGGATATGACCACGGGGCTCGAATACACGGAAGTTTATACCGACAGGAATTCCGGCGTGTTCGCCTTGCGGCGTGCGAACGGCATGGCGCCGATCGAGCCGGGCTATGAGGGCGCCACCAACATTTTCGATTTCCTGTGCGCGCAGAAGAAGCAGGGCGAGCACGGCAAGGCGTTCGCCTACAAGACCGTCAATTCGGACGTGCTGGCCTTCATCTGCCGGCGGGCGAGCGGGATGACGCTGTCAGATCTATTTTCGGAGCGCATCTGGATTCCGATGGGGGCGGAGGAGGACGCGCATTATCACGTCGATCGCATCGGCACCGAAAGCGGCGGCGGGGGGCTTTCGACCACATTGCGCGATCTCGCCCGCTTCGGCGAGACGATCCGCAATCACGGCCGGTTCAACGGCCGCCAGATCGTGCCGTCATCCGTCGTCGAGGACATCGCGCGCGGCGGCGATCCCGAAAAATTCAAGCCGGCCGGCTACACCACATTGCCCGGCGCATCGTACCGGAACCAGTGGTGGGTGACGCACAATGCGCACGGCGCCTACATGGCGCGCGGCGTTCACGGCCAGGGCATCTACATCGATCCGAAGGCCGAGATGGTGATCGCGCGCTACGCCTCGCACCCCGTCGCCGGCAATGTCGCCAACGACCCCGTGACGCTGCCGGCCTACATGGCGCTGGCCAGGGACCTGATCGCCGGCGGATGACAGTATCAATTTACCGCATTTCTACTGTGCATGGGGTTGAATTGCGGATTCGGTTTTGACGTTCTTCCTGACAGGCAACGAAAGGAATTCCAATGGCACGGGTGCGCTGCATCACCGAGATGGGCATGGGCGTCGACGTCCACGGCAGGGACGCCACCAAGGCGGGCAAGCGCGCGGTGTCGGATGCGATCCGCCATTCCAGCATCGGCTTCTTCCGCATGCTGGGCAAGACGGCGAACGACATGTTCGTCGACGTCACCATCGCCGTGCCGAATCCGGAAAGCCTCGACAAGGCCGCGATCGCGAAGGAGCTGCCCTACGGCACGGTGACGGTGAACGCGGTGAAGGGCGGGCTGGAGATTCCGGCGGAGCAGGGGACGGATTCCATCCTGATTGCGAATGCCGCCGTGATCGTCAGCTTCGACGACGACAAGGGCAGCTAGCGGTCCGCCACCCAGCATGGTTGTATGAGAGAGATGCGATAAGGCGCTTCCGATGAACGTCAACCTTCATCTCGACGATCAAACTGCCAAGGAACTGGACCGAACGGCCGCGAAGCTAGGCGAGACTCGCGGTGAGTTGATCCGCAAAGCGCTACGCGAATGGCTGGACAGAAATGCGCCCGGCAGCGCTGCCTGGCCGTCGCTGATCCTTGAGTGGCAGGGCGTTCCCGACACGCCACCGTTCGAATCTTATCGTGGCGAATTGCTGCCGCCGCCTTAAAAACGTGCTGGGTGGCGTTGCGCCCGCAAGCAGGCCATGATGGTACGCCCTTATCAGTCCTCGCCAGCGGACTGGACGGCCCGCAACAAGAAGAATTCCGGGAGGCACCCTTGGTACAAGACAGCAGCACCTACTGGAAACGCTCGCGCGTCGAATTGCGCGCCGCCGGGTTCGATCCGGACCGCGCGGCGAACACCAGCGCGGTGGTCACCATCGCCGGCGCCTGGACCAATGCGCATCGCTGCAACAACCGCGTGCGGGGGATCGCCGACATGCTGGTCGAGATCCTCGGCGAGCGCGGCGGGCAGGGGCTGGTGGTCGGCGCGCCCGCGGTGTCGGACGCGCTGACGCAGGGCACGCCGACGGCGGGCTATAGCCTCGTGTCGCGCGACGTCGTCGCCGACTGCATCGAGATCGGCCATTACGCCCATCATGGCGACGCCATGATCGTGATCTCCGGCTGCGACAAGACCGGCGCTGCCGCACTGATGCCGCTGGCGCGCACCAATGCCTTCGGGCTCGTGCTCTATCCCGGCACGGCGACGCCCGGCCGGGTGTCATCAGGCGCCTGGGCCGCCAAGGGCAACAATCTCACCATCATGGATTATGCGGAGGCGCGGGCGGCCAACGAGAGCGGGCGGATTTCCGACACCGAGCTGCTCGAAGTCGAGCGCAACGTGATGCCCGGCAGCGGCACCTGCGGGGCGATGTTCACGGCCAACACCATGAGCACGATTGCCGAGGCGATCGGCATGATGCTGCCGCGCGGCGCCTCGCATCCGGCGGACACCGGCGCCGGTAGCGACATCCATGCCGACGTCCGCGCGCAGGCGCGCGCCTCGGTCGATGCGCTGTACCGGCTGATGGAGGCCGGCATCCGGCCGCGCGACATCATGACCGAGCGCGCCTTCGAGAACGCGATCGCCACCGTCTATGCCATGGGCGGCTCGACCAACATGTACCTTCACCTGCTCGCGATCGCGCGCGAGGCGCAGGTGCCGGTCACCATCGACCGCATCCAGGCGGTCGATGAACGCATTCCGCTGCTGGCCAATCTGCAGCCGCACGGCCCTTACGCCATGGGCAGCCTGCATGCGATCGGCGGCGTTCCCATCGTGATGAAGGAGCTGTTGCGCGCCGGCCTGTTGCACGGCGACGTCATGACCGTCACCGGCAAGACGCTGGCGGAAAACCTCGCCGCGGTGCCCACGCTGGAACAGATCGGCCGGCAGGATGTCGTTGCGCCCGTGAGCAATCCGATTGCGCCGCCGAACAACCATATCAGCGTGCTCAAGGGCAATCTCGCGCCGGAAAGCTGCCTGCTGAAACTCAGCGGCAAGACCCTGGAGAAGGGAGAGTTTCGCGGCACGGCACGGGTGTTCGAGTCCGAGGCCGACACCATGGCCGCGATCCGCGCCGGCGAGATCCGGCCAGGCAACGTCATCGTCGTGCGCAACGTCGGCCCGGTCGGCGGGCCCGGCATGCCCGAGATGGTGATGCTGACCATCCAGTTGCAGGGGCGGGGCCTCGGCGAGGACGTCGCGCTGATCACCGACGGGCGCTTCTCCGGCGTGTCGCACGGCATCCTGATTGGCCACATCTCGCCGGAAGCCGCGCGCGGCGGGCCGATCGGAGCCGTGCGCGAAGGCGACACGATCGTGATCGACCCGAAAGCGCGGACGCTGACGCTCGAGGTCAGCGACGACGAGATTGCCCGCCGCATGGCTACCTGGCGCGCGCCCGAGCGGGCCGAGAAGGCGCGGCCGGGCTCGGTGCACGACAAGTACATCCGCCTGGTGTCGTCGGCACATTACGGATGCGTGCTCTGAAGGTGAGCTGTAGTGGGGAAGCAGGGGCAGGGGACCGTCATGTTTCGTATCGTGGACAATGCGCGCTTCTGGGATCGCATGGCGCGCAAATATGCAGCCCACAAGATTGCCGATGTCGCGGGCTATGAGCGTACGCTCGAACGGACGCGCCATTATCTTAAGGGGAATGAGGCCGCGTTCGAGTTCGGGTGCGGCACTGGGACGACTGCATTGAGACTTGCGCCGTCCGTCGCGCACATCACCGCGACCGACATATCCGGCGAAATGGTCGCGATCGCGCGTGAGAAGGCCAAAGCGGAAGGCCAAGGCAATGCAACGTTCGAGGTGGCGCGGCCCGAGACGGCGCCGTGGCCGGACGGGGCCTTCGGTGTCGCCTTCGGCTTCAATGTCCTGCACCTGGTGACTGATCGCGCTGCGGTCCTGGCGGGTGTCCATCGGCTGCTGCGGCCCGGCGGGCTCTTCATTTCCAAGACGCCGTGCCTGAAGGAAATGAACCCGCTGATACGCATTGCCGTGCCCATGATGCAGCTGATCGGGAAGGCGCCCCATGTGGCGTTCTTGTCCGCGGAGGACCTGGAGCGCGAGATCGCGGCGGCGGGATTCGAAATCGTCGAACGTGCCCGCCATGGCTCGCGCGGCAAGGACGTGCGGCCGTTCCTCGTGGCGAGGAAGTGATTATCGATCTCGCGCGGCCTGCCTGACGGCGGAATCCCGCCGCTGACGCAGCCGTGATCGTCAATACTAAACCAATGGGTTGACTATCCGGTGGTCCCGTCTATATTCAACCATATGGTTGAACTTCACACCCCGCAGATGAATTCGGTCTTTCACGCACTTGGCGACGCCACGCGCCGCCGGATGCTGCGCGACCTTGCATCGGGCGAGCGCACGGTCGGCGAACTGGCGCAGCCATTTGCGATGTCGCTGGCGGCGGCTTCCAAGCACATCAAGGTGCTGGAAGGCGCAGGCCTGATCCGCCGCGAGGTAAAGGGGCGCACGCATGTCTGCCGGCTCGAACCCGGCCCCCTGGCGAGCGCGCATGAATGGCTCGGCTTCTACGAGCGCTTCTGGAACAGCCGGCTCGATCTTCTGGAGCAACTGCTGCGCGACGAGAGCGTTGCCGAGGAAAAGGCCAACAAAGCGAAATCGAAAAAGGGAGACCAGTAATGAACAAAGTTGCCAGTCGCGACGCCTATGGCACGCTGATCGAGCCGACCACGCTGAAGATCCAGCGCCTGTTGCCGGGACCGATCGAGCGCGTCTGGGCCTACCTCACCGACGGCGATTTGCGCCGCAAATGGCTCGCGGCGGGCAAGATGGAGATCAAGGCCGGCACCTCGTTCGAACTCGTCTGGCGCAACGACGAGCTCACCGATCCGCCCGGCAACAAGCCGGAGGGCTTTGGCGAGGAGCATCGGATGCAAAGCCGTATCACCGAGCTCGATCCGCCGCGCAAGATATCGTTCACCTGGAACGAGACCGGCGACGTCACGATCGAGCTGGAAGAGAAGGGCAGCGAAGTCCTGTTGACGCTGATCCACCGGCGGCTGCCGAACCGGAACTACATGCTGGGCGTTTCGGCAGGCTGGCACATGCATCTCGACGTGCTGGTCGCCCGTGCGCGCGGCGAGGAGCCCCCGCCGTTCTGGGACGGCTGGCTCAAGCTCAAGCAGGACTACGACCGCCGCCTGCCGCCGGAGTGATGCAGCGAAGCGGGCGCTCAACGAGAATCGCAACAAACAGGAGTTTCGTCATGAATCACAACGTCGTTTCGCCGCAGCAGTGGCAAGCCGAGTGGCAGCAAATGCTCGTCAAGGAGAAGGAATTGACCCGCGCGCGCGATGCGCTGGCCGCCGAGCGCCGCCGCATGCCATGGCAGGCCGTCGAGAAAAGCTACGAATTCGACGGGCCGAACGGCAAGTTGAGCCTGCTCGACCTGTTCGACGGCCGCCGCCAGCTGATCGTCTACCGCGCCTTCTTCGAACCGGGCGTTCACGGTTGGCCGGACCATGCCTGCATCGGTTGCTCGCTCGGCGCCGACCAGGTCTCCGATCTCTCGCATCTGCACGCGCGCGACACCTCGCTGGTCTACGCCTCGCGCGCGCCGCAGGCCGACATCGCGCGGCTGAAGGCGCGGATGGGCTGGCAGCATATCCCCTGGGTCACGATATCAGACAGTTTCGACAAGGACTTCGGCGTCGACGAATGGCATGGCCACAACGCGTTCATCCGCGAGGGTGATCGCATCTTCCGTACCTACTTCATCAATAACCGCGGCGACGAGGCGATGGGCACGGTCTGGAACTATCTCGACATCACCGCGCTCGGCCGCCAGGAGGAGTGGGAGGATTCGCCCGAAGGCTATCCCCAGAGCAAGCCTTACAAGTGGTGGAACTGGCACGACATGTACGTGCCCGGCGCCGCGCCCGATCCGAAATGGGTCGCGGTATCCGACGCAGGTGAGGCCGCATTTCGCAAGAAGACCGGCTGAACGGCAAGGCCTGACGCAAGGCCTGACGGCAGCATCCGATTGATGGAGAGGACATGAGCGAGGCTCAGGCCGGCGCGCGGCTCCGCGCGTCTTACGAAAGCGGCAACGCCATCGCGAAGAGTGTGGCCGACTGGCTGTACCTCGCGGCTGCGCCGACCTTCGCGATCATGGCGCTGCTGACGGGCGTTCTCGGCGGGCCGGCAGATGCGCTATGCTCGATCGGCGCTTCGCCCCTCGTCGGGATGATGCCGATGTATCTGCTGATGAGCGCCTTCCATCTGGCGCCCTGGCTGAGACTACTCGCGGGCCGGGGAAGCGGGGCCGGCCCGCGCTCGAACTGAAATGGCGCCGCTGCTTCTTTCAACACATCGTCGAAAGGGAAACATGAGTAACGCTTTTGCCGGCGGATGCGCCTGCGGCGCGATCCGCTATGAAATTTCCGCCGAACCCGTGTTCATGAATCATTGCCAGTGCCGCGACTGCCAGCAGGCCAGCGGCGCCGGGCACGGTTCTTATCTGACCTTTCCAAGCCGGAAAGCGGTCAAGCTGACCGGGCAGGCGACCCACTACGACATGGTCGCCGACAGCGGCAACGTGAAGACGCGCGGTTTCTGCCCGAGCTGCGGCGCGCCGGTCTACTTGACCTTTGCGGCGATGCCGGAGCTGTTCACCATCCATGCCGCGAGCCTCGACGATCCTGCCCGCTTCAAGGCGCAAGCTGTGACTTATCGCGCGCGCGGCTACGGCTGGGATCACGTCGATCCGGCCGTGCCGGCGTTCGACAGGATGCCGCCGGCGGGGTGAGCAGCACATTCCGTCATGCCCGGGCCTGTCCCGGGCATCCACGTTCTTCGTTCCGAAAGGCAAGACGTGGATGGCCGGGACAAGCCCGGCCATAACGGAAACTCACAAACAGGTGACGATTTTTTTCCGTCGGCATGTCGTCTTTCGCCTTCCTCGTTCGTCCTGGGCTGCGAGAGCAGAACGGAGAAGAACAATGCAAAACTCGAACTACCGCTGGGTCATCGTCGCCGCGGGCGGCTTGCTCGGCTGCGTCGCCGTCGGCGGGATGTTCTCGCTGCCGGTGCTGTTGCAGCCGATCGCGCGGGACACCGGCTGGTCGGTGGCCGGCATCTCCAGCGCCATGACCATCGGTTTTCTGGCGATGGCCTTTGCCAGCATGATCTGGGGCACGCTGTCGGACCGGTTCGGGCCGCTGCCGGTGGTGCTCACGGGCTCGATCGTGATCGCATCGAGCCTCGCGCTGGCGAGCCGTGCCACCTCGCTGATCGAGTTTCAGCTCCTGTTCGGGCTTCTGGTCGGGGCGGCGACGGCGGCGATCTTCGCGCCGATGATGGCAACCGTCACCGGTTGGTTCGATACCCATCGCAGCCTCGCGGTGTCGCTGGTCTCCGCCGGCATGGGCATGGCGCCGATGACGATGTCGCCGCTGGTCGCCTGGCTGGTCTCCAGCCATGACTGGCGGACGACGATGCTGATCCTCAGCGCGGTCGTCGCAGCCATCATGATTCCGGTCTCGCTATTCGTGCGCCGCCCGCCGGCGCTCGCCAGCGGCGCCGCTGCCCCCGGCGATGTCGGGCCGCAGCCGGAAATGTCGCGCGCCGAGGCGATCAGGTCGCCGCAATTCATCATCCTGCTCGCCACCAATTTCTTCTGCTGCGCCACCCATTCCGGCCCGATCATCCACACCGTGAGCTATGCGATCAGCTGCGGCATCCCGCTGATTGCCGCCGTGTCGATCTACAGCGTCGAGGGTCTGGCGGGATTGTTCGGCCGCGTCGGCTTCGGCCTTCTCGGCGACCGCTTCGGCGCCAAGCGCGTGCTCGTCATCGGCTTGCTGGTGCAGGCGTTCGGCGCGCTGGCCTACGTGTTCGTGCGCGATCTCGCCGCCTTCTATGCGGTGGCGGTGATGTTCGGCTTCATCTATGCCGGCGTGATGCCGCTCTATTCGGTGCTGGTGCGCGAAAACTTCCCGCTTCGCATGATGGGCACCGTGATCGGCGGCACGGCGATGGCCGGCGGCCTCGGCATGGCGACGGGCCCGATCGCAGGCGGCCTGATCTACGACACCTTTGCCAGCTACGCTTGGCTCTACATCGGCGCCTGGGGCATGGGCATCGGTGCGTTCCTGATGATGATGCTGTTCCGGCCGTTCGCGAAGACGCAAGGACAGGCGGTGCCGGCGACGGCGTGAGGTCGGGAACCATTTTCGCCGACGTCAGATTCGGCCCGAGGACGTTGCCTCGGGCCGTCTTGCCGACCGCGGCGATGCGGCATTCTTGATGGCGGGTCCGTCGGCATGTACAGATTTCCTGCGAGTGAAAAGGGGGAAATCGATGCCGTACTACACCGCGATCGTTTCGCTGCTAGCCGTGGCCGTTTACTTCTTCTTTGCGGCGCGCGTTGCCGTGGCGCGTGGCAAGTTCGGCGTGAAGCACCCGGCAACGACCGGCAATCCCGACTTCGAGCGCGTCTTCCGCGCGCACATCAACACGCTCGAGTGGATGCCGACCTTTCTGGTGCCGCTCTGGATCTGCGCGGTCTATTTCAGCGATCGCGCGGCAGCCGTCGTCGGGCTGGTGTGGGTCGCCGGGCGCATTCTGTATTTCTTCGGCTACAGCAGGGCCGTGGAGAAGCGGGTGCCCGGCTTCCTCATTCAGGCTCTGGCATGCCTGGTGCTGATTATCGGTGCGATCGCGGGGATCGTGAGGCGGCCTAGCTTCCGTCCCCTCCGAAATGTTCCGGCTTGCCCGTGGTCCAGGTCTCGCCCCAGTGCTGGCCGCCGCCGTCGACGGTCAGCGTCTCGCCGGTGACGAATTTTCCCGAGGGCGCGGCGAGATAGACGCAGGCTTCCGCGATGTCCCATGACGTGCCGGCGCGCATCATCGGGTTGGAGCGCGGGTAGGTGGCGCGGGCCTTCTCCGAGTAAACGTTCCAGCCCTCGGTCTCGATCGCGCCCGGCGCGACGCAATTGACGCGGATGTCGAGCGGCGCCCATTCGACGGCGACGGCGCGCGACAGTCCGATGACGCCGGAGCGGGCGGCGATGGTGTGGGCGATGCCGTACAGGCCGTGCGTCGTCACCACCACGATGTTGCCGATGCTGCCGGCATGTTTTCGCTCGCGCCAGCGCTGCGCAGCCGCCTGCATCATGTACCAGGTGCCGTTGAGGTTGGTGTCGATGACGGCGTTCCAGCCCTTGATCGAGAAGTCGATTGCCGCTTGCGGAAACTGCCCGCCGGCGCTGTTGACGAGGACGTCGAGGCGGCCGTGTTCGTCCCAGACCTTGTCGAACAACGCGGCCACGGCGTCCGGATCGCGGATGTCGACCGCGTGCGCGGAGGCCTTCCGGCCGTGGCCGACGAGATGCGTAACGAGCAGATCGAGCCTGGCCTGTTCGCGACCGGCCAGCACCACATGCGCGCCGAGCCGCGCGAACAGCCAGGCGATGGCGCGGCCGATGCCGCCGGCGCCGCCCGAGACCAGCGCGACCTGGTTCTTCAGCGCGTCGGCGGCATAGACGGTCGGATGAGTCGAGAGATCGTGATCGCTCGGCTCCGTTCTCTCTCGATCGGCCATTGGCGGCGAGGCCCTTGCTGTTTGCAATCGCGTCCGTAGATTAGCCGCCCAATCAACAAAGAACAGATGGCATGCCCGATCTCTCCGCCTTTCCCGTCACCAGACGCTGGCCCGCAAGGCATCCCGACCGTCTGCAGCTCTACTCCTTGCCGACGCCGAACGGCGTCAAGGTGTCGATCATGCCGGAAGAGGTGGGGCTGCCCTACGAGGTCCATCTCGTCGACTTCAACAAGGACGACCAGAAGACGGCGGAGTTTCTGTCGCTGAACCCCAACGGCAAGATTCCCGCGATCCTCGATCCCGACGGTCCCGGCGGGAAGCCGCTGCCGTTGTTCGAGTCCGGCGCGATCCTGCAATATCTCGCGGAAAAGACCGGCAGGCTGTTGCCCGCCGACGCCGCGCGGCGCTGGCAGGCGATCCAGTGGGTGCACTTCCAGATGGGCGGCATCGGGCCGATGTTCGGCCAGGTCGGCTTCTTCGAGAAATTCGCCGGGCGCGAATACGAGGACAAGCGTCCTCTGCAGCGCTATGTCGGCGAATCGAAGCGCCTGCTCGGCGTGATGGAAACCCATCTCGCCGGTCGGCAGTGGTTCATGGACGACGAGTACACCATCGCCGACATTTCGATGCTCGGCTGGGTGCGCAATTTGATCGGCTTCTATGGCGCGCGCGACCTCGTCGCCTTCGACGGGTTCAGGAGTGTCGCCGCCTGGCTCGAGCGCGGACTTTCGCGGCCGGCCGTGCAGCGCGGACTCGACATACCGAAACGGGGATAAGGGGGCGACCAGCCATGGCCAATACCATTTACGGCATCAAGAACTGCGACACCATGAAGAAGGCGCGCGCCTGGCTCGATGCAAACGGCGTCGCCTACGGCTTCCACGACTACAAAGCGGCGGGAATCGCCAGGGAGAGGCTGAAGGGCTGGAGCGACAAGCTCGGCTGGGAGACGCTGCTCAACCGCGCCGGCACCACCTTCAAGAAACTGCCCGATGCCGACAAGGAAGGCATTACCGAAAAGAAGGCGCTGGCCCTGATGCTGGCGCAACCGTCGATGATCAAGCGGCCGGTGCTGGAGCTCGGCGGCAAGCTGGTGGTCGGCTTCAAGCCCGAGATCTACGAGAAGGAAGTCGGCGGCAAGGCCGGGGCGAAGTAGAGCTTGCTAACGGCGATGTTACCCGCCTGTAGCGGGGACATCGAGTTTACGATGGTCGGCGCTAGGACGGCATGCGCCGTTCGAACTGCTTTCGCCACCCGTAGCGGGTGGTGCCTCGCGGCTTGTAGATTGAAAGCACCAAAGGCACGAACAGCACGCAGATGCCGCCGGTAGCATGGATAACGAGTTGCACGCCTGCTTCGCGAAGGGCGCCGTAAGGCAATCTCGTCTCGGTGGCGAGTTGTGCCGCGTGTTCGATCAGCTGCATCTTCAGAAGCAGAACGCCGGCGGCAAAGGCGGTCAGGAGCAGTTTTGTCAGGACCCAATAGTGCCGGAACAGGCCCCAAGGCGTACCGAGTGACTGGACGACACCGGTCAGAAGGGAAGTGATCGCCAGCGGCACGACGACGAAGCGGGCGATCAACTGCATTGCAGGGTAGGCAGCGTATATCGTCTGTGCGTCCCGACTAACCAGGCCGGCGATCGCGAGCGCCAGAAAGGCTGCAATCGCACCGAGCAAGCCGACCGAGGAAGCGACGTGCAGAGTAAGCGCGAACCTGCGCAGGTGCGGGGCCATTGTCAGTATGGGCTCTCCGAGGCGCTGCCGCTGGGTGTGCCGAAAAACAGCGTGCCGTGATGGCCTGCGCAGCCTCCATGCACAAGCACGACGAGCGGCAGGGCGAGGACGCCGACAGCGATCCCAAACCTCCGTAGCCAAAGCGGCGCGCCGGGATAGGGAGGTGGATCGGTCATGCGGGATTCCTCTCTGCTGCAATTTGTCGAAGCGGACGCTACGTGCGATAAGAATCGAAGCGCCCGGAGTCCGTCAACGAATAGTGCGGCAGCGACGTCCGTTACCGGACATTCCAGGCGATTTGTCCGGGAATAGTGAGATGGCCAAGAAGCAGATCGACCGTCGCGTCGCCCGCACGAGGACGATGTTGCAGCAAGCCCACCTGTCGTTGATCCTGAGAAAGGACTACGAGTCGATCACGGTCGACGAGATTTGCGAGGCGGCCAATATAGGCCGGTCAACCTTTTACGCGCACTACACCGGCAAAGACGATCTGCGAGGGAGCGGCTTGGAAAACCTGCGCAATCAGCTGCGCGAGCGGCAAAGAGAGGCTTGGGCGGCGCCAGGAGATGTCAGGGGCCGAAGTCTTGGCTTCAGCCTGGCGATGTTTGAACATGCCCGCGATCACCTTGATCTCTACAGGGCCCTGGTGGGCGGTCGTGGCGGCGTCGTTGCGCTCGGCACAATTCGCCAAATCCTTTCCGATATTATCCGCAACGAGCTTGCGGCGACCCCTGACAGGACGGCGCTCGACGTCATTCCACGCGAAATCGTGGTCCAATATGTCGTCGGCGCCTTCATGGCCGTGATGTCGTGGTGGCTCGACGGCGGCGCGAAGGAGTCGCCGCAGCGGATCGATGCGATGTTCCGGCGGCTGGCGACCGAAGGCATCCTGCGATCGTATGCTTGAAGATCACGCGCTCGCAAACTCGATCGTTACCCGAATTCCAGCAGGTCGCCGCTCGGGATGCGCCCGGGCGCGCGATGGAAGAGGTCGCGGTCGATGATGGTGCGCAGCTTCGGCACCGGCAGTGCGTCGTTGCCGCGCATGAGATTTTTGATCTCGAAGCCGCCGTCTTCGCTGATCGTCTTCAACGACGCGATCAAGTGGGTGATGTCGCCGCCATCCGCGAACGGCAGCAGCAGCCGCTCATAGGCGACGATACGGCCGTAGATGTCGTCGATATGGGCGATGGTGTAGGCGGGCAGGCGGCGGCGGATGCATTCGTAGTACACGGGCATCACGATGGGGGCGAGACGCGGACCGAGATATTCGTCGAGCAGGCGGCCTTTGCCGGTATGGCCGTAAGCGCTTGCCATGCGGGTACCGTCGCTCTGAATGGTCAACCTGGGCGGGCTCTGCGCGGCATCGACGGTATAGAAGACGAGATCGGGCATATCTTCCTCGATCCGCGTGGGCTGGAATTCCGCGACGGCCGGCGGCACATGGTCCCGGGCATACAGCCGCAGCCATGTGTTCAGGAAATCGCGCTGCTTGATCGATTTGACGACCGTCGGATTTGCGCTTTCGAAGTCCATGCTCCTACCGCCTGCTTTGAAAGCAAAACGCTGAAGTCTGCGATGGAAGGCCAAATTTTTGATGAAGGTAAGGGGCTGCTGCCAAACACGCTTAAGAAATGCTTTCCGGCCACTGGAACCGGGCGGCACGCGGCGGGCTTGCTGCCGCGAGCAGGCGGTAGGTATCGGATTGTTGGAGGACGCGGCGACAACTGCGGGCGAGCCGTCTTTCCGTCTTGCCTAACCGGCTAGGATGACGGCATATTCCGACCCCGGAGGCGGCCGGTCCGCGACGTTCGAGGACGTTGCGGGAGAACCGGCCGGTGGAGAGATGATCGGCCACGCGCGTAAATCGCAGCGACGGCGCGACGGGGGATGTTTGTTTGGCTGATGAGTTCATTCTCGAAACCCACGGATTGACCAAGGAGTTCGCGGGGTTCTTCGCCGTTCGCGACGTCTCTCTGAAGGTCCGCCGGGGTTCCATTCATGCGTTGATCGGCCCGAACGGAGCCGGGAAGACGACGTGCTTCAATCTCCTGACCAAGTTTCTGCAACCGACCGCGGGGCAGATTCTCTACAAGGGACACGACATCACCGCGATGAAGCCGGCGGATGTCGCCCGGCTTGGCCTCGTGCGTTCGTTCCAGATCTCGGCGGTGTTTCCGCATCTGACCGCGCTGGAGAACGTGCGGGTGGCGCTGCAGCGCCAGCACGGCCATTCTTTCGATTTCTGGCGTTCCAAATCGGTGCTGGACCGCTTCAATCCCAAGGCGCTCGAGCTGCTCAACGACGTCGGCTTGAGCGAATTCGCCAATACGCCGGCGGTGGAAATGCCGTACGGCCGCAAGCGTGCGCTGGAGATCGCCACCACGCTCGCGCTCGATCCGGAGATGATGCTGCTGGACGAGCCGATGGCCGGCATGGGCCACGAGGACATCGACAAGATCGCCGCCCTCATCAAGCGCATCTCGGCGAAGTACACCATCCTGATGGTCGAACATAATCTCAGCGTGGTCGCCAACCTCTCCGACATCATAACCGTGCTGACGCGCGGACAGGTGCTCGCCGAAGGCAATTATTCCGAACTGACCAAGGACGAGCGCGTCAAGGAAGCCTATCTGGGAGCCGGTCATGCCTGAGGTGCAAACGGCGGCGAGGCCTGCCGCGCGGGCGAGCGGCGCGCACGTATTGTCGGTCAAGGATTTGCAGGCCTGGTACGGCGAATCGCACATCCTCCACGGCATCAATTTCCACGTGAACGAAGGCGAGGTGGTCACGCTGCTCGGGCGCAACGGCGCCGGCAAGACCACCACGCTGAAGTCGGTGATGGGCATCATCGGCAAGCGCACCGGATCGGTGCAGTTCAACGGCAAGGAGATCTCGCGGGCCTCCTCCGACAGCATCGCGCGGCTCGGCGTCGCCTTCTGCCCCGAGGAGCGCGGCATCTTTGCCAGCCTCGACGTGCGGGAAAACCTGCTGCTGCCGCCGATCGTCGCCAGCGGCGGCCTTTCGCTCGAGCAAATATTCGAACTGTTTCCGAACCTGAAGGACCGGCTGGGCAGCCAGGGCACCAAGCTTTCCGGCGGCGAGCAGCAGATGCTGGCAATTGCCCGCATCCTGCGCACCGGTGCGCGCTTCCTGATGCTGGACGAGCCGACGGAAGGACTTGCCCCCGTCATCATCCAGCAGATCGGTCACACCATTGCGCGGCTGAAGAAGGAAGGGTTCACCATCCTCCTGGTCGAGCAAAACTTCCGCTTCGCGTCCACCGTGGCGGACCGCTACTACGTCGTCGAGCACGGCAAGGTGATCGACGGCTTTGCCAATTCGGAGCTCGAAGCCAACATGGACAAGCTTCACACCTATCTCGGCGTCTGAATAGCGACAATCCTTCCAAGTAGATCCAGGGATATCCAATGAAACAGAAGCTCTCGACACTCCTTCTCGGCACGGCGCTTTCGCTCGTTGCCGCGACCGGCGCCTTTGCGCAGGACAAGACGATCAAGATCGGCGTGCTGACCGACAATTCGGGCCTCTATGCCGACCTCGGCGGCCCGGGCTCGACGCTCGCGGCACAAATGGCGGTCGAGGATGCGGGCCTGGCAGGCAAGGGCTGGAAGGTCGACGTGGTCTCGGCCGACCACCAGAACAAGCCCGACATCGGCACCAACATCGCGCGCCAGTGGCTCGACGTCGAAAAGGTCGACGTGTTCGTGGACGTGCTGAACTCCGGCGTTGCGTTGGCGGTCAGCAATCTCGTCAAGGAGAAGAACGCCGTCCTGATCGACACCGGTGCAGCGTCGTCGGACCTCACCGGCAAGGCCTGCACGCCGAACACGATTCACTGGGTCTATGACACCTACATGCTGGCCAACAGCACCGGCCAGGCGCTGGTGAAGGCCGGTGGCGATACCTGGTACTTCCTGACCGCCGACTATGCCTTCGGCCACGCACTGGAGCGCGACACCGCGGCGGTCGTGACCAAGTCCGGCGGTAAGGTCCTCGGTGTCGTCCGGCATCCGCTCAATACCGCGGACTTCTCCTCGTTCCTGCTGCAGGCGCAGGCCTCCAAGGCGAAGATCATCGGCATGGCGAATGCCGGTGGCGACACCACCAACACCATCAAGCAGGCGGCCGAGTTCGGCATCGTCTCCGGCGGCCAGAAGCTCGCTGGCCTGCTGCTGTTCCTGCCCGACGTCCACGCGCTCGGCCTCAAGGTGGCGCAGGGGCTGAACTTCACCGAGACCTTCTACTGGGACCTCAACGACGGCACGCGCGCCTTCTCCAAGCGCTTCTCCGAGCGCATGAAGAACAAGGCCATGCCGTCGATGATTCAGGCCGGCGTCTATTCGGGCCTGATCCACTACTTCAAGGCGCTCGAGGCAATGGGCGGCAATCCGCATGACGGCGCCAAGGTCGTTGCCAAGATGAAGGAAATGCCGACCGACGATCCGCTGTTCGGCAAGGGCACGATCCGCGTCGACGGCCGCAAGATTCACCCGGCCTATCTGTTCGAGGTCAAGAAGCCCTCCGAATCCAAGGGGCCGTGGGACTACTACAAGCTGGTCGGCACCACGCCCGGCGACCAGGCCTTCCGGCCGCTTTCGGACGGCGCCTGCCCGCTGGTCAAGAAGTAACAAGGGAAGGGCGGCCCGCCGGCCGTGCGCCGGCGGGTCATCTCCCGCAACGAGTCTGCGAAAGATCGATCGATGCAAGCCCTCTATGCTCAGCTTCTGGTGGGACTGATCAACGGCTCGTTCTACGCGCTGTTGAGTCTCGGCCTCGCCGTGATCTTCGGCATGCTCAACATCATCAACTTCGCGCATGGCGCGCTCTACATGATGGGCGCGTTCGCCGCGTATTTCCTGCTCAACCTCACCGGCATCGGCTATTGGTGGGCGTTGATCATCGCGCCGATCCTGGTCGGTATTTTCGGCATGATCCTGGAACGGACCATGCTGCAATGGCTGACCGGTCTCGATCATCTCTACGGCCTCCTGCTCACCTTCGGCATCGCGCTGATCGTGCAGGGCCTGTTCCAGAACTACTTCGGCTCATCGGGCCTGCCTTACTCGATCCCGGACGAGTTGAGGGGCGGCATGAATCTCGGCTTCATGTTCCTGCCGATCTATCGCGGCTGGGTGGTGGTGTTCTCGCTGGTGGTGTGCCTCGCCACCTGGTTCCTGATCGAGAAGACGCAGCTCGGCGCCTACTTGCGCGCCGCCACCGAAAACCCGACCCTGGTGCGCGCCTTCGGCATCAACGTACCGCGCATGATCACGCTCACTTACGGGCTCGGCGTCGGCCTGGCCGCGCTCGCCGGCGTGCTGGCGGCGCCGATCAACCAGGTCCGCCCGCTGATGGGCGCCGACCTCATCATCGTCGTGTTCGCCGTCGTCGTGATCGGCGGCATGGGTTCCATCATGGGCTCCATCATCACGGGCTTTGCGCTCGGGGTGATCGAGGGCCTGACCAAATACTTCTATCCCGAGGCCTCCAACACCGTGGTATTCGTGCTGATGGTGCTGGTGCTGCTGATCAAGCCGACGGGACTGACTGGACGGGCGGCCTGACATGAGCGCAATGACCGACGACACCCTGCCGGCATCGCCGCGCGCCGTTCGCGACGAGATGTTCGTATTTGCCGCGATGGCGGTGCTGCTGGCCATCGTGCCGGCGACGGGCATCTATCCGTTCTTCGTGATGCAGGCGCTGTGCTTTGCGCTGCTCGCCTGCGCGTTCAACCTCCTGATCGGCTTCGGCGGCCTGCTGTCGTTCGGCCATGCGATGTTCCTGGGGACGGCTGGATACGTCACGGCGCACCTGCTCAAGGTCGGCAGGATCGATTTTCCGGTCTGGTACGGAACCTGGATCACGATCCCGCTGCCACCCCTGTCGCCGGAACTCGGCATCATCGGCGGCACGCTGGCGGCGGCCGTGCTCGCGCTGATCACCGGCTACGTGTCGATCCGCCGCCAGGGCATCTATTTCGCGATGATCACGCTGGCGCTGTCGCAACTGCTCTATTTCGTCTACCTGCAGACGCCGTTCACCCACGGCGAGGACGGCATCCAGGGCATCCCGCAAGGCAAGCTGTTCTGGTTCATCGACCTGTCCAATCCGACCACCCTCTATTATGTCGTGCTGGTCGGCTTCCTTGCCGGCTTCCTCCTGATCTTCCGCACCATCAACTCGCCGTTCGGCGAGGTGCTGAAATCGATCCGCGAGAACGAGCCGCGAGCGATCTCGCTCGGCTACAAGACCGACCAGTACAAGCTGCTCGCCTTCATCCTGTCCGGCACGCTCACCGGCTTTGCCGGCTCGCTGAAGGTTTTCGTGGCGCAGAATGCCTCGCTTACCGACGTGCACTGGTCGATGTCCGGCGAAATCGTGCTGATGACGCTGGTCGGCGGCCTCGGCACCATCTTTGGCCCGGTGGTGGGCGCCTTCGTTATCATCGCGATGCAGCAATATCTTGCCGGTTTCGGCCAATGGGTGACGGTGATCCAGGGCGTGATCTTCGTCGCCTGCGTGCTGACCTTCCGGCGCGGTGTCGTCGGCGAGATCGGCCATTATTTCCGCAGGTCGCTGTAAGCGCCCGTTTCCCGGGCGTTTTCGCAGCCATAAAGCAGTGGATGACCCCGATCCGGGCTCCGCCGCCTTGGGTTTTTCCGGCAATTCGGTCTATGACAGTTTTGTGACAGGGGACGCCGGCTCCCGGCCGCTTCTGACAATGGACTGACCCAATGCTGCGCTGGTTTCGTGCCTTTTTACCGAGGGAAGAGCGGTTCTTCGACCTGTTCGCCCGTCATGCCGAAACCTGCGTCAAGGGTGCGCAGGCCCTTCAGGACATGCTCCGAGGCGGCGACGAGACTCCGGTCTACTGCCAACGCGTTAGCCAGTTCGAGAACGATGCCGACGGCATCACCCGCGAGGTGCTGACCGCCGTGCGTCGTACCTTCATCACCCCGTTCGACCGCGGTGACATCAAGAACCTGATCACCTCGATGGACGATGCCATCGACCAGATGCAGCAGACGGCGAAGGCCGTCATGCTGTTCGAAGTGCGCTCGTTCGAGCCGCCGATGCGCGAAATGGGGCAGCTGCTGGTCGAATGCGCCAACCTGGTCTCCCGGGCGTTGCCGCTGCTGAAATCGATCGGCCAAAACGTCCAGTTGCTGACGTCGATCACGGAGGAACTCGGCAAGCTGGAGGGCCGGGTCGACGACCTCCACGACATCGGCATGAAGGAGCTGTTTCTCAAGCACCGCAACGCCAGCGCGATGGACTTCATCGTCGGCGTCGAGATCTACGATCATCTCGAGAAGGTCGCCGACCGCTTCGACGACGTCGCCAACGAGATCAACAGCATCGTGATCGAACAGGTCTAGGGCAGGGGCCGTTTCCGTGGATGCCTCGCTGGCTTTTCCCATTTTGGTCGGTCTGATCGCCGTCGCGCTGCTGTTCGACTTTCTGAACGGCCTGCACGACGCCGCCAACTCGATCGCGACCATCGTCTCGACCCGCGTGCTGCGGCCGCAATATGCGGTGTTCTGGGCGGCGTTTTTCAACTTCATCGCCTTCACGGTGTTCGGCCTGCATGTCGCCAACACCATCGGCAAGGGGATCATCGAGCCCAACGTGGTCGATGCGGCGGTGATCTTCGCAGCCCTGGTCGGCGCCATCGTCTGGAACCTGATCACCTGGGGGCTCGGCATTCCCTCATCGAGCTCGCACGCGCTGATCGGCGGGCTCGTCGGCGCCGGCATGGCCAAAGCGGGCCTGTCGGCTGCGGTCTGGAGCGGGCTGTCCAAGACGTTGCTCGCCATCGTGCTGTCGCCGATGGTTGGGTTTCTGCTGGCGATCGTGCTGGTCGCCATCGTGTCGTGGCTGGCGGTGCGTTCGACGCCGTTCGCGGTGGACCGCGCGTTCCGTATCCTGCAATTCGTCTCGGCCTCGCTTTATTCGCTCGGCCATGGCGGCAACGATGCGCAGAAGACCATGGGCATCATTGCGGTGCTGCTCTACTCGCAAGGTTATCTCGGCGCGGACTTCAACATCCCGTTCTGGGTGGTGATCTCCTGCCAGGCCGCGATGGGACTGGGCACGCTGATGGGCGGCTGGCGCATCGTGCGCACCATGGGCCTGCGCATCACCAAGTTGACGCCGATGCAAGGCTTTTGCGCCGAGACCGGCGGTGCGGCCACGCTGTTCATGGCGACCTATCTCGGAGTTCCCGTCTCCACCACCCACACCATCACCGGCTCGATCATCGGCGTGGGGGCCTCGCGGCGCATGTCGGCGGTGCGCTGGAACGTGGCAAGCTCGATCGTCTATGCCTGGGTGATCACCATTCCGGCGTCTGCCGCGATCGCCGCAGCGACCTATTGGGCGGTGCTGCTGCTGCGCTGATTGGTCAGGTCACGAGCTTCAGCCGGACGATCCCCGCCACGATCAGCCCGATGCAGGCGAGCCGAAGTGCGGTGGCGGCATCGCCGAACAGGAAGATGCCGAGGACGGCGGTTCCGACCGCGCCGATGCCGGTCCAGATCGCATAAGCGGTTCCGATCGGCAGCGTCTTCACGGCCAGGCCCAAGAGGACGATGCTGGCCAGCATGCAGGCGAGCGTCAGAACGGATGGCAGCAGCCGGCTAAAGCCCTCGGTGTATTTCAGGCCGATCGCCCAGCCGATCTCCATCAGATCGGCCACGAACAGCATCGTCCACGCCATGACACCCTCCCGATAAGGCAGGGTCGTCCCCGCGAGCGATGGGTTGAAGGGGAGGCCGTCCTCCCGCCAGGGCATATCGGACCGCCGCGCGCGGCCTGCAACCTGCGAGAATCGCCCTTGATTACGCGCGTTTTCCCTGCCAAACGCTCGGCCCATGTCCGACATTGCCCTGACCGCCGAGCAGCTAACCCCGTCGCCGCTTGCCCATGAAGTGGCGCGGCGCCGCACCTTTGCGATCATCTCCCACCCGGACGCCGGCAAGACCACGCTGACCGAAAAGCTGCTGCTGTTCGGTGGCGCCATCAATCTCGCCGGCCAGGTCAAGGCCAAGGGCGAGCGGCGCAATACCCGCTCGGACTGGATGAAGATCGAGCGCGAGCGCGGCATCTCGGTCGTCACCTCGGTGATGACCTTCGAGTTTGGCGGCCTCGTGTTCAACCTCTTGGACACGCCCGGCCACGAGGACTTCTCGGAAGACACCTACCGCACGCTGACCGCGGTCGACTCGGCTGTCATGGTGATCGACGCCGCCAAGGGCATCGAGGCGCGCACGCGAAAGCTGTTCGAGGTGTGCCGGCTGCGCGACATCCCGATCATCACCTTCATCAACAAGATGGACCGCGAGAGCCGCGATACTTTCGAGCTCCTGGACGAGATCGAAAAGACGCTGGCGCTCGACACCACGCCGATGACCTGGCCGGTCGGCCGCGGCCGCGATTTCCTCGGCACCTATGACGTCATCAATGGCGGCGTGCGCCTTTTGGAAGGCGGCGGCGCCAAGACCGGCGCCACCGAGCAGATCGAGATCGCCGATCTCGGCCAGCGCAACGAGCATCTCGACGTCAGCCAGGTCCAGGATGAGCTGGAGCTGGTCTCCGAGGCCTGCAAGCCGTTCGATCTCGACGCGTTCCGCGAGGGCCATCTCACTCCGGTCTATTTCGGCAGCGCGCTGCGCAATTTCGGCGTCGGCGATCTGCTGGAGGGGCTTGGCAAGTTCGCACCCGCTCCGCGCGCGCAGGACAGCAATTTGCGCAAGGTGGAAGCCGCCGAGCCGCGCATGAGCGCCTTCGTGTTCAAGATCCAGGCCAACATGGACCCGAATCACCGCGACCGCATCGCCTTCGCCCGGCTGTGCTCGGGCAAGCTCACCCGCGGCATGAAGGCGAAGCTGGTGCGCACCGGCAAGAACATGAGCCTGTCGAGCCCGCAATTCTTCTTCGCCCAGGACCGCTCGGTGGCGGACGAGGCCTTTGCCGGCGACGTCGTCGGCATTCCCAACCACGGCACCCTGCGCATCGGCGACACCCTGACCGAGGGCGAGGACCTGACCTTCGTCGGCGTGCCGAGCTTCGCGCCGGAGATCGTGCGCCGCGTGCGACTGACGGATGCGATGAAGGCGAAGAAGCTGAAGGAGGCGTTGCAGCAGATGTCGGAGGAGGGCGTCGTTCAGGTGTTCCGTCCGCGCGACGGCGCCCCCGCGCTGGTCGGCGTGGTCGGCCCGCTGCAGCTCGACGTGCTGAAGGCGCGGCTCGACGCCGAATACTCGCTGCCGGTGGAGTTCGAGGTGTCTGAATTCCAGCTGGCGCGCTGGATTTCCTCCGACGATCGCAAGAAGTTAGAGGCCTTCATCGCCGCCAAAGGATCCGGCATCGCTGACGATGTCGACGGCGATCCCGTGTTCATGGCGAGGAACGAGTTCTATCTCGGCTACACCAAGGAGCGCGCCGAAGGGATCGAGTTCTCCGCGGTGAAGGACGTGAAGAAGAAGGGGTAGGCCGAGCTGGCTGCTCCGCACTCCGCAGTCGTCCCCCGCGAAGGCGGGGGACCCGGTACTCCGCGGCTTCTCCGTAAACCACTGACGTCTCTGGGTACTGGATCGCCCGCCGGAGCCTGTCATCGGGCGCGCGTTCGCGCGACCCGTTGGCGGGCGGCGACACCTTTGTTGTGAGCCGCTCGTGCCTCACCACGCATGCACCCACTGCATGCGAGCCATGAACGCCAAGCTGTGACGGCGCGTCGCCGAGGCCGTGGCGTCACGATTTTGGCTTCGGCGCAAAATCCGCCCGCTCCATCAGCCAGGAAATGGCAAGGCCGCAAACCAGTCCCCAGAACGCCGCGCCGATGTTCAGGAGCGGCCGGTCGGCGACGGTGACGAGAAAGGCCAGCAATGCGCCGAGGGAGAACCGGCTGCCGAAGGCCGTGACGAAGGCCGTCTGCAGCACGCGCAGCATCGCCAGCCCCGCAAGGGTCGCGATCAGCGATTTTGGCGCATTGAGAAGCAGGCGGGTGAAGGTCGGCGCGAGCAACCCGAACAGGATCGCCAGAATGCCGACGACGATCCCGGCGACGTATTGGCGCCTGCGCTCGCCGCTGCCGACGAGGATGGCGTTGGTCGGCCCGGTCAGGCATGTGCTGACGCCGCCCACAAGGGCGGTTATGGCCGAGCCGATGCCGCACGCGACGGCCACCGCGTTGATGGGCGGCTCATGGCCTGCGGTCTTGAGGACGGCGATGCCCTGGCCGTTCTGCACGACGAGGACCGTGATCGCCAGCGGCACGACGAGCTCGACCATCGCCGCCAGCGACCAGGCCGGCTGCTGAAGCACGGGCCTGATCAGTTCGAGCTGCAGCGAAGCGGACGCGTCGAACCTTCCCAGGACGATCGTGGCAAGCCCGCCGACCAGCAGCGCGCCGATGATCGGCGGGCAGCGTCGGCCGAGCCACGGCAGGGCGGACAGCAGCAGCCAGATCGCGACCATGGGAGCTGCGATGGCAACATCGGTGAATACGGCATGGACGAGGTCGAGCCCGAAACGAAGGAAGACGCCGGCGACCATTCCCATCACGATCGGCAGCGGGACCAGTTCCATCGCACGCTTCACCGAGCCGGTCGCGCCGAGCACGAGCATCAGCACGGCCGTGGCGTAATAGGCGCCGACGACCTCCGGGAATGTCAGATGCGTCAGGGACTGGCCCACCAGGACCGTGCCGGGAATGGTCCAGAAGAATGCCAATGGTTGCCGGTACAGCCGGCAGAACAGGATAGTGATGAGGCCGTTGACGAAGAAAACGCCGAAAATCCACGACGCGATCTGGCCTTCCGAAAGCCCGCCGCCGGAGCCGACCGCCAGGATGATCGCCACCGGGGCCGTTACGGCGAACAGCCAGCCGATGAACCCGCTCGACGCGTAGACGGGCCCGAAGTCGGAAAGGATCTTTCCCGGAGCCGGCGGTGTTTCGGTCGGTCGCTCGATGGGCGTGAACATGTATGGGCGGGTGACTGTGGCGGGAACCCGGGAGCTTACCAAGCACGCGGCGCGCGACAAGCTTTGTGAACGCAGGGTTGTGAACGGCGTTGGTCTTGATGCCATGCGCTGCGGGCACCATCCTCGCAAAGATCGCTCTTGAGGCTGCCATGCTGCGGCGCGCCGCTTTCATCACAGGTCTGCCGCTGCTCGCCATCCTCCTGACGGGCCAGGTCGACGAGCGCCGCCGGCAAATCGACGCCACGCCGTTCTCGCACGCGCCCTGTAGCGTGCTCGACAACAGGCCGTGCACGCCGTACCACTGCAGCATCTTCAAAGACGGCCCCTGCATTCCCGAGATCGACTATCCCTATGGGCAGGACCTGCGGTTGACCATCCAGAGCGCGCCGCCGGAGCAGGACGCCGCGAAGTACCAGCGGCCTGACCACGATCTCAATACGATTACCGATCTCTTTGCCGCGCTTCGGTCCTGCTGGTCGCCGCCACCGGCGGAAGCCGCGCGGGAAGGCATGCAAATGTCGGTGAGATTCAGCTTCAGGCGAAGCGGGGAAATGATCGCAGCGCCGCGTGTCACTTTCGCAACATCGGGTGTTCCCGCAGATACGCGGGCGACGTACCTGAAGGCTATCAACGACTCGCTCGATACCTGCCTGCCGCTGAAATTCACCGCCGGGCTCGGCGGCGCGCTCGCCGGCCGGCCGATCGCGATCCGCTATGTCGATAACCGCGCGCTCGGCAAGACGTCGCAGCAGCAATGAGCCAATCCGCAGGCGCATTGCGCTCGATGCCCTGGAAATGATAGCCCTTGTCCCCGGGGAGACGGGCGCAGACGGGAGGACACCGTGGGACTTTGGGTGATGATTGCGGGCCTCGTGGTGTTTCTGGGCGCGCATACGCTCACCACGCAGCGCGAGCTGCGCGCGCGGATGATCGCCTTGACCGGCGAGGGCACCTACAAGATCGTCTATTCGCTGGTCTCGGCGCTCGGCCTTGCGCTGATCGTCTGGGGTTTTGCGCGGTATCGCGCAACCGGCATGTATCCCGTCTGGGATCCGCCGGTCGCCATGCGACACATCGCGGTGGCGCTGATGCTGCCCGCCGTGATCATGGTGGTGGCCTCCTATGTCCGCGGTCGCATCTACACCACGCTGAAGCACCCCATGTTGGCGGGCGTGAAGCTGTGGGCGGCGGCGCATCTGCTTGCCAATGGCGATCTCGGTTCCATCATCCTGTTCGGCTCGTTCCTGGCCTGGGCCGTGTTCGACCGCATCTCGCTGAAGCGCCGCAAGGATGTCGGCGGGCCGCCGATCCCGGTGGGTGGGGCGACCAACGATCTGATCGCGATTGCGGTCGGCGTCGTCGCCTATCTTGCGCTCGCCTTTGCCTTCCATCCCGCCGTGATCGGCGTTCCCGTCGTCGGGGCCTGAGCATGTCGGTACAGGCGGCGATCAGGCGCAAGACGGCGCCGGACATTCGCGCTCGCAAGGGCGGCGAGCCCATCGTGATGCTGACCTCCTACCACGCGCATACCGCGGCGCTGGTCGACAAGCATTGCGACGTCATCCTGGTGGGGGACTCCCTCGGCAACGTCATGCACGGCTTTGAGACCACCGTGCCGGTGACGCTCGAGATGATGATCCTGCAGGGCCGCGCCGTGATGCGCGGCTCGCAGCAGGCGCTGGTCGTAGTGGATATGCCGTTCGGCTCCTATGAGGCCTCGAAGGAGCAGGCGTTTCATTCCGCGGTGCGGATCCTGAAGGAGACGCGATGCGGCGCCGTCAAGCTCGAGGGCGGCGAGCGGATGGCGGAGACGGTAGCCTTCCTCAGCCAGCGCGGCATTCCCGTGATGGGCCATGTCGGGCTGACGCCGCAGTCGATCAATACGCTCGGCTCGTTCCGCGCGCAGGGGCGCGAGGAGGGCAGCTGGGAGCCGATCGAAAACGACGCCCTCGCCATTTCGGAAGCCGGCGCCTTCTCCATCGTGATCGAGGCCGTCGCCGAGCCTCTGGCGCGCAAGATCACCAAGAGTATCGCCGCGCCCACCATCGGCATCGGTGCGAGCGCGGCCTGCGACGGCCAGGTGCTGGTGCTCGAGGACATGCTGGGGCTGTCGCCGCGCACGCCGAAATTCGTGCGCCGCTACGGCGATCTCGGCCCCGCCATTGAATCCGCGATCAAGGGCTATGCCGCCGACGTCCGCTCGCGTAGCTTTCCCGGTCCCGAACACGTCTACGGAATGAAGACAAAAACATAAGGGAGCGGCGCCATGGACTGGTCGCATTCTTCCATTCCCCCGATGCGGCTGGAGGCGCGCTTCGGCGACCGCGTGGTGCCGGCCTTCGCCGAGCGGCCCGCCAGCATCTGGGCGATGATCGCGGAGGCCGCCGCGCGCAATCCCGGCGGCGAAGCCATCGTCTGCGGCGACAAGCGCCTGACCTGGCGCGAGGTGGCGGCGCAAGCGGCCGACATCGCCGCAGGCTTTGGCAAGCTTGGCCTTGAGCCCGGCGACCGCGTTGCGGTGCTGCTCGGCAACCGCATCGAGTTCGTGCTGACGATGTTCGCCGCCGCCCATGCCGGCCTCGTCACCGTGCTGCTCAGCGTGCGTCAGCAGAAGCCTGAGATCGCCTATGTGCTGACCGATTGCGGCGCCAGCCTGCTGGTGCACGAGGCTGATCTGGCCGATCGCCTGCCTGATGCGCGCGATGTGCCCGACCTGAAGCATCGCATCGCCGTCGATGCGGCCCGGTCGCAATTCTCGTCGCTGCGCGGCAACGCGTCCTTGCCGGCGCCGGCCAGCGTCGGCGAAGAGGATACCGCGATGATCCTCTATACCTCGGGCACCACCGGCAAGCCGAAAGGCGCGATGCTGGCGCACTGCAACGTCATTCACTCCTCGATGGTGTTCGT
>NZ_JBQTHN010000107.1:0-30288 GCF_052389815.1 Bradyrhizobium sp. | reverse complement strand
CAGACCTCTGCCCATTGGGGACATCCATGATCTCCCGCGAAGAACGCACGCCGCTGTCCGACTGGTGGTGGACCGTCGACAAGCCGCTATTGGGTGCGATCTTCGCGCTGATGCTGACCGGCGTGATCCTGTCGCTGGCGGCAAGCCCACCGGTGGCGACCCGGATCGGGCTCGATCCCTTCCACTTCTTCGGCCGCCACGTGCTGTTCTTGGCTCCGGCCTCCATCGTGCTGGTCGGCGTCTCCTTCCTGTCGCCCAAGCAAATTCGCCGCACGGCGCTGATCGTGTTCGCACTCAGCATCGTGCTGATCGTGGCGACGCTGCTGTTCGGCCCCGAGGTGAAGGGATCGAAGCGCTGGATCACGCTTCTCGGCGTCAACATCCAGGCGTCCGAATCGGCAAAGCCCGCCTTCGTGGTCGTCGCGGCCTGGCTGTTTGCAGAGTCCACCAAGCGCCCGGAAATGCCGGCGACCTCGATCGCGCTGGCGCTGCTGTTGATGCTGGTCACGCTCCTGGTGATGGAGCCGGACTTCGGCCAGACCATGCTGATCCTGATGGTGTGGGGCGCGCTGTTCTTCATCGCCGGCATGCGGATGATCTGGGTGATGGGGCTGGCAGGCGCCGCCGCCGCCGGCCTGTTCGGCGCCTATCTGTTCGTGCCGCATGTCGCCGGGCGCATCAAACGTTTCATGAACCCGGCTTCCGGCGACACCTTCCAGGTCGACATGGCGATGGAAGCCTTCTTCAACGGCGGCTGGTTCGGCTTAGGTCCAGGCGAGGGGATCGCCAAGCGCAGCCTGCCGGACAGCCATACCGACTTCGTGTTCGCGGTGGCAGCAGAGGAGTTCGGCATCATCCTCTGCCTGACGATGCTGGCGCTCTACGCCTTCATCGTGATCCGCGCGCTGTCGCGCGCCTATGCCAGCGAGGACATGTTCGCGCGCTTTGCCGCATCCGGCCTTGCGATCCTGTTCGGCGTGCAGGGCGCTATCAACATGGCCGTGAATCTGCAACTGATCCCCGCCAAGGGCATGACGCTGCCGTTCGTCTCCTACGGCGGCTCCTCGATCATCTCGCTCGCCTTTGGCGTCGGCATGATGTTGGCGCTGACGCGGCTGCGCCCGCGCACCGAGGTGGAATCGAACAACGCCGCCGGGGCGCTACGCGGCTACGTGTGAGCGACCGACTTCTCGCTTTTCGCCGCGGCCGGGTTCGCCGGTTTTGCGATATTCCGGTTGTTCTCGTCGACGATCACGACGCGCGGCTGAAACTTGCGGGCTTCGTCATCGTCAAAGCCTGCATAGGCGACGATGATGACCTTGTCCCCCACCATCGCCAGGCGCGCTGCGGCGCCATTAAGGCCAATGGCGCCCGACCCTGCGGGAGCCTCGATCACATAGGTCGAAAACCTGGCGCCGGTATCGATGTTATAGATATCGACGCGTTCATTGACGAGGAAGCCGGCGGCGTCGATGAGGTTTCGATCAATGGAAATCGATCCCTCATAGTGCAGGTCCGCTTCCGTGACATGCGCACGATGAATCTTGCCCTTCATCAAGGTCACTTGCATCGAGAGTAATCCCGTGTTGCCGCCTTTGAATTTTCGGGTGCCCGAATAGGGGCCCGGAGGCCAAGCGTCAACGTGGAACACGATCTTGGTTGGAATACCTACAACGGACGAGGGACCCAGCACGGTCATCCTCCGCAGCGCTGCTTGAGGAGCAGATTTTCGTCATCTTCGCGACTTCCGCTCTGGTGACGAACGCCCCGGTGTCGGCTATGAGACCCCATGATGACTCCACCTCTCATTCTCCTAGCCGCGGGCGGCACCGGCGGCCATCTGTTTCCTGCGGAAGCCCTCGGCGTCGAATTGATCAAGCGCGGCTACCGCGTGCGGCTTGCCACCGACTCGCGCGCGCTACGCTACAGCGGCCTCTTCACGAAGGACATGACCGATGTCGTGCCGAGCGAGACCGTGCGCGGCCGCAATCCCATCTCGCTGGCGCGCACCGCGATCATGCTGGGTTACGGCATGGTCGTTGCGCTCAACCTGGTGCGGCGGCTGAAGCCGGCCGCGGTGGTCGGCTTCGGCGGCTATCCGACCGTGCCGCCGCTGCTCGCTGCGCGCCTATCCGGCGTGCCCGGCATCATCCATGATGCCAACGCCGTGCTCGGCCGCGCCAACCGTTTCCTCTCCGGCCGCGTCAATGCGATCGCAACCTCGCTGCCCGGCGTGCTCGATCGCGATCCGGCGCTGTCAGGCAAGACCACCACCGTCGGCACGCCGATGCGGCCGGCGATCCTCGCCGCCGCCGGCATCCCCTATGAATCGCCGCGAGCCAACGGCCCGCTGCGCCTGCTCGTGGTCGGCGGTAGCCAGGGCGCGCGCGTGATGAGCGACATCGTTCCGCCGGCGATCGAGCGGCTGGAGCCGGCACTGTGGAGCCGCCTCATGCTGACGCAGCAGGTGCGCGAGGAGGATATGGCGCGGGTGCGCGCGGTCTACGATCGGCTGAAGATCCATGCCGAGCTGGCGCCTTTCTTCGCCGACCTGCCGGCGCGGCTCGCCCAAAACCATCTCGTGGTCTCGCGCTCCGGCGCCGGCACGGTGGCTGAGCTCGCCGCTATCGGCCGGCCCTCGATCCTGGTGCCGCTGCCGGGCGCGATCGACCAGGACCAGTTCGCCAATGCCGGCGTGCTGTCGCAGGCCGACGGCGCCGTTCGCATCGTGCAGAGCGAGTTCACGCCGGACCGGCTGGCCTCGGAAATCTCGGCCTTGGCCGCCGAGCCCGCGCGCCTCACCGCCATGGCCGCTAGCGCCCGCAGCGTCGGCCGGCTCGATGCCGCCGAGCGGCTGGCCGATCTGGTAGCGAAAGTCGCGGGAATCTGACGTTCCGGCCTGGAATCTCGATGAAAAACCGCTTGTCATGCCCCGCGAAAGCGGGGCATCCAGTACGCCGCGCCGCCGATTTCGATAATGGGCCGCGCGGAGTACTGGATCGCCCGCATTCGCGGGCGATGACACCGGAAAGGCCTGCATGAGACTGCCGCGCGAGATCGGACCCATCCATTTCATCGGGATCGGCGGCATCGGCATGAGCGGCATCGCCGAAGTCCTCGGCAATCTCGGCTACACCGTGCAGGGCTCCGACGCCGCCGACGGCTACAACCTCGACCGCCTCCGCAAGAACGGCGTCACCGTCTTTGTCGGCCACAAGGCCGAGAACATCGGCCGTGCCGCCGTCGTCGTGGTCTCCTCGGCGATCAAGCGCGACAATCCGGAGCTGGTGGCGGCGCGCGCGCAGCGCATTCCTGTGGTGCGCCGTGCCGAGATGCTGGCCGAGCTGATGCGGCTGAAGAGCTGCGTCGCCATCGCCGGCACCCATGGTAAGACCACGACCACCACCATGGTCGCGACCCTGCTCGATGCCGGCGGCCTCGATCCCACCGTCATCAACGGCGGCATCATCAATGCCTACGGCACAAATGCGCGGCTGGGCGCCGGCGACTGGATGGTGGTGGAGGCCGACGAGAGCGACGGCACCTTCCTGAAGCTGCCGACCGATGTCGCCGTCGTCACCAATATCGATCCCGAGCATCTCGACCACTTCAAGACCTTCGAGGCGGTGCAGGAGGCGTTCCGCGCTTTCGTCGAGAACATCCCCTTCTACGGCTTTGCAGTGATGTGCACCGACCATCCGGTGGTGCAAAGCATGGCCGGCCACATCGAGGACCGCCGCATCGTCACCTATGGGCAAAACCCGCAGGCCGACGCGCAGCTCGCCGATCTCACCGCCATTCCCGGCGGCTCGAAGTTCAAGGTCGTGATCCGCGACCGCAAGAACGGGGCGAGCCATGAGATCGCCGACCTCGTGCTGCCGATGCCGGGCCGCCACAATGCTTCGAACGCCACGGCGGCGATAGCGGTGGCGCATGAACTCGGCGTTTCCGACGAGGCGATCCGCAAGGCGCTCGCCGGTTTCGGCGGCGTCAAGCGCCGCTTCACCAAGACCGGCGAATGGAACGGCGTCACCGTGATCGACGATTACGGCCATCACCCCGTCGAGATATCGGCCGTGCTGAAGGCGGCACGTGAGTCGTATCAAGGCAAGATCATCGCCGTGGTGCAGCCGCATCGCTACACCCGACTGCGACAGCTGTTCAGCGAATTCTCCAACTGCTTCAACGACGCCGACGCGGTTATTGTGGCGGAGGTTTATCCGGCCGGCGAGACACCGATCGAAGGAATCGATCGCGACCATCTCGTCGCCAGCCTGCGCGCCCACGGCCACCGCGAGGTGATCGCGCTGCCGAACGCTGGCGAACTCGCGAAGATCGTGCGCGGCGTCGCCACGACTGGCGATCTCGTGGTCTGCTTGGGCGCCGGCAACATCACGCAATGGGCCTACGCGCTGCCCGGCGAATTGAAGGCGCTGGATTAGCCGTGACCTTCCCCGACCTCACCGCCGATCTCAAGGCCGCAATGCCGCAACTGCGCGGGCGGCTGCTGGCCAACCAATCGCTGGCCGAGCTCACCTGGTTTCGCGTCGGCGGCCCGGCCCAGGTGCTGTTCACGCCGGCGGATGAAGACGACCTCGCCTACTTCTTGAAGCACCTTCCTAAGCAGCTTCCGGTCTACGTCGTCGGCGTCGGCTCGAACCTGATCGTGCGCGACGGCGGCATTCCGGGCGTGGTGATCCGCCTTGCGCCGCGGGCCTTCGGCGAAGCCAGTGCGCAAGGGGATGTCGTCACGGCCGGCGCCGCCGCGCTCGACAAGCGCGTGGCGGAGACGGCGGCATCGGCCAATATCGGCGGCATGGAATTCTTGTTCGGCATTCCCGGCACCGTCGGCGGCGCGCTGCGGATGAATGCGGGGGCCAATGGCCGCGAGACCAGGGACGTGTTGATCGAGGCTGTTGGCATCGGCCGCGACGGCGCAAGGCACGTCTTCTCCAATGCCGACATGAAGTTCGTCTACCGCAGCAGCGGTGTCGATCCCTCCATTGTCTTCACCTCGGCCAAATTCCGCGGCGTCATCGCCTCGCCCGAGGCCATCCGCGCGCGCATGAACGAGGTGCAGACCCACCGCGAAACGGCTCAACCGATTCGTGAAAAGACCGGCGGCTCCACCTTCCAGAACCCGCCCGGCAACAGCGCCTGGAAGCTGATCGATGCCGCCGGCTGCCGCGGCCTGCGCATCGGCGGCGCGCAGGTGTCGGAAATGCACTGCAACTTCCTGATCAACACCGGCAACGCCACCGGCGATGACATTGAAACGCTGGGCGAAACCGTGCGCGAGCGGGTTAAAGCGAATTCCGGTATAGAGCTGCATTGGGAAATCAAGCGGATCGGGATTCCCGATTGATTGTCATTCCGGGGCGATGCGAAGCATCGAACTATGGGGCGCCCTTGCGCCCCTGAGAATCTCGAGATTCCGGGTTCACGCTGCGCGTGCCCCGGAATGACGGACGTGAGGAAAGATGCGCAACACCATTCTGTTCGGCGGCACCAACAAGGAGCGGCTGGTCTCGGTCGCCTCGGCTCAGGCGCTGTGCGAGGCGCTGCCCGAGGCCGACCTCTGGTTCTGGCATGTCGCCGATACCGTGCATGAGGTGAGCAGGGCCGAGCTGCTCGGCCACGTCAGGCCGTTCGAGGACGAGTTCAAGCCGGAAAGCCGCGGCGTGCCGCTGGCGCAGGCGCTCGACCGGGCCAAGGCGGAGAGCCGCGTGCTGGTTCTTGCCCTGCACGGGGGCAGGGCGGAGAACGGCGAGTTGCAGACCATGTGCGAGGTCCGCGGCGTGCCCTTCACCGGCTCCGGCTCGGCGTCCTCGCATCTTGCGTTCGACAAGACCGCGGCAAAACGCTTTGCGGCCATCGGCGGCGTGCCGTCGCCCGCCGGCATCGAGCTCGGCCATCTCGACGAGGCCTTCGCCGAATACGGCAAGCTGATCGCAAAGCCCGTCAAGGACGGCTCGAGCTATGGCCTGATCTACGTCGTTGCGAAACAGGATCTCGTCGCCGTCCGCAACGCCGCGAAGACCGAGGAATATCTGATCGAGCCGTTCATAACCGGCACCGAGGCGACCTGCGCCGTGCTGGAGCAGTCCGACGGCAAGTTGTTCGCGCTGCCGCCGATCGAGATCGTCGCGGCGGAAGGGCGCTTCGACTACACCGCCAAGTATCTCCTGAAGTCGACGCAGGAGATTTGTCCCGGCCGCTTCACGCCGGAAGTCACCGCACGGTTGCAGGACCTGGCGGTGAAGGCGCATCGCGCGCTGTCATGCTCCGGCTACACGCGATCGGACTTCATCATCTCGGCGAAGGGGCCGGTTTACCTCGAGACCAACACCCTGCCGGGCCTCACCAGGGCCTCGCTCTATCCGAAGGCGCTGAAGGCGCAAGGCATCGACTTTACCGATTTCCTGCACGACCAGATCGCGCTGGCGATCAAGCACACGCAAAGGTAGGCGATACCCCGGATTGTTCCGGGGCGCCTCAATGTCTGCCAAAACGCGACAAACCTGCGGCAAACCCCTCACAGCACGAGCCAAATCGCTTCCTGGCCGGGCCGGCTTTACCCTTTGTTTACCAGGAAGAACGAAGGTTAACGCTGGCGGCGCAGGTGTGCGCTCGGCCGGCCATGGAGGCATGACCGAGACGCCATTTGTGCCAACGCCCGCAAAGACTTGCGGGTCGAAATCGACGGGCTCGAGCAATGGATGGTGCAGGGCGCTCCAGGCGATCCAGGGGATCTGCGGAGCCGAAGACCGACCTGAAGGCGGCCGCCATCGGCGCGGCCGTGCTGCTGCGCGAGTATTTTGGATTCGATCGTAAACGCGCCAAGGCGAGGGCCGATCGCGAGACGCCGAGCCGCGCGATTCTCTGGCTCGAGCGATATACGCCGCGCCGCGCCGTGCTGACGCTCACGCTTCTCACCCTGCTCGGCAGCGCCGCGCTCGGCGTCGTCAAGGGCGGGCATGTCGATGCCGTGCTGGCGCAGCTCGCCGACGGCCGCAACGCGCTGGCCAATTCCGCCGGCTTCCGCATCACCTCGGTGGTCATCAACGGCCGCAGGCAGCTGAGCCAGGACGAGGTGCTCGGCATCGGCGGCGTCAACGGACGCTCCTCGCTGCTGTTCCTCGATGCCGCCACCGTCCGCGACAAGCTCAAGGCCAATCCGTGGATCGCGGACGCAACCGTGCAGAAATTCTATCCCGGCCAGTTGCAGATCGACCTCGTCGAGCGCACGGCGTTCGCGCTGTGGCAGCAGGACGGCCGCCTCGCCGTGATCGCCGACGACGGCGCCGTGCTGGAACCCTATGTGTCGCGCCGCTTCGTGTCGCTGCCGCTGGTGGTCGGCAAGGGCGCCCAGACCCGCGCCCGCGATTTCCTCGCGCTGCTGGCGCGCTACCCGCAGGTTCACTCCGTCACCAAGGCGGCGATCTTCGTCGGCGAGCGCCGCTGGAATCTGCGCCTGAAGGACGGCCTCGACATCCGCCTGCCCGAGAACGACGTTGGCAACGCGCTGGCCGCGCTCTCGAAGCTCGACAAGGAAGACAAGCTGTTCTCCCGCGACATCGTCGCGGTCGACATGCGCTTGCCCGATCGCCTGACGGTGCAATTGTCCGAAGACGCGGCCAAGGCCCGCGAGGAGCTGTTCAAGGACAAGAAGAAGAAAAAGGCCGGTGACGCATGAGCGGCCTCGATCGCACCCAGACCCCGAAGACGCGGCCGATGACCAGGCGCACGACGCTGGTCGCTTCCCTCGACATCGGCACCAGCAAGGTCGCCTGCATGATCGCGCGGCTGAAGCCGAGCCCGCCGAACGATGCGCTGCGCGGCCGCAGCCATGCGGTCGAATTGATCGGCTACAGCCAGATCCAGTCGCGCGGCATGAAGGCCGGCGCCGTCGTCGACCTCTCCGAATGCGAGCAGTCGGTGCGCCAGGCGGTGGCGCTGGCCGAGCGAATGGCCAAGGTGCGGGTCGAGTCGGTGCTGCTCTCGGTTTCCGGCGGCCGGCTGCAGGGCCATCTCGTCGAGGCCGCCGCCGACATCAAGGGCGGCTCGGTGACATCAGCCGACGTCACCCGCGTCACCTCCACCGGCATGCGTCACGCCACCGCCCAGGGCCGCACGGTGCTGCACACGCTGCCGACCGGCTATTCCGTCGACGGCGTCAAGGGCATCCGCGATCCCCGCGGCATGGTCGCCCGCCAGTTCGGTGTCGAGATGAACGTCGTCACGGCGGACGCCGCCGTCGCGCGCAACCTGATGCTGGCTGTGGAGCGTTGCCACCTCAACGTCGAAGCCATGGCGGCGAGTCCTTATGTCGCAGGCCTCGCGGTGCTGACCGACGACGAGGCCGATCTGGGCGCCGCCGTGGTCGAAATGGGGGCGGGCTCCACCACGATAGCGACATATTCGGCCGGCCGCTTCGTCCATGCGAGCGGATTTGCGCTCGGCGGGCAACACATTACGATGGATCTGGCGCGCGGACTCTCCGCCTGCATTGCGGATGCCGAGCGAATCAAGACGTTATATGGCACCGTGCTGACCGGCGGGTCCGACGCGCGAGAATTGATGTCCGTACCGGCTGCGGGCGACGACGAGATCGACGCCCCGCAGATCGTGTCCCGCGCCACGATCGCAAACATCGTCCGGCATCGCGCCGAGGAGATTTTTGAAATGGTGAGGGACCGCCTGGCGGATTCCCCCTTTGCAGCGGAGCCGAAGGCGCGGGTCGTCCTCTCGGGCGGCGCCTCGCAACTCACCGGCTCGGTCGAACTCGCCACCCGCATCCTGAACCGCCCGGTGCGGATCGGCCGCCCGCTCGGCTTCGGCCGGCTGCCCAGCGAGGCCAAGAGCGCCTCCTTCGCGGTGCCCGCGGGCCTCCTGGTCTATCCGCAATACGCCCATCTCGAACATGTCGAACCGCGGCATACGCGGCAGCTCAGGACAGGGACCAACGGATACTTCGGAAAGGTCGGACGATGGCTTCGCGAGGGCTTCTGATGACCGTCATTACCATCATGCGACTTTCACCAGATCCCGCGGCCGCAGGTCCGGGCGAACCAACGCGCGTTTAGCTACGAGAGGCAACCATGGCAGTCAACATCACTCCCCCTGACATCAGCGAGCTGAAACCGCGCATCACCGTGTTCGGCGTCGGCGGCGCGGGTGGAAATGCCGTCAACAACATGATCACCGCCGGGTTGCAGGGCGTCGACTTCGTCGTCGCCAACACCGACGCGCAGGCGCTGACGATGTCGAAATCGCAGCGCATCATCCAGATGGGCACGCAGGTGACGCAGGGCCTCGGCGCCGGCTCGCAGCCGGACGTCGGCGCTGCCGCCGCGGAAGAAGTGATCGACGAGATCCGCGATCATCTCTCCGGCGCCAACATGGTGTTCGTCACCGCCGGCATGGGCGGCGGCACCGGCACCGGGGCAGCCCCCGTGATCGCCAAATGCGCCCGCGAGATGGGCATCCTCACCGTCGGCGTCGTGACAAAACCCTTCCACTTCGAGGGCGCGCGCCGCATGCGCACCGCGGAAGCCGGAATCTCCGAGCTGCACAAGGTGGTCGATACGCTGCTGATCATCCCGAACCAGAACCTGTTCCGGGTCGCCAACGAAAAGACCACCTTCGCGGACGCCTTCGCGATGGCCGACCAGGTGCTCTATTCGGGCGTTGCCTGCATCACCGACCTGATGGTCAAGGAAGGCCTGATCAACCTCGACTTCGCCGACGTGAGGGCGGTGATGAGGGAAATGGGCAAGGCGATGATGGGCACGGGCGAAGCCTCCGGTGACAAGCGCGCGCTGACCGCCGCGGAAGCCGCCATCGCCAACCCGCTGATTGACGATTCGTCGATGAAGGGCGCCCGCGGCCTCCTGATCTCCATCACCGGCGGCAAGGACCTGACGCTGTTCGAGGTCGACGAAGCCGCCACCCGCATCCGCGAGGAAGTCGACCAGGACGCCAACATCATCGTCGGCGCCACCTTCGACGAGGCACTCGACGGCGTGATCCGCGTCTCCGTCGTCGCCACCGGCATCGACCAGTCGCTGGTTGCCCGCTCGCTGAGCGGGGCGGCCGCGCCCGCCGTGCAGGCTGCGCCCGCGGCCTCGCCGGAGAATCGCCTCGCCGACCTGACCGCCCGCCTGCGCGCCGACAACCAGCGCCTCGCCGAGCGTGCCCAGAAGCTGGAAACCGGCGTCTCGTCCCACGTCGCGCCGGCCGCCGCTCCCGCACCGGGCGTGCAGCGTGCGACCAGCAATGTCGAGCGTGCGGCGCTCGCCGCGATTGCGGCTGCGGTCGCGCCCGAGGCGCCGGCCGCGCCGGCTGCACCTGCAACCTATGGCGACGTCACCGTCCGCCCGGTTGCGCAGAAGCCGACCTTGTTCCCGGACAAGGAGGTCCGCCCCGAATCGCACGAGCCGCCGCCTGCCGAGAACTTCATCCCGCCGGCCGCCGAGCGCCCGCCGTCCCGCAGCCCTCGCATGCCCAAGTTCGAGGACCTGCCGATGCCGGCCCAGGCCGAGATCCGCAAGGCGCAGGGCGAGATCGAGGAGGAGCATCCGCACAAGAAACTGTCGCTGCTGCAGCGCCTGGCCAATGTCGGCCTCGGCCGCCGCGACGAGGAGAGCGAGCCTCCGATTGCCGCCCGCGCCGCCGGTCCCGCGATGCCGCCGCTGCCGGAACGCAAGCAGGGCCGCACCGTGGCCCAGCAGATCGCTGCCAGCGACCCGGTATCGGAGTATGCCAAGCAGCGGCCGGCACCTCAGGGTCTGGACGTCCATGGCCGCCCGGCACCTGTTGCCCCAGCGCCACAGGGCGACGACCATCTTGATATCCCGGCCTTCCTGCGTCGGCAGGCCAACTGAAGTCTGTAACAATTGCGACGATGCGAGGGGTCCCGGTGGCAGCACCGGGACCCTTACTTTTCCACAGGCGCGCCGCGCTGCGACTTTCCGACAAGCGACTGTTTTTCAATGATTAATTTTTCTCTCGTGATTTAGATCGGTATGCTGGAACCGTACAAACCGCCGCTGCAATTTGGTTAAGCTTTGGCGCGAATGCGGCATAGATGGGGTAACAATCCGTAAAAAAGCGTGAGTTGGCGTGCTTTCGGGCAACAACTACAGTTCATCTCGACTTGGGGATGCTTGAAGAATGAGTCCGGTCCGGGAGTGGGTTCGGTCAGTCTTTGAGTGAGTCGGGTAGTGGGCAGTCTTCGGATGAAATTGAACCGTCAAACCACGCTTCGGTCGCAAGCCACCGTGACGGGCGTCGGAGTTCATTCCGGTTTACCCGTCAATCTCACCATTGGACCTGCGCCTGTCGACGCAGGTTTTATTTTTGTCCGTACCGGCCTTGAGGGCGCCGACCGCGAGGTTCTGGCGACCGCTGAGTCGGTTATCGCCACCGATTTTGCCACCGTGCTGGGCGATGCTGAAGGCCCGCTGGTTGCCACCGCAGAGCACATCCTCGCCGCGTTGCGCGGCATGGGTGTTGATAACGCAACCATCGAGGTCGATGGTTCCGAGGTTCCGATCATGGACGGCAGCGCCGCTGCGTTCGTCGCCGCGATCGACCAGGCCGGCGTGGTGGCCCAGCCCGCCGTCCGCCGCTTCCTGCAGGTTCTCAAGCCGGTCACTGCCACGATCGGCGATTCCGTCGGCGCGTTCCGGCCATTTGCAGGCGGGTTCCGCGTCGAAGTCGACATCGACTTCGCCAATCCCGTGATCGGCAAGCAGAGCTACGCGCTCGACGTCAGCCCAGAGCGCTTCCGCCGCGAAATCAGCCGCGCCCGCACCTTCGGCTTCCTCAACGACTTCGCCCGTCTGTCCAGCGCCGGTTTTGCGCTCGGCTCCTCCTTCGAGAACACCGTGGTGTTCGACGGCGAGCGGCTGCTCAACAGCGAGGGCCTGCGCCACGACGATGAATGCGCCCGCCACAAGGTGCTCGATGTAATCGGCGATCTGGCGCTTGCCGGCCTGCCGCTGCTCGGCGCCTTCCGCTCGGTCCGTGGCGGCCACAAGCTCAATCACGCCGCGCTCACGGCACTGCTCGCCGACCGCACCGCCTGGCGCGTGGTCGAGGGCGACGCGCCACGCCGCAGCCGCGTTCCGGCCGAAGCCGGCCGCGCCATCGTCGGCGGCATGGTGGCCCCGGCCTACAGCCCGGACGTCTCCTGAAGCCGTCACCGCGGCCTCGGACCGATTTTCCGCAGTAACCACAATTGGTAAGGATCGTGGCCGCACCGCCTTAATCCGGGCGGAATGCCTGCCTATCCGGTTGGTGGATGGGGTTATTTCGGGTAAGTGTAGCCCGCGGTTGCGCTGCTCACGGGCACCCCGATCCTTGCGGCCATGGCGGGCTGCTCGCATCGCACCACAAGGCGTCAGGTCTAATTCATGTCGGCACAGCGTATGACGCTTCAACGGCGTAAATTCCCGGCCCGGCTGCCGCTGCGGCTGGCCGCCGCCATCGCGCTGCTCGCGCTGCCGCTCGGCGGCTGCGGCACGGGCGCGCTGTGGGACAAGTTCACCCAGAAGGACGACACCTTCGTCGAGGAGCCCGCGGACAAGCTCTACAATGAGGGCTTGTACCTGATGAACCAGCGCAAGGATAACAAGGCGGCCTCGAAGAAGTTCGAGGAGGTCGACCGCCAGCATCCGTATTCCGAGTGGGCGCGCAAGTCGCTGCTGATGTCGGCTTACTCCTTCTACAACGCCGGCGACTACGACAGCTGCATCGGCGCCGCCACCCGCTACGTGACGCTGCATCCCGGCAGCCCGGATGCGGCCTATGCGCAATACCTGATCGCCGCTTCCCACTACGACCAGATCCCCGACATCTCGCGCGACCAGGGCCGCACCGAGAAGGCGATCAATGCGCTCGAGGAAGTGGTGCGCAAGTATCCGACCTCGGAATACGCCACCTCCGCCAAGGCCAAGATGGAAGGCGCGCGCGACCAGCTCGCCGGCAAGGAGATGGACGTCGGCCGCTACTACATGCAGAAGCGCGACTACACCGCCGGCATCAACCGCTACAAGACCGTGGTGACACGTTACCAGACCACGCGCCATGTCGAGGAAGCGCTGTTCCGGCTCACCGAGGCCTATATGGCGATCGGCATCGTCGGCGAGGCGCAGACCGCGGCCGCGGTGCTTGGCCACAATTTTCCGGACAGCCGCTGGTACAAGGACGCCTATAATCTTGTAAAGTCCGGCGGTCTCGAGCCGAGCGAGAACAAGGGCTCCTATATTTCCAGGGCCTTCAAGAAACTGGGCCTCGGCTAGGTTCTGGGTTACCCCGCATGCTGGCGCGACTGTCGATCCGCGACATCGTCCTGATCGAACGGCTCGATATCGAATTCTCCCGCGGGCTTGCCGTGCTCACCGGCGAGACCGGTGCGGGCAAGTCCATCCTGCTCGATGCCTTTGCGCTGGCGCTCGGCGGCCGCGGCGATGCCACGCTCGTGCGCCATGGCGCGGAGCAGGGGCAGGTCACCGCCACCTTCGACGTGCCGGAGAATCATCCAGCGATGAAGATTCTCGCCGACAACGGCCTGGAAGACGCGCGTTCTGAAGACTCCTGCGAGATGATCCTGCGCCGCGTGCAGCTTGCCGACGGCCGCACCCGCGCCTTCATCAACGACCAGTCGATCTCGGTGCAGACGCTGAAGGCCGTCGGCTCGGCGCTGGTCGAGATCCACGGCCAGCACGACGAGCGGGCGCTGGTCGATGCTTCCACCCATCGCCGCCTGCTCGATGCCTTTGGCGGCCACGAAAAGGACGTCGCCGCGGTCGAGCACCTCTGGGAGGCGCGCCGCACCGCGAGCGCCTCGCTGGAGGAGCATCGCGCCTCCGTCGAGCGCGCCGCGCGCGAGGCGGATTATCTGCGCCATGCCTCCGCCGAGCTGAAGCAGCTCGCCCCGCAGGAGGGCGAGGAGACGAGCTTGGCTTCCCGCCGCACCATCATGATGCAGGGCGAGAAGATCGCGACCGATTTGCGCGAGGCGCAGGAGGCGATCGGCGGGGCGCATTCGCCGGTGCCGGCGCTGTCCGCCGCGGTGCGCCGCCTGGAGCGCCGCGCCGCCAATTCGCCGGCGCTGGTCGAGCCCGCGGTGAAGGCGATCGATGCCGCCATCAACGCGCTGGAGGAGGCCGATCAGTATCTGGACGCCGCGCTGCGCGCCGCCGATTTCGATCCCGCCGAGCTCGAGCGCATCGAGGAGCGGCTGTTCGCGCTGCGCGCCGCCGCGCGCAAATATTCCACGCCGGTCGACCGCCTCGCCGCGCTCGCGGTGCAGATGGCTGCCGACGTCGCGCTGATCGATGCCGGCGCCGAGCAGCTGAAGAAGCTGGAAGCAGCGGCGCTCGAGGCCGACAAGCGCTACGCGGCGGCGGCCGCGAAACTCTCTGCTGCCCGCGCCAAGGCCGCGCAAAAACTCGACAAGGCCGTCAATTCCGAGCTGCCGCCGCTGAAGCTGGAGCGCGCCAGCTTCAGCACTCAGCTGGAGGCCGACGAATCCGCGCCCGGCCCGCAAGGCATCGATCGCGTCGAGTTCTGGGTGCAGACCAATCCCGGCACGCGGCCGGGCCCGCTGATGAAGGTCGCTTCCGGAGGCGAGCTGTCGCGCTTTTTGCTGGCGCTGAAGGTCGTGCTGGCCGACCGCGGCTCCGCGCCGACGCTCGTGTTCGACGAAATCGACACCGGCGTCGGCGGCGCGGTGGCGGATGCCATCGGGACGCGCCTTTCGCGTCTCGCCTCGAAGGTGCAGGTGATGGCCGTGACCCACGCCCCGCAGGTCGCCGCCCGCGCCAGCCAGCACCTTTTGATCTCCAAGGACGCCCTCGACAAGGGCAAGCGCGTCGCCACCCGCGTCAACGCGCTCGCCGCCGACCACCGCCGCGAGGAAATCGCCCGGATGCTGGCGGGTGCCGAGATCACCGCGGAAGCGAGGGCGGCCGCGGAACGGCTGCTGAGGGCGGCAACGGCGTGAGCTGTCTCGCTGGCTGGAAACAAAATGAGAAAGAACAAACCCGCAAAGGTTAATCAGGTCGCAGACGATTGGCTGCTTGTGTATCCAAATACACACAAAGCGCAGCTAGTTTCCGCCTTGCGGGCGCTTAGCGACGAACATTTTGACGAAGTCTATTCGTTCCATGAACGGATCGAAAAATTTCCAAACGAAAAAAGGCGTGAGATACTTTCCGACCTACCAAAAGATTTCGCCAATGTGATCGATGGAATGCTTCGAGCCTATACTGAGCAGCTCGAACGGGCGAATGAACACTACTATAACCGCGATGCGCCCATTATCACTGATGCCGAATATGATGTGTTGGCCAAGTTACTGCGGTCAGCACTGGCACAAAAAAAGCTCTGGTCTTCCTACCTAAAGCGTATTGATGCGATTGGGGCAAAGCCGTCCGGGCGCTTCCGAAAAGTCCGTCATGCGCTGCCGATGCTGTCGCTCGACAACGCCTTTGCCGAGGACGACGTGCGCGACTTCGTCGGCCGCATCTCACGCTTCCTGAAGCTGCCGGACGACAAGATCGATTTCTCCGCCGAGCCCAAGATCGACGGGCTCTCGATGTCGCTGCGTTACGAGGGCGGCGAGCTCGTTACCGCGGCGACGCGCGGTGACGGTGCGGAAGGCGAGGACGTCACCGCCAATATCCGCACGCTGGAGGACGTGCCGCAGAAGCTGAAAGGCCGCAACATCCCCGACATCTGCGAGGTGCGCGGCGAGGTCTACATGACCAAGCACGCGTTTCTGGCGCTCAACGAGCGGCAGAAGGCAGCCGGCGACACCATCTTCGCCAATCCGCGCAATTCAGCCGCGGGCTCGTTGCGCCAGAAGGACCCGACGATCACAGCTTCGCGTCCGCTCGGCTTCTTCGCCTATGCCTGGGGCGAGATGAGCGCGATGCCGGAGGCGACGCAAACCGGCATGATCCACTGGTTCGAGCGCTGCGGCTTCAAGACCAATCCGCTGACCAAGCTGTGTCACTCGCTCGATCAGCTGATCGACTTCCACCGCAAGATCGAGGAGCAGCGCGCTCGCCTCGACTACGACATCGACGGCGTCGTCTACAAGGTCGACCGCATCGACTGGCAGGAGCGGCTCGGCTTCGTGTCGCGCACGCCGCGCTGGGGCATCGCGCACAAATTCCCCGCCGAGCGCGCCACCACCATCCTGCGCGACATCGAGATCCAGGTCGGCCGCACCGGCTCGTTCACGCCGGTCGGTAAGCTGGAGCCGGTTGGCGTCGGCGGCGTCATCGTGCAGAACGTCACGCTGCACAACGAGGATTACATCAAGGGCGTCGGCAACAAGGGCGAGGTGCTGCGCGAGGGCCGCGACATCAGGATCGGCGACACCGTCGTGATCCAGCGCGCCGGCGACGTCATTCCGCAGGTGGTCGATGTCGTCATCGACAAGCGGCCGAAGGGCGCCAGGGAATTCCACTTTCCGAAGAAATGCCCGTGCCCGCTGCACACCGACGTGGTGCGCGAGGAGACCGCAACCGGCGAGGAAGGCTCGCGCGCCCGCTGTACCGGCGAGTTCGCCTGTCCCTACCAGAAGATCGAGCACCTGAAGCTGTTCGTGTCGCGGCGGGCGTTCGACATCGACGGCCTCGGTGAAAAGCAGCTGCAATATTTCTTCGACGAAGGCTGGGTGAAGGAGCCCGCCGATATCTTTACGCTGCCGAAGCGCAACAACAGGCTGAAGCTCGAGGAGATCGAAGGCTACGGCGAGACTTCGGTGCGCAATCTCTTCGCCTCGATCGACAGCCGCCGCCGCATCGCGCTGGAGCGCTTCATCTTCGCGCTGGGCATGCGCCATGTCGGCGAGACCACGGCGCTGGCGCTGGCGCGCGGTTACGGCTCCTGGGAGACCTTCCACGACGCCTGCCTCAAGGTCGCCAAGGGCGACGAGGAGGCGATCGCGGAGATGGACGCGCTCGACCAGATCGGGGACACCGTGATTCAAAGCGTCGCGGCCTATTTCGGCGAAGGCCACAACCGCGGCATCGTCGACCGGCTGGTGAAGGAGCTCGACGAGATCGTCGACGCCGAGAAACCGAAGAGCAACTCCAAGGTGGCCGGCAAGACCGTGGTATTCACCGGCTCGCTGGAGAAGATGACGCGCGACGAAGCCAAAGCCACCGCCGAACGGTTGGGCGCCAAGGCCGCGGGCTCCGTGTCGAAGAAGACCGACTACGTCGTTGCCGGTCCCGGCGCCGGCTCGAAGCTGGCGGAAGCCAAGAAGCACGGCGTCACCGTGCTGACCGAGGACGAGTGGCTGAAGCTGATCGGGGAGTGATTTTTTCTTCGTCATGGCCGGGCTTGTCCCGGCCATCCACGTCTTTGCTGCCGAACGACAGAAAGTCGTGGATGCCCGGGACCAGCCCGGGCATGACGAGTGGAGAGATGCCACCTACAAAGACTTCAACAAGGAGGAAAGCCATGATCAAGGTGAGCGTAATGTACCCCAACAATCCCGGCGCGCGTTTCGACCACGACTACTACCGGGAAAAGCACATGCCGCTGATCAAGTCCCGCATGGGCGACGCTTGCAAGTACTACACCATCGACAAGGGTCTGGCCGGCGGCGCGCCGGGCGCGCCTGCGACCTATGTCGGCATGTGCCATATCTTCGCCGACTCCGTCGAAGGGTTCCAGAAGGCTTTCGGCCCGCACGTCAAGGAGATCATGGGCGACATCAAGAACTACACCGACATCGCCCCGGTGATGCAGATCAGTGAAGTCGTCGTGGAGAAGTGAGCTGATTGGCAAACTGCGGTCTTGGCGCTTCACACGACTGTCGTCGCCCGCGCATGCGGGCGATCCAGTATCCCAGAGGCGTCAGCGATAGGCCGAGAAGCCGCGGCGTACCGGATCCCCCGCATGCGCGGGCGATGACAATTGGGGGTGGGGAGGCCGCAATGCCTCACATCACCTCCGCTCCCCCTCTGCCTTCTCGACCACCTCCTCGCTCACCGCCACACCCCGCCGCGGCACCAGGAAGAGCATCGCGCAGGCACACGCGACCGAAAGCGCGAAGATCGCCGCCGTCAGCGGCAGCGTGGTGGTCGAATGGCCGCCGAGCCAGGCGCCGAGCTGCGAGACCAGCGCGCCGACGCCCTGCTGCAGGAAGCCCATCGCGCCGGAGGCGGTGCCGGCGGCTTCGGGGCGCACGCTGATGGCGCCGGCCGCGGAATTGGACATCACGAAGGCGTTTGCCGCCATCACGATCATCTGGGTACCGAACAGCCAGCTTGGGGCCTGGTTGATGCCGGCGAAGCTCCAGCCCAGGTTGAGAAGGCTGCCGCCAAGCTGCAGGGCGAGGCCGAACCAGATCAGCTTCTCGAGCTGGTGGCGCGGCGCAAAGCGCACGCAGAGCAGATTGCCGAGCAGGAACGCGAAGCCGGTGGCCGCGAACCAGGCGCCGTATTCGGCGGTGGTGCGCCCCATCTGTGTCACCACGATGTACGGCCCGCCGCCGGCGAACACGAAGATGATCTGCGAGGCCAGCACCTGGCAGAGCATGTAGCCGACGAAGGCGCGATTGCCGAGCAGCGAGCCGATATCGCCGCGGAAGCCGCCGCTTTCGGCTCGCGCCCGCCGCGTCTCCGGCAGCGCGATCGCGATCAGGACGGTGACGCCGAGCGAGGACGCGGTGATGAACCAGAAGATCGCGCGCCAGCCGAAGCTGGTCTCGAGGAGGCCGCCGGCGAGCGCGCTCAGCATCTGCGCCACCATCATGACCGCGATGACGAGGCTGATCATGGCGCCGACGCGGTCGCGGCTGTAGAGGTCGCGGATGATGGCGCGGCTGATCACCATGCCGGAGGCGCCGCCCAGCGCTTGCAGGAAGCGCGCGGCGATCAGCTGCGGCATGGTCTGTGCCAGCGAGGCGCCGAGGCTGGCCGCCACCATCAGCGCGAGCCCGGCCAGCAGCACCGGGCGGCGGCCGAACTTGTCGGACAGCGGCCCCATGGTCAGCTGCGAGCAGGCGATGCCGACCATGTAGAGCGACACGGTCATCTGCGCGACCTGGATGTCACTCTTGAACGTGGCGGCCAGCACCGGCAGCGCCGGCACCAGCATGTACAGCGAGATCGGCGCGACGCCCGTCATCGCGACGAGCATCAGCAGCATCAGCCGCGATGTCGTCGGATCGTGCCTGTCCGTGGCCGCGCCGGGCGGCTTGCCCATCAGGCCATGCATGCAAAGCGGTCCGTTGGCGTGGAGTCCGAATGTAACCGGATGCCGCCGCGCGAATACGCCCGTTTCGGCATGCCGCCATGTGGATTTCGGGACGCGGGTGAGGTGACTCGGCATTTCCGCAAACGAGATGTCGTCCCGGCGAAAGCCGGGACCCATAACCACCGATGTCGATTGTTGAAATACGCTGGAGCTCCAGCCTAGCATAACCACGCGCATTTGGGGTTATGGGTCCCGGCTTTCGCCGGGACGACAGCGGTGGCTCACTTCAACTCCGCCGTGGCATTGTCCAGCCACAGCTTGGTGGCGACGTCGTCGAGTTGCGGGCGCACGATCGTCGCGACTTTCGCATGATACTCGTTGAGCCAATTCAGCTCGGCCGCGTCCAGCATCTTCACCTCGATCAGCCGGCGGTCGATCGGTGCGAAGGTCAGCGTCTCGAAGGCGTTGACCGGCTTCTCCGAGCCCTTGATGTCGGCGCCGACGACGAGCACGAGATTTTCGATGCGGATGCCGTAGGCGTCGGCTTTGTAATAGCCGGGCTCGTTGGAGAGGATCATGCCGCGCTTCAGCGGCGTGGTGCCGAGCTTGGAGATCCGCGCCGGCCCCTCGTGCACCGAAAGATAGCTGCCGACGCCGTGGCCGGTGCCGTGCTCGAAATCGAGCCCGGCCTGCCAGAGGTATTGCCGCGCGAAGGAATCGAGCTGCGCGCCGGTGGTGCCGTCCGGGAACACCGCGCGCGCGATCGCGATGTGCCCGCGCAGCACGCGGGTGAAGCGGTCGCGCATCTCGTCGGTCGGCTCGCCGATCGCGACGGTGCGGGTGACGTCGGTGGTGCCGTCCTGGTACTGCGCGCCGGAATCGATCAGCAGCAGATCGCCGGGCGCGATGCGCCGGTTGCTCTTGCGTGTGACGCGGTAGTGCACGATGGCGCCGTTCGGACCGGTGCCGGAAATGGTGGGGAAGGAGACGTCCTTCAGCGCGCCCGTGCGGCGGCGAAAAGTCTCCAGCGCCTCGACGGCGTCGATCTCGGTCAGCGCGCCCGAGGGCGCCTCGCGGTCGACCCAGGCGAGAAAGCGCGTCAGCGCCACCGCGTCGCGGTGATGCGCGGTGCGGGTGCCCTCGATCTCCGTGATGTTCTTAACGGCCTTCAGGAGGCTCACGGGATCGTTGCCGGGCACCGCCTTGCCGCCGGCGACCTTGATCAGGCGGCTCAGCGCGTCGGCTGCGGTGGCGCTGTCGAGCGCGATCGAGGCGCCGCGTTTGGCGAGTTCGGTAAGCTTCGGCGCGAGCTTGTCCGGCTCCTCGACGTCGGCGGACTGCTCGAGATGGTCGCGCGCGGAATTGGAGAGTTTGCGGTGATCGATGAACACCGTCGGCCGGCCTTCCCGGGGCACCAGCGCGTAGGACAGCGGCAGCGGCGTATGCGAGACGTCGGCGCCGCGGATGTTGAAGGTCCAGGCGACGCCGTGGGAATCCGACAGCACCAGCGCCTCGACGCCGAGCCTGTTGAGCTCGATCCGGATGCGCTTCAGCTTTTCGGCTTCGAGCTCGCCGGAAAATTGCAGGCCCTGGATCGAGACCGGGCCGAGCGGCGGCGCCGGACGCTCGTGCCAGATCGCATCGACCGGGTTGGTGTCGACCGCGACCAGCTCCGCCCCGGCCTTGGTGCAGGCGCCAGCGAGGCGCTCGGCTGCCGCAGAAGTGTGCAGCCAGGGGTCAAATCCGAGGCGGTCGCCCCTGGCAAGGTGCCGGCCCAGCCAGTGTTCCGGCGTCGGATCGACCAGCGGCTCGACATGCCAGGCCTTGCGGTCGATCTGTTTTCCCGCCTGCAGGGTGTAGCGGCCGTCGACGAAGACGGCGGCTTCCCTGGCCAGCACGATGGCGAGGCCCGCCGAGCCGGTGAAGCCGGTCAGCCAGGCCAGCCGCTCCTCGGAAGGGGCGACGTACTCGTTTTGCTGCTGATCGGCGCGGGGAACGACGAATCCCGTCAGTTTCCGCCGGGCCAGCTCCTCGCGGAAGGCGGAGAGCCGCGCGGTCAGCGCCACGCCGCTCTCGGGTTCCTCGAACGTCTGGAAATGGGCTTCGAACATTGCGGTCACATTTTAGATGCGTGAGGAGGGTACGGCAACGCGGCCGAATTCTCCTTAACATGGCACGAGTTATGCTTGAATTTTGACCCTGCGTTAGACGGGATCGAGCGGTCTGCAAGCCAGTTCGTTCGGATGATGACCGGGAGACTTCGAGGAGTGTCTCAACTCAACGGCGAGGGGATACACCATGCCAGCCTTCAGTTTTGAGAAGATTTCGCCGCCCGCAAACCGTGGCCCGATCGCACCCATCGTGGTCAAGAAGCGCGGCGTCATCGTCCAGATCCTGGACCGCTTCGTCGAAGCCCGGGTCAGGAAACAGAAGGGCGCCGTCTCCCGCGCCAAGCAAAAGAAGAAAATGTAGGTCGCTTTCCCGTCATTCCGGGGCGATGCGCAGCATCGAACCCGGACTCTCGAGATTCTCAGGAGCGCAAGTGCGCTCCATAGTTCGGCTCTTCGAGCCGCCCCGGAATGACGGCCTGCCTAGCTTACCTTCCGCAGCAACAAACTGCTCCAGCCCTCGATCCGCAAATGCCGTAGCGGCACCAGGCCGCGGGCGCGATAGGCGGCGATCACCGCGGGTGCCTGATGCGTCAGCAGGCCGGACAGGATCACCAGCGCCCCCGGTGCTAGATGCCGCGCCATCGGCCCCGCCAGCTGCCGCAGCGGATTGGCGAGGATATTCGCCAGCACCAGGTCGAACGGCGCGGCTCGCGCGAATGCCGGCGCCGAGAAGCCGACCGCGCGCACTGTCTGCACGAGCTGGCCGGTCTCGTTCAGCCGCGCATTCTCCCGCGCCACCTGCACCGAAGGGGCATCGATGTCGCCGGCGAGCACGCCGATCTTCAAGGCCTTGGCCGCCGCAATGCCCAGCACGCCGGTGCCGGTGCCGAGATCGAGCAGGCGCCGCGGCCGATATGCCTTCAGCACATGGTCGAGCAGCAGCAGGCAGCCCCGCGTGGTGCCGTGATGCCCGGTGCCGAACGCCAGCGCCGCCTCGATCTCGATCGCGAGCTTGTTGACGGCTACGCGCTCCCTGTCATGCGCGCCATGCACGACGAAGCGTCCGGCCGGCACCGGCACGAGATCCTCGAGGCTCGCCTTGACCCAGTCTCTGGCTTCCACGGTGTCGAAGGCGAGTGTGCTCGCAATCTCGCTGCTAGCCGCATTGGTCACGAGTTCGCGCAGCAGCGCCTGGTCCGGCGCCTCGGCAAAATGCACCGTGACGTCCCAGCGCCCGTCCGGCCGCTCGAACGCCGCCACCGCGGCCTCGCCGTCGAAGAAGACCTCCGTGAGGACATCAACGACGCGCTTCGCCGCTTGCTCATCGCCGATGGCGAAGCTGGCGCAGTGGGTGGAGGGGGTAATGGTCATCGGGAAGCGGTCCACAGCTAACGGAGAGGAAATGCAGGTCTTGTTTACAGGCTTCTCACCATCGCGTGCGGGGGATTTTCACAGCTTTTTCACCGTGCGGGCAGCGCGGCCCTGACAGGCCAATCGGGCCGAAAAAGTCGAGCAATGTGAATGGGCAGCGACACATTCCCACTGGTCCTTCCACAGCTTATCCCGCAGTTTTCCACAGCCCTGTGCCCGCATCTCACAGCCCGCCCCTGGTTAACACCTTCGTAAATTCATCGCCGATTCACCCCGCCATCAGATCGCCTGCGCGATGGAACCGCGCATTAAGCGCCGTGCGCGAGGATGGCTGCACCAAAAAAATAAAGGGGGGAATCAAATGAAGAAGATCGCTGCCGCGCTCGCTGTCATGCTCGCACTGGGCGCCTATGTCAGCTATCCGTCGGCCGAAGAGCGCACCGCGACCATCTCGCCGTCGGCGCTGATGTCGGACACGCGCTCGCTTCCGGTGGAAGCGTTCGACGCCGTCTAAGCCGGACGCACAAACAATGGCGGCCCGCCTGGCCCAGTAAGGGCCGGGCGGGCCGTTTTCTATTTGGCGAACAGCGCGCGATGGTCGGCAAGGATCACGCGCGCCGCATTGTGGCCGGGCGCGCCGGTGACGCCGCCGCCGGGATGGGCGCCGGAGCCGCAGTGATAGAGCCCCCTCAACGGGCCGCGGTAATCGGCATGCCCGAGCATCGGCCGCGCCGAGAACAGCTGGTTCAGCGTCAGCGCGCCATGAAAAATGTCGCCGCCGAGCAGGCCGAACTGCCGCTCGAGGTCGAGCGGCGACAGCACCTGCCGGCCGATCACGCTCGCCGCAAAGCCCGGTGCGTAGCGGTCGACGGTCGCGATCATGAGATCGGCGACCTGCTCGCGATGGTCGTCCCAGGATTTGCCATCCGGCAATTCCGGCGCGACATGCTGGCAGAACAGGCTCGCAACATGCTGGCCCGCAGGCGCCAGCGTATCGTCGAGCGTGGAGGGGATCAGCACCTCGACCACGGGCTCGCGGCTCCAGCCATGTTCGCGGGCGTCGAGCCAGGCGCGATCCATGTAGCCGAGCGACGGCGCCAGGATGATGCCGGCGGTGAGGTGGTCGCCTTCGCCCGGCAGCGCGGTGAACGAGGGCAGGGCGCTGAGCGCGACGTTCATGCGGAAGGTGCCGGAGCCGTTGCGCCAGCGCGCGATGCGGTCGAGGAAGGGCGTCGGCAGCGCCTCCGCCGGCACCAGCCGCGTGTACAGCAGTTTTGGATTGACGTTGGAAACGACATACCTGGCGCGGATCGTCTCGCCATCGTCGAGGATGACGCCTACGGCGCGGCCGTTCTCGACGATCACCTCGCGCACGCCGGCATCGGTCTCGATCTCGGCGCCGTGCTTTTGCGCCGCTCGCGCCATCGCAAGGCCGATCGCGCCCATGCCGCCGATGGCATGGCCCCAGACGCCCTTCTTGCCGTTCACCTCGCCGAAGGCATGGTGCAGCATCACGTAAGCCGACCCCGCGGCATAGGGGCTCGCGTAGTTGCCGACGATGGCGTCGAAGCCGAACAACGCCTTGACGAGGTCGCTCTCGAACCGCTCGTCGAGCATCTCGCCGGCCGAGCGGGTGAAGAGATCGAGCAGGCTCCGCTGTTGCTCCAGAGTCAGCTTTCGCAGGATGTTGCCGGTGCCGACGGCGTTGAAGGCTTCGTGGATCGCGGCGAGGCCGAAAGCCTCGACCAGGTTGGGCGGTGCGCGCAGCACCAGCTGACGCAGCACGTCGGCGATGTCCTCCAGCTCGCGCGAGAACGAGTCGATACGCGCCGCATCGCGTTCGCTGAGCTTCGCGACCGATGCACGCGTGCGGCCCTCGCCGGTGAGGAGATAGCTGCCGTCGGGCGCAGGCAGGAAGTTCTGCGCGCGGCGCTCGACGATCCTCAACCCGTGATCGGCCAGCCGCAGATCGGCAATGACCCGCGGATTGAGCAGGCTCACGGTGTAGGCCGCGACCGAATTGCGGAAGCCGGGATGAAACTCTTCCGTCACGGCGGCGCCGCCGACCACCTTGCGGCGGTCGACCACCTTCACCTTGAGGCCGGCCATCGCCAGATAGGCCGCGCAGGTGAGGCCGTTATGCCCCGCACCGATGATGACGACGTCCGTTTCGTTCATGTTCGCTTCAAGAAGGATTGATTATGCGCTGCTTCGCGCCCATTGCGCGTTCCGTCAAGGTTTCTTGCCCCTGATGTTGCCATATGCTCAATTCGGCGTCTCTGGCGACCCCCTGCCGGAAGTGCCGTCCCCTGCCGGGCTTTGCCGGAGCCTCCATGACCGTTGCTGCACCGTCCCTCACGGATCAAGCCGCCATTTCGCGGAACCGGCTGATCCTCGCGGTCTACACGCTGGCGATTTTCGTCAGCGCGCTGCTGCTGTTCTCGGTGCAGCCGCTGTTCACCAAGATGGTGCTGCCGCGGCTCGGCGGCTCGCCGGCGGTGTGGTCGGTGGCGATGGTGTTCTTCCAGTCGCTGCTGCTCGCGGGCTATGCCTATGCGCACTACCTGACCAAGGCGGGCAACCGCGTCGTTCCCGTCCTGGTGCATCTGCTGCTGCTGGTCGCCGCCATGCTGACCCTGCCGCTGGCGATCCGCTCCGGCTGGGGCGAGCCGCCCATGTCAGGATATGCGTTCTGGCTGCTCGGGTTGTTCTCCGTCTCGATCGGCTTGCCATTCTTCGCGCTCGCCGCCAACAACCCGCTGCTGCAGGCCTGGTTCGTGCGCACCGGCCATCCCAACGGACCGGACCCGTATTTTCTCTACGCCTCGTCCAACATCGGCAGCTTCCTGGCGCTGCTGTCCTATCCGGTGCTGCTGGAGCCGATGTTTACGCTGCGCACCCAGAACCTGATCTGGACCGGCGGCTATGGCCTCTTGATCCTGCTGATCGCAGGCTGCGGCGTGCTGCTGCTGAAGTCGCCTGCCAATGCCGCGGCGCTGAACCTGCCGGCCGCCGACGTCGACGCGCCGGCGCCGTCGTGGTCGCTGCGTGCACGCTGGATTTTCCTGGCGGCGGTGCCCTCGGGCCTGCTGATCGCGGTGACCGCGCATATTTCCACCGACGTCGCCGCAGCGCCGCTGCTCTGGGTGCTGCCGCTGTCGCTCTATCTGCTCACCTGGGTGCTGGTGTTCCAGTCGCGGCCGCTGCTGCCGCACTGGCTGATGCTGTTGTTGCAACCGCTGGCGGTCGCGGGCGTGGTGATCCTGCTGGCGGTCGGCGGCGAGCAGAATCTGCTGCTGACGCTCGGCGGACACCAACTGTTTTTCTTCCTGATCGCGATGGCCTGCCATGGCGAGCTGGCGCGCACGCGGCCCGCCGCGAAATATCTCACCGGCTTCTATGTCGCGCTGTCGTTCGGCGGCATGGTCGGCGGATTGTTCGCAGGGCTCATCGCGCCATACGCCTTCTCCTGGATCGCGGAGTACCCGATCCTGCTGGCGCTGGCGACGCTGTGCCGGCCGGCGGTCCCCGAGCGCCTGCCGCGGCTCGCGCAATGGTATTGGGCGCTGCTCGCCGCCATCGCCGTGGCGCTGATCCTGCCGGCATACTCTGCCGGCCAGGTCTTCAACTGGCTCGACGGGCACCGTCCCTGGATGATCGGCGGCGTCGGCGTGCTCGCGGCGGCGATGGCGCTCGCGCTCAACGGCAATCGCTGGAAGATATTCGCCACCGTTGCCGTGGCGCTGGTGCTGCTGCGCGCCTATCCGACCGATGCGGGGCGGGTCGAGACTGTGCGCAGCTTCTTCGGCGTGCACAAGATCGTGGTGACGCCGAACGGCCAGTACCACGTGCTGATGCACGGCACGACCATCCACGGCGCCGAGAAATTCAGGAACGACGACGGCTCGCCGGTGACGGGACGGCCGGAGCCGATCACCTACTACCACAGGGACGGCGGCATCGGCCAGGCCATCACGGCGATGCGCGAGCGCAAGGGGGCGCCGCTGAAGGTCGCGGTGATCGGGCTCGGCTCGGGCTCGCTGACCTGCGCCTCCGAGCCGGGCGAGGACTGGAAGTTCTTCGAGATCGACCAGACCATGGTCGACAGCGCCCGCGACCCGAAATACTTCACTTACATCTCGAAATGCGAGCCGGACCTCAAGCCCGTGATCGGCGACGCCCGGCTGACCTTCGCGAAGGAGCCGAACGGCGCCTATGACGTCATCATCGTCGACGCCTATTCCTCCGACGCGATCCCGATCCATCTCGCCACCGAGGAGGCGATGGAGATCTACAAGGACAAGCTGGCGCCGCATGGCGCCGTGGTGATGCATATCTCCAACCGGCACCTCGAGCTCGAGAGCGTCGTCGTCGGCATCGCCGACGCCAACGATCTCAAGAGCTGGGTCTATAGCGAGGACACCGGGCGGGACGCCGAGTACATCTTCTCCACCACGGTCGTGGTCTCGGCGCGCGAGGAGGCCGACGTCGGCAACCTCGCTTCGTCCGACAAGTGGACGCTGACCGAAGCGGAGGACCACCAGCGGGTCTGGACCGACGATTACTCCAACATCGTCGGCGCGCTGTGGCGCCGCATGCGCGACGGCGAGCAGTAGCGGCGTCCTGCCTCGCCCCGCTTGCGGCACGGCAATCGCATGGCGCTGGTCCGCTTTTGCACGGGCGTTTCCACATCGTCATGCCCGGGCCTTGTCCCGGCCATCCACGACCTTTCCTCCGGCACAAAGAACGTGGATGCCCGGGACCCGTCTCCGCCAAGGCTCCGCCGGGGCCACGAATTCGCCCGGCCCGCCGAAGCTTCAGCGAAGGCGGCAAGCCCGGGCATGACGAGTTTGTGGCGGTCAGGCCGATGAAAGTAATCTGCATACGCGGTTGCCCACCGCGTGCGGGAAGAGGTCGACGCGCGAAGACGCGTCAGTCCTGATAGACGTAGTAGCCGCGCTGCGGCGGGTAGTACGGTCGCGGCTGCTGCTGGTAGTAGTAGTAACCCTGCGGCGCCGGCGCATAGCCGCGGTCGTAATAGTATTGCTGTTGCGGCGGGTACAGCTGGGCGCGCGGCGCCGGATAGATTTGGTCGCGGGAGCTGCCGTCGGCGGGATAGATGTAGCCGTCGTCGCGGCGCGGCTGCGGCGCGTAGCCGTTTTGCGGCGCGTAGCCGGGCTGCGGCGTGATCACGACGGGATCGCCGGCGTTGTCGTATTGCTGATCCTGTTCGATCGGCGCGCGGCGGGCCACGGCCGTGGTGGCGCGGCCGCGCGGGTTGCGGGCCAGTGCCACCTGCGAGGAACCGGTCAGCGTCACCGTGGTGGTGAGCACGCCGTGCTCCTGCACCAGCGCATAGAGCGTCGCGGCATTGGCGCGCGACAGTCGCACGCAGCCGTGCGAGGCGGGGCTGCCGAGGCGGCTCACGGAATCCGTGCCGTGGATGGCGTGGCCGATCTTGGTGAAGAAGATCGAATGCGGCATCGGCGCATCGTCGAATTCCTTGGAGTAATGGTCCGCCTCCATTCGGAAGGTGCGGAACGCGCCGTTCGGCGTCTCATAGGAGGGAATGCCCGTGGACACCGGCCAGCGGTAGCGCGCGACGCCGTCGATCGCGACGGTCATCTGCTGGTTGTCCTTGTCGACGGTGATGGCGACTTTGGCCTCAGCGCCGGTGGCGATCAGCATCAACCCGGCAAAAGCGACGAGAAAGGAACGCATGTACTTCTGGCCTCCCGGCTGATGCCGCCGCGGCTCTCCGTCCCCCGGCAATCACTATGCCCGGAATCCGCCTTTGGTTCCAGTATCCGGCGGCGGATCGTTGATGAACGGCGCTGACTTTTTCGCGAGTTGTTGTTCATGTTGTTTGTGTCGTCATTCCGGGGCGATGCGACAGCATCGAACCCGGAATCTCGAGATTCCGGGTTCGCTCCCTTCGGGCGCGCCCCGGCATGACGCGCTGCGCGTCAATTCTTGAGGCGGTACCCCGTCCGGAATATCCACCACACCAGCGCCATGCAGATGGCGAGGAAGGCCAGCGTCATGCCGAGGCTCAGCCAGATGCTGACGTCGGCGATCTCGTAAAAACTCCAGCGGAAGCCCGAGATCAGATAGACCACCGGGTTGAGCAGGGTGATGGTGCGCCAGCCCGAGGGCAGCATGTTGACGGAGTAGAAGCTGCCGCCGAGGAAGGTCAGCGGCGTCACGATCAGCATCGGGATCATCTGCAGCTTCTCGAATCCGTCGGCCCAGATGCCGATGATGAAGCCGAACAGGCTGAAGGTGACGGCAGTCAGCACCAGGAACGCCAGCATCCACCAGGGATGGTGGATGTGCAGCGGCACGAACAGGGCGGCGGTGGCGAGGATGATCAGGCCGAGGATGATCGACTTGGTGGCGGCGGCCCCGACATAGCCGACCACGATCTCGAAATAGGAGATCGGCGCCGACAGGATCTCGTAGATGGTGCCGACGAATTTCGGGAAATAGATGCCGAACGAGGCGTTGGCGATGCTCTGCGTCAGCACCGACAGCATCACGAGGCCGGGCACGATGAAAGTGCCGTAGCTGACGCCCTCGACCTCGGTGATGCGCGAGCCGATCGCGGCGCCGAACACCACGAAATAGAGCGAGGTGGAAACCACCGGCGAGACGACGCTCTGCAGCAGCGTGCGCCAGGTACGCGCCATTTCGAACAGGTAGATGGCCTGGACGGCTCGCCAGTTCATCACGCTTTCCTCACCAGGCTGACGAAGATGTCTTCCAGCGAAGACTGTTCGGTATCGAGATCGCTGATGCGGACGCCGGCGCTGCGGAGATCGCTGAGCAGGCTGGTGATGCCGGTGCGCTCGCCCTTGGTGTCGTAGTCGTAGGTGATCTCGCGCCCGTCCTCCGACAAATGGAGATCGTACGGCGCCAGCGCCGGCGGGATCGCGTCCACCTTGTGCTGCAGCTGCAGCGTCAGCCGCTTCTTGCCGAGCTTCTGCATCAGCCCGGCCTTGTCCTCGACCAGGATGATCTCGCCCTTGTTGATGACGCCGATGCGGTCGGCCATCTCCTCGGCTTCCTCGATGTAATGCGTGGTCAGGATGATGGTGACGCCCGAGGCCTGCAAGGTGCGCACCACCTCCCACATGCCCTTGCGCAATTCGACGTCGACGCCCGCGGTCGGCTCGTCGAGGAAGAGGATCTGCGGCTCGTGCGACAGCGCCTTCGCAATCATGACGCGGCGCTTCATGCCGCCGGACAGCGTGATGATTTTGGAATCCTTCCTGTCCCACAGCGAAAGATCCTTCAGCACCTTCTCGATATGCGCCGGGTTCTTCGGCTTGCCGAACAGGCCGCGGCTGAAGCTGACGGTGGCCCATACTGTCTCGAATGAATCGGTGTGGAGTTCCTGTGGAACCAGCCCGATCATCGAGCGCGCCGCGCGGAAATCCTTGACGACGTCATGGCCGCCGACCGCGATGCTGCCCGAGGTCGGATTGGCGATACCGCAGATGGTGCTGATCAGCGTGGTCTTGCCGGCGCCGTTGGGCCCGAGCAGCGCGAAGATTTCGCCGCGGGCGATGTCGAG
>NZ_JBQTHN010000106.1:0-22456 GCF_052389815.1 Bradyrhizobium sp. | reverse complement strand
CAGCTCCTTGAACAGTCGCCCGAGGATCGTCGCATCCGCGATATATCGCACGAATAGCTCATCGAAGCAAAGGAGGCGGGTCTCGGCGGCGAAGGAAAGCGCGACCGGACGTATCGGATCGCCTTCGTGCGTGGCTCGGGCGATCGCCAGCCGGTCGTGCACGTCGGCCATGAAGGCGTGGAAGTGTACGCGCCGCTTCGGGCCGAAGGCGACCGTGTCGAAGAACAGATCCATCAGCATGGTCTTGCCGCGGCCGACCTCACCATGGACGTAGAGCCCGCGCGGCGGCGGCTCGCCCTTGTCGGCGAACAGCCGGCCGAACAGGCCCTGCTTCTTGACCGGCGTGTAGCCGCCTAGCCGATCCTCCAACGCCGCGAAGGCTTGCGCCGCGGCTTGCTGCGCCGGATCGGCCTCGATCGCACCGGAAGCGATGAGGGCCTTGTAATGGGCGTGGAAGGTGGCAGGCGGGGTCGAGAGCATGGCCCTCTTTCCGCCTCAGCGCGCGGCAAATTGCAAGCGGGGAATCGGGTGGAGGGGTATGCGCTCTTCTCCTTCGCCCCGCTCTTGCGGGGAGAGGGTCGGGGTGAGGGGCTGCTTCCGCAATCACGTTGAAAGACGGACTCGTGGAGAGTCCCCCTCACCCGCAGCGCATTGTCATGCGATCCGGCCTCTCCCCGCACGCGGGGAGAGGCGAAGAGACCCTACGCACTCAGCGCGTAGGAATCCTCGACCACATACGGGCCGCCGCCGCTGGAGGCGCGGGAGGAGAACAGCACGAAGCGCGAGGCGAGGAAGCTCTTGCTCGGGAAATAGCCGCGCACGGAGAGATAGTCGGCGACGTCCTGGCTGGAGGCATCGTACAGCCGCGCCAGCGTCACATGCGGCGTGAACTTGCGTCCCTCCGGATCGAGGCCGAGGCGCTGCATCAGCCGCTCATGCTCGGCCTGCAGCTCGATCAGGGGCCGGGTCGGCTCGACCGCGGCGACCACTGCGCGCGGCTTCCTGCCGCCGAAGCTGGTCAGGCCCTGCAGGCGGACCTCGAACGGCTTGCGGTTGACGCGAAACAACATCGAGGCGATCTCGTTGGCGTACATGCCGTCGATGTCGCCGATGAAGCGCAGGGTAACGTGATAATTTTCGGGGTCGATCCAGCGGGCGCCCGGAAGGCCGCCTCGCAAGCTGGAAAGCGTCTGGCCGATCTCGGCCGGGATTTCCAGTCCAGTGAACAAACGCGGCATCGTAATCACTCCCGATGCTTGGACACATCAGCGGAGAGCCCGCGTCATGCCCCAAACCAGAGACCGGCGAATCACCGATGTCCAACTTCTACCCGACTTATGTGACCGTGCGAAGCGTAACACGTTAACGACCCGGAAACTTGCGGGGAGTTGTCCCGTGTTCAGCTGCGCTGCCCGGCGATGGCGCCGAGAAGTGCCTCCACACTGGGCAGAATGCCCTTGACGATGAGATCGACACCTTCGGCGGTCGGATGGATTCCGTCGGTCTGGTTGAGCCTTGCCTCGGCCGCCACGCCTTCGAGGAAGAACGGATAGAGCGGAACGTCGAATTGCCTCGCCAGTTCCGGGTAGATCGCATTGAAGCGGGCCGCATAGTCCGCGCCGTAATTCGGCGGCGCCAGCATGCCGCAGAGAAGTACGGCGATCTTGCGAGCCTTCAGCCGCGTCAGGATGTCCGAGAGCGCCGCGCGCGTCACCTTCGGGTCGGTGCCGCGCATCGCATCGTTGGCGCCGAGCTCGACGATGACGGCCTCGGTTCCCTCGGGGATGGACCAGTCGAGCCGGTCACGCCCGCCCGAAGCGGTATCGCCGGATACCCCGGCGTTGATCATGTCCACCTTTATGCCTTTGGATTCCAAGGCCTTTTGCAGACGGACCGGGAACGCCTGGTTGGCCGGCAGGCCAAGTCCCGCGGTCAGGGAATCCCCGAATGCGACCATCTTGACCGGCTTGCCCGGAGCCTGCGCAAGGGCCTGCCCCGTCATCAGGAAAGCCAGAATCAACACGATGATGTGCACGACGTTCGCAAAGCTCCCCTCGACCCCACGGGCCGAAGTGCCATATGACCCACCCATGGACAGCCTCATCGAACCCTCGTCTTTGACCGGCACCGACACCATTGCCATCGACAACGTCAACCTCTCGCTCGGCTCGGGCGCAGCGCGCGTGCACATCCTCAAGGATATCTCCCTGCGCGTCGGATCGGGAGAAGCGCTGGGCCTGATCGGCCCCTCCGGATCGGGCAAATCCACGCTGCTGATGGTGATGGCGGGACTGGAGCGTCCCGATAGCGGAGAGGTGGTGGTGAACGGCACGGCGTTCAATGCCCTCGGCGAGGACGACCTGGCGCGCTTCCGCGGCCGGCAGGTCGGCATCGTCTTCCAGTCGTTCCATCTGATCCCGACCATGACGGCGCTGGAGAATGTCGCAGTCCCCCTCGAGCTCGCCGGCCATGCCGATGCGGCGGCGCGCGCGGCAGCGGAGCTGGAATCGGTCGGGCTCGGCCACCGCCTGCATCATTACCCGACGCAGCTTTCCGGCGGCGAGCAGCAGCGCGTGGCGCTGGCGCGGGCGCTGGCGCCCGATCCTGCGATCCTCGTCGCCGACGAGCCGACCGGCAATCTCGACGAGACCACCGGCAAGCAGATCGTCGACCTCCTGTTCTCCAAACATGCCGAGCGCGGCATGACCCTGGTGCTGGTGACGCACGACAGCGGGCTTGCGCAGCGCTGCGACCGCGTGGTGCGGCTGCGCTCCGGCCGCATCGACGGCGGATACGGCGCGTGACCACCCTCGCCGACGAGACCGCCTACCAGGCGCGCACCTCTGCGCTCGCGTTCCGCTACGCCTTGCGCGAATTGCGCGGCGGCTTGCGCGGCTTCTACGTCTTCATCGCCTGCATTGCGCTCGGCGTGATGGCGATCGCCGGCGTCGGCTCGATCGCCGCCAGCCTCGGCGATGGCCTCGCCCGCGAGGGCCGCAAGCTGCTCGGCGGCGACGTCGCCTTCTCGATGATCCAGCGCGAGGCGAAGCCGGAGGACGTCGCCTTCCTGCGCACGCGCGGAGACCTCTCCGTCGCCGCGACCCTGCGCGCCATGGTGCGCGCCGGCGACGGCAAGCTCGCCCTCGTCGAGATGAAGGCGGTGGATGCCGCCTATCCGATGCTCGGCGCGCTGACGCTGGAGCCGAAGATGCCGCTCGCTGAGATTCTGGCCGAGCGCGACGGGGCGTTCGGCGCCGCGGTCGATCCGACGCTGCTGGCCCGGTTCGACCTCAAGCTCGGCGATCGCGTCAACGTGGGCAACGCGACGTTCCAGCTGCGCAGCGTGGTGAGCAGCGAACCGGACAAGCTCGCGGTCAATGTCGGCCTCGGCCCGCGCTTCCTCGCCAGCGAAGCGGGCCTGCGCGCTACCGGGCTGCTGCAGCCCGGCAGCCTCGTGCGCTGGATCTACCGCGTCAAGCTGCCGGACGTTGCGGCCAACGATCGCTCCGCCGCCGCCCTCATCGCGGATGCCCGCGCCGCCGCGCCGGAAGCGGGCTGGGAAATCCGCAGCCGCGCCAATGCCTCGCCGCAGCTGGAGCGCACCATCAACCGGTTCACCCAGTTCCTGACGCTGGTGGGACTTGCCGCGCTTCTGGTCGGCGGCGTCGGCGTCGCCAACGCCGTGAAGAGCCATATCGACCGCCGCCGCGAGGTGATCGCGACCTTCAAGGCGGTCGGCGCCACCGGCCGCGACGTCTTCACCATCTACACCACGCAGGTGATCGTGCTGGCGGCGCTCGGCTCCGCGATCGGCCTCCTCGCCGGTGCGGCGCTGCCCTATCTGATCGCCGGCCTGTTCGGGAAGATCCTGCCGCTGCCGATGGAGCCGGCGCTGCATTTCGACGAGCTGTCCTTGTCCTTCGTCTACGGCCTTCTTACCGCGCTCGCCTTCGGGCTGTGGCCGCTTGGCGGCGTGCATGACGTGCCGGTGGCAGCGCTGTTCCGCGAGACCGTCGCCGGTGTCTGGCACCGGCCGCGCTGGCGCTACATCGCGCTGATGGCGGCGGTCATCGCGGCGCTGGTCGGCGTCGCGATCGGACTTGCCTATGACAAGCGCGTCGCCGGCATTTTCGTAGCGGCCTCCGTCGCGGTGTTCGTGCTGCTGCGCGCCATTGCGGCCGGTCTGATGGCGCTGGCGCGCAGGATGCCGCGCAGCCGCATCACCATGCTGCGGCTTGCGATCTCCAACATCCACCGGCCCGGCGCCCTGACGCCTTCGGTCGTGCTGTCGCTGGGACTGGGACTCGCCGTGCTCGTCACCATCACCCAGATCGACGGCAATCTGCGCCGCCAGTTCCTGGCCGCGCTGCCGGAACGGGCGCCATCGTTCTACTTCATCGACATCCCCTCCTCCGAGTCCGAGCGCTTCGGCGCGTTCCTGAGGCAGGTCGCAGCGGATTCGACCATCGAGGAAGTGCCGATGCTGCGCGGGCGCATCGTCGCCGCGCGCGGCGTCAAGGCCGAGGACCTCAAGCCATCGCATGACACCGAATGGGTTCTGCAGAGCGACCGCGGCCTGACCTATACCGGCGAGATCCCGAAGGGTTCGAAGATCGTCGAGGGCGAATGGTGGAGCGCCGACTATCAGGGCCCGATCCTGGTCTCGCTGGAAAAGAAGATCGCCGACGGCCTGAAGCTCAAAATCGGCGACGAGATCGTCGTCAACGTGCTCGGCCGCGACATTCCGGCAAAGATCGCCAACCTGCGCAACATCGACTGGCAGGGGCTCGGCATCAATTTCGTGCTGGTGTTCTCGCCCAACGCCTTCAAGGGCGCCCCGCACAGCCATATCGCGACCCTTAGCGAGGCCCATCACGATGCGACGGGCGATGCCAGGATCATCAAGCAGGTGGCCGACGCCTTTCCGATGGTGACGAGCGTGCGGGTCCGCGAGGCGCTGGAGACGATCGGCAACGTCGTCACCAACCTCGCGCTCGCCATCCGGGGCGCCAGCGCCGTCACCCTGATCTCAGCCATCATGGTGCTGGGCGGCGCACTCGCCGCCGGCCATCGCCACCGGGTCTATGACGCCGTCATCCTGAAGACGCTCGGCGCCACTCGGGTCCGGCTGCTCGGGGCCTATGCCCTGGAATACCTGATGATCGGTTTCGCCACGGCGATCTTCGGCGTGATTTCGGGCTCCGTCGCCGCCTGGTTGATCGTGACCCGGCTGATGACGCTGACTTTCGTCTGGCAGGCCGGCAGCGCGGCGGCGGTGGTGGCGGCCGCACTCCTCGTCACGGTCGGGCTCGGGCTCGCCGGCACGCTGCTGGCGCTGAACCAGAAGCCCGCCACAGTCCTGAGGAATTTGTGACAAAGTGAAGCGGGCGCCTTGCGGCCCGTGCTTTCCGCCAACAACTTCAGGGTTAACCCGATTTCAGCCTGAATTCTCGACGCAGAGCGACATTCAGCCGCGCATAGAAGCTTGCTTTGAATGTGTTAGTTTCCCACATACCAACCAAGCCGGAAGCGCCGTTTGGTGACACGACTTTAATGTCGGCAGACGGCGGGTTTCCGGGATAGATTTCTTTCCGGCGGCGCAGCACGCGGTTGCCGGAATCAACCAACGGGAATTCGACCATGTCGGACCTAGACCGTAACTATGCATCTCCCTTCGGCCGGGCCGCCGGGCGCGTCGATACCGCGGCCGTCGATGCCGGCCTGCGCGCCTACATGCTGCGCATCTACAACTACATGAGCATCGGCCTCGCCATCACCGGCCTGGCGGCGCTCGGCGTCTATATGGCCGCCGTCACCCCCGACCAGGCCGGCGCCGCCGCCCGGTTTGGCAAGGAGTTCCTGACGCCGTTCGGCTACGCGATGTATGTCAGCCCGCTGAAGTGGCTGTTCATCCTGGCGCCGCTGGTCATGGTGTTCGCTATCTCGTTCGGCATCAACCGGCTGAAGCCCGCAACTGCCCAAATGCTGTTCTGGGCGTTCGCGGCGCTGATGGGCGTCTCGCTGTCGTCGATCTTCCTGGTGTACACCCACACCTCGATCGTGCGCGTGTTCTTCATCACCGCGGCGACCTTCGGTGCGCTGAGCCTGTGGGGCTACACCACCAAGCGTGACATCAGCGGGATGGGCTCGTTCCTGTTCATGGGCCTGATCGGCATCATCATCGCCAGCCTGGTCAACCTGTTCCTGGCGAGCTCGATGCTGCAGTTCATCGTGTCGGTCATCGGCGTGCTGGTGTTCGCCGGCCTCACCGCCTGGGACACCCAGCGGCTGAAGAACGACTATATCTACGGCTACGCCGCGCAGGGCGGCGACATTGCCGAGCGTGCGGCGATCTCCGGCGCACTCTCGCTCTACCTGAACTTCATCAACCTGTTCACGCTGCTGCTGCAGCTGCTCGGCCAGCGCGACTAAGCGCCGACTGAGCGAAACAGATCGAAGCCCCGGCCGTGAGGCCGGGGCTTTTCTTTTGCCGCGGGCAAAAATACTGTCTGGCCATGCCCGCCCTTGAAATCAGGCCGACGATCGAGGCCGACCTTCCCGCCATCACCGAAATCTACGAGTACGCGGTGCTCCACGGCACCGCGACGTTCGAGCTGATCCCGCCCGACCTCGCGGAAGTGACGCGGCGTTTCCGCGCGCTTGTCGACGGCGGCTACCCCTATTTCGTCGCCACGCTCGACGGCAAGGTGGCAGGCTACGCCTATGCCGGCGCTTACCGGCCGCGGCCGGCCTATCGCTTCACCGTGGAAAACTCGATCTACCTGCGGCCCGCCAACCACCGCCGCGGCATCGGCTTGCGGCTGATGCACCGGCTGATCGAGGAATGCGAGAAGCGCGGCTATCGCCAGATGATCGCTGTGATCGGCGATTCCGCCAATGCCGGGTCGGTCGGAGTGCACACCGCGTGCGGCTTCCAGCTGGTCGGGACGCATCCGAATGTCGGCCTGAAGTTCGGCCGCTGGCTCGACACCGTGATGATGCAACGCGCCCTCGGCGAAGGCGCGACGACGGTTCCTGCCGTGCCGGTGTGAGTCACACCACCGCGAGCTTGCGGTCGATCACGAGCAGCACGCGCTCGAGCTCGTGGCCTCGGCGCAGGATCAGGCCGGTGGCCGAGATCACGCTGTACATGCCCTGCTTGCGCGCCAGGCGCGGGTCTTTCTCGATACGGTAGAGCGGCACCTCGGTGGAGCGGCGGAACACCGAGAACACGGCGCGGTCTTTCAGGAAATCGATGGCGTAGTCGCGCCATTCGCCGTCGGCCACCATGCGGCCGTAGAGATTGAGGATGCGGTTCAGTTCGAGGCGGTTGAAGGTCACACGATTGGGCGGCGGATTCGCAGCGGCAGGTCGCGCCGCTGCGCGAAGCTCGCTTGGATCGGTGTCCTCCGAAATCATGCTCATGGAGCGCCTCCTGTAATCGCCATGACGATCCTGTTCCGAAAACCGATGCCCGCTTTGCGCTACGCGGCCCGTCGGGTCGGGATCGTCATGCAGGCGACATGATTGCGCCGACTGCGCCCTGCCGCAAGGGGCGCTCGACAAATACCTCCGGCGCGGGCGATCGGCCGCAAACCCGCAAAAAGACGGGTCACGGGATCGTTAGGCCGATCTTATTGCTGCCCCACTTCCGCCAACCGCCCGCCGCGGCCACTTGAGATAGATGATTCTGCGTTGACCCGGTCCTTTCGGTTCCGGATTCCTCAGCCCCCAGCCCCCCGGGGCCGTCGGGATCGGGTCTATCGCACCGGGGTTACAATCCCCGAGACTGGGCCAACGAAAGTTGGTCCTTTTCTTTTTTGGCGGTCGTCTGCGGCCGTGCGTCAGCCGCCGACCCTCGTCTTCCAGCAGACTGCAGCAGCACGGAGCGCGGTTCCCGCGGCCCCTGCCAGCGAATTGAAATTACCGGCCGGTTAATGCAGCGCCGTGAACGCCGCGCCCAGCATCGGACCAGGCTTGTCGCGACTGCCGTCCTGGACCAGCACGGCCGCAGCATCGATGCCCTCGCGCTTCACGCTGTCGAGCGGCACGGTCCAGCTGCCGGCGCTGCCGTTGAAGTCGCCGACCTTGAGCAGGTTGCGTACCACGTTGTGATAGACGACCTCGCGCCCGCGATTTTCGCCGCGGCCGATCGAGATCGGCACCGCTTTCGAGATCGCGCACAGCCAGACCTCTCCGCGCACCGGCGTCGACTCGTTGCCGGCTGCAACCGATACCGTGATCTGCTTGCCCGACAACGACATCGTCACGGGAAGCCACATCACCTTGCCGGCCTTGCCGGTGTCCTTGATGGCGCCTTCGATGCGGGCGCGATCGCTGCCGATGACATGCGCCGCGCCGTTGACGACGACCTGCGGCGTGTAGACGTCGCGATCGCCGCGCATGCGCGAGTAGGCCTTCTGTCGCGCGCTGAAACGGGAGTCCGCCAGCGTGTCCTTCCAGCCGAGATAATCCCAGTAATCGATCGGCAGGCTCAGCGCGATCACGGACGGATCCCTGGCAAGCTCGCCGAGCAACTTGTCGGCCGCCGGACAGGACGAGCAACCTTGCGACGTGAACAGCTCGACCACGGCCTTCGGCTCGGCATGGGCGGGGCGGATGACAGCGACGATGGCGCAGACGCCGAGCGCGCCGGACCAGCGCGAAAGGAAACGATAGGCCATTAACGCTGTCATAGGGCAGTCCGGGGTTTCTGCATCGCCAAAATGGTTACCGTGGTTGTACGGGCAGCTCGTGCCCCAGAACGAGCGAAGGCGGCCCCTTGATAGGCCGCCTTCCTTCTACCTGCCACTCACTTCGCAGTGAGCCATGGGTAACAAGTCATGGATCGCAACGCCGCGTCAGGCCGCGAGCCTGCGCAGCACGTAGTGCAGGATGCCTCCGTTGCGGTAGTACTCGAGCTCGTCCAGCGTATCGATGCGGCAAAGCAGCGGCACTTCCTGCCTGGAGCCGTCGGCCGAGGTGACTTCGGCCGTCAGCGTCTGGCGCGGCTTGAGACCGCCCTGCAGCCCGCGGATGGTCACCGTCTCGTCCCCCTTCAGCCCGAGCGACGACCACGATGCGTCGTTCTCGAAGGTGAGCGGCAGCACGCCCATGCCGACCAGGTTGGAGCGGTGGATGCGCTCGAAGCTCTGGCAGATCACCGCACGCACGCCGAGCAGGCGCGTACCCTTGGCCGCCCAGTCGCGGGAGGAGCCGTTGCCGTACTCGGCGCCCGCAAACACCACCAGCGGCACGCCCTCTTCCTGGTAGCGCATCGCCGCGTCGTAGATCGACATCTGCTCGCCGTCGGGCCAGTGCTTGGTGAGGCCGCCTTCCGGGATATTTCCGTCGGCGCCCTTCAGCATGAAGTTCTTGATGCGGATGTTGGCGAAGGTGCCGCGCATCATGACTTCATGGTTGCCGCGCCGCGTGCCGTACTGGTTGAAGTCGGCCGGACGCACCTGGTGCTCGCTGAGGAACCTGCCGGCGGGCGAGGTCAGCTTGATCGAGCCGGCCGGCGAGATGTGGTCGGTGGTGATCTTGTCGCCGAACATCGCCAGGATCCGCGCGTCGACGACGTCGCTGATCGGCTCCGGCTGCTTCTTCATGCCCTCGAAATAGGGCGGGTTCTGCACATAGGTCGAGCTCATGTTCCAGCGATAGGTCTCGCTGGCGGTGGTCTTGATCTTGCGCCAGTTGGTGTCGCCCTTGAACACGTCGGCATAGCGCTTCTTGAAGATCGAGGCCGTCACGAATTTCTTCATGAAGGCGTTGATCTCCTTGGTGGTCGGCCAGATGTCCTTGAGGTAGACCAGCTTGCCATCCTTGCCGGTGCCGATCGGCTCGACCGCGAGATCCCTCGTCACGGTGCCGGCAAGCGCATAAGCCACGACCAGCGGCGGCGAGGCGAGATAGTTCGCCTGCACGTCCGGCGAAACGCGACCTTCGAAATTGCGGTTACCGGAGAGCACGGCAGCGGCGACGATGCCGTTGTCGTTGATCGACTTGGAAATCTCCTCCGGCAGCGGGCCGGAATTGCCGATGCAGGTGGTGCAGCCGAAGCCGACCAGGTTGAAGCCGACCTTGTCGAGATCCTTCTGCAGGCCGGAATTGGCGAGATATTCCGCGACCACCTGGCTTCCCGGTGCGAGCGAGGTCTTCACCCACGGCTTGGCCTTCAGGCCCTTGGCGGCGGCGTTGCGCGCCAAAAGGCCCGCGCCGATCAGCACGCTCGGATTTGACGTGTTGGTGCAGGACGTGATCGCCGCGATCACCACGTCGCCATGGCGGAGACTGAAGTCGCGGCCCTCGACCGGATAGCGCTTGTCGGCATCGTCGGGCTTCTTGTACTCGCTGGAGAGCGCGGTGGCGAAGCCGGTGGACACCGACGGCAGCGCGACGCGGCCCTCGGGGCGCTTCGGTCCGGCCATCGACGGCACGACGTCGGCGAGGTCGAGCACGAGCGTCGCCGTGAATACGGGATCGGCCGACTTGGCGGTGCGGAACAGGCCCTGCGCCTTGGCATAGGCCGAGACCAGTGCGACGCGATCCGCCTTGCGGCCCGACGTCTTGAGATAATCGATGGTCGCAGCATCGACCGGGAAGAAGCCGCACGTCGCACCATATTCCGGCGCCATGTTGCCGATGGTGGCCTTGTCGGCGACCGAGAGATGGTCGAGGCCGGGGCCGAAGAACTCGACGAACTTGCCGACCACGCCCTGCTTGCGCAGCATCTGCGTGACCGTCAGCACGAGGTCGGTGGCGGTGACGCCTTCCTTGAGCTGGCCCTTGAGCTTGAAGCCGACGACTTCCGGTAACAGCATCGACAGCGGCTGGCCGAGCATGCAGGCTTCCGCCTCGATGCCGCCGACGCCCCAGCCGAGCACGGCGAGACCATTGACCATGGTGGTGTGCGAATCAGTGCCGACCAGCGAATCCGGATAGGCGACCTCGAACGTGCCGGTCTTCTTGCCGACCGTCAGCTTCTCCTTCCTCGTCCAGACGGTCTGGGCGAGATATTCGAGATTGACCTGGTGGCAGATGCCGGTGCCGGGCGGCACCACGGAGAAATTCGAGAACGCCTTCTGGCCCCACTTCAGGAACTCGTAGCGCTCCTGGTTCTGCTTGTATTCCTCGACCACGTTCTTGCCGAAGGCCTTGTTGTCGCCGAAGAAATTGACGATCACGGAATGGTCGATGACGAGATCGACCGGCACCAGCGGATTGATCTTCTCGGCATCGCCGCCGAGCTTCTGCATGGCGTTGCGCATGGCCGCGAGATCGACCACCGCCGGCACGCCGGTGAAATCCTGCATCAGCACGCGCGCCGGGCGGAAGGCGATTTCATGCTCGAGCTGGCGCTTCTTCAGCCACTTGCCGACGGCGACAATGTCGTCCCTGGTGACGCTGCGGCCGTCCTCGTTGCGCAGCAGGTTCTCCAGCACGACCTTCATCGAATAGGGGAGTTTCGAAATCCCCTTCAGACCATTCTTCTCGGCGGTGGGCAGGCTGTAATAGACATAGGTCTTGCCACCGACCTTGAGGGTCTTGCGGCATTTGAAGCTGTCGAGAGAGGTCATGGCAGGAAATCCCAGTTGATCATGATACCCGGCGAGGGTATTTGAGCACCGTCAGAAGGGCGGGGTTCGAATGGCTTGCAGACGCCGGTCCGGTGCTGCATCAAGGTTCGGGCTTATAGAATCTTTCTAGATGCGCCGCCACACCGACTATTGTGCTGCAGCAATGCGCCAGCAAAAAATTACGGGACGGTAGCCTCAGGTATTTTGAGGGCTGTGAAAGGACGACATGCGGCTGTCGGGGCGCGGCTTGAAATGTGTGCGGGGCGGCCGTGAGGTGTTTTCCGGCCTCGATTTCGAGGCCGTGGCGGGCGAGCCGCTGGCCGTGGTCGGCCCCAACGGCTCCGGAAAAACCTCGCTCTTGCGGCTGATCGCCGGCCTGTTGCACCCCGCCGGGGGCTCGATCGAGCTTGCGGGCGGCGATGCCGAACTGACCCTGCCCGAACAGGCGCATTATCTCGGCCATCGCGATGCGCTGAAGCCCGCGCTGTCGGTGATGGAAAATCTTTCCTTCTGGCGGGATTTTCTCGGTGGCGAGGCCGGCGATGCCGCGGCGAACCTCGCCCGTGTCGGCATCGAGCACGCCACCCATCTGCCGGCCGGGTTTCTTTCCGCCGGCCAGCGCCGGCGGCTCTCGATCGCGCGGCTGCTTTCCGTGAAGCGGCCGATCTGGCTACTGGACGAGCCGACCACCGCCCTCGATGTCGCCGGCCAGGCCGTGTTCGCGGGCCTGATGCGCGAGCATCTCGCCGGTGGCGGAATGATCGTCGCCGCCACCCATGCCCCGCTTGGCATTGAGGCGCGCGAACTGCGGATCGGAGGCGCGGCATGACGGCGCTTGGCGCGCTGATGCGGCGCGACATCCGCATCGCGCTGCGCGTCGGCGGCGGGGCGCTGATCGGCGTATTGTTCTTCCTCATTGTCGTGGTGTTGATGCCGTTCGCGATCGGGCCGGATCTGCGGCTGCTGACCCGGCTGGGGCCTGCGATCCTCTGGCTCGGAGCGCTGCTGGCCAGCCTGTTGACGCTGGATCGCCTGTTCACGGCCGATCACGACGACGGCTCGCTGGACCTGATCGTGATGAGCCGCACGCCGCTGGAACTCGCCTGTGCGGCGAAGGCGCTGGCGCACTGGCTGGCCGCCGGCCTGCCCTTGATCGTGGCAACCCCGGTGCTGGGCCTTTTGCTCAACCTCGACGTCGAGGCAACGGCCGCGGTGGCGCTGACGCTGCTGGTCGGCACGCCCGCCCTGACCTTTACCGGCATGATCGGCGCGGCGCTGGCGGTGACGCTGCACCGGGGCGGGCTGCTGCTGGCGGTCCTGGTGCTGCCGCTGTCGGTGCCCGTGCTGATCTTCGGCGTCGCCGCCTCGCAGGCCGTGATCGTGGGGCCGACGCCGTTTGGAACCCCGTTCTCGATCCTCTGCGCGATCTCGCTGGTGAGCTTGGTGGTCGGACCGTTTGCCGCAGCCGCCAGCCTCAAACATGGCCTCGACTAACTTGATACCGATCAACTTTAATCGAGGTGTTTCAGGCAGATTGCGCGCCACTGCCGCCGCCCTTATCAGGATGCCATGACGCTGCTCGACCTCGCCAATCCGACGCGCTTTCTGTCGCTGACCGCGCGCGTGCTGCCATGGCTGGCGGCGGCGACCGCGATCCTGCTTGCGGTCGGGCTCTACCAGTCGGCCCTTGCGCCGGACGACTACCAGCAGGGCGCGACCGTCAAGATCATGTTCATCCACGTGCCCAATGCGTGGCTGTCGATGTTCGTCTGGGGCGTGATGAGCATTGCCTCGCTCGGCACGCTGGTGTGGCGTCATCCGCTCGCCGACGTCGCGGCAAAGGCCGCCGCGCCGATCGGCGCCGCCTTCACCTTCCTCGCGCTGGTCACGGGCTCGTTGTGGGGGCGGCCGATGTGGGGCACCTACTGGGAATGGGACGCGCGGCTCACCTCCGTGCTGATCCTGTTCCTGATGTATCTCGGCCTGATCGCGCTGTGGCGCGCGGTCGACGATCCCTCGCGCGCGGCGCGCGCCGCCGCCGTGCTGACGCTGGTCGGGGCCATCAACCTGCCGATCATCAAATTCTCCGTCGACTGGTGGAACACGCTGCACCAGGGCGCCTCCGTGATCCGCATGGGCGGACCGAGCGTGGATAGCTCCTTCCTGATTCCGCTGCTGGTGATGGCGGTTGCGTTCTCGCTGCTGTTCGTCACCCTGCACCTGGCAGCGATGCGCAACGAGATCTTGCGGCGGCGCGTCCGCAGCCTGCAGATGATGCAGGCCGCTCGCGTAGCGTTTTCAAGCGAAGTGGGTACCGGTTCGCGTGAAGAAAACGCGTCAAACAAAATAGGGGCGGCGTGACGATGTCGCTCGGGCCCTACACCTCTTTCATCATGACGTCGTATGCGCTGGTCGCTGTGGTCGTGTTGCTTCTGATCGTCTGGATCGCGGTCGACTACCGCACCCAGAAGGCGCGCCTGCGCGATCTCGAAGCCAGCGGCGTCACGCGGCGCTCCGGCCGCGGCGCGACGGAAATCTGATGGGCACGCAAGCAGGCGAGACCTCTCCACCGACCCGGCGCTGGCTGGTGATGCTGCCGCTGATCGGGTTCGGCGTGATTGCCGCGCTGTTCCTGCTGCGGCTCTACAGCGGCGATCCCTCGAAGATTCCCTCCGCCCTGATCGGGCGGCCGGCGCCGCAGACTGCGCTGCCGGCGCTCGAGGGATTGTCGCGCGATGGCGCGGCGGTGCCCGGGCTCGACCCCTCGATATTCAAGGGCAGGGTCAGCCTCGTCAATGTCTGGGCATCCTGGTGCGTGCCCTGCCACGACGAGGCGCCGCTGCTCACCGAGATGGCCAAGGACAAGCGGCTGCAGCTCGTCGGCATCAATTACAAGGACGTGCCGGAAAATGCGCGGCGCTTCCTCGGCCGCTACGGCAATCCGTTCTCGGCGGTCGGCGTCGACAGCAACGGCCGCGCCTCGATCGAGTGGGGCGTCTACGGCGTGCCGGAGACCTTCATCGTCGGGCGCGACGGCACGATCGTCTACAAGCTGGTCGGCCCGATCACGCCGCAGAATCTCGATCGCGTGCTGAAGGTAGAGATCGAGAAGGCGCTGAAGTGACGACGTAGTCGTCATTCCGGGATGGTCCGAAGGACCAGACCACCGATGCGCAATTGCGCATCTGGGAAGCTCGAGATTCTCAGGGGCGCAAGGGCGCCCCATAGTTCGATGCTGCGCATCGCCCCGGAATGACGACCTACCCCTTGCTGACGTCGCCGGCTTCCGCCTCGCTCGTCTCCAGCGAGGCCGGGTCCAGGTGATAGCGCTTGATCAGCGGCATCTGCGTGATCGCAAACAGCATGGTCAGCGGCACCATGCCGAAGACCTTGAAGGCAACCCAGAAATCGGTCGATTGGGTGCGCCAGATGATCTCGTTCAGGACCGCCATCGCAAGGAACCACAGCGCCCAGCGCATGGTGAGAATGCGCCAGCCATGGTGCGTCAGGTTGAACATCTGGTCGAACATGATGGCGATGAAGGAGCGGTTGAACAGCAGGCCGCCGCCGAGCGCCGCCGCGAACAGCGTATAGACGATGGTCGGCTTCATCTTGATGAAGGTCTCGTCGTGCAGGATCAGCGTCAGCGTGCCGAACACGATGACGACGACGGCGGTGACGATCGCCATCATCGGAACGTGCCGCGTCACCATGTAGGACGCGACCATCGCGATCACCACCGCCACCATGAACGCGCCGGTCGCGGCGAACAGGTTGGCCTTGGAGTTGACGAAGAAGAAGATCAGCAGCGGACCAAGCTCGGTTGCAAGCTTGAACAGCGGATGCGGCTTGGTTTTGTCCATTACGTGACCTTTGCTTCCGTCATCACCCGCGAAGGGGAAATCTACGACTCGATCCCCGCGATCGCCTTGGCAAAATCGCGCGCCGTGAACGGCGCGAGATCGTCGATGCCTTCGCCGACGCCGATGAAGTGCACCGGCAGTTTGTGCTTCTCCGCCAGCGCCACCAGGATGCCGCCACGCGCGGTGCCGTCGAGCTTCGTCATCACGAGGCCCGTGACCCCTGCGGTACGCTGAAACGCCTCGACTTGCGACAGCGCATTTTGCCCCACCGTGGCGTCGAGCACGAGCAGCACCGCATGCGGCGCCGTGGCATCGACCTTCCTGATGACGCGCACGATCTTTTCGAGCTCGTTCATCAGCTCGGACTTGTTCTGCAGCCGCCCTGCGGTGTCGATCAGGAGCACGTCGACGCCCTGCTCCTTCGCTGCCGTCAGCGCATTGAAAGCAAGGCTCGCGGAATCCGAGCCCTGCGCGCCGGCAACGACCGGCACCTTGTTGCGCTCGCCCCAGACTTTCAGCTGCTCGATCGCGGCTGCACGAAATGTATCGCCCGCAGCCAGCATCGCCTTGCGGCCTTCACTGGTGAATTTTGACGCCAGCTTGCCGATCGTCGTGGTCTTGCCGGAGCCGTTGACGCCGACGACCAGAATGACGAACGGCTTTTTCGCTGCATCGATCTCCAGCGGCTTTGCCACCGGCGCGAGCACCTTCTCGACTTCGGTGGCGACGACGCTCTTCACTTCGTCCGCCGAAATCGCCTTGTCGTAGCGTCCGGCGCCGACGGCATCCGCGATGCGCACGGCGACCTCGGTACCGAGGTCGGCGCGCAGCAGCACATCCTCGATGTCGTCGAGCATGGCGCGGTCGAGCTTGCGCTTGGTGACGAGGTCGGCAACGGCGGACCCCAGCGAACTCGACGTCCGCTTCAGTCCGCTGGACAGCCGCTTCCACCAGCTCAATTTGGGTGTGTCTTCGGTTTCACTCATTGGGGCGCTGTGTTAGCCGTTTCGCCAGACAAACGAAAGTCTCGACAAGTGCTCGATGTTCCCGAACTGACCGCGGACGAAATTGTGGCGCGCGTGCTTCACCGCGACGGGCTGATGCTTGTCATCGACAAGCCGGCCGGCCTGCCGGTGCATCGCGGTCCAAAGGGCGGACCGAATCTCGAGGCCTCGTTCGATGCGCTGCGTTTCGGGCTGCCGCGGCCGCCGGTGCTGGCCCACCGGCTGGACAAGGACACCTCCGGCTGCCTCGTGTTGGGGCGGCACCGCAAGGCCACCGCCTCGCTCGGCCTCTTGTTCAAGCACGGCAAGGTCGAGAAGACCTATTGGACGGTGGTCGAGGGCGGACCGGCAGAGGACGAAGGCGTCATCGACCTGCCGCTCGGCCGGTTGAACGCCGAACGCGGCTGGTGGCAAAAGCCGGATCCCGAAGGACAAAAGGCCGTCACCAACTGGAAGGTGCTCGGCCGCGGCGATGGCCTCGCCTGGCTCGCGATGGAGCCGGTCACCGGCCGCACCCATCAGCTGCGCGTGCATGCAGCCACGATGGGCTGGCCGATCGTCGGCGACAACATCTACGGCAACGGTCCGCGCTTCGGCGAGCCGCGCCTGCATCTGCATTCGCGCGCGATCGGCGTGCCGATTTCGAAGAACAAGCCGCCGGTCCACGTGGTCGCACCGGCACCGGCCCATATGCATCAGCGGCTCAAGGCCTGCGGCTGGAACGGGGAGTAGTTCCCCCGAGGCGCGGCCATCTGATGGTTTACGAAACGTTCAGGCCCGTCCTGTAGAGATTCGGGTTGCTTAGAACAAGCACCCGTCAGCTCTGGATGAGCAATGCCACCCGCTGGGCAAGCGATAATCGCTGAAATCGAGGCTGCGATCGGCGGCGGCTCGGCTGCAAAATGCATCGAGACCGCACGGCGTGTCACCGATCTCTTCCTGCTATCCGCGGGGAGCTTCAACGACGAACAGGTCGAGCTGTTCGACGGCGTGCTCGAGCGCCTGGTCAGGACGATCGAGCTGCGATCGATCGCGGATGTCGGCGCGCGCATGGCGCTGGCTGACTTGAGCGCGCAACTGGCGCCGATTGCGCAAGCGCCCGCGACCGTCATTCGTCAGCTTGCCCGTAACGACGAGATCGGCATCGCCGCGCCCGTCCTGCAGGAATCGGCGCGTCTTGGCGATGAGGACCTGATCGATCTGGCGAAGACCAAGGGCGAAAAACATCTGCTGGCGATCTCCGGGCGCTGGTGGCTGAAGGAGATCGTCACCGACGCGCTGCTTGCGCGCCGCTTTCCGAGCGTCAGCCGCCGCATCGTGGCCAATCCGGGCGCGCGGGTGTCCGCCGACGGCTTCGCCATCATCGTGACGCAGGCGGAAGATAATCCCGACCTTGCGGTCGAGGCCGGCATCCGGGCCGACCTGCCGCCGGACCTGCGGCGGCAGCTTCTGGACAAGGCGACGGACGCGGTTCGCAACAAGCTGCTGTCCCGCGCGCCGCCGCATTTGTTCGAGGAAATCCGCGACGCCATCGCGACCGCCGCCGCCAGCGCCGACCGCGAAATGTCGAAGGTGCGCGATTTCACCGCGGCAAAGCGTCTTGCTGCGCAGCTGAAGGAGAAGGGGGAACTCACCGAAGCCGTGCTGTCCCGGTTCGCCAGGCAGAAAAAATACGAGGAGACGGTTGCCGCACTCGCGGAGCTCTCCAGCTCCACCATCGACGTCATCCGTCCCCTGATGCAGAGCCTGCGCGACGACGGCCTCCTGGTCGCCTGCAAAGCCGCGGGGCTGAGCTGGGAGACTACCGCCGCCGTGCTGGAATGCCGCTATTCGACGGGTTCACCCGGTGCAGCTGAACTGGCCAGGGCAAAGAGCCACTTCGCCGGCACAACGGTCGAGAACGCGCGGCGCATGCTGACGTTCTGGCAGGTGCGATCGACCGCGCCAGCGCGCGTGAACTAACAGTTGTCGTCACCCGCGAAGGCGGGTGACCCAGTATTCCAGAGACGTTTGTGATTGACCGATAAGCCGCGGCGTACTGGGTCGCCCGGCCAAGCCGTGCGACGACGGTCATTGTGTGTTAAGCCGCGCACCATCGTGGCCGGCAATCGCCAGTCTCTTCACGGAACCGACTACTTCTCCCGCAATCGCCACCGGCACGAAATGCTCGGTTCGGCCAGCCGTCGCGCTTTCGATCAAAACCTCGCGCACCGCACAAATCTCGGTTTCCAGCCGCTTGCGCAGCGCCGCCTCGCCTGTTGCGCGCAGTCGCTTCGCGCGTTCCCTGATCTCGCCGCCCGCGACTTGCGGCATCCGCGCCGCCGGCGTGCCGGGGCGCTTCGAGTAGGGGAATACATGCAGGAAAGTGAGGCCACATTCCTCGACCAGATCCTGCGAGCGGGCAAACATCTCTTCCGTCTCGGTCGGGAATCCGGCGATGATGTCGGCGCCGAGCGCGATGTCCGGCCGCAGCCGCCGCACCTGCGCGCAGAAGTCGATCGCATCCTGCCGCAGATGCCGCCGCTTCATCCGTTTCAGGATCATGTCGTCGCCCGATTGCAGCGACAGATGCAGATGCGGCATCAGCCGCGCATCGTCGGCGATGACGTCGAGCAGATCGCGGTCGGCCTCGATGGAATCGATCGACGAGATGCGCAGGCGCTTCAGCTCGGGCACGTGTCGCAAAATCTGCTTCGTCAGCATCCCGAGTTTTGGCGCGCCGGGCAGGTCCGTGCCGTAACTGGTGAGGTCGACGCCGGTCAGCACGATCTCGGCGTGGCCGCGCTCGACCAGCACGCGCACCTGCTCGACCACGGCGCCCATCGGCACCGAGCGCGAATTGCCGCGGCCGTACGGGATGATGCAAAAGGTGCAGCGGTGGTCACAGCCGTTCTGCACCTGCACGAATACGCGCGGCAGGCCGCGCTGAAAGCCGTCGACCAGATGCGGCGCCATCTGCTTCACGGCCATGATGTCGGTGACGGCGATCTTGTCGCTGACGATGCCCGTATCGAATGCCGCGCGCGCATCGCGCCAGGCATCGCTCCGCATCTTGTCGTCATTGCCGACGACGCGATCGACCTCGGCCATGTCGGCGAACATCTGCGCCTGCGTCTGCGCCGCGCAACCGGTGACGACGATGCGCGCGTCGGGGCGCTCGCGCCTGAGGCGGCGGATCGACTGCCGCGCCTGCGCCACCGCCTCGTTGGTGACGGCGCAGCTGTTGATGACGATGGTGTCGGACAAGCCCGCGCGATCGACCTCGCGCCGGATCACCTCGGATTCGAATGCGTTGAGCCGACAGCCGAAGGTGACGATCTCGATGGCCATATCAGGCGACGCTGGCGAACAGCGCCGGATCGAACCTGCCCTCGTATTCGAACTCGGCGGTGCCGGTCATCAGCACGTGGTCGTCGCGCTCGCGCCATTCGATTGCGAGATCGCCGCCGGGCAGCGTGATCGTCACCGTGCGGTTGGTGCGCTTCAGCCGTGCGGCGGCAACCGCCGTCGCGCAGGCGGCCGAGCCGCAGGCCTTGGTCAGCCCAGCGCCGCGCTCCCAGGTGCGGATGGTGATGTGGTCGCGATCGACGATGTGGGCGAGCGTGATGTTGGCGCGCTCCGGGAAGATCGGGTGGTTCTCCAATAGCGGACCGAAGCGCTCGAGGTCGTAGGCGTTGACATCCTCGACCCAGAAGATCGCGTGCGGGTTGCCCATGTTCACCACCGAGGGCGAATGCAGGATCGGACTATCGATCGGACCGATCTGCAGCTCGATGTAGCGCGTGTCGCGGAACTCTTCGGCGAGCGGAATGTCCTGCCAGCCGAACTTCGGCACGCCCATGTCGACGGTATAGAGATCGGGCCGCGGGCCCTGCCAGCAATTGAGCAACCCTGCCTTGGTCTCGAAGGTCGCGCTGGTCTGGCCGGTCTTTTCGAAGACGCGGCGCACCACGCAGCGCATGCCGTTACCGCAGGCGCCCGCCTCCGAGCCGTCATTGTTGTAGATGCGGATGAACGCTTCGGTGCCGGGAGCCAGCGGGCGCTGCAACACCATCATCTGGTCGTAATGCACCCCAGTGGGCGATGCCACCGCGCGAGCCTCTTCGGCCGTGACCGTTGCCCTGGAATCGCGCAGGTCCACGACAACGATCTCGTTGCCGACACCGTTCATCTTGGCAAATGCGTGGTTGGCCAGCGCGCTCATGGAACGACCCGAATTCTGCCTGCCTTATATGGCGAAAGAGTTGCCATTGGAAAGTAGCAGCGCGGGGCTGTCATGACGCATCTGTCATGGGACGGACGCGAGCCTTGCGTGTTAGGAATGCAACGACTTCGGAGGGCATGAGATGGGCGCGCCCGCCATTGGACGCTCCCTTTTGAACGCTCCTCGGGACATGGAGACCACCGAAATGCAGCTTTCCTGCGCCTTCCGCCTGGTCCTGGCCGGCCTGATCGCCGCGGCCGTCCCGATCGGCGCGGTACTGGCGCAATCCCCGGCCCCGAGCGCCTCTCCGACCCCGGCTCCCGCGGCCTCGCCGAGCCCGGCTCCGACCGCAAGCCCGACATCGCAGGCTTCGCCGGCCCCGGCCCCCTCGGCCAGTCCGACGTCCTCCGCAAGCCCCTCGCCCGCCCCGTCATCGCCGCCCGCTGCCGCGCAAACCCCGGCCACGCCGCCACCGGCGGCCGCGCAGGCCGCCGATCCCTTTGGCGAGGCGATCACGCTGGAGGCCAGGAAGGTCGTGACCATCAAGGGCAACGCCAACTGGGATTCCGCGTTCGAGACCCTGATCGATGCCTTCAAGGCGCTCGCGGCCCTGCTCGACAAGCAAGGCATCAAGCCGGCCGGCAATGCGCTGATCGTCTATACCTCGACCGACGATACCGGCTTCACCTTCATCGCCGGGATTCCCGTCGGCCAGGACGTGAAGGGTCTCGGAAAGAACATGAGCATGGGGCAGTCGCCCGAGGGCAAGTCGCTGAAGTTCGTCCATCGCGGGTCCTACGACAACATGGACAACACCTATGAGGCGATCACCAATCACCTCGACGAGAAGCGGCTGGAGGCGAAAGACCTGTTCATCGAGGAATACATCACCGACCCGCTCAAGACCGCGGAGGACAAGCTGGTGATCAACGTCTATGTGCCGCTGAAATGACCAAGCATCTTTTCGCGCGCGCTGCGGCATTCGCAGCCTTCGCACTCATCGCGCCGCCTGCCTCGGCGCAGAACAGCCCGCCGCCGGCGATTTCCGTCAGCGGCGAGGCGAATGTGTCGGTTGCGCCTGACCTCGCGCAGGTCGACGGCGGCGTGACCTCGGAAGCCAGGAGCGTGCGCGAGGCGTCGGAGGCCAACAACGCCGCCATGGGCAAGGTGCTGCTGGCACTGAAGGGCGCCGGCATCGACGAGAAGGATTACCAGACCTCGCGCCTGTCGCTGCAGCCGCAATATGCGCAGCCGGGGCCGAACCGCAGCGGCCCGCCGCAGATCACCGGTTACCGCGCCAGCAATCGCGTGATCATCAAGGTGCGCGACGTCACGAAAGTCGCCAGCGTGATCGACACGCTGGTCACGGCGGGCGCCAACGAGATCGGCGGCATCAATTTCGTGGTGACGCAGGCCTCCAAGGCGCTGGACGAAGCACGCACCAGGGCCGTCGCCGACGCACGCCGCAAGGCCGAGATCTACGCCAAGGCCGCGGGCGTCTCGCTCGGCGAGCCGATCAGCATCAGCGAGGAAGGCACCGCGCCGCCGCCCGTGTTCCGCAGCAAGATGGCCGCGCCGATGGCCGCCTCTCCGCCGCCGGTCGCACCGGGCGAGGAGCTGCTGTCGATCACGGTCAATGTGACCTGGGCGATCAAGGGGCAGTAGCCCCGCCGTCATTGCGAGGAGCGAAGCGACGAAGATTCCATGGGGGAGTGGATAGCGACCGAGTCTGAAGCCAGACTGAGGTTGCTGAAACCACTCAACCTGGAGACAACGATGTTGCTCGATCATCCTTCCGACGGA
>NZ_JBQTHN010000105.1:0-42305 GCF_052389815.1 Bradyrhizobium sp. | reverse complement strand
TGCTGCCTGATGCCATGCTGGCGGCGATCCGCGAGGAGTTCGACGCCGGTCGCGCCGACGAGACCGAGACGGCGGCCGCGATCCGCGCCGCCTGGCGCGAGGCCGGCGATCTCGTCGATCCCCACACCGCGGTCGCGCTCGCGGTCGCCGACCGCGACACCTCGGACTCGAAGATCCCCAACATCGTGCTCTCCACCGCGCATGCCGCGAAATTCCCCGATGCGGTGGAGGCGGCCTGCGGCGTGCGTCCGCAATTGCCGGCCTGGCTGGACGGGCTGATGACCAGGCCCGAACAGGTCAAGGTGATGAAGAACGATGCCGCCGAGATCGAGCGCTTCGTGCTGTCGGTCAGCCGCGCCGCCAGGCAGGGGGTGGCCGGATGAGCGTCGCAGTTTCGAAACTCCCGTCCGGCCTCACCGTCATCACCGACACCATGCCGCATCTGGAGACGGCGGCGCTCGGCGTCTGGGCCGGCGTCGGTGGCCGCGACGAGAAGCCGAACGAGCACGGCATCTCGCATCTGCTCGAACACATGGCCTTCAAGGGCACCAGCAAGCGCAACGCGCGCGAGATCGTCGAGGAGATCGAGGCGGTCGGCGGCGATCTCAACGCCGGCACCTCCACCGAGACCACGGCCTATTATGCGCGGGTGATGAAGGCCGACGTGACCCTGGCGCTCGACGTGCTCGCCGACATCCTCGCCAATCCCTCCTTCGTGCCGGACGAGCTCGAGCGCGAGAAGAGCGTGATCGTGCAGGAGATCGGGGCTGCGCAGGACACGCCCGACGACGTCGTGTTCGAGCATCTCAACGAACTCTGCTTTCCGGAGCAGCCGATGGGCCGCTCGCTGCTCGGCACGGCGAAAACGCTGAAATCGTTCAACCGCGACATGCTGCGCGGCTATCTCTCGACGCACTACCGCGGGCCCGACATGGTGGTGGCCGCCGCCGGCGCGGTCGAACACTCCCGCGTGGTCGACGAGGCTGCAAAAAAGTTCGCAAGTTTCGAGGCCTCTGCCGGGCCGAAGCCGCAAGCAGCACAGTTCGGCAAGGGCGGATCGCGCGTGGTGCACCGCGATCTCGAGCAGGCGCATCTGACGCTGGCGCTGGAGGGCGTGCCGCAGAGCGACCTGTCGCTGTATTCGCTTCAGGTCTTCACCAATACGTTGGGCGGCGGGATGTCGTCGCGCCTGTTCCAGGAAGTCCGGGAAAAGCGCGGGCTCTGCTATTCGATCTACACCTTCCACGCGCCCTATGCCGACACCGGCCTGTTCGGGCTCTATACCGGCACCGATCCTGCCGACGCGCCGGAAATGATGGAAGTGATCGTCGACGTCATCAACGAGGCCGCCGTGACCCTGAGCGAAGCCGAGGTCGCCCGCGCCAAGGCGCAGATGAAGGCAGGGCTGTTGATGGCGCTGGAGAGCTGCTCCTCCCGCGCCGAGCAGCTGGCCCGCCATGTGCTGGCCTACGGCCGTCCGCTGGCGGTGGAAGAGCTGGTGGCCCGGATCGACGCCGTCAGCGTCGAATCCACCCGCAAGGCGGCGCAGGGGCTGCTCACGCGCAGCCGGCCCGCCGTGGTCGCCCTCGGCGGCGGCAGGGGTCTGGACACGGCGGTGTCTTTTGCGGAAGGATTGACGCGTTCGAAGGCGAAGACCCTGTTGCACTGAGCATGATCCCGAAAAGTGGATGCCGGTTTTCGGACAAGATCATGCTCAAACCAAAGTAAGGGCGGGGAGCTATGGCGCTGTTTCGTTTGCCATCCAGCGGGCCGGCCGCGCTGATGCCGCGCGGCCAGGGACTGCTCTTGCGCGCGCCGCAAATGACGGACTATCCGCAATGGGCGCTGCTGCGCGAAAGCAGCCGTGCCTACCTCACGCCCTGGGAGCCGATCTGGCCGTCCGACGACCTGACCCGCGCGGGCTTCCGGCGAAGGCTGCGCCGCTATGCCGAGGATATCGCGGCCGACCGCTCCTACCCCTTCATCGTTTTCCGCGAGGCCGACGGCGTCATGCTCGGCGGCGTCACCCTCGCCAACGTCCGGCGCGGCATCGTGCAGGCCGGCACCATCGGCTACTGGATGGGCGAGGCCCATGCGCATCGCGGCTACATGACCGCGGCCTTGCGGGTGCTGCTGCCGACGCTGTTCGGCGAGCTCAATCTGCACCGCATCGAGGCGGCCTGCATCCCCAGCAATGCGCCCTCGATCCGGGTGCTGGAGAAATGCGGCTTCGCCCGCGAGGGGCTGGCGCGGCGCTACCTCTGCATCAACGGCGTCTGGCAAGACCACCTGCTGTTCGGCCTGCTGCACGAGGATTTCCGGGGGTAGGCATGATCCCGGAAAGGTGTGAAGCGGTTTTCCCGCGACAAACGCGAAGCGTTTGCGCTGGGATCGTGCCCAACAAGGACCCGAGCGCGCCGCGCCGGCGGCGCCTTGGGTTCGCCGACATTGCCTTGCTATAAGCGCGGCCCGGGGGGAGACGTCGATGAAACGATCGAGGACATCCATGGGTGACAAACCTGTGATCAGGCGTGCCATCGCTGCGGCGACTGTTGCGGCCGTCGGCTTGACCCTCACTGCTGCGCCCGCGGGAGCGCAATCGCTGACCGACCGGTTCAAGAACCTGTTCGGCGGCGGCAGTTCCGAGGAGAAGCCTGCGCAGGCGCCGGCCGAGGTGACCGGCGAGAACGATTTGACCTGTCCGCCGGTCACCGTGCGCGCGGGCGCTGCGACCTTCAAGGTGGGTGCGCCGGGCAAGGAGGCGGTCGGCAACGACCTGCGCTATCAGGCCACCATCGGCAAGATCGCGCGGGAATGCACTATCAATGCCGGCCAGATCACGGCGCGGATCGGCATCCAGGGCCGCGTCATCGCCGGGCCCGCCGGAGCGCCGCCGAGCGTCCAGGTGCCGCTGCGCGTTGCCGTGGTGCAGGGCGGCGTCGGCGAGAAGGTGATCGCGACCAAGGCCTACCAGACCACCGTGGAGATGACGGAAGACGCCAGCGTCCCCTTCGTGCTGGTTGCCGAGGACCTGGTCTACCCGGCGCCCTCAGGTGCCGTCGGCGACAGCTACATCTTCTATGTCGGCTTCGACCCGCAGGCCCTCAAGCCCGAGCCGAAGGCCAGGACGAAGAAGAAATAGGATGCCTGTCGTCGCCCGGCTTTGACCGGGCGACCCAGTACGCCGCGGCCTCTCGATCGATCACAGATGTCTCTGGAATACTTGATCACCTGCGCGGGCGATCACAACAAACAAAGAAGCCGGCGTTTCCGCCGGCTTCTGGCAACGAGATTTATGAGGCGGTCAGTTCAGCTTCGACTTCACTTCGGCGATGCCCCTGGCGAGCAAATCGTCGGCCACTGAGCCCTTCACCGACTGCGACAGCACGGTCGAGGCGGCGGCAACCGCTGCTTCCGCCGCGGCGGCGCGGACGTCGGCCAGCGCCTGGGCCTCCGCAAGAGCGATCTTGTTCTCGGCGGTCTTGGTGCGGCGGGCGACGAAGTCTTCCATCCGCGTCTTGGCCTCGGCCGCGATGCGCTCGGCCTCGGCCCTGGCGTTGGTGACGATTTCCTGCGCCTCGCGCTCGGCGCTGGCGCGGCGCGCCTGGTAGTCGGCGAGCAGCTTGGCGGCCTCTTCCTTCAGGCGGCGCGCGTCGTCGAGCTCGGCCTTGATGCGCTGGGCGCGGTGGTCGAGCGCCGTCAGCACGGTGCGGTGAATGCCGAGCCAGACGAACACCGCCATCAGGATGACGAAGGCAATCGCGACCCAGGTTTCCGGTTGGGCGAACATCACTTATCCCTTCAACGAGGCGTCGACGGCTTTGGTGACCGCGGCCGCATCCGGCGCGGCGCCGGTCAGCCGCTGCACGATGGCGCCGGCCGCGTCCGCCGCGATGCTGCGGACATTGCCCATCGCCGCGGTGCGCGTCGCCGCGATCTGCTTCTCGGCATCGGCCAGCTTGCCCGCGAGCTTCTCTTCCAGCGCCTTGCGCTCGGCTTCCGCGGAGGCATTGAGCTTTTCGCGGGTTTCGTTGCCGATCGCCTGCGCCCTTGAGCGGGCGGAGGCCAGTTCGCCTTCATAGGCCTTCAGCGCCGCGTCGGACTCGTCCTTCAGCTTCTGCGCCTGCGCCAGGTCGCCCTCGATCGCGTTCGCACGCGCCTCGATCACGCCGCCGACTTTCGGCAGCGCAAAGCGCGACACGAGGATGTAGAGCGCGACAAAGGCGATGGCCAGCGACACCAGCTGCGAGGCGAAGTAGGTCGATTCGAACGGCGGAAAGCCGCCGCCGTGATGACCGCCGTCGGCCTCGGTGTGTGCACCGGTCTTCTGGCCTTTTGCATCGCTGGCCATGGAGTTCTCCTGTTGCTGTCATGCGCGCCGCCCTGTGGCAGGCGGCGCGAAAGGGTGCCGCTCAGAGCGGAACGAACAGCAGGAGCAGCGCGATCAGCAGCGAGAAGATGCCGAGCGCTTCGGTCACGGCGAAGCCGAAGATCAGGTTGCCGAACTGGCCCTGGGCAGCCGACGGATTGCGCACGGCCGCGGCGAGGTAGTTGCCGAAGATGATGCCGACGCCGACGCCCGCGCCGCCCATGCCGATGCACGCGATGCCCGCGCCGATGAGTTTAGCTGCTGCCGCTTCCATTTTTAGCTCCTTGAGAGAAAGAAAGGTGAGGGGTGGTAATCCCCGGAACCGCTTAGTGTCCCGGATGAATGGCGTCGTTGAGGTAGATGCAGGTGAGGATCGCGAACACATAGGCCTGCAGGAACGCGACCAGCAGCTCGAGCGCGGTGAGCGCGACGGTCAGCGCCAGCGGCATCACGCCGCCGATCCAGCCGACGGTGCCGAGCGAGACGCCGAGCATGGCGACGAAGCCTGCGAACACCTTCAGGGCGATGTGGCCGGCCAGCATGTTGGCGAACAGACGCACGCTGTGCGAGACCGGGCGCAGGAAGAACGACAGGATCTCGATGAACATCACCAGCGGCAGGATGTAGACGGGAACGCCGTGCGGCACGAAGATCGAGAAGAACTTGAGCCCGTTCTTGTAGACGCCGTAGATCAGGACGGTGAAGAACACCAGCAGCGCCAGCGCCGCGGTGACGATGATGTGGCTCGAAACCGTGAAGGTGTAGGGGATGATGCCCACCAGGTTCGAGACGCAGATGAACATGAAGAGCGAGAAGATCAGCGGGAAGAACTTCATGCCTTCCGAGCCGGCGGTGGAGCGGATCGTGGAGGCGACGAACTCGTAGGAGATTTCCGCGATCGACTGCATCCGGCCGGGGATGAGCTGCCGGCCGCTCGCCAACATCAGGAGGCCGATGATGCCGACGGCCACGAACATGTAGACGGTCGAGTTGGTGATGGCGATCGTGTGCTTGCCGATCTGGCCGAGCGTGAGGAGGGGCTCGATGTTGAACTGATGAATCGGGTCGATTTTCATCCGCGCGGGCCTTGGTCCGCCGGCATGCTGCCGGCAATCGAATTGCAAATGTCCTGACTTCCGCCGGCGCTTGAGCGCTTGCCCGGGGTCAGGCGCGCCGCGCCGACCTCACCACGTTGACCACGCCGGCGACGAAGCCGAGCAGAAAGAACACGATGAGACCGAACGGCGATGTCGACAGCAACTTGTCGAATCCCCAGCCAATCGCAGCCCCGACGACAACGCCCGCGATCAGCTCCGAAGAAAGCTGGAAACCGCGCGCCATGGCCGATGCCCTGGCTGCACTGTCTCCGTTTTCGGTTCCGGATTGATCAGTCTCGACTTTGCGGTTGTCGCGAATTTTGGACAATCGCTGGTCCAGACTTCCGAGCCTTGCGGAAAGCGCGGCTTCGTCGGAAGACGTTTTGTTTCCATTCGCCTTGTCGTCGGTGTCCTTGGCCATGTCGGCCGGACACTAAACGATGCTGCGGTTGATGGAAATTACGCCGCCACCCTCAAAAGCCGCGCGGACCATACTGACGGTGTCTTAGCAAGTCAAGATTGCGTAATAACCGTCTATATATCTGATTTTATTGGTATTATTAGAACAAGGCGACGCCGCCTGTGGAGCGGTCGCCGCAGTGCAGCAGTCGGCATAACGGGAACGTCGGCGGCAGACCTCCGATGAATCGGCCGGGATGGCCGAAATCGCTCCACCGCCCGGCCCGCCCGAGCCTTCTCGCCGCGCCGAATCGACTGTCGTTTCCGCTCTTCGGGGGACACATTGAAGTCGGGCCGCAAGCCCATAGCTCACTGGGTGTAGGGTACGTCACGTTACCCATTGAGGCGGAGCAAGCCGATGCGCATCGCGACGTTGCCTTGGAAGTTGCCTTGGAAATTGTCGATCGCCGCCGCGGCGTTCCTCCTCGGCAGCGCGCCGTCCTTCGCGCAGACCAGACCCGACACCGAGAACGGCCGCTATGCGCTGTCGCCCGCCGGCGATGGCGGCGTGCTGCGGCTCGACACCAAGACCGGCACGGTCTCGACCTGCACCAATTCCGGCGCCGGCTGGGCCTGCTACGCGGTGCCGGACGAGCGCGCGGCGCTGGATGCGGAGATCGGCCGGCTGCAGGCCGAGAATGAAAAACTCAAGGCGCAGCTCGCGGAGCGCGAGGGCCCGGTGGCTGGCAAAAGCGAGGATGCGTTGCCGAAATCGGACTCGCTCAGGAAGCCCGAGCCCAAGGTGGCCGAGGGCGAGCGCAAGATCGAAATCCCCTTGCCGAGCGATCAGGACATGGACCGCGTGATGTCGTTCCTCGAGCGCGCCTGGCGGCGGCTGATCGAAATGGCCAACCGCATTCAGAAAGACGTCTCCGGGGGCAAGATTTGACGCGGCCGCGATCGGTTTCCCGCTCCTTACCCACCGCCGTCGGCGCAGTCACGATTACCTCGTCGCAACTCGTCGTGGAGACGCCCGGAGCCGGCTTCTTCGATATCACCGGCGAGGTCGCAAAATTTCTGCGCGAGGTCGGCGCCACCGGGGGCACGGTGACGCTGTTCATCCGCCACACCTCGGCCTCGCTGACCATCCAGGAAAATGCCGATCCATCGGTGCTGAAGGATCTGACCACCGCACTGGACCGCCTTGCGCCCGAGAACGCCGGATGGCTGCACGATACGGAAGGCGCCGATGATATGCCGGCGCACGTCAAAACCATGCTGACGGGAACCTCGCTGCAGATACCCGTGCTGAACGGCGACATGGCGCTCGGCACATGGCAGGGGATCTACGTCGCCGAGCATCGCGCGCGCCCGCACCGGCGCGAGATCGTGCTGCAGTTCATGGGATCGACTGGAGCATAGACCCAGCAGGATCGCACGGCCAAATCGGCGCGCCGATACCTCGGGTGCAGGCGGGATCAAAGTCCAAGGAGCGAGAACAGCAACGCCGCCGTCCACAGGATCACGGAAATCAATGAGCTCCATCGCGCGAAGGTAAGATAGGTTTCGCGCATCACCGCCGAGATGGTCTGTTGCGCGTGGGCCTGCGGTGGCCGCCGTTCCTTGGGGAGATAGAGCCACATCTCCATGCGGCGGTGGTCCTTGGTCCTCGCCTCATAGGCTTTCAGCAGAAGCACGAGCGTCATGACCATGCTGAGGAAGCCGCCTGCCTGGAACGCCGATCGCGGGGCGAAGGACAGACCGATCATCACGCAGAAGATCGCAAGCGAGCCAAATCCACAGGCGCGGAGCACAATCGCGTAGGCAACACGGCGAATTTCTTCCACGATTCGGACTCCACGCCCCGAGCCGGGTCCTTCCAAAGCTGCGATGCAATCCATGGCTGCGCGGCAATGCGACTAAAGTTTAGGCCCTGAAGGCGCGCCCCTCAACCCGGACAGACCCATTTTACAGGCCGATCTGGATGAAGTTGCCCACAGCCGGCAAGGTCGCGATCGCCGTCCCGGCGAGCCAGATCCATAGCGACACGTTGCTGGATTCCTTGGCGCCGGTGACCCTCTCGTAGATCGCAGCCGGTATGCCTCCGAGGATCACCGTCGCCGTCGAGACCATCAGCGAGGCGAACATCAGCGTCAGCGAGAGGTTGTCGAACAGCAGCGGTCCGGCCAGCGGCTTCACGTAGAGCAGCGCGAATATCAGCGCGAGCTGGTTGAAGATGCCGTTGATCATCCCGAAGAAGGCGATGCCGATGAAATAGAATTGGCGGTTCATGACGCTGCTCCGGCGGCGCGAGGAGCAAGGTTGAGCAGCAGCAGCGTGTAGTGAAAGGCCACACGCAGCCAGAACATCCAGACGAAGCCGAACAGCCAGAGCAGCGCCGGAGGCACGACCTTGGGGGTGACGGCCGATATCACCGACATCACCGGATCGGTGAGGCGGCAGAACGCGCGCCAGATGTAATTGGGCGAATCCGCATCCACCATCAGGCCGAGCAGGAAACGGCCGAGCATGGTGTACATCAAGACTGCCAGCACGAAGTTCGGCAGGTGGAAGTACCAGTAGCTCGCGATCGAAGTTGCGGTATCCAAGAATATCTCCCCTCGGCAGTTCCGTCACGCCACTCGCCGTTCCATGGTCGGGGTTTGCGGACTGCCGGCGCCCGGCTCCCTCACCATGTCAATCGCCGGGTTCTTCGGCAAGCCGTGTGTGGGCCGTTTGAAACGAAACGGGGCCCCGAAAGGCCCCGTTGGTCACAAATTGCGAGAACCGCGCTCTCAGGTCGTTTTCTCTTCGAGCACCGTCCGTCCCCGCGGCTTGCGGATTTCGTCGACGTAGGCCTGCATCTCTGCCGACGGCTCCTTGCCCAGCAGGCTGACGACGATGATCGTCAAGAAACCCACCGGCGCGCCCAACAATCCGCAGTTGATGTTGTTGAGGTTGAACCAGCCGACCTTGTTCGCGAGCGGATGGGCCAGCGTCGGGAAGCTTTCCATCGCGTTCGGCAGCGCCATGGCTTTGACGATGTCGACCAGCGGCGCCCCGCTCACCGGGTTGAGCAGCGACGTCATGCCGAAGAACTTGACGCCGGCGCCCGGGAAGTACCGGCTCACCACCAGGTAGAATATGCACAGCCCGAACCCGGCGATGATGCCGGCGACCGCGCCCGTTGACGTCGTGCGCTTCCACCACACACCCATGACGAGGGCAGGGAAGTTGCCCGCCATCGCCAGGGAGAACGCCCACCCGACCATGGCCAGGATGTCCGCCGGCTTGGTCGCAGCCGTTGCCGCGGCGACGACCGCGACGACCAGCAGCAGGACGCGGGCGACGATCAGCCGGCGCGCCGTCGGCGCGTTGGGGTCGATCATCTTGTAGTAGACGTCGTGCGACAGCGCGTTGGCGATCGCGAGCAGCAGCCCGTCCGCGGTGGAGAGAGCTGCGGCGAGACCGCCGGCGGCGACCAGGCCCGAGATCACGTAGGGAAGTCCCGCGATCTCCGGCGTGGAGAGCACGATCACGTCCGTATTGATCACGAAGTCCTGCAGCCGGACGACTCCGGGGTGACCGGCGATCGCCTTGCAGGCGGCAATGATGGCATCGAGGTTGGCCGCGTTCTGTCCGCAGATCTTGATCAGTCCCAGTTCGCCCCAGTTGAACAGCCAGGGTCGGATGGCCGACAGGTCGCGCCCGATGATGTTGGTGTACACTTCGAGCTTCGAGAAGGCAGCGTAGGCGGGGGCCGAGAAGTACAGCAGGAAGATGAACAGCAGCGACCAGCCGACCGAGACGCGCGCTTCACGCACGGAAGGCGTGGTGAAGTAGCGCATCAAAATGTGCGGCAGCGACGCCGTTCCCACCATCATGCAGAGGATGATGCCGAAGAAGTTCAGCGGGCTGTAGTTGATGAAGGGCGAAATGTGCGGCTTCAGGCCGGCTGCGGTCGCAAGCCCCGTCTTGAGCATCTCCTGCTCGCGCGCCGTGATGTCGGCGATCGCCTGCCCGTAGGTGAGTTCCGGAATCGGGATTCCGTAGTTCTTGGTGGACAGGATCACGATCGGCGTCAGGTAGGCGATGATCAGCACGATGTACTGCGCCACCTGGGTCCAGGTCACCGCCCTCATGCCGCCCAGCATCGAGCAGACGAGGATGCCGACCAGGCCGGCGAACACGGCGAGCTCGAACTGCATGCCGAGGAACCGCGAGGCGATCAGGCCGGTGCCGTAGATCTGCGCCGTCACATAGGTGAAGGAGCAGGCGACCAGCACGATCACACCGAGGGCGCGGGCGAAGTTGCCGCCGTAGCGGAACGACAGGAAGTCCGGCACGGTGTAGGCGCCGAACTTGCGCAGGTACGGACCGATCAGGATCGAGACCAGCACGAAGCCGCCGGTCCAGCCGAGCACCCAGGCCAGGCCGTCATAGCCGAGCAGGAACAGGGTGCCGGCCATGCCGACGAACGACGCGGCCGACATCCAGTCGGCGCCGGTCGCCATGCCGTTGTAGAATGCCGGCACGCTGCGGCCTGCGACGTAGTATTCAGAGACCTGCGCCGTTCGCGACAGCACGCCGATGATGGCGTAGACCGCCAGCGTGAAGAACACGAACAGGTAGCCGAGGATCTTGTTCGGCACGCCGACTTGCTCGAGCACCGCGAGCAGGATGATGAAGGCGAGGAATCCGCCGGTGTAATAGCCGTAGACCTTGCCGAGATTGTTGAGGAAGTCGGAGCTTCCCTTTGCTGCCGTAGCCATTTCGGAGCTCCCTACTCTTCTTCTTCAAAGCCGAATTCGCGGTCGATATTCTCCTGCTGTCTTGCGAAGACGAACAGCATGACCACGAAGACGATGAGTGAGCCCTGCGCAGCCATGTAGAAGCCGAGCGGGAACCCGAGGACTGGAATGACGATCTTGTTCAGCGGCGTCACGAACATGTGGATGATGTAGCCGAAGAAGAACCAGATACCGAGATGCGTCAGCATCAGGCGCGTCGTCTTGCGCCAGTGGGCTTCTTCCCGTTGTGTAAGGTCGGTGGATTCAGGCATGGGCTGCGATTCCTCTATAAGCGACGGCAAGCGAGTGCCGTGATTCAAAGTCGAGGGGTAAAGCAACTCCCACCACGGCCCCCCCATGCCGCCGCTCCCACCCGCATTCCGCGGGCGCGAGCCCTTCCGGCCGTTCTTGTTTTTGGACGGCTGTCGGATTTCGCAAAAGCTAACATCTGGAACGGCAAAGCCTTTATAATACTTTCGACGATAACGGATGTTGCGGCTGCGAACAGCAGTCACGGCCACAACGGCAAGGCTTTGCAGTCGCCGCCGAAACGCGGGATAAGCCGGAATACACCAGCAGGATCGAACCACGATGAAGTTGTTGAAAAGGCTGTTTCAGCGGCCGCCTCCCATCCGCGACCTCGATGCGCTGGCGGATTTCATCGACGCTCAATCGGCATTCATCACCCAAAAAGGGATCTACGAATATTCGCGCGCCCGGGCCGGGCATTATTCGAAAGTATTGTTCGCCGAGGAGGGGTTCGCCTGGTCCGTGGAGCGCGCGCGCTGGCAGGCGTTTCCGCTCGGGCTGTCCATGGTCGGCGAAATGATCGAGGGTGTGATGGCTCCGGGGGCGGGGACGCAGCGCCGCGAGCTTCTCGACCGGTTGACGCAGATCGTCGTTTCGGTTCTCGACCGCTACCCGATATCCCCTGCGGTCGGCGAGGAAGCCTGGCACAAGGCGCGAAGCGAGCTGGCTCACCGGCTCGACCTAGTGGCAGGGCATGCGCCCAAGCGCGTCATGGACATTCCCGACCCGCTTGCGCAAGCCTATTTCTCCATGATGCCGATTCACGAGAAGCTGCGCGGCCGCGACTTTGCGACCACGCGCAACTATCTCAGCGTCAGCCTGTGCAATATCCATGACGAATTCGTCGCGCGTGCGGATCTGCCGGCGCTGCGACAGGCATTGAGCACGGTCGATTCGGCCTAGGCGCCAACGGCGACGGCCGGGATGGAGGGGCGATGGACCGCACGCTAGGAGGCGCACCGCTTCTGGGCCTCGACGCCGTCGTCATCGATACCGAAACGACGGGGCTCGACCCGCGCAAGTCGCGGGTCATCGAGCTGGCGGCGGTGCGCCTCGAGGCCGGCCAACTGGTCGATGGGGATTCATTTCGCCAACTGATCCGGCCGGGCGATGAGGCGATCCCCGGAGGCGTCACGAAGATTCACGGCATCGACGATACGGCGGTCGCCGGGGCGCCGACCTTCGCACAGGTGTGGCCGCGCTTCCTGGAATATCTCGGCGCCAGGATCGTGATCGGGCACACGATCGGATTCGACCTCGCCGTCTGGAAGCGCGAGTGCCAGCTGGCCGGCCTGCCGTGGCAGCGCCCCCGAACGCTCGACACCCGGCTGCTCGCACAAATCGCCGCGCCGGAATTGGCCGGATACGCGCTGGAGAAGGTCGCGATCTGGCTCGGAGTTGAAATCCTCGATCGGCACACGGCGCTGGGCGACGCTGCGATTTCGGCGAAGGTGTTCCGGGCGCTGGTGCCAAAGCTGCGCGATCACGGTATCCGCACCGTCGCCGAGGCCGAGCGGGCCTGCCACGCGCTCACCGCCCTGCTCGACGATCAGACCAGGCTCGGATGGGTCGAAGCCGTCGAGCCGCCGTCCCGGGTGGACGCCGAGAGGACGTTGCGGCGCCTCGATGCCTACGCCTTTCGCCGCCGCATCCGCGACATCATGCGGGCTCCGGTGATTTTCGTGGCACCGGATATCCGGGTGCGGGAGGTCGTGACCCGAATGGCGGGCGAGAAGATATCGGCCGTCTATGTCGGCGGGTTGCACGCCGCGACGCACGGTATCAAGGCCGTCGACGCCGGCATCCTCACCGAGCGCGACGTATTGCGCGCGATCGACCGTCACGGTGCTGCCGCGCTCGAATTGCCTGCCGAGCGAATCATGGCGAGCCCTCTGATCTCGGTTTCCGCGGACGCCTTTCTCTATCGGGCCATCGGCCGGATGAGCCGGCGCAGGATCCGCCACCTCGGGGTGATCGACGAGGGCGGCCGGATCGTCGGCGCATTGTCGGCGCGCGATCTGCTGCGCTCGCGCGCCGGAGCGGCGGTGTCGCTCGACGACGAGATCGAGGATGCCACGGATGCGCACGGGCTTGCCGCAGCCTGGGCGAAGCTGCCGCACCTTGCGGCAAGCCTGCTTGAGGAAGGCTTGTCCGGCCGCGAGATCGCGGAAGTGATTTCGCGCGAACTCGGCGAACTCACGCGTCAGGCCGCGGTGATTGCCGAGCAGATCATGCAGCGGCACGGCCACGGCGAGCCGCCGGTGCCCTATGCGCTGGTCGTGCTCGGATCCGCCGGCCGCGGCGAAAGCCTGTTGGCGATGGACCAGGATAATGCCGTGATCTTCGAACGCGGCGCGCCGGACGGCCCCGAAGACCGCTGGTTTGCCGCGTTCGGCGAGCACGTGGCCGATATCCTGCACGAGGCCGGCGTGCCCTATTGCAAGGGCGGGGTCATGGCAAAGAACGCGGCCTGGCGCGGTTCGCTCGCCACATGGCAGGGCCGTGTCGAGCACTGGATCTCCCGTTCCAGTCCGGCGGATCTCCTGTCCGTCGATATTTTCTTCGACTTGCGCGCCGTGCATGGCGATGGGGCGCTTGCGGTGGCCGTCAGGCAGGCGGCCTACGATGCTGCGGAAGGGCAGGCGGCGTTCGCCAAGCTGCTGGTCGACACCGTGAGGATTCCGGCCAGCCTCGGATGGTTCGGCGGAATCCGCTCCGAGGGCGGGCGCATCGATCTCAAGGCAGCCGGCCTGTTCGGCCTCGTTGCCGCGGCGCGAGCCATCGCGCTCCGCTACCACGTGATGGACCGATCGACGCCCGCGCGGCTGGCGGGCGTCAAGGCCCTCGTGAACGCCAGCCAAAGCGATCTCGATGCCCTGATGGAGGCGCAGAATATATTTCTCGACCTGATCCTGGCCCAGCAGGTTGAAGACGTCGGGCATGGCCTGCCGCCCTCCAACGCGGTCATGCTCAAGCAATTGTCCCCCCGGGCTCGCGAGCAGCTGCGGACAGCGCTCAACGCGGTGGCACATGTGGATGATCTCGCGCGCGATCTCCTGTTCCGAAATTGAATCTGAAGTTGCCACGCCGGCGACATCCGTCCGATTGTGCGTCGCACAAGAAAGGGGTTAACCGCTTCTCGGCGATGGAGATTTGCATGCTTGCATAGGGACGCCCGGCGGAGGACAATCGCAATTGCAATCGCAGACAGCCTTTTGTGGCGAGGTCATGCGCGCTCGGACGCCCCAAGACATCATGACCACCAGCACCCGCCTTATCATTGCCGACGACCACCCACTGTTCCGCGACGCGTTGCGGCAGGCGGTGGCAAGTGTCGTCGCCTCGGCGAGGATCGAGGAGGCGGGATCGTTCGACGACCTCACCGCTCTCCTTGAACAGGATTCCGACGTCGACCTGATCCTGCTCGACCTCACCATGCCCGGCATTTCCGGCTTCTCGGGCCTGATCTATCTGCGCGCCCAGTATCCGGCGGTCCCCGTGGTGGTGGTCTCCGCCAGCGACGATGTCGGAACCATCCGCCGCTCGCTCGACTTCGGCGCTTCCGGCTTCATTCCCAAGCGCCTCGGCGTGGAGACGTTGCGCGATGCCGTCACCAGGGTGATGGACGGCGACGTGTTCATTCCGCCGGATACCGATCTTTCCGCCGCCGCCGATCCCGACATGGCGCGGCTGCGCGACCGCCTGGTGACGCTGACGCCGCAGCAGGTGCGGGTCCTGATGATGTTGTCGGAAGGGCTGCTCAACAAGCAGATCGCCTACGAGCTCGGCGTCTCCGAGGCCACCATCAAGGCGCACGTCTCGGCGATCCTGCAGAAGCTCGGCGTCGAAAGCCGCACCCAGGCCGTGATCGCCGCCGCCAGGATCGCGGGCGGCCAGTGGAAGCAGGGCACGCCGACGGCGTAGCTCCAGCCGTCAGTCCGGGGCGATGCGCAGCATCGAACCCGGAATCTCGAGATTCCGGGTTCGGCTCTGCGAGCCGCCCCGGAATGACGATGATGAACGTCTACTCCGCCGCCACCATCTGCTGCGTGCGCCACTGCCCGAGCACGGCGCGCAGCGAAGCCGGCTTTACCGGCTTGTTGAGGATCGCGATGTTGTCCTCGCGGGCCGCGGCGCGCACATTCGGGCTGCGGTCCGCGGTGATCAGCGTCGCCGGCATGTTCTCGCCGAAGCGACGGCGGATCTCGCGGATCGCGGCAACGCCGTTGCCGCGGTCGAGGTGATAGTCGACCAGCAGTCCGGTGACCTTTCCGCCGACATCTTCCATCGCCGCGATCGCGCCTTCCGGATCGGTGACGGCGATGACTTCGGCATCCCAGCCGGTCAGCAGCGTCTTCATGCCGTCGAGGATGGCCGGGTCGTTCTCGATGCAGACGATCAGCGCGCCGCTCATCGGCGTGCGCGACGGCGTCGTGGAGATAACGGCGGCGGTGTGGTTGACCGCTTCGGCCACCGGCACCGTCACCGAGAAGACGGAGCCGCCGCTCGCCAACGAATCGATGGCGATGCCGTGGTTGAGCACCCGCGCCAGCCGCTCGACGATCGATAGCCCGAGGCCGAGGCCGCGCGCGATCCGCGCGCCCTGCTCGAGGCGGTGGAATTCCTTGAAGATCTCGCCGCGCTTCAGCGCGGGGATGCCGACGCCGGTGTCGTAGACGCCGATCCTCAGCGATTGGCCGCGGCGGCGGCAGCCGACCAGCACGCGGCCGCGCGGGGTGTATTTGATGGCGTTGGAGATGAAGTTCTGCAACAGCCGGCGCAGCAGCGCGCGGTCGGACTGCACCGCCAGCGAGCAGGGCACGAAGGTCAGCTCGAGTCCCTTGGCGCGCGCGATCGGCGTGAACTCGATCTCGAGCGAGCGCATCAGATCCGCCATCTTGAAGCTCGAGATCGACGGTGTCATGGCGCCGGCGTCGAGCCGGGAAATGTCGAGCAGCGCGCCGAGGATCTCCTCGATCGCCTCCAGCGAATCGTCGATGTTCTCGGCGAGCTTGGCGTCGTCGCCGCCGCTCTGCTTCTCGACCAGACTGGTCACATAGAGCCGCGCCGCGTTCAGCGGCTGCAGGATGTCGTGGCTGGCCGCGGCGAGGAATCGGGTCTTGGAATTGTTGGCGTCTTCCGCGGAAATCTTGGCCAGCGCCAGCTCGGAATTGAGCCGCGTCAGCTCTTCGGTGCGGTCGCGCACCCGCTTTTCCAGCGTGGCATTGGCGCGCTCCAGCGCTTCGGCCGCCTCGAAGCTCGGCGTGACGTCGGAGAAGGTGATGACGAGGCCGCCGCCGGGCATCCGGTTGGTGCGCACCTCGATCACCGTGTGGCGGTCCGGGAAACGCTCCAGATAGGGCTCGCCCTCGGTCGTGTAGGCGGCGAGCCGCTTTTCCAGCAGCGCATCGGCATCGCCAGACTCCGGTGGGGAGATCGCGCCCATGTATTCCAGGATTTCGCGCAAGGGGACGCCGAGCTGCACGAGGTGCGGCGGCAGCGCCAGGATTTCGCCGAAATGGCGGTTGGAGCAGATCAGCTGCAGGTCGGCGTCAAACACCGCGATGCCCTGCCGCACATGGTTCAGCGCCGTCTGCAGGATTTCGCGGTTGAAGTGCGCGGCCGCATGGGAATCGTCGAGCAGTTTCAGCGCGGCCTTCGCCGAGACGGCGCGCTTGCGCAGCAGCAGCGACATCACGAGGCGCGATGACGCCGCGCCGATCGAGGAGGCGATCAGGCGCTCGGCATGCTGCAGCAACTCGAAATCGGCCGCCGCCGACGGTTCGAGATTGCCGGGATGGCGGGCGGCGAAGGCCTCGAAGGCCAGGCGCGCGCGTTCGGGGCCGAGATATTGCGCCACCGTGCTCTGGATGTCCTGCACGGTCACCGTCGAGCGCCAGCGCCGGAAGGTCGGCGCGATCGGCGCCAGCGACGGCACGAAGATATCGGCCTGCACATGCTCGATCGCCGACGGCCGCCGCGCCAGCGACAGCACGATATAGGCGAGGATGTTGAGCGACAGGCTCCACAGCACGCCGTGCAGCAGCGGCGGCAGGTCGGCGCCGAGCAGGGCGCGCGGACGCAGCGCCTCGATGCCGAACGGCCCGTGCTGCAGAATCTCCAGCCCCGCGGGGCTGCCGTCGAGGAAGCTCGGCACGAACAGCGTGTAGGCCCACACCGCAAAGCCGACCGTCATGCCGCCCATGGCGCCGCGGGCGGTGGCGTTGCGCCAGAACAGGCCGCCGAAAAAGGCCGGCGCGAGCTGGGCGACTGCGGCAAAGGACAACAGTCCGATCGCCGCCAGCTGCGTGTTGCCGAGGGCGCGGTAGTAGCAGTAGGCCATCACCATGATGCCGAAGATGGCGAAGCGGCGCACGCGCAGCAGGAAGTCGGTGAAATCCTTGCCGCTCATCCGGTTGCCGTCGCTGCGCGGCAGCACCAGCGGCAGCACGATGTCGTTCGACACCATGATCGACAGCGCGACGCATTCCACGATCACCATCGCGGTCGCGGCCGACAGGCCGCCGACGAACACGATGACGCTGAGCGTCGGCGAATTGCCCTGCATCGGCAGCGCCAGCACGAACATGTCGGGCTCGACCGCGCCGAACGGGAAGATGACGAGGCCCGCAATCGCGATCGGGATCACGAACAGGTTGATGGCGACGAGGTAGAGCGGGAACAGCCAGCGTGCGCGGCCGACCTCGGCGTCGGTCGAGTTCTCCACCACGCTGACGTGGAACTGGCGCGGCAGCAGCATGATCGCGCAGAACGACAGCAGCGTCAGGGTCAGGAAGTTGCTGACCGAGGGCGTGTACTCGATGGCGCGCACCGCCTCCGGCGTCTTCATGGCGCGCTCGTACAATTCGTGCGGCGAGAACATCCAGAAGGTCACGAAGATGCCGACGGCGAGAAAGGCCACCAGCTTGACGATGGATTCGGTGGCGATCGCCAGCATCAGGCCGTGCTGGTGCTCGGTGGCGTCGGCCTGGCGGGTGCCGAACAGCACGGCGAACACGGCCATCGCCAGCATCACCACCAGCGCGATATCGCCGATGATCGGTATCTGGGAGAACAGCTTGTCCTCGCTCAGGATGGTTCCGAGCGAGGAGGCCATCGCCTTGAGCTGCAGCGCGATATAGGGCACCGAGCCGACGATCGCGATCAGCGCCACGGTGGCGGCGACCGCCTGGCTCTTGCCGTAGCGCGCGGCGATGAAGTCGGCGATCGAGGTGATGTTCTGCGACTTGGCGAGCTGGATCACGCGGCGCAGCAGCGGCGTGCAGAGCCCGACCATCAGGATCGGGCCGACATAGATCGCGAGGAAGTCGATGCTGGTGCGGCTGGCGAAGCCGACCGAGCCGAAGAAGGTCCAGGAGGTGCAGTAGATCGCCAGCGACAGCGGATAGATCAGCGCCGAGGCCCGGCTGCGCTTGAGCGGCGACAGCCGGTCGCCATGGCTTGCGACCAGGAACAACAGGCCGATGTAGCCGAACGCGGCCGCGATCACGCCCCAGTCGTGCAGCATCTGCTGAAGGTCTCCCTCAGGCGGCCGCCATGAGCCCCCTTGGGGCCACTATAGACGGAACGGGCCGGCGGCGCACTGCGCGGCCGGCCCGTTTTCGGCTTTTCGAGCGAGTTTAGGGTTATTCGGCTGCCAGCGACTTCCGTTTCAGCGGCAGGCCGAGGCGCTCCCAGACCTGCAGCAGCGCCTCGGCGAGCTGATCGATCAGGACATCGTCGTGATAGGGCGAGGGCGTGATGCGCAGCCGCTCGCTTCCCTTGGGGACGGTCGGGTAGTTGATCGGCTGGATGTAGATGCCGTGCTCTTCCAGCAAGAGGTCGGAGGCCTGCTTGCATTTTTCAGGGTCGCCGACGAACAGCGGCACGATATGGGTGTCGCTCGACATCACCGGCAGGCCGGCGGCGATGAGGATCGCCTTGAGGCGGGCGGCGCGGTCCTGGTGGCGCTCGCGCTCCCAGCTCGAGGTCTTGAGGTGGCGGATCGCGGCCGTCGCGGCCGAGCAGATCGCCGGCGGCAGCGCGGTGGTGAAGATGAAGCCCGCCGCATAGGAGCGCACGGCGTCGATCACCTCGGCCTTGCCCGCGATATAGCCGCCGAGGCAGCCAAATGCCTTGGCAAGCGTGCCTTCCAGCACGTCGATCCGGTGCATGACGCCGTCGCGCTCGGCGATGCCGCCGCCGCGCGGGCCGTACATGCCGACCGCGTGCACCTCGTCGACATAGGTCATGGCGCCGTATTTCTCGGCGAGATCGCAAATCTTCGAAAGCGGCGCCACGTCGCCGTCCATGGAATAGAGGCTCTCGCAGACGATCAGCTTGGGCCGGTTGCCGGCGGCGATCAGCAGCTCTTCCAGATGGGCCATGTCGTTGTGGCGGAAGATCTGCCGCTCGCAGCGCGCCTCGCGCACGCCCTCGATCATCGAGTTGTGGTTGAGCGCGTCCGACAGGATCAGGACATCGGGAATGAGCTTGGCGATGGTCGAGATGCCGGTGTGGTTCGACACATAGCCCGAGGTGAACAAGAGCGCGGCCTCCTTGCCATGGAGGTCGGCGAGCTCTTCCTCGAGCTGTACCAGCGGATGATGGGTGCCGGCGATGTTGCGGGTGCCGCCGGCGCCGGTGCCGACCCGGGTCGCGGTCTCGACCATGGCGCCGACCACCTTGGGGTGCTGGCCCATGCCGAGGTAGTCGTTGGAGCACCAGATCACGACATTGCGCTTGCCCTTCGGCGAGTGCCACACCGCGTGCGGGAAACGGCCCGCGATCCGTTCGAGATCGGCAAAAACCCGGTAGCGCCGCTCGTCATGCAGGCGGTTGAGGGCATTCTGGAAGAACTGGCTGTAATCCATCGCAAGACCTGAAAACGGGAGCTGGCCGGAGCGGCCAGTCTTTTTAGAGCGTTTCCAGCTTTGATGTCGAGCCGAAATCACCCCTTTGGGCGGGGGTAAGGAATGAACCGGAGGCGGGGCAAAACTTGATCCCGGTCAATGCAATAGGCCGGCTTTTCCGGCAACCGCAGCACGCCGGAGATCAGGTGGTGCGGAACTGCAGCACGCCGCCTTCTTCCCGCGCCGTCAGCCGTCCCTCCACCAGCATGTAATTGACGTGGGCGATCAGCTCGCCCGCGGCAAATCCCATCTGGTGCGGGTCCAGCGTGTGCTTGTGGAACACCACGGGCACGAGATCCTTGGAGGTCTGCGGCACCTCCCGGCAGGCTTCCGCGATCAGCCGGCAGCGCTCCTCGTGGTGATCGGCGAGCTGCTTGATCCGGGTTTTCAGCCCGTAGAACGGCACGCCGTGGCCGGGCAGCACCATCACGTCGTAGGGCAATGTGGTGGTGAGGCTCGCCAGCGAGAACAGGTATTCGCCGAGCGAGTTCTGCTCGGGCTCGACCGCCCAGACGCTGACGTTGGGCGAGATCTTGCTCAGCACCTGGTCGGCGGAGAGGAACAGCTTGTCGTCGGCGCAATACAGCATCACCTGGTCGAGCGCGTGGCCGCCGCCGGTGATCACCTTGAAGCGGCGCTCGCCGATCACGATCTCCTCGCCGTGCGAGATGCGCCGGTAGGACGGCGGCAGGATCGATACCCGCTTCAGGTAGTCCTGGCCGCGGCTGAGCAGCTGCTCGGCCAGGTTCTCGTCCATGCCGTGGCGCAGGAAGAACTTGCGCTGCGCATTGCGCCGTTCCTCGGTGCCGCGGTTCTGGTGATAGACCGACTGCAGATACTCCACCTGCGACATGTAGAGCGGGCAGTTGAAGCGCTCGGTGACCCAGCCGGCGAGGCCGACATGGTCGGGATGCGAATGGGTCACGATCAGGCGGCTGATCCTGACGCCCTGGAGCGGCCCTTCGAACAGCGTGGTCCAGGCCGCGATCGACTCTTCGTTGCCGAAGCCGGAATCGATCATTGCCCAGCCGTCGCCGTCGGCGAGCAGGTAGATGTTCACATGGTTGAGGCGGAACGGCAGCTTCAGCCGCGCCCACAGCACGCCCGGCGCCAGCTCCACGACCTGGTCGTGGCCGGGGTGGCTTTCGTAGGGGTATCGCAATGCCTCGGCGGAGGACAGGATGCTGTCGACTTTGGTGTGCATGGCTACGGCTTAGCGGGACAAGCGGCGCGGCGCCAGCCGAAAAAGCGCAGGGCGGTCGTGGGGAAAGGACGACCTTGACAGCACATATATGTAGTAACATATCTGTAGTTACAACAGGGGGCGCAGGTGCGCTGGACGTAGGACCCGGGCAAGGCGGCGGCAAACCGCCTCAAGCACGGCCTGTCGTTCGAAACCGCGGTGCTCGTATTTGACGACCCGCTCCAGGCATCAAGACCGGACCACACCCGGACGGCGACCGCTGGCACACTATCGGACTCGTTGGGCCGGTGTTGTTGCTGGTCGTCCATACCTGGCCGGAAGACTCAGAAGAAGGCGAGCAGATCGGTCGCATCATCAGCGCCCGCAAAGCTACCGCGCACGAAAGGAGCGCCTATGAAGAAGGGAACTTCTAAGCGGTTGACGCCCGAGCAGCGAGCGGAGCTGAGGTCGCTCGCGGCGCTTCCCGACGATGCCATCGATACATCGGACGCGCCGGAGCTGCTCGACTGGTCCGGGGCCAAGCGCGGCCTTTTCTATCGGCCCGTCAAGCAGCAACTAACCCTCCGGCTCGATGCCGATGTCGTCGCCTGGTTCAAGAGCCACACGACATCCAATGAAGGCTATCAGACGCGGATCAATCGAGCGCTGCGCGAATACGTGCAGGGGCAGGCAAGCCGAACCCGGCGATCCAGAGCTTAGTTGGCATCGGGGCAAAACACGCCGCCGAGATTCGCTACTCATACCGTTCGACCACGTAGATCGAGCAGTTGATTTGGCCAGCGCCGGTGTAAGAGTTCAGCGTACATGCTTCCACGATAGATCAGAGTCTTCGGAGTCCCGTCAGACTCGATGAAATGCGTTGCATTTTGCATGAGCTTGTAGCCGTTGCTCTCGTAAATTCGAGGCTCATAGGCAAACAAGACCGAGAACGGAATGTCCCGTTCCTTCAAATGTTCATGGGCGTGTTGAACAAGAATGCGACTGTGGCCCCTTCGCCTGCGATCGGTTGCGACGACAATTCCCCCGAGCATCCCGATTCTCACAGACTCGTCTCCAATTCCCACCTCGCGTGTATAGAGCCCCAGATGCCCAAATACCCGCGGCCCGTCACAAAGGAGCATCGCAACTTCCGGCGCTCCGAGCGTGCGATAATAGTCGCCCTCGTTAGGCCCATCGTCCGGGAAGGCGTCCCTGAGCAGTCTGCAAACGCCTGAAGCGAGGTCGCCGCCGAGATCATCTGGTCGAACGTCGAACAATCTCATCATCGGCCCAATTCCGACTGGAAAATCGGTGGCAACGTATCAATCCCGCTGCTGATGTCCCGCCCTGTACCCAGCTTTCGACACGGCGAGCAATCTCCCGCGTCCGATGAAGACGGGCACTACTCGTTCGTCGTGCGCTATGACGTTGCACGACGCGGATAGACATAGCCGCCGCGGCTACGCTGCTCCATCCGCAAGTAATTTCCGCATGACCTGCGGATCGCGCTCGATGGCCAGCAACAACGCGCGGGCGGGCGCGTCCGGCGTGCTGCGGCGCTGCTCCCAGTCACGCAGCGTCGTGATAGGCAGGTGGAAGGCCTCGGCAAATTCCGCCTGCGTCATGCCGAGGCGCTGTCGCAGCACCTTCACGTGCGACACCCGGCGCATCTTGGCGAGTTGTTCGGGCGTGAGCGGCTGTGCATCAGGGTCGGCCCGCGAGGCTGCCATCGCTTCCTCGTCGCTCATCGCATCGAGTCGTGTCCAATCGGTGCGGCCCCGTGGAAGGGGCTCACCATGTTTCACGGTCACCCGCGTAGTACCGGTCTTGCTCATGTCGTGTGGCCTTTCGGGCCGAAATGATTCTGCAGATGTCGTCGTCACGTACGGTCACAACCACGAACAGGACGTCTCGGTGCGCCATTCCGATGACCTGCATCCGCTCCTCGCCGTAGACGAACCGCGCGTCGGGGCCCTGTCGATCAACCCCGGCATCGACGTAATGTGCCATAGTAAACCGCACCGACCGCTCCCGATCAACCGCCACCCGCGATGGAGGCCCCTGTGACCGTCAAGATGGCCGTGCCCCGGGGCCACGATGTGGACCGTGGTTCTGGCTTCGCGCGCTTCACCAATCCGCGCGCCGCATCACCGCCGAGCTGGCGAGGGCACTGAGCGTCTCGAACCACCTGAACAAATCCGGCCTGTTGCTCTTCAACCATTCCGGATCACCGACGTAGAGCGCGAACGTCTCCGGCAAGAATTCGTCCATCGGGTTCGAGGCCGCATACCAGGTCACCGGCTTGATCCCTTTCGATCTCACTAACCCCTCGAAGGACTCCTTCGCGCCGGGCGTCGCCGCCAGGACATGACCGAGTTCGTGCGCGAAAGTCCAAAGCAACTGGGCCGCGACCTCGGGCTTGCCGTTGACGCCCGATCCGCCCGTGAACAGCGCGTCGGAGTGCATACTCGCCGCGTCGAAGATCACGATCAGCCGATCTTTGCCGTGGAGCCTCGCGATGCCGCCCTCGCGCCAATCGCTGACCGCCACTTTGGTGGCGGTGACGCCGATCAGCTCCACCGCGGTCTTCTGGCGCGCCATTACCAGCCCCCGCAGCCGCGGCACCAGACTGTCGCTCATCCTCTCTAGGGTCGATTCCAGCGTCTGCAGTTCGGACGGCGTGAAATCCTGCAAGTTCCCCAGCGCTTGCGTCTTGTACTCGAACGTTCGCGTCAGCCGGCCCGGCGCGTCCGCGGCGGTGAGTACGTCGATCCCATAGTTCTCCTTGAACCAGGCCGGCGTCCCGCCCCGCCGCTGGATTTCTGCCGTGACGCTCTCGGCCAGTTCCGCCACCGTGCTGCCTTTCGGCGGCACGCCCGGATAACGCTTCTTGAGCCACGCCACCAATGCGGAGGGGGTCGCGGAATTGGCGGCAAAACCATTCACCCGGCGCACATCGCCGGGGTCTCCGAGCATCGATCCCTTTCTGGACTCCCCGACGTGCTGGATGCTGACGTTGTTGCGTGCGCCGAACCGGAGGGTCACCAGGGCTCGCCGATCCGTCTTCGGGATGGGAACGATAGCGTCGACCTCGCCGTCGCGCGTGCCGGCCGCGAAATACTGCCACACCGCAACTTTGGCCGGAAACCGCTCGTCGGCAGGTAGCGCGTCGAGCCCGGTGATGTCGCCAATCCTGTCGTGCGCGCGAGCCTCGGCCTGCAGCTTCTCAATCTGGAGGTCGGCAATGTCCCTCGCGCCCCGTTGTTCCGGCGGTCGCGCCGTCATCGGTGCGGCGTCGCCGAGAAACATGATGGCCAGTCCTGCGACGGTTCCGGAGGGGATCTTCGTTCCCGCAACATGGAAATAGGCCGAACGGATCCCCCCGGCTTGGGCGACGCTGGTCCTCAGGATCTGGTTGAAGGCCGGGCCGGCGCTGGCGGCGATCCAGGCGAGGACGCCTTTCATTTCGCCGGGGTGCTCGGCCCAGTAGCGATTAATGTTGTTCTGCGGAAATCCCGCATATCCAAACGACGATGGCGGCCGCGGACCAGGCCCCGGTGGTTCCGGCGCGGCGACGGGCATGGCCGCCGGCCCTTCTGCGATGAACCGGGTTTCGACGGCGTCTTTCTCCTTCGGGTTTGCTCGCGGGATGAACGAGATCAGATAAGCGAGATCCTTCGACCGCGGTTTCGCGGACCGCTTCGGAATGAACGTCAGGATTTTCGTCTCCGCGTTGACGGACTCGCGCTTGACCTGCCAAACCGTCGCCAGCACGGCGTCGCGTTCCTCCGCGTCGTCCTGCATCCGGGGGTCGACAATCAGCTTAAACGCTTCCGCAACCTTTTGCTCCCAGTAGCTGGCGCTCGCCCAACGGTCCATCTCCTTCGGATCGAGGAATATCCCCCGGGTCTGGTATATGGATTCCTGCGGATGTGTGCGGCCGGCGGGTTGTGCGGTCGCATCGACGGCGCCGATCATCGCCGCGAAGACGCCCGCAACGGTCACAAGCAAGACGCCGATAGCCCCTAAAAGCAGCCGTCGCACGAAGTCCGTCGCGTCTGTGAACCCGGCAAAACGTGAAATGTGCCTTCCGCGGTCCGGCATGTGGAATCCCTATACGCGGTAGATGACGACGTGATGTCGGTGCCGATCCGCGCAAACGCGGATGTTCGATACCATTTCGGCCCAACGAGCCCGTTGCTATGATGGCGCCCGCCTTCAGCTGGCGCGGCCGTAATGATCATGGACTGGCTGACCCACAACCCGATCGCTGACCTCCCCGGACCGCAGTTTCTTCTCGTCTATGGCGCAACCGCCGTTGCCGTCATCGCGGCAACGTATGGCCTCATCCGGCTGCTCGACCGGACCGACTGGCGCAAACCGCCACGGGTGCCGGGGACGTTCGATCCGTACGAGATGGCGTATCTCTGCGGTGGGAAGAATGCGGTCATCCGCACCGTCCTCTACGCAGTCTATCGGCGCGGCCTGGTGCTATGCCCTCCCGTCAGCTGGTTCAGAGCGAGTCGGATCGTTACCAAGGCCGATCTGTCCGGCAGGACGCTGACCGGCCTGGAGGAGCGCGTCCTCAAGGCGATTCGTAGGCCATCCGTGCCGTCGCGCCTGTTCCGGGACGAGATGCTCGCACGCGACGTCGAGAGGCTTTGCAAGCCGTTCCGAATTAACCTGAGGTCCGAGCGGTTGCTGCGCTCCGGCATCCTCAGGGCGGTCATCGGGCTGGTCCCATTAGTGGCGACCGCAACTCTCGTCTCGCCCGTCGCGTACAAAGCGGTGGTGGCGGCGCCCAAAGGGCGGCCTGACGTCCTTCTGATGTTCATAACGTCCGTCGCACTCGTCATCTTGTGGAGTCTGGTCGGACCGCTCGCCAGAATGCGCGGGTTGTCCGGTCATCTCTCGATACCGGCGATGAATACGGGCACTATTCCTTCGCCGTGGCACTATGGTGCCGTAGTCCGCCATGCGCTCCAATCGGCAAAACTGCGACGACCTGCGATCGTGTACCGCGCCTCGTGGGCGACCGTCTTCTCCGATCTCGCAAGCCGGTTCCGTTACGCCAAAGGAGGCCTTCATCCTCAGGCGATTGCGGGGGGTCGAATGTGTATGGTAAGATCAGAGTATACACATAGCAACCAGAGCCCTGCCAATGCGCACCAATATCGATATCGATGATACCCTCATGGCAGAAGCCCAGAAGGCCTCTGGCGACGGCACCAAGAAGCAGACGGTAGAAAAGGCGCTCCGTTTGATGATCAGATTGCGGCGGCAACAGGAGGTCGGGCTGGCTTTCGGCAAATATCGTTGGCGCGGCAGCCTGGCCCGGAGCCGCAAGGGGCGAGGAACCCGGTGATCGTTGTCGACAGTAGCGTCTGGATCGACTTCCTCAATGGCCGCAATGCGCCGCATGTCCGGCGCCTCCGCGAGATCCTCGGTACGGACGAGATCACAGTTGGGGACCTGATGCTTTGCGAGGTGCTCCAGGGCCTTGGTAGCGAGGGGGCAGCTCGAGAAGTCGAGTCTCTACTGCGCCGGTTCGAAATTGTGTCCATGGCCGGAGATGCCATCTCCGTGGTGGCGGCGCGTAACTTCCGTTCCTTGCGGCGACGAGGCATCACCATCCGCAAGACGATCGACATGCTGATTGGCACTTGGTGCATCGAGAACCGCCGGCCGCTTCTTCACAACGACAGCGATTTTCAACCGATGGCGAGGTACCTGGGGTTGGTGCAGGTGCCGGTGACCACGGTGTGAAAGCGCGCCTTGCAGCAAATCGGCGGTTGGCTGACGGCCGCGCAAATTCGTCTGGCGGCGCGCAAATCCGCGCTCAGGGGGCGGTTGTGGCGAGTTCGGGCATAGATGCACGACTGGCGCTTCACGGCCGGTGAAGATGGGTACTATTGCTTCGCGGTGGCCCTATGTTGTGGCAGCCGAAACTGCGGTCACGACGACGACCGCGCGCGGCGGTTGCCAGGGTATGCGCAAACATTCGGGTTGAGGCGATCAAGCGTATGGCATATTATGCCAATGGATCCCGCTCTCGAACGACCTGAGAGGATGCCAATGCCCACCAGAAATGTGGTGTTGACGGAGCGCCAGGAAGAACTCCTTGAGACCCTCGTCAAGTCCGGTCGTTACCAAAATGCCAGCGAAGTGCTGCGTGATGGGTTGCGGCTGGTAGAGCAACGCGAGGCGGAGGATGCTGGCAAGCTGAAAGCCCTGCGGGCCGCGGCTCGCGCCGGTGTCGGGGCGTTGGATCGAGGAGACTTCAAAGAGTTTGGGAATATCGAGGAGTTGCAAACCTATTTGAATGACCTCTCTGAGAGGGTCATCTCTCGAACCGCCGAATAGCACGCTCATGGCCGAGCGGAGATGGCGCGTTCGTCTCGGCGCCGCCGCAGAAGTCGACTTTGCCAACGTCCTCAAATGGACCACGGCGAACTTTGGCGCGCGACAATCTCGCGTCTATCGGGACACCCTTGTTCAGGCGATTGGCGAACTTGCCGACGGTCCCAATGTCGCGGGCTCCAGGGCCCGGGACGAGATTATGGCAGGCCTTCGCACACTCGACGTTGCGCGCCGCGGCCGCCGGGGAAGCCATTTCCTGATGTACCGGGTCGCGCCGAACAGCACGATCGAAATCGTGCGCATCCTCCACGACAGAATGGACCTTTGGCGCCACGTCCCATTCGCCCCCGACAAGAGCACCGAATAGGGTTGTAGCACTGCAAGGGAGCGCCGGCGCGCCTCTGGATGCGCCAGCGTGCTCTGGCGTAGAATTGTAAGTGGCGCGCCGCCCGATGAGGGTCGAACCCGGAATCTCGAGATTCGCAGGCGCGCAAGGGCGCGCCCCATGGTTCGATGCTGTCGCTCGCCCCGGAATGACGGCGTGTGTCGCCCTACGCCGCCCTTATGTTCGACAGGAACGCGTCGATCTCCGACTGCAGCACGTCGGCCTCGCGGCGCAGCGCGTCGGAGGCAGAGAGCACTTCGCCGGCGGCGGTGCCGGCCTCGTTGGAGGCGTTGCTGACGCCGACGATGTTGGAGGATACCTCGCTGGTGCCGCCGGCCGCGTGCTGGATGTTGCGGGCGATCTCGCGCGTCGCCGCGCCCTGCTGCTCGACGGCCGCCGCGATGGCGGTGGTGACGTCGTTGATCTCGCCGATGGTCGCGGAGATGTTGCGGATCGCCGTGACCGCCGTCGTGGTCACGTTCTGCATGCCGCCGATCTGCTGGCGGATTTCGTCGGTCGCCTTCGCGGTTTGGCTGGCGAGGTTCTTCACTTCGGAGGCGACCACCGCAAAGCCGCGGCCGGCTTCGCCGGCGCGCGCCGCCTCGATGGTGGCGTTGAGCGCCAGGAGGTTGGTCTGCGAGGCGATGGTCTGGATCAGGTCGACCACCACGCTGATGCGCGCGGCGTTGTCGGCAAGGCCCTGCATGGTGGCGTCGGTGGCGCCGGCCTCCTCCACCGCCTTGCGGGCGATCTCCGCCGACGTCACCACCTGGCGGCCGATCTCCGCGATCGAGGACGACAGCTGCTCGGTGCCGGCGGACACGGTCTGCACGTTGACCGAGGTTTCCTCGGCGGCGGAGGCGACCGCGCTGACCAGCGCGCTCGACTGGTCGGCGGACGCCGACATGCCCTGCGCGGTCGACTGCATCGAGTTGGCCGCGCTCTGCAGGCTGCCGAGGGCGTCGCGCACGGCGGCCTCGAACTCGGCGATGCGGCTTTCCATGCGGGAGGCGCGCTCGGCCTTGGCGATGCGGTCCTTGTCCTGCTCGGCGGACAACGTGCGCGCCGATATCATGCTCTCGCGGAACACCTGCAGCGAGTCGGACATTTCGGCGATCTCGTCATGCTGGCTGGAGCGGTAGATCTCCGCTTCCAGGTCTCCGCTGGAGAGCACTTTCATCGAGTTCTGCAGGCTGCGGATGCGGCGCAGGATGCTGCGGCCGACATAGAGCCAGACGAACAGCACCGAGCCGACCAGCGTGGCGACGCCGAGCGCCAGCATGACGATGGTGGCAAGCGAAATCTCCTCGCGCGCCTTCGCGGTCGCCGTGTCGGTCTCCTTGCGCACGCCGTCGACCAGCTGCTCCACGCTGATGCCGAGGCCCACATTGAGCTTGCGGGTTTCCTCCAGGATGGTCTCGCCGTAGTCGGCGGCGTCGAGCTCCTTCTGGCGGATCCTGAAGATGCGCTCCTTGCCCTCGCCGAGCGCCTGCAGTTTCGCCACCGCCTCGCCCATGGTCTTGCCGCCGGCGCCTTTCGGCAGCATTTCCAGGTTGCTCCTGGCGCGCTGGACGCCTTCCTTGAAGTCCTTCTCGATCGCTTCCAGCGTGTCGCTGCTGTTGGCGGACAGCGCGGCGGCGAGGTTGGAGGCCATCAGGTTGCCGCTGGCGATCACGTTGCCGAGCTGCTCGACGATGCGCGCCGCGGCGGTCGCGTCGTCGATCGAGGGATCGACGGCGGTCAGCATGGCGTTGAGCCGGCTCTGGGCATCCACCATTTCCGGGATCGAGGCGGCAACGAAATCCGCCTGCGCCTTGCGCAGCGCCTCGTACTTCCTGTCGTGCAGCGCCTGGGCCTCGAGCCGCTCGCGCGCCGCCGACCCCAGGCTCTTGGTCATGTCGTCGATGCTCTTCACCGTTTCGGTCAGTGCGCCGGCGATCGACTTGTCGGCACCGAGCGCGATGACCTCGTTGAGCTTGGCGACCGCCGCCGACTGCGTCTCGTTCATCTTCTTGGTGCGCTCGTTCAGCGCTTCCTCGCTGCGCGCGGCGAGCAGGCCCGGGCCCTGGCTTGCGAGGGCCGCGCTCTGCGCCGACAGCTGCAGGCTGGCGGCAAGCCGCGGAATGTCCTTGCCGCTGAGATCGCCCATCGCCCCGCCGAGATGGCCGAGCACCATGCCGGCGAAGGCGGAGATCAGAATCGCCATGCCGGCGATGACGGCGAAGGCGGAGAACAGGTTGCCCCTGACGCCTAGTCTCGGCAGTCGGAATTTGGGAAATGAGAGTTTGCCGACCTTGAACCGCGATGCCATCTGACCCGAGCCCCATACGCTACCTGAAGGTGGCGGCAGTATCGCGATACCCGGTTAACAAGTAGGGAAGACCTGAGGCGGCGTGCCGCAATTTTCACGCCGACCGACAAAAAAAGGCCGGCTTGCGCCGGCCTTTTTCCGCAGGGCGAAACTGCAATGCTCAGTACTTCGCAACCACCGGGCCGGGACCGCCGACGTTGAAGCGGTAGTTGATGCCGACCTTCACGGTGTGCTCGTCGTTGCGGAAGCTGCCGAAGCCCGCCAGCGCCGCCGGCGTCACGAACCGGCTGTCGCCGAAATCGTAGTACTGGTACTCGACCTTGCCCGACCAGTTCTGCGCGAACATGTATTCGAAGCCCGCGCCGACGGTCCAGCCGTCCTGATGGTCGCCGTCGAAGCTGAAGCCCTGCGGAACGCCAGCGAGCAGCAGGGTCTCGTTGTTGTCGGCGAAGGCATAGCCGCCCTTCACGTAGAGCAGGCCCGGACCCCAGGTATAGCCGAGGCGGCCGGTCACCGATCCGATGCCGCGGCGGTCGTTGGTGTAGACGTAGCCGTTCGGGAACACGGCATTGACTGCGTTGCCGCTGAGCCAGGAGTACTGGGCTTCGGCGCCGAGCACCCAGTTCGGCGCGAACTGGTAGTCGAAGCCGCCCTGCACGCCGCCGAGGAAGCGCGCATCGTTGTTGCTGCCGACGACGAGGCCGTTGAAGTTGTCGTCATTGCCGAAGGCGACGCCGAGGTGACCGCCGATGTAGAAGCCGGTCCAGTTGTAGATCGGTGCGGCGATCGGCGGCGGCGCCTTGGTGTAGGGGCGAGCCCGAAGGTCGGCGGCGAGCGCAGGCGCGCCGAGTGCAACGAGCGCCACGGTAGCGAGAAGAAGCTTCTTCATTTCGTCTTGGTCTCCAAACAGAGCTATCGAGAAGCGCCGTTCGAAGGGCGCCCATCCGAGGGCGCGCTGAATAGCTGCGTTCGCGATGAAATGCTGTCACCCGTTGGGCACAGTTCCGCCCGCGTAATGCGGACGGAAACAAGCCGGAAAGCTGCCGCAATTCGCAGGCGATTCACCGCGCAAGCGCATCGATTTCGCGAAAACGGGCCCGCGTTGCCACGGCTGTTCAAGAACTCTTGATGACGGCGTGAACGCACCGGTCGCCGGGCGACTGGATTGGCCGGCGCGATCAGTGGGGCCGGTCGAGGGTCTCGGCAACTTCGTAGAGATGCGGATCGATCTGATCGGTGACGCCGCCGAATTCGCGCCAGGCCTGGCGGAAGTCGGGCGACTGATGCGCCTTGTGCAGCAGCTCGCGGCTTTCCCACTGGATGTAGTTCACGATCCGCTTGCCATCGAGGCTTCGGTGCAGGCTGATCGATACGAAGCCGGGCTGCTGCGCCATGAAGCGCGCCCGCTGCGCCATCATCGCCAGCGCCTCCCGCTGCTTCTCCGGGTCGGCGTCGATGATGGTGATTTGCGTCACCGGCTGGTTGTCGGTGTGGATGTGCGGCATGGAAATGCCTCCTCCGGCGATGCGGGCTTCCGGCCCGCTACGGCAAAACGCCCGGTCTCTGTGCCGGGTTCCTCGCCTGTTCCGCGAAACCTCCCCCGGAGAAACCTCCCTCGGAGAAACCTTTCCCGGTCATCGGGATTGGACTTTATGGCTCGGGACCGCACTCGCCGACCTGAAGCAACCGGTTCGGTGGAGAAAAACACAGACAGGGAGTTTGGGCCTGCCAGGGAGTTTGGGCCTGCGATGACTCGGGCAGGCAATCGAGCGCCACCGCCATATCCGGCCGAGAAGGCTCGCGGAGGCGAGATCATTCTGCGCACGCCGCTGCGCCGCGCGATCTTTATCGGAGGCCTGGCAGGCGCCGTGGTGTTGGCGCTTGTGCTGACCCTGCTGTCCGCACTGGCTCGGTAAGGCAAGAGTGTCCGGCGCTGACGCACCGGTCGGAGGATGCGCATGGCAATGATCAGTGCACATTCGCGTGTGGATCCGCGCGCCGCGGCGGCGAGAGGTGCCGGCCCGGCGGGCTTTGACGATCGCTTCCTGCGCAAGGTGAATCACGAATTGTCCGACCGGGGCTTTCTGGTCGCCAACGCCGAGGATCTGTTCACCTGGGCGCGTTCGGGCTCGTTGATGTGGATGACTTTCGGTCTCGCCTGCTGCGCGATCGAAATGATGCAGATGGCGATGCCGCGCTATGATGCCGAACGCTTCGGCTTTGCGCCGCGGGCCTCGCCGCGGCAGTCCGACGTTATGATCGTCGCGGGCACCCTGTGCAACAAGATGGCGCCGGCCTTGCGCAAAGTCTACGACCAGATGCCGGAGCCGCGCTACGTGATCTCGATGGGCTCCTGCGCCAATGGCGGCGGCTACTATCACTATTCCTATTCGGTGGTGCGTGGTTGCGACCGCATTGTTCCGGTCGACATCTATGTGCCGGGGTGCCCGCCGACCGCCGAGGCGCTGCTTTATGGCGTCATGCTCCTGCAACGGAAGATCCGTCGAACGGGCACGATTGAACGATGAGAAGGGCGGGCGGTCCGTCCTCTCGCTGGCCGGAGCGGCTTCATGAGCGACAAGCCAAACGCTACCAGGATCCGCCGCGGTATTCTCGCTGCGGGGGTACTTGCTGCCGGAATTATCGGGCTGGCGGCGGCCGCGTGGTTCGCGGCCTCGCCCGGCTCGAACTGGCGAGACCTGTATGGTTGGTACAGTCCGGCCGTCGGCCTTCGCTCCGCTGCCCTGCCGGTCGGCTTTGAGGATCTCGTGGAACGCGTCAAGCCTGCCGTCGTGGGTGTGCGGGCCAAGGTAGAGCAGGACGACGAGGAAGAGACGCTGCCCGGGCGCGGAACGTCGCCGAACGGGCGCGATCGTCCGCAACGCCGCATCGCCACCAGCCAGGGGTCCGGCTTCTTCATTTCGTCCGACGGCCTTGCGATGACCACCTACCACCTCGTCGCGCACAACAAGAAGATCGAAGTGGTCACCGACGGCGGCAAGGTCCATGCGGCGAAGCTGGTCGGCGCCGATCCGAAGACGGATCTGGCCTTGCTGAAGGTGGATGGTCACGAATTTCCGGTGGTCCGGATGGCAGACCGCGCGCCGCGCATCGGCGAATGGGTGCTTGCCATCGGCAATCCGTTCGGGCTGGGCGGAACGGTGACGGCCGGAATCGTTTCCGCCGGCGCCCGCGAGATCATCAGTCCGTATAACGACTTCATTCAGATCGATGCCCCCATCAACCGGGGCAACTCAGGTGGACCGACCTTCGACGTCACCGGCAAGGTGATCGGCATCAACAGTGCCATCTTCTCGCCGAGCGGAGGCTCGGTCGGCGTCGGCTTTGCCATTCCGGCCGCAACGGTGAAGTCGATCGCCGACAGGCTGAAGGAAACGGGCGGCGTCTCCCGCGGCTGGATCGGCGTCGAGGTCCAATCCATGAGTCCGGATATCGCCGAGGGACTGGGTCTCGACAAGCCGGTTGCCGGCGTCGTCGTCGCCGAAATCGCGCCTGACAGTCCGGCCATGAAGGCCGGCATCGAGCCGGGCGACATCATTTCATCCTTTGCCGGTCGACCGGCCGGCGATGAGCGCGACCTGATACGAAGGGTGGGCGACATGCCGCCCGGCAAGACCATCGAGCTCCGCCTGATCCGCCGCAATCGGGAGAAGTCGGTCCCGGTGACGCTGGGCGAGCTTCCGGTCGAGCGCGCCGAGAGCACGCCGGACGACGAAAGCAGCGAGCCCTCATCGGGCGGCGACGGGTCGAAGATGGGGCTGATGCTGATGCCCGCCGAGAAGATGGGTGTCGACGTCCAGGGCGTCGTCGTCGCCGGCCTCAATCCATCCGGCGTTGCGGCGCAGGTCGGCCTGTCGGCCGGGGACGTCATCCTCGAAGTCGGCAGCAACGGCGTGAAGACGCCGGACGATTTTTACAAGGCGCTGGCCGGCGTCCACGCGCAGGGCAAGCGGATCGCGCTGGCGCGCATCAAGTCGAACGAGGCGACACGATTCGTCGCGATACCGGTCAACTAACCGTGGCGCGTGCTCAGCGGCGCGCGCCATGCGCGGCTTCGCCACCCTCGCGCATCGACCGCAGATAGTGCTCGGCGTGCTGGAAGTAGTTCTCCGCCGCGACGTGGTCGCCGGCCATCGCCTCGGCGCGGCCAAGCGCGAGGTAGCGCTCGTAGTTCTGTCGGGCATTGTGGACCGGACTCGCTATGGCAGGGCGAAGCCCGGGAGGCCTGCTTCGGGGTTGGCTTTTTCTCGACATGGGATTGGCTGCAGGTTTCATCAGGGGTTGCGGCTTTTTCACCGCCGTCCGCGGAACGGCATGTGCCTTCCCGCGGCCTTCCGCCTCGGCGTCAGCCGGGCGGGCATCCGTTCAAGCTATAGGATATGGGAGCCCGATCCGGGGCGGCCATCAGCCTCGAACGCTGCCGCGTCGGCGGCAGGCGAAGCGGGAAGCCGGCGGATAAACGTGTGCCGGCCATGCTCGCTTGCCCCTATAACGTAGGAAGCAAGTCGTTTGTTTCAAGCTCGCGGGCGCACGGAACTAATAGCGCGCCACCACGGGGCTCGTGAAATTGAATCGGTAGTTCACGCCGGCCTTCACCGCGTGCTGGTCATTGTGGAACGAGCCGAACGACACCAGCGCCGCCGGCGCGGTGAAGCGGCTGTCGCCGAAATTGTAGTACTGATACTCGGCCTTCACCGACCAGCTCGGCGCGAACATGTATTCGGCGCCGCCGCCGATGGTCCAGCCGTGGTTGTGCCCGGAATCGAGCGCAAAGGCGATCGGCACGCCGCCGAGGGTGACGATGTCGCGGTTATCGGCATAGGCGTAGCCGCCCTTCACATAGGCCAGCGCCGGTCCGAAGGAGTAGCCGAGGCGGGCGGTGATGGAGCCGAGACCGCGCTGGTCGTTGCTGTAGACATAGCCGCCGGGGAACACGGCGCTGGCGTTGTTGCGGCTGAGCCAGCTGTATTGCCCTTCTGCGCCGACCACCCAGTTGCCGGAAAACTGCCAGTCGGCGCCGGCCTGCACGCCCCCCATGAAGCGCGCGTCGCTGTCGCTGAGCGCAAGCCCGCCGAAATTGTTGTCGTTGCCGAAGGCGCCGCCGAGATGCGCGCCGACATAGAAGCCGGTCCAGGTCCAGATCGGCGCGGCATAGCTAGGTGCCTTGTTGTAGTTGTAGCGCGCGCCGAGATCGGCGGCGGCAGCGGGCATGGCGGCGGCGAGCGCGGCGACGGCCACGGCGGCGAGCAGGATCTTCTTCATTTGCAGTCCCCGGTCATTCCAGGCGCCGCGCGCGGCGCACATCCATGCCGGAGAGTTAATTGGCCCTTGACTAACATGCGGTGACCGCGCGCCCGCCGTGTCCGGAAACGCACCGCATCGGCGCTCAAACCATTTATTGTGCCTAATGAAGTCTTAAACTACCCGGCCACTGGGGTCGTTCACCAAGGCGCCACGGAGATGCGCGCTTCCGGTCGTCCTTGTCGGCTGCTTTTCACGAAACAGACATCGCAGCGTAACCTTGTGCCAAGCCGGCGCGAAGATCTATTCGGCGAGACGCGTGCGCCCGGCTGGTCAATCTTCGCGACGAGGCAGTGTCCAATGCGATCGGCAAAATCAATTCGCATCATCCACCAACCGAGCGGCGAGGTGATCGCAGAGGGCCGGCTCGGCCTCTGGGACATTACCCCGTTCGAAGGCAACTATTACATAAGTCGAAAATGTCTGAAGACCGAGTACCTTCGGCCGAATTGGGTGCCTGGGCTGTGTGTCTACAAGTTTCTCTACGTGTGGCTTGATCTCCGCCTGCCCAACGGCATGCGGGAGCCGTTCGTCGGTTGGATGTATTGGCTGCCGAACCCGCTTCTTCCGTTCATCGCATTCCGGCCGGCGGTTCCGGCCGTATCGCCCTCGCTCGTCGTTCAGGAAATCGGTTGAGGCATTTGGTGCTGTCCGCGAAAACGTGTCGTACGGGCACGAAACACGACGCCAGCGTTCTCGTTTCGCGTCGGGACCTGCTGCTATCGATCTTGGCCACGGGTGCCGTGTCGATGCGCGGCGCTGCGGCGGCTGCGCCCGAGCGCGAAGTCCCACAGTTCTCCTCCGGTGGATATCAGTTCGCAATCGTCCAGCCGCAGCAGCGGGTGCCGTCGCTCAGGTTGTTCCGGCTCGAAGGCGGCACACTCGATCTGACCTCGTTGCGAGGCAGGCCGATTCTCCTGAATTTCTGGGCCTCCTGGTGTGCTGCCTGCCGAAGGGAGTTGCCCATCCTGGATCAACTGGCTCGAGGTCCGTGGCGAGGCAGGTTGCAGATACTGGCGGTTTCCGCAGATCGTGGCGATCGGCGAACAGTTGCTCGGTTTGTCGACTCGCTTGGTATCACAGCGCTTCCGATCTTCCTCGATCCCCACGGGTACGCTGCCTATTCGGACCGCGGCAACCTCAGGAAGGCGCCCTTTGCCTTGTATGGCATGCCCATCACCTACGCGATCACGGCTTCGGGACTGATCGTCGGGTACATGCCGGGCGCCGCCGATTGGTCGGCTCCCTCGGCGACCAGGCTGATCGAATATCTAATCGACACGTAACGGGCGCATGCCTGCCCCGCCAGGACGCCTCGTCGGAGAAAAGATTTTCCGGCGAGCTGTAACCTTTCCTCCCCCTCCGCCGAATACTGCGTCAGGGCCCGGTGCGGGCCATGTCCAGCGGAGGATAATTCACGATGTTCGGGAAGATCAGGGCAGCGTTGCTGATCGCGGGGATATGCATGCTGCCGGCGCTCGCGTGGGCAGGCCAGCCGTTCGATGCCAAGGCGTTTCAGGCCTCCCAGGCCGCAGGTAAAGCCATACTTGTCGATGTTACCGCACCGTGGTGCCCGACCTGCAAGCGGCAACGGCCGATCGTGGAGCAAATCCGGAAGGATCGCCCCGATCTGGTCGTTTACGAGGTGGATTTCGACACCGGCAAGGACGCCCTGAGGCAGCTTCGCGTCCAAAACCAGAGCACGCTGATCGTGTTCCGTGGAACCAGCGAGGTGGGCCGCTCGACAGGCGACACCGATGCCAGGTCGATCGGCGCGCTGGTCGCCAAGGCCTTCTGAAGTGCCGGCCAACCTCGCACTGGGATATGCCGCCGGCGGCTTGTCGACCCTGTCGCCGTGCGTGCTGCCGATCCTGCCGATCGTGCTGTTCGGGGCGATCGAGCGGCACGCGTGGGGGCCGCTGGCGCTTGCCGCCGGCCTGGCAACCTCGTTTGCCGGCGTCGGGATCGCGCTGGCCTCCATCGGCTTCAGCGTCAGGATCGATCCGTCGGCCGTGCGCCTGGCCGTTGCCGTGCTTCTCGCCGCGGCGGGAATCGTACTTCTTGTCCCCGCGCTTCAGGGCCTTGTTGCATCCCTTGCGGCACCCATCGCGGCAAGGGGCCAAACCATGCTCGATCGGCTCCAGCCCTCGGGAGGGCTAGGGGGCCAGTTCGCTCTCGGGGCCTTGCTGGGCATCGTCTGGTCGCCCTGCTCGGGTCCGACGCTTGGAGCGGCGGTCGGATTGGCGGCGCAGGGGGAGAATCTCGGTTCCGCCGCGCTGACGATGTCGGCCTTCGCCCTCGGCGCAGTGACGCCGATCCTGCTGCTCGCCTATGGCTCGCGGCGGGCGATTCTCGCGCGCCGCGACTGGATGGGCGAGGTGTCGCGGGTGGGCAAGCCGCTGATGGGCGCCGCGCTGGTCGGCATCGGCCTTTTCATCGTTACCGGTCTCGACAAGGTGGTCGAGACCGCGCTGACAAACGCGATGCCCGATTGGCTGGTGTCCGTGACAACGCGGCTGTGAAGCAGCCACCCGGAAGCGGGAGGTTTCCATGTTTCGAATGATCCTGGCGATTGCAGCGATCTCGTTCGCCGCTTCGGCGGCGATGGCCGGCACGGTGGCTCCGCGCCAGGGCTGGGAGGTCATCGATACCCGATATCCGTTCGCGATCCTTTCGGAACGATTGGAAGCGGCAATCAAGGCCGAAAAGATGGCCGCGGTGACGTCGGCCAGCGCGTCGGATGGCGCGAAGGCCGCCGGGATCGCCATTCCGGGCAATCGTGTCGTCGGCGTGTTTCGCAACGACTTCGCCCGGCGAATGCTCGCTGCAAGCGTCGCGGCAGGCATCGAGGCTCCGATACGCTTTTATGTCACGGAGAATCCCGACGGTACCGCGACATTATCCTACAAGCGCCCGTCCACCGTGTTTGCGCCTTACGCAGATGAGGCCAGCGGCGCCCTCAAGTCGCTCGCGGGCGAGCTGGATGCCGTGTTCGCGAGGATCGCTGGCGAAGCCACCAAGGCAAACAAGGCGCCATGATCGCGGATTCCGGCAATCGTGTCCCGCCGCTGCGGCTCGTCGCCAGGGACGGCGGCGAGAGCGAGGGGCCGGAACTCCAGGCCCGCGATATCGACTGGTCCATTCTGATGGCCCGGGCCCAGGACGGCGACCAGCGAGCCTATCATCGGCTGTTGCGCGAGGTGACGCCTTACCTGCGCGCGCTGGCGTCGCGCCGCCATCGCGACAGGAGCGATGTCGAGGATTCGGTGCAGGACATCCTGCTGACGATCCACTCGATCAGGCACACTTACGATCCCACGCGCCCCTTTGCTCCCTGGCTGGTGGCCATTGCGGATCGGCGCTGCATCGACCGCCTGCGTCGGCAAGGGCGCAAACTGAACCAGGAAGTTCCGCTGCTGCCGGAACATGAAACCTTTGCCGGGTCTGCAGCGAATGGAGATGCAGAGAATTTCCTGCAGATGCGCGATCTCGAGCAGGCGATCGACAAGCTTCCCCGCGCGCAACGGGAGGCGGTCCGCCTGCTGAAGATCAGGCAATTGTCGTTGAAGGAAGCTGCGGGAGAGAGCGGCGCATCGGTCGATTCGCTCAAGATAAGCGTTCATCGCGCGCTGAAGAGTCTCCGAAAAATGCTCGGCCGGACGTAAACCATGATCACCACCGACGAACTCATCAGATCCCTGGCGGCGGAAATGAAGCCGGTGCGGCGCTTGCGGCCACCGCTGTTCCGGGCCGCCTGCTGGCTGATGCTCGGTACCCTTGTCCTGACGCTTCTGGCGGTCAACCAGGGAATACGGCCGGACCTCCTCCAGCGGCTGCGCGAGCCGGCCTTTGCCGCCAGCATGGCCGCATCGATGCTGACGGGCATCCTCGCGGCGGTCGCCGCTTTCCTCATCAGCCTGCCCGATCGATCCAGGCTTTGGTTGTTGTTGCCCGCCCCGCCTCTGGTGATATGGCTGTCCAACATCGGCTATCAGTGCATGACCCAATGGGTCGCCATCGGCCCCGACGGCATCGACCCCGGGGAGGCTGCGCGATGTTTCGCGACGCTGGTATTGGCGAGCTTGCCGTTGTCGCTCGCGATGCTGGTGATGCTGCGCTACGCGGCATTGGTGCGCCCAACCACGGTTGCTTTCATGGGCAGCATTGCAGTCGCTGCGATCACGGCGACCGCCTTGTCGCTGTTTCATTCGACCGATGCCAGCGTGATGATCCTGATGTGGAGCGTCGGCACGGCAATCCTTTTCGGCGGCATCGGCGGCTTGTTCGGCCGACACATGTTCGGATGGGTTGCCGCGCGCGCGGAGACGGCGAGCTAAAGCATGATGAGTTGAGGTTGAACTGGAGCGGCATTGGGAGACCACCTCTCCCTTTGGGAGAGGTCGGCGCGCAGCGCCGGGTGAGGGGTCACGGTCCCTCGTGAGAGCGGATCCCCTCACCCGATTTGCTTCGCAAATCGACCTCTCCCGAAGGGAGAGGTGAACCGAGTCTGCCGGACAACCGATTCAACCAAACACACCATCACGCTTTCGATGGCGTTATCCCAGCCGCTCCAGCACCTCCTCGCGCAGCCTGTTGCGGAATTCGGCGCGCAGCGCGGGCCGGTCCTTTTCGTTGACGTCGTGGCGATCGAACACGTTGAATTTTTCCAGGATCGGATAGCGCTCGCTCGCCATGGCGAGAATGCGCAGCCGCTCGGCCACCGGCCCGATCGGCCCCTTGACCTCCCAGCGGCGGATGGTGTCGGCCCCGCCGGCCTGGGGCAGGCCGCAGAGCTTGGCCATGTCGGCGGCGGTGAGCGGCCGGCCGATCGCTTCGCCGAGGTCGATTCGGAGCTGCTTGAATTCCGGCCCGGTCACGATTGCTTGTTTCCCCAATGTCTTAAAGTGTGAAGCGCATCACATGTCCCCGGGGACTTACGGGCTAATACCGCCCGCAAATTCGCTCCATCAGGAGGCACCGATGCGCCGATTGATCGAAAGCCTGACCCCCGTCGACCGCTCGATTTCCTGGACATGGATCGGCGGCATGTTCGCCTTTTACGTCGTGGTGATGGCCGTGGCGGTCACCCTTTTTGTCGGTCACCAAACACCCGCGAATCTCGCGCAAAAAGCCGGCACCACTGTGGCGACCGGCTCGGCCGCGAAGAGCGAAGGCGGGGTGCTGCGCACCCTGCAGCAACTCGTGCAATTTCGGGACGACGCCAAGGTCGAGTGACCGCGAAGGCGATGGTTTCTACTTTGCATGGGGTTGTTTTCGATATTTCGGTTTGAGGGGAGACCCCTCCCGATCTCGCGGCTCTCTTGTGATCGTGGGATGACCTGCGAGGCTCGCCAAGCGAGCCCGACTGGTGCTGCCGGACAGGATTGAACTGTCGACCTCTCCCTTACCAAGGGAGTGCTCTACCACTGAGCTACGGCAGCATATGCCCGGGGAAATACAGAATCGGCCGCGCACGGCCCCGGCGGGCGGCCGGTTCTTGCCACAACGACCCCCCACGCGCAAGCATGCGGGAGCACGGCGGGGCCACGAAATTGGGCCGAAAGGCGCCTCTTTGTGCCCGTAAGCCAGCCGTGCCCGCCTGGCGGGCCGATCCGGTTCCACGTCGCGTGACCGGCGATTGCCTCATCGGATCGACACGCCATATTGCCGGGGAGGCGAGAGGCAATCGCGGATACCCATGAAGCAGGACGACCAGGGCAAGAATTCCTCACGGGCCGACCGGCTGAAGCTGGCGCTGCGCGAAAATCTCAAGCGGCGCAAATCGCAGGCGCGCGGGCGAGACGCCGCCGCATCTTCCGCAAGCCACAAAGCCTCCCCGGATGACGCCAACGAAGAACAAGGCTCGGGTTAGGGCAAGCGGGGTGCGGCATGGCAGACGTCGGTAGTGCGAACCCGCTCCGCGGCACCGTTTCCTTCGCCAGGTACGAGCAGACCTTCCCTGTGCTGACGGTGCAGGAAATCGAGCGCATGCGCCGCTTCGGCGAGGTGCGCCGCTACGGGCATGGCGAACTGCTGTTCGAGTCCGGCAAGCCCGGTCCCGGCATGTTCGTGGTGCTCAAGGGCACCGTCGCCGTCACCCATCGCGACGGGCTCGGCAATGTCACGCCGATCGTCGACCAGGGCGAGGGACAATTTCTGGCCGAGATCGGCCAGCTTTCCGGCCGCGTCGCGCTGGTCGACGGGCATGCCGAGGGCGAGGTCGAGACGCTGCTGATTGCGCCGGAGAGATTGCGCGCGCTGCTGGTGGCCGAGGCCGATCTCGGCGAGCGCATCATGCGCGCGCTGATCCTGCGCCGCGTCAGCCTGATCCAGGGCGGCGTCGGCGGCCCCGTGCTGATCGGCAGCGAGGCGCTCGGCGACATGGCGCGGCTGCAGAATTTCCTGGCGCGCAACGGCCAGCCGCATCATGTGCTCGATCCGGCAGCCGACAAGGACGCCGCCGATCTCGTTGCGCGCTACGCCGCAGCGCGCAGCGACTTGCCGCTGGTCGTCTGTCCCGACGGCAGCGTGCTGAAGAATCCGTCCGAGGTTTCGCTCGGGATGGCGCTCGGCATGATCAGCGTGCAGGCGCATGACAGGCTCTATGACGTCGCCGTGGTCGGCGGCGGGCCCGCGGGGCTCGCCACCGCGGTGTATGCGGCTTCCGAGGGATTGTCGGTCGCGGTGCTGGATTCGCGCGCCTTCGGCGGGCAGGCCGGCGCCAGCGCCCGCATCGAAAATTATCTCGGCTTTCCCACCGGCATTTCCGGCCAGGCGCTGGCCGGGCGCGCCTTCAACCAGGCGCAGAAATTCGGTGCGGAGATGCTGATCCCGGTGTCGGCGAAATCGCTGGATTGCGGCCGCGATG
>NZ_JBQTHN010000104.1:0-39796 GCF_052389815.1 Bradyrhizobium sp. | reverse complement strand
GCGCGGGGAAGGTCGGGATGTCCTGGCTGTACCTGTCAAATCCGTGTGCGTTTTCTTACTACCGTTGCACACGGTGCTGCGGGCGCAGCCGGCGCCCGGCCTTCTCCGCGCCCTCTATTCAAGAGGGGGCAAACGAAGATGCAAAACTCAGGCGAATTCGCGCCGTGAGAATGAGAGCGCATGTCTTTCCACGCCTTCACAGCAATGACGGCGCCGAACCTTCCCGGACTCTCAAAATACCTTCGCCGGCCGCTGTTTGCGCGCGCCGTCCGCGGCCGCCGGGCTCGCCCGATGCGCCACCAGCATTTCCCTGATTGCGTCCGCCGACTTCGGCGCGCTGAACAGGTAGCCCTGCATCTCCGAGCAGCCGAGCTCGCGCAGGATGCGCTGCTGCTGCCCGGTCTCGACGCCTTCGGCCGTGGTCGTCATCTGACGTTCGGCGGCGATGCCGATCACCGCGCGCACGATTCCGGCCGAGCCGTCGGGCTCGTCGATGTCGGTGATGAAGCAGCGGTCGATCTTGATCTTGTCGAAGGGGAAGCGCTTCAGGTAGCTCAGCGACGAATAGCCGGTGCCGAAATCGTCGAGTGCGATCCGCACGCCGATCTCGCGCAGCTGGTGCAGGATGGTGAGCGCCGCGTCGTCGTCGCGGATCAACACCGCTTCGGTGATCTCGAGTTCGAGCCGGCTTGCCGGCAAGTTGGATGCCGCCAGCGCCGCGATCACCTTGAGCGCCAGCGTGCCGCTCTTGAACTGCACCGGCGAGACGTTCACCGCCAGCTTGACGTCGTCGGGCCAATGCGCCGCTTCCATGCAGGCGGTGGCCAGCACCCATTCGCCGAGCGGGTTGATCAGGCCGGTCTCTTCCGCGATCGGCACGAAGTCGGCCGGCGAGACCAGGCCGCGCTCCGGGTGGCGCCAGCGCACCAATGCCTCGCAGCCGGTAATGGCGCCGTCCTGCAGGCCGAGGCACGGCTGGTAATAGACCTCAAAGCCGCCATCGGCGATGGCCTGGCGCAAGTCGGTTTCCAGTTGCCGGCGGGCGCGAACCTGGGCCTCCATCGCGGGCTCGAAGAAGCGGTGGGTGCGGCGGCCGGCGGCCTTTGCCGCATACATCGCAAGGTCCGCGTTCTTGAGGATCTGATCGAGATCGCAGCCGTCCTGCGGCGCCAGCGCAATGCCGATCGAGGCGTCGGTGGAAACCTGGTGTCCGAGGCAGTCATAGGGCGTGCGGATCGTAGCATAGATTTGCGCCACCAGACCTTCGACGTCCTCGATGTCGGCGACGCCCGTCTGCAAGATCGCGAACTCGTCGCCGCCGAGGCGGGCGACGAAATCAGCTTCGCGGACGCAGCCGTTGAGGCTCCGGGATACCGCCTTGAGGAGCTCGTCGCCGATCAGATGGCCGAGCGAGTCGTTGACGCTCTTGAACTCGTCGATGTCGATATACAGCACCGCCAGCTGCCGGTAAGCGCTCGCATGCGGCAGCTCGCGCTTGATCCGCTCGTGGAACAAGGCGCGGTTCGGCAAGTCCGTCAGGGCATCGTAATGGGCGAGGTGGGTGATGCGCTCCTCGGTTTGCCGGCGTTCGGTGATGTCTTCATGGGTGGCGACCCAGCCGCCGTCGGCCAGCGGCTCGTTGACCACCTGGATCGAGCGGCCGTCGGGCGTCTCGATCACCATGGCATTGCGCGTTCCGATGTCGCGCAGAACGCGTGCGACATAGTGATCGACGTCGCCGACGAACGATCCGGTTGCCTTGCGGTGGGCGATGACTTCGCGGAAGCTGCAGCCGGGCTTGATCACGGCGGCCGAAAGTCCGTACATCTCGATGTAGCGATCGTTGCAGATCACCAGCCGCTGCGAGAAATCGAACAGCAACAGCCCCTGCGTCATGTTGTTGACGGCGGTGTCGAGGCGCTGCTTCTCCAGCGTCAGGCGGCGCTTTTGCTGCCGGTGCTGAAACGACAGCTTGCGCACCACGAGGAAGAGCAGGGCGGCGATCGCCAGAACCGAGGCGCTGGACACCGCGACCAGCAGGGCGATCTGCTCGCGCCAGTCGGCGAGCGCCGCTTCGGTGGTGGTGCTGGCGACGACCACCATCGGGAAGCGCTCGAGCGCACGCGAGGCGATCAGGTGGTCCTTGCCGTCGAGCGGGCTGGTCAGGCGCGAGGAGCTCGAGGCCTGTTCGAACACCCGCTGCTGGAGGGCGGGACCGCGCTTGAAGTTCTTGCCGATCATCTCGGGCAAATGCGGGTGCCGCGCCAGCAGCGTGCCGTTGCGATGATGAATCGCAATCGCCGAACCCGGCGTGAACGCGACGGTGGCGAAGAATTTCGCGAACAGGTCGGATTCGATGCCGCGACCGACCATGCCGATGAATTCGCCGCTCGCTCCGACTACCTTGCGTGCGATCACAGTGGTCCAGATTCCCGTGATGCGGCTGTAGAGGGGCTCGACGATCACTTCCGGCGAGTCGGGGTCGAACTTGAAGGCGCGGAAATAGGGGCGGTCGGCCACATTGACCGGCGGCGCCGGCCATGCCGCGGTCGTGTTGATCAGCCTGCCTTCGTCGTCGAACAGGTGGATGCCGCCGACATAGGACAGCGCGCTCAGCTTCGAGACGAGCAGGCGGTTGGTCGCCTCGGTCGACATCTGGTGCTTGTAGCTCTCCGCGGTGACGATGCCGCTGGCGCGGATATGGTCGATCAGGTCGTTCTGGACGACCTGGATATCCTCGAGCTGCTGGTCGAAATGGCGCGCCAACAGCAGCACCGTGTTTTCCAGCTCGCGCCCGGCATTGTGCAGGGCGCGTTCGCGGAAGTTTCCGGCCATCACCGTCGCGCCGACCGCGATCGCCGCCATCAGCAGCATGCCGCCGAACACGAGCCAGCGGATCGGACCGCCGCGAAGGACGGCTGCGAGGCTGGCAGATGCGGGAACGTCTTCTCTCATGGTCAGGTCGTTGCGAGGAGGAATGCCGGAAGCGGGTGTCGCAACTCCCGCAAACGACACAGCTACAACAGCGACGTGGAGTTGCGGTTAGGAAGTCTGGTTAATGAATGGTGAGCGGCTGACGGCGCGAATGCAGAAAATGCCGGGCGAAGTGGAATCAAATGCCGGGTATCGGCCGCATCAATCGGGGCTTAACCATCTAAGTCGTTGGAACCGCGCAGCGGTCCGATGGCACGGCAATTGCGGGAGGTGCTTGCGTTAGGTGCGAGTAATGGAGTGCGACAGACATGAGCAAGTTCAATCAATTTCTCGCCGACGAATCCGGCGCCACCGCGATCGAATACGGGTTGATCGCCGCCGGCATCGCGCTCGCGATCATCGCGGTCGTGAACGGGCTCGGCAGCAACATCAAGGGCAAGTTCACCTCGATCAACACGTCGTTGAAGTAGCCGCGCGGCCGTGCGCGGGGCCGGCGCCACGGCGCCGGTCCCGGGGCGCTTCAATCCCCGGCGCGGAAATGCCCGGACTTGCCGCCCGTCTTCTCGACGAGGCGGATGCCCTCGATGCGGATGTCGCGCTGAACCGCCTTCACCATGTCGTAGACGGTCAGGCAGGCGACCGAGACGGCGGTGAGCGCCTCCATCTCGACGCCGGTCGGGCCGGTGACCTTGACCGTTGCGCGGACGATGCAGCCCGGCAGCTTGTCGTCCGGCGCTATGTCGAGCTCGACCTTGGACAGCGCCAGCGGATGGCAGAGCGGGATCAGCTCCGAGGTGCGCTTCGCCGCCATGATGCCGGCGATCCGCGCGGTGCCGAGCACGTCGCCCTTTTTCGCATTGCCGGAGACGATCAGCTCGAGCGTCGCCTTGCTCATGACGACGCGCCCCTCGGCGACGGCGACGCGTTCGGTGGCGGGCTTGGCCGAGACGTCGACCATGCGCGCCTCGCCCTTGCTGTCGATGTGGGTGAGGGCGCGGCCTGCCTCGTCGGATTTTTTCGCCATCGCTCAGCGCGTTCCGGTTGCCCGCGGCGCATCGGTGCGGGTCAGCAGGGCGCGCGTGGCGGCGGCAACGTCGGCCTGCCGCATCAGGCTTTCGCCGACCAGGAAGGTCGACATGCCGACGCGTTGCAGCCGCGCCAGATCGGCCGGCGTGAAGATGCCGCTTTCGCCGACCATCAGCCGGTCGCGCGGGATCAGCGGCGCCAGCGCCTCGCTGGTTTCCAGCGTGGTCTCGAAGGTGCGCAGGTTGCGGTTGTTGACGCCGATCATCGGCGAGCGGAGTTTCAGCGCGCGGTCCAGCTCGGTGCGGTCGTGAACCTCGATCAGCACGTCCATGCCATGGGCGATCGCCGCATCCTCGATGTCGACAGCGGCCGCATCGTCGAGCGCCGCCATGATGATCAGGATGCAGTCGGCGCCGTGGGCGCGCGCTTCCGCCACCTGGTAGGTGTCGAACATGAAATCCTTGCGCAGCACCGGCAGATTGGTGGCAGCGCGCGCCGCCACCATGAAATCGAGATGGCCCTGGAAGGAGGGCGTGTCGGTCAGCACCGAAAGACAGGCCGCGCCGCCGGCCTCATAGGCCTTCGCCAGCGCCGGCGGGTCGAAATCGGCGCGGATCAGGCCCTTGGAGGGCGAGGCCTTCTTCACCTCGGCGATCAGCGCATAGTCGCCGCGCGCGAGCTTGTCGCGGATCGCACGGACGAAGCCGCGCGGGGCGGGCGCCGCCTTGGCGCGCGCCTCGACGCCGGCAAGCGGATGTTCGCGCTTGGCGGTGGCGATCTCCTCGCGCTTGTAGCTCTCGATCTTCTGCAGGATGTCGGACATCGCCGGACCTCAGCCGTTGGATACCGCGATGAGCTGCTTCAGCCTGGCGGCGGCGGCGCCGCTGTCGATCGCTTTGGCGCCGATTGCGACGCCTTCCTTCAAGTCCCTCGCCTTGCCGGCCACGATCAGCGCCGCGGCGGCATTGAGCAGCGCGACGTCGCGGTAGGCGCTCGGGATTCCCTCCAGCACGCTGCGCAGCGCCACCGCATTGGCGTCGGCATCGCCGCCCTTCAGCGAGCCCGGCGAGGAGCGGGTGAGGCCGGCATCCTCCGGCGTCACTTCGAAGGTGCGGATGTTGCCGTTTTCCAGCGCCGCCACGGAGGTAGGGCCGCTGAGGGTGATCTCGTCGAGGCCGTCGGAGCCGTGCACCACCCAGACCGAATCCGAGCCGAGATTCTTCAGCACCTGCGCCAGCGGCTGCACCCATTGTTTCGAGAACACGCCGACCATCTGCCGCTTCACGTCGGCCGGGTTGGACAGCGGACCCAGCAGGTTGAAGATGGTGCGGGTGGCAAGCTCGACGCGGGTCGGGCCGACATTCTTCATCGCCGGATGATGCGCGGGCGCGAACATGAAGCCGATGCCGGCTTCCTTGACGCAGCGGCCGACCTTTTCCGGGGTGAGGTCGATCTTGACCCCGAGCGAGGCCAGGACGTCGGCCGCGCCGGAGCGCGAGGACAGCGCGCGGTTGCCGTGCTTGGCGACGGGCACGCCGCTTCCGGCAACGATGAATGCGGCGCAGGTCGAGACATTGACCGAGCCCGAGCCGTCGCCGCCGGTGCCGACCACGTCGATCGCGTCGGGTGGCGCCTGCACCTTCAGCATCTTGCCGCGCATCGCCGCCACCGCACCCGTGATCTCGTCGACGGTTTCGCCGCGCACGCGCAGCGCCATCAGGAGCCCGCCCATCTGCGAGGGTGTGGCTTCGCCCGACATCATGGCGTCGAAGGCGGTGGCCGCCTCGTCACGCGACAGCGTCGCGCCGGTCGCGACCTTGCCGATAATCGATTTCAGGTCGTCCATCGCCCCACTTTCAAGACGCTAGTGGAGCATGATCATGGTCGGAGAACCGGTGCCCACTTTCCTGATCATGCTCGGTTACTGCTGGTTGGCGCCCGTCACCTGCGCGAAGGCGGCCTGGTTGATGCTGGTGCCGATGACCTTCTCGATCTTGGTCACGTATTGCGCGACCTGCTCGTCGGCCAATCCGCGCTGCAGCGTGTCCTGCAGCTTCTTGACCTCGTCGGAGGCCATGTCGACCGGCGGCACTGTGACGCCGGTGACCTTGAACACGGTCCATTCGCTCCCCGATCCGCTCTGGCCGACGCCGTCCTTCGCCGTGCGGAACGCCGCGGTGATCGCGCTGGAGGGCGCGCCGGCGACGGAAGCTTCGCGCTTGAAATCCTTCGCGCTTTCGACCTTCGCTCCGACCGCGGCCGCCTCCTCGGCGAGACTGCCGCCCTGTTCGAGCTTCTTGACCATTTCGGCCGCCTTGGTGCGCAGGCGGCTTGCAATCTGGTCCTCGCGCCATTTCGCCTCGACCTGGTCGCGCACCTCGTCGAGCGGGCGTTCGCGCGACGGCGTGATGCCGAGCACCTCGTGCCAGACATAGCCGCCCTGGAACTGGATCGGATCGTTGTCGACGCCGACGTCGCTGTTGAAGGCTTGCGAGACCACGTCGAGTCCGCGCGGGACGTTGGCGACGAGCTGGCCGTTCGGCATGCGCCCGGAACGGTCGACGGCGTCGATGGTCACGGCCGTCAGCCCGAGCTTCTGCGCGGCCTCGACGATGCTGGCGCCGCCGCCGCGCTCGTCTTCCATCTTGCCTTGCAACTCGTTGACCTTGGCGCGGGCGTTGGCGGTCGCGATCTCCTTCTTGATGGTCTCCGCCACGCTCTCATAGCTCGGCGTGGAGCCCAGCTCGATCGTGCCGACCTTGACCAGCGCGACGCCGAAGCGGCCCTGCACCGGCTGGCTGACCTCGCCCGAGGGCAGCGCGAAAGCCGCATCCGCGATGGCCGGGTCGATGATCGCGGATTTTGCGATCAGGCCGAGATCGTAGTCGGGCGGGTTGAGCCCGCGTTCCTTCGCCAGATCCTCGAAGGAAAAGCTCGCACCGAGGCGGTTACGCGCGGTCGTCGCTTCCTCCATGGTGGGGAAGACGATCTGCGAGACCTCGCGCTTGTCGGGCGTGCCTATCTTGTCCTTGCGCTCGTCGTAGAGCTTCCTGGCCTCCTCGTCGGACACGGCGCTCCATTTGCCGATCTCCTCCGGCGTGATCATCGCGAACGACAGCTTGCGGTATTCGGGCGCGCGGAACTGGACCTTGCGCTCCTCGAAATAGGCGGCGAGCGTTTCGGGCGAGGGCGGATCGATGGTGCCGGCCTGAGCCGCGTCGAGCTTGATGTAGTCGATCGAGCGCTGCTCGTTCTGGTAGCGCGTGATGGCGTCGAGCATGGGCTTCGGCGGCTCGATCCCGGCGGAGATCGTGCCGGTGATCTGGCGGCGCAGCGACACCTTCCGTTGTTCGGCGAGATAGCGCTGCTCGGAGTAGCCGGCCTGGCGGATCAGTGCTGCGAAGCGGTTCGGGTCGAACTGGCCGTTGACGCCCTTGAAGTTGGGATCGTTGTGGATCACCCGCAGGGTCTCGGCATCGGATACCCCGAGCCCCATGCGTCGCGCTTCCTCGTCGAGGGCGGCTTCCGCGATCGTCTGCTGCAGCACCTGGCGGTCGAGCCCGAACAGGCGCGCCTGCTCCTGCGTGAGCGGGCGGCCGAACTGGCGGCTCATCTGCTGCAGGCGCTCGGTGTAGATCTGGCGGAAGGCCTCGATCGAAATCTCGGTGCTGCCGATGGTGGCGAGTTTCGACTGGCCGAATCCCTTGAATATGTCGGCGATGCCCCAGACGGCGAAACTGACGATCAAGACGCCCATCACCACGGCCATCACGGCTTTGCCGAGCCAGTTTGATGAGGCTTTGCGTATTCCTCGAAGCATTTGTCCAACTTGTTGGCAGGAGGGAACCGGAACGAGCCCATGCGGAACCAGGAGCGAATTCCGCAAAAAGGGCGTCACCGGGTTGATAACGCATCATAAAGTGGCCGTGACCGCGCCGCAACTACGACCCCGTGGGCCAATTGAAGCGGTTAACGGGCAGGGGATCGTGTGGGGGTCGATATGGCCGAATTCGCGGCGCTCTGCTAGCCAAGCGGCGCAAACTGTCAGGAAATTAACATGAACGATGGCATCCGGCCGCTGATCGCCGGCAACTGGAAAATGAACGGGTTGCAGGCCTCCACGGCCGAATTCGACGCGATGCTGGCCGGGGCAGGCGCCTTTGCCGGCAAGGCGGACTTGCTGGTCTGCCCGCCGGCCACCCTGGTCGCAGCTTTCGCCGAGAAGGCGAAAGGCAAGGGCGTCGCCGTCGGCGCGCAGGATTGCCACCCGAATGCCTCGGGCGCCCATACCGGCGACCTCTCCGCCGAAATGCTCAAGGACGTCGGCGCCAGCGCCATCATCGTCGGCCATTCCGAGCGCCGCGCCGACCATGGCGAGAGCGATGCCCTGGTGCGACAGAAGGCGGAAGCCGCCTGGCGCGCCGGCGCGACCGCGATCGTCTGCATCGGCGAGACGCGGGCCCAGCGCGATGCCGGCCAGACACTCGATGTCTGCGGCAAGCAGCTTGCCGGCTCGCTGCCGGACGCCGCGACGTCAGCCAATCTGGTCGTCGCCTACGAGCCGGTCTGGGCGATCGGCACCGGGCTGACGCCGACGAGGGCAGATGTCGAGGAAGTGCATCGCTTCATCCGGGGTGTTCTGAGCGATCGCTTCAAAGAGGAAGGCGGTAAAATCCGCATCCTCTATGGCGGCTCGGTCAAGCCGTCGAATGCCCTGGAGCTGATGGGGGTCGCCGACGTCAACGGTGCGCTAGTCGGCGGCGCGAGCTTGAAAGCGTCGGAGTTCCTGGCGATTGCCGCAGGCTCAATCTCGGCGACCGCGATGCGCTTCCAGTAGATTTTCGTGCCGGTGAGCCCGCCATGCGGCTTGAAGGCATAGTCCGGAATTTCGCCTGCGAGCGTGAAGCCCACGGATTCGTAGAGCGGCGCCGCACCGCCGTCGGTGGCGGTGTCGAGCACGAGCAGCGTGCGTCCGCGCTCGATGGCAATCTGCTCGATCGTGCGCAGCAGCGCAGTCGCCACGCCGCGCCCGCGGTGACTGAGCCGGGTGATCATCTTGACGAGCTCGGCGCGGTGCGGCTGGTTTTGCGAAACGTCCATCGCCAGCGTCAGCGTTCCCACCAGCAGATCGCCATCGAAGGCGCCGAGAACGATGCGGTCGCCACGCGCCGCTGCGGCCAGCGCATTCTCCCAGAATCTGTCCGCGGTCTCTCGCGACAACGGGTGCATGAAGCTGACCGAACCGCCATTGGCGACGGCTTCGATCAAGAGATCGCTGAGCATCGCGCGGATGGCCGGCGAGGGGACGAGCGGCCTGATGTCGATGTCAGTCATTGCGATTTGGTCCACCCCATTGCCCTCCTGGTTCGCGCGCCTGCTTGATTTGCGCGATGCGTTACCGCATCTGCCGGTTCGATCTCGGACATCGTCGGCTAGCTCCGCGCCAGTGCCACCAAATAGGTGCATGCCGCGTTCGACTCGTTGGCGAAGGTCGTGTCTGCAGGCGGACCGAAGCCGAGGCAGTCGCCGGCCGCCAGCACATGCCGCGTTGCCCCTTCGGTGATGACGAGCGAGCCCGACAATACCCACAGCGCCTGGCGGATGTGGGTGTAGGAGGAAGCCGGCAGCGTCACGCGCTGCCTTGCCGGCATCTCCACCCTGACGAGCTCGACGGGATGGTCGGGGCGGCTGAACACCTGCCTGCGCAGATAGCCAGTTTCGGGATCGCGCCACACCGGCTGGTCGGCGGCGCGCGACACGCGCTCGCGCCGGCCCTCGGCGCGCAGCATCAGGCCGGCGAGCGTGAGGTCGAAGGCGCTGGCGAGCCGTACCAGCACGACGGCGGTCGGCGAGACCTCGGCGCGCTCGATCTTGCTGATGGTCGCCTTGGAGACGCCCGAACGTTCGGCAAGCTCGGCCAGCGACCAGCCGCGGCCGTCGCGTTCCAGCCGGATTCGCTGCGCCAGGCGTTGGCTCAGATCGTCTACTAAAGTATCCATTTGTCTATTATAGTGGAAATCCGTAGCCGATCAAGGGCGGACCGGCGACCGGCCAACGGCGCTTGCCATCACGCTTGCTGCGACTATCTCGGGGGTGACAACGCCGGGTCCAATCGTGTAACACCGCGCGACTTCACGAAACCCGCTAAGTCGCCAGCGCCGCTTTCTTCGGCCGCTTCCCGGCTTGTGACGGAAGGCTCGCAATGCAGACTGTCGTTATCGTCATCCATCTCATGATCGTCGCCGTGCTGATCGGCACGGTGCTGCTGCAGAAATCCGAAGGCGGCGGCCTCGGCATGGGCGGCGGCGCCGGCTTCATGTCGAGCCGCGGCACCGCGAACCTGCTGACGCGGACCACGGCGGTGTTGGCGGTCGGCTTCTTCATCACCAGCCTCTTCCTGTCCTGGCTTGCGAGCTACGACCGCAAGCCGAGCTCGATCGTCGGTACGCCCGCGTCGCAGCAGGCGCCGGCCGGCGGCGCGATACCGGTGCAGCCGCCGACCAGCGGCGGCGTCCTCGACACCTTGAAGAAGGCGGACGAGCAGCAACAGAAGGCACCTGCCGCGCCGGAGGCGCCGCGGTCGCAATAAAGCAGGGTGGGTATGCGCCGCAGCGGCTTCCGCGGCGCGTCAGGAATGCCCATCAACGCTTTGATAAGCCTGCAAGTTCCACGTCACCCACAGGCCCACAAATAGTTTTCCGGGGCTTCCGATTCGTTTTGCGAATCGGGTTTTCGGCGTTAAAGGTTGAATCCCATGGCGCGGTACATTTTCATCACCGGCGGCGTGGTTTCTTCGCTCGGAAAGGGTCTCGCATCGGCGGCGCTCGGAGCGCTCCTGCAGGCCCGAGGCTACAAGGTCCGCCTCCGCAAGCTCGATCCCTATCTCAACCTCGATCCCGGAACGATGTCGCCGTATCAGCACGGCGAAGTATTCGTGACCGATGACGGTGCCGAGACCGATCTCGACCTCGGCCATTACGAGCGCTTCACCGGGCGTCCCGCCACCAAGCAGGACAACATCACGACGGGGCGCATCTACCAGGACATCATCAGCAAGGAGCGCCGCGGCGATTATCTCGGCGCCACCATCCAGGTGGTCCCGCACGTCACCAACGCGATCAAGGAATTCGTCGTCACCGGCAACGACGAGTACGATTTCGTGCTGGTCGAGATCGGCGGTACCGTCGGCGACATCGAGGGGCTGCCGTTCTTCGAAGCGATCCGCCAGCTCAAGAACGAATTGCCGCGCGACCACGCGGTCTACATCCACCTGACGCTGCTGCCCTACATTCCCAGCGCAGGCGAATTGAAGACCAAGCCGACGCAGCACTCGGTGAAGGAGCTGCGCTCGATCGGCATCCAGCCGGATATTTTGCTCTGCCGCACCGACCGCGAAATCCCCAAGGAGGAGCGGCGCAAGCTCGGCCTGTTCTGTAACGTCCGCGAAAGCGCCGTGATCGAGGCGCGCGACGTCGACAACATCTACGCCGTCCCCGAGGCCTACCACGCCGCCGGCCTCGACGACGAGGTGCTGGCCGCCTTCGGCATCACGCCGAAGATTCCGCCGGCGCTGCAGAGCTGGCACGTCATCAACGAGCGCGTCCGCAACCCGGAAGGCGCGGTGACCATTGCCATTGTCGGCAAGTACACCGGCATGAAGGATGCCTATAAGTCGCTGATCGAGGCGCTGTCGCACGGCGGTATCGCCAACAAGGTCAAGGTCAATCTCGACTGGATCGAGAGCGAGGTGTTCGAGCACGAGGATCCCGCGCCGTTCCTCGAGCACGTCAACGGCATTTTGGTGCCCGGCGGCTTCGGCCAGCGCGGCGCCGAAGGCAAGATTCGTGCGGCGCAGTTCGCGCGCGAGCGCGACGTGCCGTATTTCGGCATCTGCTTCGGCATGCAGATGGCTGTTATCGAGGCCGCGCGCAATCTCGTCGGCATCGAGAACGCCAACTCCACCGAATTCGGCCCGACGCCCGAGCCGCTGGTCGGCCTGATGACGGAATGGCTGCGCGGCAACGAGCTCGAGAAGCGCTCGAGGACCGGCGATCTCGGCGGCACCATGCGGCTCGGGGCGTATCCCGCGACGCTGAAGCGCGGCAGCCGCGTCTCCGAAGTCTATGGCGGCGCCACCGAGATTTCCGAGCGCCACCGCCACCGCTACGAGGTCAACACCGCCTACAAGGACCGCCTCGAGCAGCACGGCCTGCGCTTCTCGGGCCTCTCGCCCGACGGCGTGCTGCCGGAGATCGTCGAATACGAGGACCATCCCTGGTTCATAGGCGTGCAATTCCACCCCGAGCTGAAGTCGCGCCCCTTCGAGCCGCACCCGCTGTTCGCGTCGTTCATTCAGGCGGCTGTGGTGCAGAGCCGGCTGGTTTAGACCGTCCGATCAGCCTGACTTCTTGGCAGGCGCCTTCTGCGCTCCGCGCTTGCCAAGCATTCGGGCAAGGTCGCCGGGTTTCAAGTCCTTCAAGCGAACGCCGGCAGGAAACTTCGCTGTGCGCTCAAAGTCTGCCTTGATCCATTCCGGATTGTCTGCACCGGCGGTAGAACGCTTGGCTTTCCGCGGCATAGCGCTTCATCTCCCAGTTTGGTCGTATATACCGTTTGCGGCGCTTACCGAACGGTCGCGACACAGAGGAGCCATGTCGGACGCTCCCAAGACAGTGCAATCGCCAATCGATATAAGCTGTCGCCAATGAGATGCAGGGAGGAACACAACAATGATCATCGAAATGCGCGTCTATCGCTGTATCCCGGGCCGGCTGCCGGCGCTGCTGAAGCGATTTGATGCGCTCACGTTGAAGGTTTGGGACAAGCACGGCATCAAGCAGGCCGGCTTCTACACGACGCTGATCGGCACCTCCAATCAGGAGCTGACCTATTTCCTCGCCTGGGACTCGCTTGCCGACCGCGAAAGGAAGTGGACGGCCTTTCAGACCGATCCGGACTGGATCGCAGGCCGCGCCAAGAGCGAGGAGGACGGCCAGATCATCGACAACATCGTCAGCCAGCTCTTGGTGCCGACGGCGTTCTCGGCCGTAAAATAACCGGCCGCGCAACCCTGATATTCGGGGCTCGAACGGGGTTGAATGTGAGGGCGCGGACCGGCATGGTCCGCGCGAAACAGGGACATCCCCGTGAAAGCTGACATCTCCGCAGCCCCCATCGTGACGGTCGGCCAGGTCCGGTTCGGCAACCAGCTTCCGATCTCGGTCATCGCCGGACCGTGTCAGCTGGAGAGCCGCGCGCACGCACTGGAAGTCGCAAGCGCGCTGAAGGAGATCGCCACCCGCCTGAAGATCGGTCTCGTCTACAAGACCTCGTTCGACAAGGCCAACCGCACCAGCGCTTCGGCTGCGCGCGGCGTTGGCTTGCAGGAGGCGTTGCCGATCTTCGCCGAAATCCGCTCCTCGCTCGGCTTGCCCGTGCTGACGGACGTTCATGAACCGGCGCAGTGCGAGCAAGCGGCGCAGGCCGTGGACGTACTGCAGATTCCGGCGTTCCTCTGCCGCCAGACTGACCTGCTGCTCGCGGCGGCGGCGACCGGCAAGGCGGTGAACGTGAAGAAGGGGCAGTTCCTTGCACCTTGGGACATGGCCAATGTCGTGGCCAAGATCACCGGTGGCGGCAATCCGAACGTGCTCGTCACCGAGCGCGGCGCCTCGTTCGGCTACAACACGCTCGTGTCGGACATGCGCGCGCTGCCGATCCTGGCGCGCACCACCGGCGCGCCCGTCATCTTCGATGCCACCCATTCGGTGCAGCAGCCGGGCGGGAAGGGGACGTCATCCGGCGGCGAGCGCGAGTTCGTTCCGGTGCTGGCGCGCGCGGCCGTGGCGGTCGGGGTTGCCGGCGTGTTCATCGAGACCCATCCCGATCCCGACCATGCGCCCTCCGACGGGCCGAACATGGTGCCGCTGCGCGAGTTCGAGGGGCTCGTGAAGCGGCTGATGGCGTTCGATACACTCGCCAAGCAAGCGACGCGGTGACGTCGCCGCTTCCGCCAGCCCTGAACATCATCGCGCTGACGACGTTTGCCGCCAGCCTCTCGGCACGGGCGCTCGACCCCGTGTTGCCGCATGTCGCCGACGAGTTCGGCGTCAGCATCGCCAGCGCGGCCGGTTTCTCGGCGATATTCGCCTTCACTTTCGCCATCGTGCAGCCGGTGCTGGGCGCCGCTGCCGACATGTTCGGCAAGGCACGGCTGATGACCGTTTGCCTGGTGCTGCTCGGCATCGCCAACATTCTCGGCGCGCTGTCGAGCTCCTACGAGATGCTGTTCATCACGCGCATTCTCGGCGGCATCGCCTCCGGCGGCGTGTTCCCGGTTTCGCTGTCGCTGGTCAGCGATCTCGTGGGCCCCGACAAACGGCAGATCGCGATCGGACGCACGCTGGCGGGTTCGATGGCGGGCAATCTGCTCGGTGCGACGCTTTCAGGATTGATCGGCGATCTCCTCGGCTGGCGCGGCGTGCTGGCGCTGCTCGGTGTGCTGGTGATCGGCTCGTCGATCGCGGTGGCGGCAGGATTTCGCGGCGCCGCGCTGGCACGGCCGCCGCGCGCGGATTTATCCGCCGTCCGGCAGGGTTATCGCACCATCTTCTCCAATCCGAACGCAAAAATCTGTTACGCGGCCGTGTTCATCGAGGGCTGCTGCGTGCTCGGCCTGTTTCCCTATGTCGCCTCGTTCCTGTTCGCGCTCGGCGAAACCAGGCTTTCGATATCAGGCATCGTGATCGCGGGCTTTGCCGTCGGCGGTCTGCTCTACACCCTGACGGTCTCGCGTTTCCTGCCGCGGCTCGGCGTGCGCGGCATGATGATCGCGGGCGCAACGCTGGTGGGAATGCAGCTGGTTGCCGTCGCGTTCGGACCGGACTGGAAAGTGCAGCTCGCTTGCCTGCTGCTGATGGGCTGGGGCTTCTACATGATCCACGGCTGCATCCAGGTGTTCGCAAGCGAGCTCTCGGTCGATGCCCGCGCCACCGCGATGGCGCTGCATTCGTTCTTCTTCTTCATGGGGCAGACCGTCGGCCCGATCGCCTACGGCTTCGGCCTCGACAAAGCCGGCAAGATCCCGACCTTGCTGACGGCGGCCGCCATCATGATCGCGCTCGGGTTTGCCTGCGCGAAGCTGCTGCGGCAACGTCAACCCGCCGATTTCGCAGCCGGGTGACGCTCCCGCTTACCCTCAGCGGAACCTTGATGGCACGCGGATTGCTTGAGTTCGTGCGCTATGGATGCCCAAACTTTTCGCACGACTCATACTGACCCGATTGCCCGAAACAGCGGCTACGCCACCGAGCCGCCGCTGCAGCGATTCCTCAGGGAATGCCACGAGGAGTTCAAAGCGGATGGCTCCGGCGCGGTTGCCGACTACATCCCGCAGCTAAAGCAAGCCGATCCTGCGCATTTCGGCATCGGCCTCGTCACCATCGATGGCCATGTCTATGAATCCGGCGACTGTGCCGTGCCTTTCACCATTCAGTCGGTATCGAAGGCGTTTGTTTTCGCGCTGGCGCTCGAGCTGGTCGGCGAAGAACGTGTGTCGGCGGCAATCGGCGTCGAGCCGAGCGGCGACGCCTTCAACTCAATCCGCCTGACCAACGACAACCGGCCGTTCAATCCAATGGTCAATGCCGGCGCTATCGCCTGCTCGGGCCTGATTCATCAGGTTGATGGTCGCGCCGCTTTCGAGCGCGTGCGGGAAAAGCTGAGCCAGTTCGCCGGCCGCGAGCTCGGCGTCGACGATGCCGTGCACGCCTCCGAAGCCGAGACCGGCAACCGAAACCGCGCCATCGCCTGGCTCTTGCGCAACTATTCAGTCGTGCAGGGCGACGTCGATGCCGTGCTCGATACCTATTTCCGGCAATGCGCCATCCTCGTCACCGCGCGCGATCTGGCCGTCATGGCAGCAACGCTCGCCAACCGCGGCGTCAATCCGCTCACCCGCGTGCAGGTGACGACGCCCCATATCGTCGCGCGTACGCTGTCGGTGATGACCAGCTCGGGGATGTACGACTATGCCGGGGAATGGATTTACCGCGTCGGCATCCCCGCCAAGAGCGGGGTCGGTGGCGGAATCGTCGCGGCACTGCCGTCGCAAATGGGGCTCGGCACGTTTTCGCCTTTGCTGGACGATCACTTCAACAGCGTACGGGGCCTGAAGGTGTGCGAGGCGCTGTCGGCGCGTTTCGACCTGCACATGCTCAACCGCAGCGCCGACCTGCGCACCTGCATCATCGCCGACTACGACATTCTCGGCATCTCCTCGCGCCGCAGCCGCCAGCCGCACGAGCAGCAGATCCTCGACGAGCGGCATGGCGACATCCGCGTCGTCGAGCTGGTCGGCGCGCTCAACTTCGCCGCCATCGACTACGTCACGCGGCGGCTCGCCAACGAGCCGCCGAACGCGCCGCTTCTGATCCTCGATTTTCGCCGGGTGCCGGATCTTACCGCCGCCGGCGCACAGTTGCTCGCCGAAAAGTTCACCGTGCTCGGCAATGCCGGCGTCACGGCCATCGTCAGCGGCGTCGAGGCGGACTTGGCCGTCTGGTCCGCCATTCGCAGCCGGGTCGCCGATCCCGGGAAGCTCCGGCACTTTGCAGTGCTCGACGACGCCATCGAATGGGCCGAGGACCAGGTGATCTACCGCTTTGGCGGCTTCACCATCTCGAAGGAGACCGCCCATCTCGGCGAGCAGGCGCTGCTCGCCGATCTCGCACCGGAAGAGATCGCCGCGCTGGCGGAGCTGTCAACCACGCGGCGCTACGAAGTCGGCCAGCGCATCGTCGCGGCGGGCGAACCCGCCAATTCGTTGTTCTTCCTGCAGAGCGGCATGGTCAGCGTGAAGCTGCCGAGCGGCGTGCGGCTCGCCTCGCTCGGGCCCGGCATGGAGTTCGGCGAGATGGCCATCATCGAGCAGCATCGCAGCGCCGACGTCTGGGCGGACACCGAGGTGAAATGCCTCGAGTTGCCGCTCCAGGCATTTGCCGACTACAGCCAGCTGCATCCGCAGATATCGCTCAAGATCATGCGGAACCTGTCGGCGCTGTTGGCACGCCGATTGATCCTCGCCAATGCCAAGGTCGATCTGCTCAGCGCCTACTGACCCGGCAATTCTCGCAGTTGCCGGTCCAGCTGCGCCTGGATGCGGTATCGCATTCGCAGGCCCGCTCGAACTAATCGGGCATGCCGGCCTTGCCGAGCGCCGCCTTGCGGGCCTTCATCCATTCCTCGGCGAATTTGGCGGGGTCGGATGGCGGATTGCCCTTGTTGAAATCGGCCCACGCCGCGAGCAGAAGCTCCTGCCGCTTGAACAGCGCCTTGTTGTGCTTGTCCTGGTCGTCGCTCCAGGCGCCGGCCTCCTTGAGCGCCTTGACCGCACCCGGGTGCACCGGCACCGCCCAATTCTTGGTTTGCCCCTTGACGGCGAGCCCGGCGGCGCCCGGCGCGCCGTCCTTGTAGCCGTCATAGCCTTCGATCAGCGCCTTGGTCAGCATGTAGACGTCGGTTTCGGGCTGGCTCGCATACACGCTGTAGATCGGATAGGGGTAGGTGCCCATCTGGACCGGCTTGTCCTTGAAGTCGCCTGCGCCGCAGGCGGCGGTGTGCTCGGTGAAGTACGGCCCGACCTTGCGGACGCGCTCCCAGCCCGCCTTGTCGGCGTGCGGAAGGGGGGGCCAGACGAGACCGCGCGGCGAGTTTTGCACCTCCCTGGCGGGTCCGGCGATCGTCGACGTGAACGCCGCATCGGCATCGTTGTTCAGGATGCCCTTCCACATCGCGTTGTTGCTTGAGAACTCGACGATCTTGACGTCCTTGGCCGCGAGATCCGCGAAGGCCAGCATCGCGAGCGCATTCTGGTTGAGCGCGGGCGATCCGACGACGAAGCCGATGCGCTTGCCCTTCAGGTCCGCGATCGCTTTCACCCCGACGTCGCCGGCGACTCCGATCGAAAGGCCGTTGCAATCGACCGAACTCAAAGTGGTCTGCAGCGGCTGCGGTCCCCACTCCTTGGTGGCGAACTCGAACAAGCCCTCCTGCGCGAAGAAGACGCCGACGCCCATGGCCGAGAGCGTGGCGCGGCCCGCGCGCAGCGGCTGCAGGCGGGCGACGTCGTTGCCGGCGGGCAGCACGCGCGTGTCGGCGCCGTATTTGTCCTTCATCATCTTGCCGATGGCGACCGTGATGTTGAACCCGGACGTGCCGGTGTCATAGGCGGTCATCGTGATGGTCGGCGGCAGCTTGACCTGCGCCACCGCCGCCGTTGCCGTGACTGCTGTGCCGGCCAGGGCGATCGCCGCAAGCTTGATGACAAAGTTGATCATTCCATTTCCTCCGTTGGGCTGCTCTTACCGAGCCCTTGCCGGACACGATGTGTCGGCGTGGAGGAATTGTGCAGTGTTCAAATTGCCGCGGGAAGAGCCGGGCATTCAGACGAAAGACGAAACGCTACCCCCGCCCGCGATAGGGCGCGACGCCCTGGTCGGGCACCCACAGGCCCTTCGGCAGCCGGCCGGTCTGCCAGAACACGTCGATCGGAATGCCGCCGCGGGGATACCAGTAGCCGCCGATGCGCAGCCATTTCGGCTTGACCTCGCTGGCGATGCGCTTGCCGATCATCACGGTGCAGTCCTCGTGGAAGGCGCCGTGGTTGCGGAAGCTCGCGATGTAGAGTTTCAGCGATTTCGATTCCAGCAGCCAGCGGCCGGGCACGTAGTCGATGACGAGATGGGCGAAGTCCGGCTGTCCCGTCACCGGGCAGAGCGAGGTGAATTCCGGGGCGGTGAACCGCACCACATAATCGGTGCCGGCTTGCGGATTGGGTACGCGGTCGAGCACCGCCTTTTCCGGGCGGTCAGGCCATTGCACGTCGCGGCCGAGTTGCAAGGATTTTTTCGCCATGATCGCCGTCATTGGCGCAATGGCGGCTGACCGTCAACCGTCAAAGCATGATCCGGAAAAGGTTAGATCATGATGCGAAATCGCATCATGATCTAACGCGAGGCGGGATCGGACAGAAAGCGCACCAGCGCGGCGCGGTCGGCGGCATCTTCCACGCTGCGGATCGACATCCACAACCCCGGAAACATCTCCGCAGGGTCGGCCAGGAAACGTTCGAGCCGCTCGGCATCCCAGCGCAGGCCATCGCCATTGGCCTTGCGCAGCACGGGCGAATAGTCGAAGGCGCCATCGCCGCCGACCTTGCGGCCGATCAGCCCGGACAGATTGGGGCCGGGCAGGCCCTGGTCGGCGGGGTCGAGGCTATGACAGGCGCGGCAGGGCGTGAATGTCTTTGCCCCGCTTTCCGCCGCCGCGGCGACGGGAGCGAGGGCCAGCAGCAGGCACGCGAGCAACTTCACGCGACGGTCTGGATCCGCACGAGACGGTTGGTGCCGGACTCGCCGCCCCACACCTCGCCAGGCCTGCCGGCCAGATGCCGCACATTGGCGCCCGACATGTCGCTCGGGAAGGCGTCGAATTTCTCGGTTGCAGGATCGAAGCGCACGATCGCGTTGGCGCCGAAATCGGTGAGCCAGACCTTGTCCTTTTCATCGACATAGACGGCATAGGCGCGGGGATTGCTCCCCGGCAGCTTCCAGGCTTTCCAGGAGCCGTCGGCGGGATCGTGCACCGACACGTTGCCGCTGTTCCACTCGCTGACCCAGATGCGGCCCTTCGAATCCGACCACACCCGCCGCGCGCCCTGGTTCGGCGTCGGCGGCTCGACCACCGTGGCATTGCCGGTGGCGGGATCTATTCTGGCGATGTGGCTGCCGGAAAGCGAGGCGTACCAGACGTCGCCCTTCGGCGTGACCGTGATGCCGTAGGGGCCGCGGCCGCGCGGCGACTTGAACACGGTCATGTCGCCCGATTTCGGATCGAGCCGGCCATAGATGCCGCTGTTTCCCGTGAACCAGTAGATGCCGTTCTTGTCGAACTCGGCCGTGTTGAGATTGGCATACGCGTCCTTCTCCGGCAGGCGGAACAGCCGCACCTTGTGGTCAGAAGGATCGACGCGCGCGATCGCATTCTGTCCGCCCTCGGTGATCCAGAGTGCGCCGTCCGGGCCGACGACGACGCCATGAGGCGCGGCGCCCTTGCCAAGATCGATCTGCTTGTAAGAACCATCGCGCGGATCGAGCCGCCCCAGCGTGCCGTTGCGTTGGCCGCAATACCAGATCGTGCCGTCGGGCGCGGCCGCAGTGTCGCGCGAGCCCGAGCCGGGTGCCACGGGGAAGTATTTCACCCGGAATGGGCCTTCCTGGGCGTGGGAATGACGGAGCAGCGCCGGCGCTGCCACACATGCGGCAGTGGCGGCGAGGAGAAACTTGCGGCGATTCATGGCGTTACCTCGGCTTCTGAAGGGGAAGGTTTCGACGCTTGGATCAACCTGTAAGGAGCATAACGCTACCGCCTCCCAGCGTCGCGCGGAGACCGCGGCGAGGGCGTTCACATTTGCTTGCTCCCCGTGTATGACCCCCGCAAATCCAGCCAACATCTCACCTTTTGGGGACGACGACATGACCGCCATTGTTGACATCATCGGCCGCGAAATCCTGGACAGCCGCGGCAATCCCACGGTCGAGGTCGACGTCGTGCTGGAAGACGGCTCGGTCGGCCGCGCCGCCGTTCCCTCCGGTGCCTCCACCGGCGCCCATGAAGCGGTCGAGCTGCGCGACGGCGACAAGGGCCGCTATCTCGGCAAGGGCGTGCAGCAGGCGGTCGCCGCCGTGAACGGCGAGATCTTCGAGGCGCTGACCGATCACGCCGTCGAGGACCAGGTGCAGATCGACGAGATCATGATCGCGCTCGACGGCACGCCCAACAAGAAGCGGCTCGGGGCCAACGCCATCCTCGGCGTATCGCTCGCCTGCGCCAAGGCGGCGGCGGAATCGCTTCAGATGCCGCTCTATCGTTACGTCGGCGGCACCTCGGCGCGGACGTTGCCGGTGCCGATGATGAACATCATCAATGGCGGCGTGCATGCCGACAACCCGATCGAGTTCCAGGAATTCATGATTATGCCGGTCGGCGCCAAGAGCTTTGCCGAAGGCCTGCGCTGCGGCGCCGAGATCTTCCACACGCTGCGCGGCGAGCTGAAGAAGGCCGGCCACAATACCAACGTGGGCGACGAGGGCGGCTTTGCGCCGAACATCCCGTCGGCGGATGCCGCGCTCGAATTCGTCATGAACGCCATCAACAAGGCCGGCTACAAGGCGGGCGGCGACGTCATGCTGGCGCTCGACTGCGCCTCCACCGAGTTCTTCAAGGACGGCAATTACGTCTATGGCGGCGAGAACAAGACCCGCTCGCGCTCCGAGCAGGCCAAATATCTCGCCGACCTCGTCGCGCGCTATCCGATCGTTTCCATTGAGGACGGCATGTCGGAAGACGACATGGACGGCTGGAAGGAATTGACCGACCTGATCGGCAAGAAGTGCCAGCTGGTCGGCGACGACCTCTTCGTCACCAACGTCAACCGCCTTGCGGAAGGCATCAAGGCCGGCCGCGGCAATTCGATCCTGGTCAAGGTCAACCAGATCGGCACGCTCACCGAGACGCTCGCCGCGGTCGAGATGGCCTTCAAGGCCGGCTACACCGCCGTGATGTCGCACCGCTCCGGCGAGACGGAAGATTCGACCATCGCCGATCTCGCCGTCGCCACCAATTGCGGGCAGATCAAGACCGGCTCGCTGGCGCGCTCCGACCGCACGGCGAAATACAACCAGCTGCTGCGCATCGAGCAGCAGCTCGGCAAGCAGGCGAAGTATGCGGGCAGGGCCGCGCTGAAGGCGCTCGCTTAAGCAGCGAGCCTTTCCGCTTCGGTCAGGTCGATCGCGCCTTCGACGATTTGTCGGCGACCGGACGCTTGGGCGTGGCGGGCTTTTCCTGCGCGGCCTTGCCGTCCGGCTTCTTGGTATCGGCGGCCTTCGGGGCGCCGCGCTTCGACACGTATTCCTGGCCGTCCATCGGCCCGACATGCGGCGGGTCGCGGTCGAGATAGGGACGCCCGATCCCGAAGTCCTTGCCGTTCGCGTCGACCCATTTCCACAGCGCCTCGGTCGAGACCCAGCGCTGCGCGCGCGTCGCGCCCTTGGTGCTGACGATGTCGGCCGCAAGCCCGTGGCCGTAGCCGCCGCGGAAGCTGCCGCCGTGATACGACCGGTCGGATGCCGCCTTCAGGCCGCTGGCGATGGACTGGCGGTAGTCGTCGCGGAACGCGCTGGTGATGCCCGGGGACAGTCCCGCTTTCTCAGCGGCGTAGAGCATGTAGAACAGCTTCATCTTGAAGCTCTTCTCCATGCCGCCGATCACGTAGTCGATCATCGACATGCCGACGCGTTCGGCCGCCTTCGGGTCCTTCCACGTGAAGTCGTTGTTGACGAGGCGTGTGAAGGTCTTCGTCACCTTGACCAGCTTGCCCTTCTTGTTCCGTACCGTCACCTTGCGGCGCTCGTGCTCCTTCGTGGTGTCCTGCTTGGGCGTGCGCTCGTAGAGCGCCCACAGGAACTGGTCGATACAGGCCTCGGCCACCAGGCACTCGCCGACGATTTCGATGCGGTCCGGAACCTCCGCGGCATCCGGCGGCGGCGCTGGATCGGCCACGCTCGCAGCGGCGCTGGTGGCCGCCTGCACGGCCGTTTCCTGCGGCAAGACTTCGGCCGGATCGCTCAGCGCGGCCACGACGACGGGTTGCGGCTTCTCGGCTTGCGGCTTCTCGGCTTCGTGACTTTCGCCGGCACTCACATCGACGGAGGTTGCCGGGTCGCTCAGCGCAGCCACGACCACGGTCGGGGGCTTTTCGGCTTGCTGGCTTTCCCGGCTTCTTGCATCGATGGAGACCTCCGCCAGCAGGTCGGCAGCCGCAGCCACTTCGGCAAGATTGATGGGCGGATCGGCTGATGCCATGACTTGGGGAGCCCGGGGCATTTGCGGCACGGCCAGCACCGCCTTGGCGTTGGCAGCCAATGAGGGGGCGAGGCGATCTACGACGCGCACCGCGGCGGCGTTCTCAGCCGAACCGATGCAGCCAACCAGCACGACAAGACCGCCGCCGAAAACCAGCGTCGGCCACATTTCAACTGCCATTCGCCGCGGGTTCATGATCACAGCCTCCAAGGGCGCATCTTGATTCCGACTACGCAGCACGAAACGCCGCCGATGTTTCGGCTCACAATGTGCCCGCGCAAGGGCGGAGAATACGGAAATCCGATGTTTCGGGGAACTGTTGCCGCACTGCAACGCGATTCCGTCCCTAATTGGGACGGGCCGCGTAGAGCGGATCGCCGGGAGCGGGGGAGAACACCGGCTTCCAGCCCGTCACCTTCTGAAATGCGTATACGTCATAGACGATGCCGCGCCAGGCGAGGTCGGCTTGCCCGGCCGCTTGCAGTGTGGCGGCGGCTCCATTCCACACACCGGCTCTCGGATTGTCCTTCGGCGCGACATAGAGTCCGACCGCGCCGTCGAGCGCCGGATTGGGCAAGCCGATATAGCGGGCGCGCTCGTTGATCTGCACCACGGGCACCGCGTCGCGCAGGTGCCAGCGCAGCATCGAATACATGCGATAGTCCGACGTCACGAACCAGCGCGCGCCGATCTCATTGCGCTTGTTCTCGGCGGCAGCAACCACATCGCCAAAGCGGGCTTCCTTGCCGATTGGATCGTTCCTGCCGAGATAATTGCCGCTTCCAAAGATGTAGTAGGCGTGCGCGGCGGCGACGAACGCGATGCCGGATGCGGTGGCGAAAGCGAGGAAGGCGGGGCTATCCTGCGCCATACGCGACTGCGGCGCTTGCTGCCGCCATTGCTTCAGATTGATGGCGACGCAGGCAAAGCCGATCGGCCAGACCAGCAGCGGCCAGCTGTCGCCGACGCGCGCGGAGAAGCTACGGTACAGAAAGAACAACAGCGGGAAGATCACGGCGGTCGAGAGCAGGATCGAAACCGGATCGCGGCTGCGATAGCCGCGCACCGCAAGCATCGATGCGCCGACCAGTACGATCGGCAGCAGGAGAACGCCGACCAGCGCGAACTGCTGGCCGATGAAATCCGCAACGAAGCGCGCCGACCAGGTGGAAACCTGCGGCGGCCGGTCGAGCTGGAATTTGAACGAGGCCCAGTCGTGCGTCGCGTTCCAGTAGAGCACCGGCGAGAAGACCAATAGCGCCAGCGCAGCGCCGATCCAGAAATACGGGCTTGCAAGCTGCCGCTTGCGCCATGCCGGCACGAGCACGAAGGCGAGGATCGCGGGGACGAGGAGCACCGCGGTGTATTTTGCCGACAGCGCGAGGCCCCCGAACAAGCCGGCGGGAATCCACCAGCGCTGCTCGCCGGACTGCGCCAGGCGCACCAGCGACCAGATCATCAGCAGCTCGCACGGGATCAACGCGGTGTCGGGCGCGATCTTCGCCATCATCAGTCCGTAATGCGGCGCGGCTTCCGTCATCAGCACGGCGGCAACGACGTAGCGCCAGTCGCAAACGACGCGCCACACGATGTCGGCCAGCACCGCTTGCATGACCAGCATCGCAAGCAGCCCCGGAAAGCGAACGCCGAAATTGCTGTCGCCGAACAGCGCCGTGCCGAAGCGTACGAACCAGGCGATCAGCGGCGGGTGGTCGAGGAAGGAAACGGCATTCTCCTTTGACCACGTCCAGTAATAGGCTTCGTCCACCCGAAGCTCGATGCTGACGGCAAAGATTCCACGCAGCACGGTCAGGCCGGCCACGACAGCCACGCACAGCGCGATCTGGAGCGCAGGCGAACTAAGTTTGAAACGGGACGACAACATGGACGGTGGCATGCAAGGGCGTGAGCGAAATCGCTGATGGCGGCTGGACATCATTGCCGGGCGCGACCATATCGACAATGTTCTTAGGCATGTAAAGGCGGACCGGCCGTGAGATGCCGGATGGCAGGGAGGAAAAGAGTATGGGTGACGGCAACAGCGGGCTTCAACTGCGTACGCTGCTCAAGAAAAGTGGCGAGCTCGAACTATCGCTGGCGAATGTGCCGACGCCGGAGCCGGCCGAGGACGAAGTGGTGGTCCGCGTCGAGGCGGCGCCGATCAATCCATCCGATCTCGGCCTCCTGATCGGGCCTGCCGACATGGCGTCGGCGAAACTATCCGGCACCAGGGAGGCGCCGGTCATCACCGCAAAGATGCCGGAAGGGGCGATGCGCATGATGGCGGCGCGGCTCGATCAATCGTTGCCGGTCGGCAACGAGGGAGCCGGCACGGTAATCAAGACCGGCTCTTCCGATGCCGCCAAAGCGCTGATGGGCAAGACGGTCTCGGCGATCGGCGGCGCGATGTATTCGCAGTATCGCGTCATGAAGGTGCGCGACGTCATGGAATTGCCTGCGGGCACCACGGCCGCGGACGGCGCGTCCTGGTTCGTCAATCCGCTGACCGCACTCGGCATGACCGAGACCATGCGCCGCGAGAACCACAAGGCGCTGGTGCACACGGCGGCCGCCTCCAATCTCGGCCAGATGCTGAACAAGATCTGCATCAAGGACGGCGTCGGCCTCGTCAACATCGTGCGCAGCCAGGAGCAGGCCGCCATCCTGAAGAAGATCGGCGCCAAATACGTCGTCGATTCCACTTCGCCGACCTTCATGGACGATCTCACCAATGCGCTGGTCGAGACCGGCGCGACCATCGCGTTTGACGCCATCGGCGGCGGCAAGCTGGCAAGCCAGATCCTCACCGCGATGGAGATCGCGGCCAACAAGACCGCGAAGGAATACAGCCGCTACGGCTCCAACGTGTACAAGCAGGTCTACATCTACGGCAGCCTCGACAACCGCCCGACCGAGCTGACCCGCGCCTTCGGCCTGACCTGGGGCGTCGGCGGCTGGCTCTTGACGCCGTTCCTGCAGAAGATCGGCCCCGCCGAGATCGGCCGCCTGCGCCAGCGCGTGGCGTCGGAGCTGAAGACCACCTTCGCCAGCCACTACACCAAGGTGGTGTCGCTGGCCGAGACGCTCGATCCGGCCAACATCGCCGTCTACAACAAGCGATCGACCGGCGAGAAATTCCTGATCGACCCGAGCAAGTGACGGCAGCAATCCGGATATCAGGCCGCTCCCAGGGGGCGGCCTCTTTCCCGGCAATCGCATTTTTCCAAACGCTGCGTTTCCCGAAACCCGCTTTCATGCACTTGCATCCATCTCGCGGGGACGCTAGGTGAGGGCAGCCCACCGTTCTCAAACAGGGAAGTCCCATGGCCCATACCATCGTCACTATCGTCGGCAGCCTGCGCAAGGAGGCCTTTTCGCTCAAGGTCGCCAACGCGATGGCGAAGCTCTCGCCGTCTTCGCTGAAGCTCGACGTCACCACGCTGGGAGGGATTTCCTTCTTCAACCAGGATCTCGAGGCCAATCCGCCGGCGGACTGGCTTTCCTTCCGGGAGAAGATCCAGAAGTCGGACGGCGTGCTGTTCGTCACCCCGGAATACAACCGCTCGATCCCGGGCGTCCTGAAGAACGCCATCGACGTCGCCTCGCGTCCCTATGGCAGGAGCTCGTTCCTGGGCAAGCCGACCGGCATCGTCTCCAACTCGCCGGGCGCGCTCGGCGGCGTTGCCGCGGCAAAACACCTGCAGAACATCCTGCCGGGCATCTCCGGCCCGATCCTCGGCCAGCCCGAGATTTACCTCAACGGGATCGGCGACGCCTTCAACGACAAGGGCGAGCTGGTCAAGGAGCCCGTGCAGAAGGTGCTGCAGCAATATCTCGAGGCTTACGCCGGCTTCGTCGAGAAGTGGAACGGGGGCATTTAGCACTCCATTAACCCTGTGGCCCCATCTTGGGGCCGCCATGGTCTCGCGTAACCGCCTCAAATCGTTTCTCACCGGGCTCGCCCTCTACACGATGGCGGGGCTCTTGGTCGGTTACTTCGGCGTCAACGCCTATACCGGCAAATACGGGCTCAACGCCCGCCAGGAGCTCGACCAGGAGATCGTCGCGCTGACCTCCGAGCTGGTGCGGCTCAAGCGCGAGCGCGCCGAGGGCGAGCAGCGGGTGTCGCTGCTGCGCTCCGGCCAGATCGATCCCGACATGCTCGACGAGCGTGCGCGCTTCCAGCTCGACTATGCCAATCCGCGCGACCTGGTCCGGGTCGTCCGGTCCAAGTGATGGCTACCGCAACTATCGCTGTTGAGCTAAGTCTCGGAGCTTCTCCACTGCCTCGGTTCCATAAAGACGCTTTCGCGTGCTATCCTCACTTATCGTAAGTATGGGGGTCGGATAGGGATAGTTCATATCCTCGGGAGCTTCCAAAACAGTGACGTTCCTTGCGCTGAGAATTTCTCGAAGAGCCACAATCAGATTCCGCAGCTCAGCCAAGTCTTTCTGTTGAATGGTGACAGCCAACTGCATGGGAGCCTCTAAGGTTTTGTCCGAATCAGTTCTTTTAGCGTTTTCACTTTTTGGACTACCGCTTCAGTTTGTCCAATTCCCATTGAGCCAGCCGGAGGGAAACGCTTCCCTACAAAATCGTCTGGATCCCATTCGGGCTTCTGCCAAATGTTGCACATGATCCCAAGCGGTACAGCTGTTTGAATTTCCTCGTTCACTCCGCGAGTGATTCGGTCTTCCCCTGGCGGTTTGGGGCAAACGATCGCTAGCGATTCGGATTGAAGAACCAATCTTCGATCTCGCCATCCAACGTCAGTTCGAACTGTTCTGAGGGCACCATCAATTTGCTCTCTCGGAAATTCCCTTTGTCCGGTCAAGCTCGGCAGAATAGGAAGTTCACTATTTCCCCATAGTTCTTCCAGGTTCCAGCGATCGTTCGTGCAATCAAATTTTATTGTCCCCATTTCCTGCGGGGTGGCGTCCGTTTTGAAGACAATTGGCAGTTCGTCGATTGAAAGCGGCGAAATGAATGAGCGATTGCGGTTGGTGCTCATTTCGGCAGCAGCCAGCTGATGGGCTTGATTTATCACCTCGATGAACGACCTATCATCCTCCTTGGCCGCCATCTCCCGCGGAGCGCTAATTGGAAATGAAAGGTAGGTGACGGGAGCGTTGAAAACCAGCAGGTTTATGACCGCGTCTATGTTGTTCCCGGTCGCACAAAGAATGTGGCGAGCTCTCGGATTGGCAGTATGTGACAGGATCAAATCGCCGAGCAATTGCTCCGCTCGCCGCGCGACCAGCAACTGCTCAAAGCTGGGCCGCCCCTTGATTTCCTGTCCAGCCGCCCGCGCCTCCGTTCGACTCCACATTTGATAAACGTCGTCGATCAACGAGATTATCAACGTCGGCTGAAAGTCATCGCAAATGCTTGGAATGTGAACTGGGCTTCGCAACCCAATCGGGTTGCTCACGTAAGTGGCGTGGAGAGCGAGTATGGTATTCTCTCCGTCTAGTCGCTTCTTGAAGTCTTCCCAGCCTCTTCGCCAAGTCGTTGCTTGCTGCGATATATCTTGGGCTAGAAAGACGGTCCAATTCTTTACATTCAGATGTTGCTTTAGGTGTTCATTCTCGAAGTCGACGAAGCGATAGGAGTGACCAAGCAAATTCTGCATCCGCTTGCAAACGCGCTGCATGGCGGTTGCCTTATCGACCCCCGTTGGCCCAAGCAACAGAACTCGCTTATGCAGGTTGCCCCCCGGCATTCCTACTACCTCCTAGGGAAATCTGGACGACAATTAAACTTCGGTCAAGCTGCTATCAGTAGTGGTGGTCCGAACTTCGACTGTGCTTTTCTGCGGTGTTTTCTCTGAGACCCAACGGGCCAAGGTCGGCGCATTCCCCTGGACCGCCTGCCTCCTGTTTCGAAAGTCGAATTGATCCCGGTCAAATGGAATGGCACCTCCGCGCTCTAGGTTTGGGTCAGGGAGGCAACCCAGGCGATGAAGGGGCAAAAGCTCGCTCATCATTCGGCGCGCGTGGAGGCGGCAATCGCATCGGGCGAGGCCGCGAAGTCCTCGCTTGTCGCCTCTTGGTGCCGTTCCTCAAAACTGCATCGCCTCGACCCCGCCGGCCTGCGCCTGCCGCAACGGCTGTCCGACGCCGAGCTTGCCGCCGTGCGGCAGCGCGTCGAACCTTTGCTGCGTGCCTCCCAGGGCGCGATGGATCGCCTCTATCAGGCCGTTGGAGCCGCAGGCTGCTGCGTGCTGCTGGCCGACCGCGACGGCGTGCCGGTCGACCGCCGCGGCGTCGCCGCCGATGACGAGACGTTCCGCTCCTGGGGCCTGTGGACCGGCGCGGTCTGGAGCGAGGCGCAGGAAGGCACCAACGGCATCGGAACCTGCCTCGTCGAGCAACGCCCGCTCACCATCGACCGCGACCAGCACTTCTTCACCCGCAATACGGAGCTGAGCTGCACCGCCGTTCCCGTCTACGATGCGGACGCGAAGCTGGCCGGCGTTCTCGACGTCTCCTCCTGCCGCGCCGACCGGACCGATGCCTTCACCGGATTGATTGCGCTGGCGGCGGGCGAAGCGGCCCGGCGCATCGAGGCGGAGCTTTTCCGCACCGCCTTTGCCGAGGCGCGCATCCTGCTGGTGCCGTCGCCGGACGGGCAGGGCAGCGGCCTGCTCGCCGTCGATTCCGACGATCTCGTCATCGGCGCGACGCGGTCGGCGCGCCTCGCCCTCGGCCTCACCGGTGACCGGCCGCTGCGCCCGGTGCCGGCGGCCGACCTGCTCGGCGGGACGGCTCCCGCGCAGGACCAGCTCGGCGGCGTGCAGCGCGGCGTGCTGCAGCGGGCGCTGTCGCGCAGCCAGGGTAATGTGTCCGCAGCCGCCAGGGCGCTCGGCGTCAGCCGCGCGACGCTGCATCGCAAGCTCAAGCTGCTCGAGCTGAAGCAGCACTGAACGCGCTGCCCCGCGCCACCGATCGCCGTCCGCACCTGTCGCAGATTTGCGACAGGTCTCGAGGGCGACCTGCCTTCCCCCCGCTGACAACGATCCGCGCTCGCAACATGTTCGCGCCACGCCGCACGCGAAGCCGCCCGGCGATATCAGACACAACACAGCGGGAGTGAACGATGAACAAGCCTGAATTCCTCACGACCACCAAGCCGCCCTTCGCCGAGCGGTACGACAATTTCATCGGCGGCCAGTGGGTCGCCCCGAAGTCGGGCAAGTATTTCGACAACATCTCGCCGGTCACCGGACAGGTGGTCTGCAAGATCGCGCGATCGGACGCGCAGGACATCGAGGCGGCGCTCGATGCCGCCCATATCGCCAAGGAAGCCTGGGGGCGAACCAGCGTCGTCGAGCGCGCCATCATCCTCAACCGCATCGCCGACCGCATGGAAGCCAACCTAGAGATGCTCGCGGTGGCCGAGACTTGGGACAACGGCAAGCCGATCCGCGAGACGCGCGCCGCCGACCTTCCGCTCGCCATCGACCATTTCCGCTATTTCGCCGGCGTCGTGCGCGGCCAGGAAGGTAGCCTCGCCGAGATCGACCAAGACACGGTCGCCTATCACTACCATGAGCCGCTCGGCGTGGTCGGCCAGATCATCCCCTGGAACTTCCCGCTGCTGATGGCGTGCTGGAAGCTCGCGCCGGCGCTGGCTGCCGGCAACTGCGTCGTGCTCAAACCGGCCGAACAGACGCCGGCCTCGATCATGGTGTGGGCGGAACTGATCGCCGACCTGCTGCCGCCCGGCGTCCTCAACATCGTCAACGGCTTTGGCCTGGAAGCCGGCAAGCCGCTGGCGTCCAGCCCGCGGATCGCAAAAATCGCTTTCACCGGCGAGACCACGACGGGCCGGCTGATCATGCAATATGCCAGCCAGAACCTCATTCCCGTCACGCTGGAGCTCGGCGGCAAGTCGCCGAATATCTTCTTCAAGGACGTCGTCGCCGAAGACGACGATTTCCTCGACAAGGCCATCGAAGGCTTCGTCATGTTCGCGCTGAACCAGGGCGAAGTCTGCACCTGTCCGAGCCGTGCGCTGGTGCACGAATCGATCTACGAGCGCTTCATGGAGAAGGCGCTGGCCCGCGTTGCCGCCATCGTGCAGGGCGATCCGCGGAACCCCGCCACCATGATCGGTGCGCAGGCCTCGAACGAGCAGCTGGAGAAAATTCTTTCCTATATCGACATCGGCAAGAAAGAAGGTGCTCAGCTGCTCACCGGAGGCGCGCGCGCCATGCTGCCCGGCGATCTCTCCGGCGGCTTCTACGTGCAGCCGACCGTGTTCCACGGCAACAACAAGATGCGGATCTTCCAGGAGGAGATCTTCGGCCCCGTCGTGTCGGTCACGACCTTCAAGACCGATGACGAGGCGCTGGCGATCGCCAACGACACGCTCTACGGCCTCGGCGCCGGTGTCTGGAGCCGCGACGCCAACCGCTGCTACCGCTTCGGCCGCGCGATCCAGGCCGGCCGCGTCTGGACCAATTGCTACCACGCCTATCCCGCGCACGCGGCGTTCGGCGGCTACAAGCAGTCGGGCATCGGTCGCGAGACCCACAAGATGATGCTCGATCACTACCAGCAGACCAAGAATCTGCTGGTTAGCTACAGCCCGAAGAAGCTCGGCTTCTTCTGAGACTGGAGTTGTTCTGAGACTGGACCACTCAGACTGGACTTGGCGGCGCGGCGAGTTTCGCCACGCCGCCTTTTTTCCGTCACGAAACGAAATTCTGCGCAGTCCGCCAAATCGATTCCAATATTTTCAATTCGTTGTTTCGCGCTGCAGTGCGGCATAGCAATATTCCCGCCAACACCGGCAATTCCTTTCGCGGCGTTTTGAGTTGGGTTAGAGAGGGCTTCCCACATTCTCTATCCCGGAAATATTCATGGCCGCACCGAAGAAAGCCGTCGCCAAGGATTCAGGTCAGGAAAAGGGAGCAAGCTCTCCCCCGGAGTTCACCAAAGAGCAGGAGCTGAAGGCGCTGCGCGACATGCTCCTGATCCGCCGTTTCGAGGAAAAGGCGGGCCAGCTCTACGGCATGGGTGCGATCGGCGGCTTTTGTCATCTCTATATCGGCCAGGAAGCGGTCGTCGTCGGCATGCAGATGGCGCTCAAGCCCGGTGACCAGGTCATAACCGGATACCGCGACCACGGGCACATGCTCGCCACCGGCATGACCGCCAACGGCGTGATGGCCGAGCTGACCGGACGCCGCGGCGGCTATTCCAAGGGCAAGGGCGGCTCCATGCACATGTTCAGCATGGAGAAGCATTTCTACGGCGGCCACGGCATCGTCGGCGCCCAGGTCTCGCTCGGCACGGGTCTGGCCTTCGCCAATCGCTATCGCGGCAACGACAACGTCTCGCTCGCCTATTTCGGCGACGGCGCCGCCAATCAGGGCCAGGTCTACGAAAGCTTCAACATGGCGGAGCTGTGGAAGCTGCCCGTCGTCTACGTGATCGAGAACAACCGCTATGCCATGGGCACCGCGGTGTCGCGCGCCTCGGCGCAGCAGGACTTCTCCAAGCGCGGCGCTTCCTTCAACATTCCCGGCAAGCAGGTCGACGGCATGGATGTGCGCGCCGTGAAGGCTGCGGCCGACGAGGCGGTCGCCTGGTGCCGCGCCGGCAAAGGCCCCTACATCCTGGAAATGCAGACCTACCGCTATCGCGGCCACTCGATGTCTGACCCGGCGAAATACCGCACCCGCGAGGAGGTGGAAAAAGTCCGCCACGATTCCGATCCGATCGAGCAGGTACGCAATCGCCTCCTGGCCGCCAAGGTCGGCGAGGATGAATTGAAGAAGATCGATGCCGAAGTGCGCGAGATCGTCAACGCCTCCGCCGACTTCGCCCAGAAGGATCCCGAGCCCGATCCGTCGGAGCTTTGGACCGACATCTACCGCTAAAGCGCAGTCTTAGAGCATGATCCCGACCCGGAGGGCCACGTTAGTGCAAAGTGGAGACCGGTTTTCGGACAAGATCATGCTCAAACAAAAGAAGTTTCCGGAGCCACCATGCCGATTCAAGTTCTGATGCCTGCGCTGTCGCCCACGATGGAGAAGGGCAACCTCGCCAAATGGCTGAAAAAAGAGGGCGAGACCATCAAGTCCGGCGACGTCATCGCCGAGATCGAAACCGACAAGGCGACCATGGAGGTCGAGGCGACCGATGAGGGCACGCTCGGCAAGATCCTGATTCCGGAAGGCACCGCGGACGTCGCCGTCAACACGCCGATCGCGATGATCCTGGCCGACGGCGAGAACGCCGCCGATCTCGCCAAGGCGCCGGCCGCGCCCGCGCCGAACGTCGCGCAGGAAGTTGCAGAGTCGAAGTCGCCGGTCGGCGAAGGCAAGCCTGCGATCTCGGCGCCGCCTCATCCCACTGCGCCGACATCCGTCAGCGAGCCCGAGCCGGAAGTGCCTGCCGGCACCGAGTTCATCACGCAGACCATCCGCGAGGCGTTGCGCGATGCGATGGCCGAGGAAATGCGCCGCGACCCCGATGTGTTCATCATGGGCGAGGAGGTCGCCGAATATCAGGGCGCCTACAAGGTGACGCAGGGCCTGCTGCAGGAATTCGGCGCGCGCCGCGTCATCGACACGCCCATCACCGAGCACGGCTTTGCCGGCGTCGGCGTCGGTGCTGCGATGACGGGGTTAAAACCCATCGTCGAGTTCATGACCTTCAACGTCGCCATGCAGGCGATCGACCAGATCATCAACTCCGCCGCCAAGACGCTCTACATGTCCGGCGGCCAGATGGGCTGCTCGATCGTGTTCCGCGGCCCGAACGGCGCGGCCGCCCGCGTTGCCGCACAGCACAGCCAGGATTATTCGGCCTGGTACTCGCAGATCCCCGGCCTGAAGGTGATCGCGCCGTTCTCGGCCGCCGACTACAAGGGCCTCTTGAAGGCCGCGATCCGCGATCCCAACCCCGTCATTTTCCTCGAGAACGAGGTGCTCTACGGCCATACCGGCGAGGTGCCGAAGCTCGACGATTACGTCGTGCCGATCGGCAAGGCGCGCGTGGTGCGCAAGGGCAAGGACGTCACCATCGTCTCCTGGTCGATGGGCATGAGCTATGCGCTGAAGGCCGCCGACGAGCTCGCCAAGCAAGGCATCGAGGCCGAGGTCGTTGATCTGCGCACGCTGCGCCCGATGGACACCGAGACCATCGTCGCCTCCGTGAAGAAGACCGGCCGCGCGGTGACCGTGGAGGAAGGCTGGCAGCAGTCCGGCATCGGCGCCGAAGTCGCCGCGCGCATCATGGAGCACGCCTTCGATTATCTCGATGCGCCGGTCGCGCGCGTCTCCGGCAAGGACGTGCCGATGCCCTATGCGGCGAACCTCGAGAAGCTTGCACTGCCTTCCGTCGCCGAGGTGGTCGAGGCCGCCAAGGCCGTCTGCTACCGGTAAGCCGCCATGGCAGGCCCGAACGAGCAGCCATTGCCGCCCGACGTGGTCGGCCGCGAGGACGCCACCGAGGTGCTGCGCGCCTTCGTCGTCGACGGCGGCCTGTCGATCGCGTTCACACGCGCCTTCGAGGAGCCCGGCATGTGGGGCTTGCTCCTCGTCGACATCGCCCGCCACGCCGCGCGCGCCTACGCGCGGGAATCCGTAATGTCCGAGGAGGAAGCGCTGGCGCAGATCCTCGACATGTTCGAAGCCGAAATCGCGCGTCCGACCGACACGGGCAACACCACGCCGCGGTCGCAACAAGGTCACTGACGATGCCAATCAACATTCTGATGCCTGCACTGTCGCCCACGATGGAAAAGGGCAACCTTGCCAAGTGGCTCAAGAAGGAGGGCGACAAGGTTAAGTCCGGCGACGTCATCGCGGAGATCGAGACCGACAAGGCGACCATGGAGGTCGAGGCGGTCGACGAGGGCACTATCGCGAAGATCCTGGTGCCCGAGGGTACGGCCGACGTTCCCGTCAACGACGTCATCGCGATTCTGGCCGGCGACGGTGAGGACGTGAAGGCGGCGGCCAGCGGTGGTGGTGCGCCGGCGCCGAAGCCTGCGGCTGCACCGGCGCCAGCCGCGGCTCCCGCCGCGGCCGCAGCACCGGCTCCTGCGCCTTCCGCAAAGGCTCCGCCGCCTCCCGCTGCCGCGCCGGCGCCGGCCCCCGCCGCGCAGGCCAACGGCCACGGGCGCATCTTCTCCTCACCGCTGGCGCGACGTCTTGCGAAAGACGCCGGCATCGATCTTTCCCGCATCACCGGATCGGGCCCGCATGGCCGCGTCATCGCCCGCGACGTCGAGGGCGCGAAATCCGGCAAGGGCCTGAAGGCGCCGGCGGCAGCACCGGGCGCCGCGCCCGCCATCGCGCCTGCGATGAGCGACCAGCAGATCCTCGCGCTGTTCGAGCCGGGCTCCTACGACATCGTCCCGCATGACGGCATGCGCCGCACCATCGCCCAGCGCCTGACCGCGGCGACGCAGAGCATCCCGACCTTCTACCTCACCATCGACTGCGACATCGGCCGGCTGCTGGATGCGCGCGAGCAGATCAACGCCGCCGCGCCGAAGGACAAGGAAAAGAAGCCGCTCTACAAGCTCTCGGTCAACGACTTCGTCATCAAGGCCCTTGCAGTGGCGCTGCAGCAGGTGCCGGATTGCAATGTCAGCTGGACCGAAGCCGGCATGGTCAAACACAGGCATTCCGACGTCGGCGTTGCCGTGGCGATGCCCGGCGGGCTCATCACGCCGATCATCCGCAATGCCGAGACCAAGTCGCTGTCGACGATTTCCAACGAGATGAAGGACCTCGCCGCCCGCGCGCGCACGCGCAAGCTCAAGCCGCAAGAGTACCAGGGCGGCACCTCGTCGGTCTCCAACCTCGGCATGTTCGGCATCAGCCACTTCACCGCCGTGATCAACCCGCCGCAATCGACCATCCTCGCGGTCGGCGCCAGCGAGGAGCGGGCGGTGGTGCGGAACGGCAAGATCGAGGCCGCCCACATCATGAGCGCGACGCTGTCCTGCGATCACCGCGCCATCGACGGCGCGCTCGGCGCCGAGCTGATCGGCGCGTTCAGGCGGCTGATCGAGAACCCCGTGATGATGATGGTGTGAGGATTTACGTCATTGCGAGCGAAGCGAAGCAATCCAGCTTTGCCGCAGCAAAGAAAGCTGGATTGCTTCGTCGCTCCGCTCCTCGCAATGACGGCAAGAAGTCGATCCGGTTCAAGATGAAATGAGCGCATAGACCATGGCCGACACATCCTTCGACGTCATCATCATCGGCTCCGGTCCCGGCGGCTATGTCACGGCGATCCGCGCGGCGCAGCTCGGCTTCAAGACCGCGATCGTGGAAAAATCCTATCTCGGCGGCATCTGCCTGAACTGGGGCTGCATCCCGACCAAGGCGCTCTTACGCTCGGCCGAGATCTACCATTACATGCAGCACGCCAAGGATTACGGCCTCTCCGCGGAGAAGGTTTCCTTCGATCCCAAGGCCGTGGTGCAGCGCTCGCGCGGGGTGTCGAAGCGTCTCAACGACGGCGTCGGCTTCCTGATGAAGAAGAACAAGGTGCAGATCATCTGGGGCGAGGCCTCGATCGACGCGCCCGGTAAGGTCACCGTGAAGAAATCCGCGGTCGAGGCGCCGAAGGGCGCAGCCGGCGAGGGCACTTATCAGGCCAAGCACATCATTCTTGCCACCGGCGCGCGGCCGCGCGTGTTGCCGGGGCTCGAGCCCGACAAGAAGCTGGTCTGGACCTATTTCGAGGCGATGGTGCCGGAGCGCATGCCGAAATCGCTGCTGGTGGTCGGGTCAGGTGCGATCGGCATCGAGTTCGCCTCGTTCTTCCACACCATGGGAAGCGACGTCACCGTCGTCGAAGTGCTGCCGCAGATCCTGCCGGTCGAGGACGCCGAGATCGCAGGGCTCGCGCGCAAGCGCTTCGAGAAGATGGGCATCAAGATCCACACCAACACCAAGGTGACGAAGCTCGACAAGAAGAGCGACAGCGTGGTCGCCACCATCGATGACGGCAAGGGCAAGACCCAGGCGGTCGAGTTCGAGCGGGTGATTTCCGCGGTTGGCGTGGTCGGCAATATCGAAGGCCTTGGCCTCGAAAAGCTCGGCGTCAAGACCGACCGCGGCGTCGTCGTGGTCGACGGCTACGGCAAGACCAACGTCCCCGGCATCTACGCCATCGGCGACGTCGCCGGGCCCCCGATGCTGGCGCACAAGGCCGAGCATGAAGGCGTGGTTTGCGTGGAGGCCATCAAGGGTCTGCATCCGCACGCGATGGACAAGAACCTCATTCCCGGCTGCACCTATTGCCACCCGCAGATCGCTTCCGTCGGCCTGACCGAGGCGCGCGCGAAAGAAGGTGGCCGCGAAATCCGCGTCGGCCGCTTCCCCTTCGTCGGCAACGGCAAGGCGATCGCGCTCGGCGAGGACCAGGGCCTGATCAAGGTCGTGTTCGACAAGAAGACCGGGCAACTGCTCGGCGCCCACATGATCGGCGCCGAGGTCACCGAGCTGATCCAGGGCTACGTGGTGGCGATGAATCTCGAGACGACAGAGGAAGAGCTGATGCACACCGTCTTCCCGCATCCGACGCTGTCGGAGATGATGAAGGAAGCCGTGCTCGACGCCTACGGCCGGGTGCTGAATATTTAGTCCAACTGTCATTGCGAGGAGTGCAGCGACGAAGCAATGACGGCTGACAGAGACGAGCGAGGAAGAAGAAACGTGAAAGACAACGACAACCTCACCATCGAACGGCCGACGTTCGTGACCCATCTCGAATGCGCGATGGAAGGCGATCATTATGCCGCCGACCAGGTGCACAATCTCTCCAGGGCCGGCAAGCCGCTGCTCGTCCGCTACGACCTCGCCGGTGTGAAGAAGGCGCTCACCAAGGAGGCGCTTGGCGACCGTCCCGCCGACATGTGGCGCTACCGCGAGCTGCTGCCGGTGCGGAAAACAGCCGACATCGTCAGCCTCGGCGAAGTGACGACGCCGCTGATCCGGCTGCCGAAGCTTTCCAAAAAGCTCGGCGGCGGCGAGATCATCGTCAAGGATGAAGGCCGCCTGCCGACCGGCTCGTTCAAGGCGCGCGGCCTCGTGATGGCGGTGTCGATGGGCAAGGCGCTCGGGATCAAGCATATGGCGATGCCGACCAACGGCAATGCGGGGGCGGCGCTCGCCGCCTATGCCACCGCCTGCGGCATCAAGACCACGATCTTCTGCCCGGCGGACACGCCGGAGGTGAACGTCAGCGAGATCGAGCTGCAGGGCGCCACCGTCTACCGCGTCAACGGCCTGATCGACGACTGCGGCAAGATCGTCGGCGAGGGCAAAGCCAAGGCCGGCTGGTTCGACACCTCGACGCTGAAGGAGCCGTACCGCATCGAGGGCAAGAAGACGATGGGGCTGGAGCTCGCCGAGCAGCTCGGCTGGGACGTGCCCGACGTGATCTTCTATCCCACGGGCGGCGGCACCGGACTGATCGGCATGTGGAAGGCCTTTGCCGAGCTCGAGGCCATCGGCTTCATTGGCAGCAAGCGCCCGCGCATGGTGGCGGTGCAGGCTTCCGGCTGCGCGCCGATGGTGCGTGCATTTGAAGCTGGCACCGAGCACGCCCCGCGCTGGGAGGATGCCCACACTATCGCCGCCGGCATCCGCGTGCCGCAGGCGATCGGGGATTTTCTCATCCTGCGCGCCGTGCGCGAGAGCAAGGGATTCGCCATTGCGGTGGAGGACGAGAAGATTTCTGCTGCGCTCAACGAGGTGGCGCGCGAGGAGGGGCTTTTGCTTTGCCCTGAGGGCGCTGCAACATACGCCGCCTACAAGCAGAGTCTGGCCGAAGGTCGAGTTGCCAGGACCGACCGGGTGATGCTTTTTAATTGCGCGACAGGGCTTAAATATCCGCTGCCGAAGGTGGAGCGCACGCTCGATCGCCACAAGCCGATCGACTACGCTAAACTGTAACGGCCGTCATTGCGAGCGAAGCGAAGCAATCCATCATGCGGCATCGGAAGCATGGATTGCTTCGTCAGCGGAGTTTATCATCGGGCGCGCGTTCGCGCGACCCGTTGGCTCCTCGCAATGACGATGGTGGTCGTCTCAGGGAGGCAGTGATGCGAAGACTCGTTCTGGCCGTATTTGCAGCTCTCGCCTTCGCCCTTCCGGCATCGGCCCAAAACTTCCCCACGCGCGCCATCACCATCATCGTGCCGTTCTCCGCCGGCGGCCCGTCGGACGCCATGGCGCGCATTCTGGCCGAGCGGATGAAGATCACCCTCGGCGAATCCGTGCTGGTCGAGAACGTGACCGGCGCGGGCGGCTCGATCGGCGTCGGCCGCGCGGCGAAATCTGCACCGGACGGCTACACCATCTCCTTCGGCCATCTCGGCACCCATGTCGCCAACGGCGCGATCTACAAGCTCAATTACGACCTCGTCGGCGATCTCGAGCCGGTGGTACTGCTACCGAGCAACAGCATGGTCATCGTCAGCAAGAACGCAGTGCCGGCAAAGACGCTGAAGGAATTCATCGACTGGCTGAAGGCAAGGTCATCGCCGGCCGCCGCCGGCACCGCGGGCGCGGGCTCCGGCAGCCACATCGCCGGGCTCTATTTCGCCAACCTCGCCGGTATCAAGCTGCAATACGTGCCCTATCGCGGCACGGGGCCTGCGATGAACGACCTCGTCGCCGGTCAGATCGATCTTATCGTCGACCAGCTCTCCAACTCGATCCAGCAGGTGCGCGCCGGCAACATCCGCGCCTATGCCGTCACCGGTCCCAAGCGCGTCGGCTCCGCCTCCGACATTCCGACGGTGGACGAAGCCGGGCTGCCCGGTTTCCACATGAGCCTGTGGTCGGGCCTGTGGGTGCCCAAGGGCACGCCGAAGGACGTCATTGCGAAGCTGAATGCCGCCGCCGTGGAGGCGATGAACGATCCCGCCGTG
>NZ_JBQTHN010000103.1:0-29395 GCF_052389815.1 Bradyrhizobium sp. | reverse complement strand
GTTGCGCTCCCAATAGCCGTCGAGACGGCCGGCGGCGACGAAGGCGAGGTCGAGCGAGGCGGCGCCGAAACGGCGCAGGCCCGCGACCTCGTTCTGCAGCGCGGCCATCTCGCGGCGCGACTGCTCGTGGTCGCCGCGGCCGATATGCGGCAGGCCGCAGGCGATCACGCATTCGTTCAGCTCGCGGCGGCCGGCGACGCGCAGCCGCTGGTCGTTGAGGAAAGCGCCCTTGCCGCGCTCGGCGATGTAGAGCTCGTCATTCGCCGGGTTGTAGATCACGCCGGCGATGATAGTGCCCTCGCGTGCCAGCCCGATCGAGATCGCGAATTGCGGGATGCCGTGCAGGAAATTGGTGGTGCCGTCGAGCGGGTCGACGATCCAGGTGTGGCTGCTGTCGGCGCCTTCGCGCGTGCCGCCTTCCTCGCCGAGGAAACCGTAGCCGGGCCGCGCCTTGGCAAGATCGGTGTACAGCATCTCCTCGGCGCGCTTGTCCGCGAGCGAGACGAAATTGGCCGGGCCCTTCAGCGAGACCTGCAGGTGCTCGATCTCGCCGAGGTCGCGCTTCAGGCTGCGGCCGGCGCGGCGCGCGGCCTTGACCATGACGTTGATGAGGGCGGAATAGAGCATGCAATCACGCTGGCGAAATGAGGAGGGGCGGTAGCCTTTGCGGCCTTGGGTGCCCTGCCGGGCCCCCGTCGTCAAGGCGGATCATTTGCCGAGCCATTTGCGCCCGGCCGCCTCGGCCCTGGCGCGGTCGGCGGCAGGGACGTCGGCGAGGAATTCGTCCAGCTCGGGGTCGCCCTTGCCGGCGCTTTTCGCGACCCAGTGCCACTTCAGCGCCTCGACCTTGTCCTGCTGCGCGCCCTGCCCGTAGGCCAGCACGCGCGCCAGGCGGTTCTGCGCGATCGGGCTGTTCTGCCTGGCGGCCTTGCGCAACATCGCCACCGCGGCCGGCTGGTTCTTCGGGGTGCCTGACCCGTTGAACATCGCGATCGCATACTCGACCTCGGCATCGACATTGCCGGCGAGCGAAGCGGCCTGGAGCAGCCGCACCGCCTTTTCCGCATCCTTTTCGACGCCGGTGCCCTCCTTGTAGAAGGTCGCAAGCGCATATTGCGCCTCGGGACTGCCTGCGTCCGCAGCCACGCGCAGCAACTCGGCAGCGCGCCGGACGTCCTGCGGCAAGGTCTGGCCGTCGAGATAGAGCAGCGCGAGATTATAGGCCGCCTTGGGATTGCCGAGCTTGGCCGAGGAGGCGAGCAGCTTCACCGCTTCCTCGCGGTTGGTGCTGCCGCCGCGCCCCGAGATCCGCATCATGGCGAGCGCGAACATCGCCTCGCGGTCGCCGGCGTCGGCCGCGCGCTTGTACCATTGGGCGGCCTTGGCGTAGTCGCGCTTGACGCCGAGCGCGTTGGCATAGAGCTCGCCCAGCATGGTCATCGCCTTGGGATCGCCATTGTACTGCGCGCGGGTCGTCGCCAGATCGAAGGCGGTCTTGTACATGCCGCGTTGATAGGCGCCATAGACGAGATCGACATTGGGGGCGTCGAAGACGGAAGGGGGCGCCTGGGTGGTGGTCGGCGCGGGCGTCGGCGTGGGAGTTGGAGTGGGCGCAGGCCTGGGCGTCGCGGGAGGTTGCTTCTTCGCAGCCGTCGGCGCCTTCTTTTCCTTCGGTGCTTCCTTCTTCGGTGCAGCCTTGGTGTCGGCCGCGGGCGGCGCGATCTGCAACTGCGCGAACGCACCCTGCGTGAGCATCAGGCTCGCTGCAACAACCGCTATCGGCCGCAACAACTTCATTCGGCGCGGACTTTTCCGTGGGCCTGCCGATGGGCCTGCGCAATCGCCTGTCCGGCATCGATCAGCGCCGCCCTGGCGCCGCGCGGATCGGCCCAGATGAAATCGCCGACCAGCACGAAATCCGCTCCCGCAGCGGCGAATTCGCCGGCTTCCTCGCGTGAAACGGCAAAGCCGACGCTGGGCGGCTCGAACAACTCGTCCCACCATTGCAGGCGCTCGGCGATCGCTTCCGCCGAAGGCCGCTCGCCTCTCGCATCGGGCTCGCCGAACAGCACGTAGTCTGCGCCGAGCTCGCCCGCGGCCATCGAATCGTGCCGCGTCACGAGTCCGCCGACCCCTGCGATGCGATCCGGCTTCAGCGAGGGCAAGGCCTCCTCCAGTGCGGCAATGCCGGCCAGGTGCGCGCCATCGGCGCCGGCGCGCGCCACCAGCTCGACATGGCCCTCGACCAGCAGCGCCGCGCCCGCATTCTGGATCGCGGGCGCAAGCTGTTTCACGCGCGAGATCATGGTGCGCTGGTCGGTCTGCTTCAGCCGCACCAGCACCGCCGCGACGTCGGCGGCCGCCAGCATGTCCGGCAGCTCCGCGGCGAGGTGGGACGGGTCGTCCACCTCCGGCGTCGCAAGATAGAGGCGCGGCGCCGGACGCGGCGGTGGAGGCTTGGCAGCCAAGCTCAAGCCGCCTTCTTTTCCAGGCCCTGCTCCCAGGCACCCTTGCTGGCGAGCCCGTTCATGTGCGCGCGATGCGCAAAGGCGCGCTGGCCGGCCGCGACATTCTCCGATTTGCCGGACCACGCTTTCTGCGGCGCCGCCTGCAGTGCGCGGCCATAGGAGAATGTCAGCCGCCACGGCAGGCCGCCGATCTTGTTCATGGCGTCGAGATGCGCGGTCGCCTCCTCGTCACTCTGCCCGCCGGAGAGGAAGGCAATGCCCGGCACCGCCGCCGGCACGCAGGCCTTCAGCATGCGCACGGTCTTCTCCGCGACCTCGGCGACGGAGGCCTGCTTTGCGCATTTCTTGCCGGAAATGGCCATGTTCGGCTTCAGCACCATGCCTTCCAGCTCGACGCGCTGCACGCGCAGCTCCTGGAAGGTCTTGTTCAGCACGCGCTGCGTCACCTCGTAGCAGCGGTCGATGTCGTGGTCGCCGTCCATCAGCACCTCCGGCTCGACGATCGGCACGATCTGCGCCGCCTGGCACAGCGCGGCGTAGCGGGCGAGCGCATGCGCGTTGACGCCGATCGCGGTCATCGAGGGAATGCCCGGGCCGCCAGTGCCCGGGCCGCCAGTGCCCTGGCCGATGTCGATCACCGCGCGCCATTTCGCAAAGCGCGCGCCGCGCTCGTAATATTTCTTCAGCCGCTCGGCGAGCTTGTCGAGGCCGACGGTGACGAGCTCGCCCGGACACTGCGGCAAAGCCTGCGTGCCTTCGTCGACCTTGATGCCCGGGATCGCGCCGCTCTGCTCGATCAGCTTGACCAGCGGCGTTCCGTCCTTGGCGTTCTGCCAGATCGTCTCGTCATAGAGGATGACGCCGGAAATATATTTGCGCATCGCCTCGCTCGAGCGGAACAGCATCTCGCGGTAGTCGCGGCGGTTCTCCTCGGTCGATTCGACCTTGATGGCGTCAAAGCGCTTCTTGATGGTGCCGGAGGATTCGTCGGCAGCCAGAATGCCCTTGCCCGGGGTGACCATGGCAACGGCGACTTTGTTGAGTTCGGTAAGGTTCATCGGTCGTTCTCCAGAAGCAAAGCTGCTTTGGCCGCCAAAATAGACGGTTCTCGGGCAAATGAGGAGATTTACGTTGGTCGCAGGTTAAGCGGGGAATGATCGTTGTGCACGGTGTTTTACCCTCCCCTGGAGGGCTATCAAATGCACACATCTTTTGACCGACAGTATTCGGACGACGAAAACTCGAATCTTTTCAGCGGCCGTTGAGCCAGGGACCCCACGCCATTTCCGTGATCGGGGGTCATCTAAGTCCTTGTCTCTGAGTCTGTTTTTGAGATGTGTGAATCTGATAGCCTGGAGGGGGAGGGTCGGCTCAACCTTCTCGGCAAATCTCGGAACTTCACGCCACCCGCGCGATCGCTACGCGACGCGGGGGTCTAGCTCGCCCTTGGTGTAGCGCCTGGCCATCTCGGCCGGAGTCAGCACCTTCCTGATCTTGCTGGCTTGGCCTGCGGTGTTGAACTCCTGCAGCCGCTGCTTGCACAGTTTCGTCATCGCTTCCATCGCCGGCTTCAGGTACTTGCGCGGATCGAACTCTTCCGGATTGTCCTTCAGGACTTTCCGGATCTGGCCGGTCATCGCCATGCGATTGTCGGTGTCGATGTTGATTTTGCGCACGCCGTTCTTGATGCCGCGCTGGATTTCCGCCACCGGCACGCCCCAGGTCGGCTTCATCTTGCCGCCATTGGCGTTGATGATGTCCTGCAGGTCCTGCGGCACCGAGGAGGAGCCGTGCATCACCAGATGCGTGTTCGGCAGCTTGCGGTGGATTTCCTCGATCACCTTCATGGCGAGGATGTCGCCGTCCGGCTTGCGCGTGAACTTGTAGGCGCCGTGCGAGGTGCCCATGGCGATCGCGAGCGCATCGACCCTGGTCTCCTTGACGAACTTCACGGCCTCGTCCGGATTGGTCAGCAGCTGGTCGTGCGACAGCTTGCCTTCGGCGCCGTGCCCGTCTTCCTTGTCGCCCATGCCGGTCTCGAGCGAGCCGAGCACGCCGAGCTCGCCTTCCACCGAGATGCCGCCGAGATGGGCCATGCCGGTCACCGTCCTGGTGACGCCGACATTGTAGTCCCAGTCGCCGGGGGTCTTGCCGTCGGCCTTCAGCGAGCCGTCCATCATGACCGAGGTGAAGCCGGCCTGGATCGCGGTCATGCAGGTGGCGGGCTCGTTGCCGTGGTCGAGATGCACGCAGACCGGAATCTGCGGGTAGATCTCGGTGACGGCATCCATCATGTGGCGCAGCATGACGTCATTGGCGTAGGAGCGCGCGCCGCGCGAAGCCTGGATGATGACGGGCGCATCGAGCGCGGACGTCGCTTCCATGATCGCCAGCGCCTGTTCCATGTTGTTGATGTTGAACGCGGGCACGCCGTAATCGTGTTCCGCCGCGTGATCGAGCAATTGACGCAACGTGATACGGGCCATGTGTCCTGTTCTCCGGGTTGTGCCGAGCGCGGCTGACGGCGCTGCATCGGGCTGGATTTAGAGCATGATCCCGAAAAGTGGGAACCGGTTTTCGGAAAAGATCATGCTCAAACTTTAGCGTGCTCTTAGAACCTCGACGCCGGGCAATGGTTTCCCTTCCATCCATTCAAGAAACGCGCCACCCGCGGTCGAAACATAGGAGAAATCGCCGCCGACCCCGGCCTGGTTGAGGGCCGCGACGGTGTCGCCGCCGCCGGCGACCGAAACCAGCTTCTTCGCCTTGGTCCGCTCGGCGGCATGGCGCGCCGCCACCACGGTGCCGCGGTCGAACGGGGTCATCTCGAAGGCGCCGAGCGGGCCGTTCCAGACCAGCGTCGCGGCATCGTCGATCGCGGCATGGATGCGCGAGATCGACTGCGGGCCGACGTCGAGGATCATGCCGTCGGCCGGGATCGCATCCAGCCCATACGCATGCGAGGGCGCATTGGCCGCGAAGTGGTAGGCGACGACGGCATCGACGGGGAGGATGATGGCGCAGTTGGCGGCTATTGCCTTTTTGAGGATACGCAATGCGGTCGGCGCCAGTTCCTTTTCGCACAGCGACTTGCCGACCGAAACGCCCTGCGCGTGCAGGAAGGTGTTTGCCATGCCGCCGCCGATCACGAGCGCATCGACCTTGGTGACGAGGTTTTCGAGGAGATCGATCTTGGTCGACACCTTGGCGCCGCCGATGATGGCGATCACCGGCTTGGTCGGTGCTTCCAGCGCCTTAGCCAGCGCATCGAGCTCGGCCTGCATGGTGCGGCCCGCATAGGCCGGCAGCTTGTGGCCGAGGCCTTCGGTCGAGGCATGGGCGCGGTGCGCGGCGGAGAAGGCGTCGTTGACCCAGATGTCGCCGAACTTGGCGAGCTCGGCGACGAAGGCGGGATCGTTCTTTTCCTCTGCCTTGTGGAAGCGGGTGTTCTCCAGGCACAGGACGTCGCCGTCCTTCATCGCGGCGATCGCTTTCGCAGCGGGTTCGCCGACGCAGTCCTCGGCAAACGCGACCGGCTTCCCGATGACTTTCGCGAGCGCTTCCGCGACCGGCTTCAGCGAATCCTTAGGCTCGCGGCCCTTGGGCCGGCCGAAATGCGCCAGCAGGATCACCTTGCCGCCCTTGGTCGCGATCTCGATGATGGTCGGCGCGACGCGCTCCAGCCGCGTGGCGTCGGTGACGCGGCCGTTCTCCATGGGCACGTTGAGGTCGACGCGCAGCAGCACGCGCTTGCCCCTGGGGTCGACGTCATCGAGGGTGCGGAAGGTTTTCATGGCTTACTCTCTCCGTCGTGCCCGGTCTTGTGCCGGGCATCCACGTCTTCCCTTTCGGGGGTCAAGACGTGGATGGCCGGGACAAGCCCGGCCATGACGACCGACGAGGATCTTACAGCAGCTTGCCCATCGCGACGGCCGTGTCGGCCATGCGGTTGGAAAAACCCCACTCGTTGTCGTACCAGGACATCACGCGCACCAGCGTGCCGTTCAGCACCTTGGTCTGGTCCTCGTGGAAGGTCGAGGAGTGCGGGTCGTGGTTGAAGTCGATCGAGACGTTCGGCGCGGACGTATAGCCGAGGATGCCCTTGAGCTGCTGCTCGCTGGCGCGCTTCATCGCCGCGTTGATTTCCTTGGCGTCGGTGGCGCGCTTGGCGACGATCTTGAGGTCGACGACCGAGACGTTCGGCGTCGGCACGCGGATCGCGACGCCGTCGAGCTTGCCCTTCAGCTCCGGCAGCACGAGGCCGATCGCTTTCGCCGCGCCCGTCGAGGTCGGGATCATCGACATCGCCGCCGCACGGCCGCGATAGAGATCCTTGTGCAGGGTGTCGAGCGTCGGCTGGTCGCCGGTATAGGCGTGGATCGTGGTCATGAAGCCGGTCTCGATGCCGACGGTGTCGTTCAAGACCTTCGCCACCGGCGCGAGGCAGTTGGTGGTGCAGGAACCGTTGGAGACGACCAGGTGCTCCCTGGTCAGCGTGTCGTGGTTGACGCCGTAGACGATGGTGGCGTCGGCGTTATCGGCGGGCGCGGAGACCAGCACGCGCTTGGCGCCGGCGGTCAAATGCGCGGACGCCTTGTCCTTGGCGGTGAAGATGCCGGTGCATTCCAGCGCGATATCGACGCCGAGCGCCTTCCACGGCAGCTTCGACGGATCGCGCTCGGCCGACACCTTGATCTTGCCGTTGCCGAGGTTGATCGAGTCGCCGTCGACGGTGACGGTTCCGGGGAAGCGGCCGTGCACGGAGTCGAAACGGAGCAAATGCGCATTGGTCTCGACCGGGCCGAGATCGTTGATGCCGACCACCTCGATGTCCTTGCGGCCGGACTCGGCGATGGCACGGAGCACGTTGCGGCCGATGCGGCCAAATCCATTGATCGCGACGCGGAGTGCCATGCTCGATTCTCCTTCTAAAAGCTGATGCCGCCCCGCATGGTTTCCCTCGCGGAGTTCTTACGGCGGAACGCCCGGTTCGGCCGGGCGGGAACGGTCAAGATGGGAGAGTTCCTAGTCCTTTTTCCCGGCAATCTCAACCGAATCAGCCCTTCACCCCAGGCGTTTCAGGGCAGCGTTAACCGCAGCCTCGGCGGTAATGCCGAAGTGCCTGAAAAGGTCCTTTGCAGGGGCGCTCGCGCCGAAGCCATGCATGCCAATGAACTCACCATCCGGACCGATCACGGCGTCCCAGCCCCAGCGCACGGCGGCCTCGATCGCGATCTTGACCGGGGCGTTGCCGATGATGGCCTTTTTCCGCTCCGCCGGCTGCGCCAGCAGCAATTCCAGCGACGGCACCGAGACCACGCGCGCTGGGATGCCACGCTCGGCAAGTTGCTTCTGGGCCGCAACCGCAATCTCGGCCTCGGAGCCCGAGGCGAACAGCGACACTCTTGCCTCACCGGCGGCAGCGACCAATTCGTAGGCGCCGTGGGTGCAGGGGTTGTCGTTCGGCGCATTGGTGCGCAGCTGCGGCAGGTTCTGGCGGGTCAGTGCCAATACCGTGGGCCCATCCGTGCGGTTCAGCGCCAGCTCCCAGCACTCCGCGACCTCGATGGCATCGCACGGCCGGAACACGCGCATATTGGGCATGGCGCGCAGCGCAGCGAGATGCTCGACCGGCTGGTGGGTCGGGCCGTCCTCGCCGAGGCCGATGGAATCGTGCGTCATGACATAGACCACGCCGGTGCCCATCAGCGCCGAGAGGCGGATCGCGGCGCGGGCATAGTCGGTGAAGATCAGGAAGGTCGCGCCATTCGGCGCAAAGCCGCCGTGCAGATGGATGCCGTTCATGGCGGCGGCCATGCCATGCTCGCGGATGCCGTAATGGATGAAGCGGCCCTTCGGCGTCTTGTGCGAGAAGGCAACGGCTGACTTCGCCTTGTTGTTGTTGGAGCCGGTCAAGTCCGCCGAGCCTGCGACGAACTCCGGCACGGCCGTGACGATGGCCTCGATCGCGGCTTCAGAAGATTTGCGGGTCGCGGCAACCAGCGGCTTCTCCAGCAGCGCCTTCTTGTGCGCGCGCATGGCCTTGGCGAGCGCAGCCGGCCGCTCGTGGCGCATGCGGCGCTGGAACTCGCTCTGCTTGCGGTTCGACAGCGTCGCGAACGCTTCCTGCCATTCCTTGTTCGCCGCCACGCCGCGGGCTCCCGCAGCCCGCCAGGCCTTCAGCACGTCCTCCGGCACCGAGAAAGCGTCTTGCGAAATGCCGAGTTTTTCCTTGGCGGCTTTCAGCTCGTCCGCGCCGAGCGCCTCGCCATGGGCTTTCGCGGTGCCCGCCTTGTTCGGCGCGCCGTAGCCGATGGTGGTCTTGCAGGCGATCAGCGACGGCTTGCCGGACTTTTGTGCGCGCGCGATTGCAGCGGCGATGGCCTTGGGATCCTGGCCGTCGATGCGCTCGGCGGCCCAGCCGGCAGCCTTGAAGCGCTTCACCTGGTCGACGGAATCGGCCAGCGACAGCGGTCCGTCGATGGAAATGCCGTTGTCGTCGAACAGCACGATCAGCTTGCTCAGCCGCCAGTGTCCGGCCATCGCGATGGCTTCCTGCGAGACGCCTTCCATCAGGTCGCCGTCGGAGGCGAGCACATAGGTATGGTGGTTGACGACCTTCTTGGAGAATTCCGCCGCCAGCATCTTCTCCGCCAGCGCCATGCCGACCGCGGTCGCGATGCCCTGGCCGAGCGGGCCGGTGGTGGTCTCGACACCCGAGGTGAGGAAGTTTTCCGGATGGCCGGGCGTCCTCGAATCGAGCTGGCGGAAATTCCTGATCTGGTCGAGCGTCATCTCCGCATTGCCGGTGAGATACAAGAGTGCGTAGATCAGCATCGAGCCGTGGCCGGCCGACAGCACGAAGCGGTCGCGGTCCGGCCACTTGGGATCGGCGGCGTCGTATTTCAGGAACTGCGTGAATAGCACGGTCGCGATGTCGGCGGCGCCCATCGGCAGGCCGGGATGACCCGATTTCGCCTTCTCCACGGCGTCCATGGCGAGCCCACGGATCGCATTGGCCATACGGGTGTGGTCGACCTGCGTCATGTTGAAAATCCGCCTGAAATGAGATGCTTGGTGATGGTGAGCAACGCGAGCGAACGCGCTGGTTTTGGGGCCGGAGGGGTAAGGAAGTTGGCCGCTGATAGCACCTCGGTTCCCCGAGTCCAAGGCAATGAAACGCGCTATTCGAAGGAAAAGTTGCTTATCGGTGCATAGCTTGGAAGTGTCGTTGCGCAGGCCGATTCGGCCACGTAAGCTTCTGCCTCTAAGCGCTTGCCGAACCGTAGTTTTACCGGAATGGCGGGCGGGCCCAAACGTACACGCCGACCTTAAAGTACAAAGTCCCGGGATGAACGAACGCCCCGCCCACGGTTCCGGCAATGCCGACACCTCCGCCTTCGAGCTCGAGGCCGCCACGCGCCGCCTGATGTCCGCGCTCGAGGCGCTGGAGCACGCCGTCGAGCGGCGCCGCGATTCCGACCGCGACGAGAACGAGCTGGCGAGCCGCATCCAGGCGCTCGGCGTCGACCGCTCGCGGCTGGCGCAGGAGCTCGACAATTCGCTGGTCAAGACGCGCAAGCTGGAGCGCACCAACAAAGAGATCGCCGAACGGCTGGATGCCGCGATCGGCAGCGTGCGCGCCATGCTCGACGGCGGAGACGAAGCATGAGCCACATCAACGTCACCATCAACGGCCGGCAATACCGCATGGCCTGCGAGGAAGGGCAGGAGGTGCGCCTGCTCAAGCTCGCCGAGACCCTGGAGTCCCGGGTGACGGAGCTGCGCGGAAAATTCGGCGAGATCGGCGATGCGCGGCTCACGGTGATGGCCGCGCTCACCGTCTGCGACGAATTGCTCGACGTCACCGCGCGCCTGAACACCCTGGAGCAGGAGCTGGAGACGGCCCGCAGCATGCGCACCGCCGCCGTCGACCGCGCGCGGATGACGCAGACCGCGGTGGCGAGCGCGCTGAACTCCGCCGCCGATCGCATCGAGAAGACCACGCAAGTGCTCAACCGCACCATCGGCAACGGGATCGCGATCGGGTGAGACTCTGCACCCTCCTCCTCCGGGGGGTAAGAAACGCTGCGCACAACCAATTCGCGGCGCGACCCCTTACCGCTGGCGCTTCTACTCCGGCATCGCTACATTACCTCCGCGAAGCTGCGTTGCGCGTCAGGAGCCATATATCCCCGGGGCCTTATCGATCCTTTAGGGAACTGTCCCTGGCCGGGCCCGTGGGCTCGGACATATGGTGCCCACCTACTTTCGTAGGGAACTCCGGGATCGAGCGCTTCAACGGCATCTGTGGCTTCGCACTTTACTTTGGCCGTTTGCAAATCTGGCCCTTTGCCCCATGGACGCAGCACCTTCCAAGGCCGAACCGTCCAAGGCTGACCTGCGTGCCGCCGCGCTCGCGGCGCGCGAGGCTTTGGGGGACAAGAAGCGCGAGGCGGCGGCGAACAAGGTCGCCAAGCGCGGCCTGCCGTTCGAGGTCGCCGCCGGCGCCGTGGTGTCGGGCTATGCGCCGATCCGCAGCGAGATCGACCCCGCGCCCTTGATGCTGAAACTCGCCCTGGCCGGCGCGCGGCTGGCGCTGCCTGTCATCAACGCGCGCGGCAAATCGCTGACTTTCCGCGCCTGGTCGCCGGGCGATCGCCTGGTGCTGGGTTCGCTCGGCATTCCCGAACCGTCGCCGGCGGCGGCCGAACTGCTCCCCGACATCATGCTGGTGCCGCTCGCCGCCTTTGACCGCGCCGGCCACCGCATCGGCTATGGCGCCGGCTACTACGACCACACCTTCGCGCATTTGCGCAAATCGCATCAGGTCACCGGCATCGGGCTGGCCTTTTCGGTGCAGGAAACGCCCGCCATCCCCGCTCTGTCGCACGACGTGCCGCTGGATTTTGTGCTAACGGAAAAAGACACGTTCGATTTCCGGAGCAAATAGGTTTGCGAATCCTCTTCATCGGCGACGTCGTAGGCCGCACCGGCCGCACCGCCGTCTCGGACTATCTCCCCGCCATGGTCAGGGACTGGTCGCTCGATCTCGTCATCGTCAACGGCGAGAACGCGGCCGGCGGCTTTGGCATCACCGAAGCCATCTACCAGGAGCTGCTCGATGCCGGCGCCGACGCGATCACGCTGGGCAATCACGCCTGGGACCAGCGCGAGGCGCTGGTGTTCATCGAGCGCGCGCCGCGGCTGATCCGGCCCGCCAACATGCCGCCGGGCACGCCCGGCCGGGGGGCGGCGCTGGTCGATACCAAGAACGGCAGGCGCGCGCTGGTCGTCAACGCGATGGGGCGCGTCTTCATGACGCCGTTCGACGATCCCTTCGCCGTGCTTGGACGCGAACTCGCGGCCTGTCCGCTGCGCGAGGCGGCCGACGCCATCGTGGTCGACTTCCATTGCGAGGCGACGAGCGAGAAGCAGGGCGTCGGCTTCTTCTGCGACGGCCGCGCCAGCCTGGTCGTCGGCACGCACACCCATGTGCCGACTGCCGATCACCAGATCCTGCCCGGCGGCACCGCCTATATGAGCGACGCCGGCATGACCGGCGATTACGATTCGATCATCGGCATGCAGAAGGAAGAGCCGCTGCGGCGCTTCACGACGGGCATTCCGTCAGCGCGGTTCGAGCCGGCGAGCGGTGAGGCGACGCTTTCGGGCGTTGCGGTGGAGACCGACGACTCAACCGGCCTTGCCGTGAAGATTGCGCCGGTACGCAGGGGCGGGCGGCTGTCGCCCACGCTGCCGGATTTCTGGACGGATTAGGCATCGGCCGCGTAGGTGCGCGATGAATGACGTGAAGCCCCGGCCTGCCGGATTGCGCGCGGTTCCCTCGGCGGTGTGGGCGCTCGGCTTCGTGTCGCTGCTGATGGACGTTTCCTCGGAGATCATTCACGCGCTGCTTCCGATCTATCTGGTCTCCGGCCTCGGCGCGTCGATGCTGACGGTCGGCCTGATCGAGGGGATTGCCGAGGCGACCGCCTCGATCACCAAGGTGTTTTCCGGCGCGCTGTCCGACTGGATGGGCAAGCGCAAATGGCTCGCCGTCCTCGGCTATGGCCTCGCCGCCTGTACCAAGCCGATTTTTCCGCTGGCGGGTTCGGTGGGATGGCTGGTGGCGGCGCGCTTCATCGATCGAATCGGCAAGGGCATTCGCGGCGCGCCGCGCGATGCCTTGATTGCGGACGTGACGCCGCCGCATCTGCGCGGCGCCAGTTTCGGGCTGCGTCAATCGCTGGACACGGTCGGCGCATTCCTCGGCCCGGCGCTGGCCGTTGCACTGATGTGGCTCACGGTGGACAACTTCCGCGCCGTGTTCTGGGTGGCGGTGATTCCCGCATTCCTCGCCGTGGCGGTGCTGGTCTTCGCCGTGGCCGAGCCGGCGCGCGCCGAGCCGACGCGCAAGGCGCGATGGCCGTTGAGCGTTGCCGAGCTGAAGCGGCTGGGCCCTGCCTATTGGCAGATCGTCGCCATCGGTTTCGTATTCTCCCTTGCCCGCTTCAGCGAAGCCTTCCTGATCCTGCGGGCGCAAGCGGTCGGCCTCACCCCGATGCTGGTGCCCCTGGTGCTGGTGCTGATGAATGCGGCCTACGCGCTGTCCGCCTATCCCGCAGGCGCGCTTTCCGACCGATTCGACCGCCTCACCGTGCTGAAAACCGGATTTGCATTGCTGGTCGCTGCCGACCTCGTGCTTGCATTCACGAACGGTATCGAAGGCGTGATCGCCGGTGTTGCGCTGTGGGGGCTGCACATGGGCTTCACGCAAGGCCTGCTGGCCGCGCTTGTCGCCGACGCGGCGCCGACCGAACTGCGCGGCACCGCGTTCGGCATGTTCAATTTGCTGACCGGGGTGGCGCTGCTCGTCGCGAGCGTGTTGGCAGGTGATCTGTGGGAACGCATCGGGTCTCGCGGCACCTTCCTTGCGGGTGCTGCGCTTACCGTCGTGGCGTTGGCGGCTCTGGCGGCGACGAAGGCAGCCGGGCCCGGAGACGGCGGAAGCGCCGAGGCCGCTTCGACGAAGGAGCCCTGACTACAGCCGATACGCCGTGCGGAAACCGCCCCAGTGCTTGCCGCGCACGCGCACGGGCACGTCGATCTCGCGCATCATCACGGTGTTGCCGTTGCCCATGTCGCGGGCATAGGTCTGGATCAGGTAGGCGCGGGTGTTTTTCCCGGCGGCAAGGCCTGCGGCATCGTTGAAGATGCGGCGGTTGCGGCTGTTGGCCGTGTTGAAGGCGACGTCGCCCGGCTTCTGCGGGTGCGAATAGATCTTGTTGTGCACGGGCAGGTAGCCGTTGCGGTCGACCATGGCGGCAAACGCCATGCTCTTGTCCCTGGCCAGGAACGCTTCCTGTAGCGGAGGCAATGCGCGGTCGGCCCAGTCGAGGAGTTTGGTGCGGTACTGCACCGGGTTGGTGCCGGGAATTTCGACATAGTTGGTGTCGAACAGGTCTTCCAGCGAGACCGCGCCGCTGGCGACGGCACTCTCGAAAATCCTGGTCAGCTCGCTGCCGGCTTCCATGGCGCGGGCCACCGCCTCGGTGTTGGCGTCCTGCAGCGCCCACAGCTTGTCTTCGATCTTCTCGATCGTCGCGGCGGCCGGCCGCTCGAACTGCGCCTGCGTGCCGCCCTTGGTCTTCGCGCCGATGCGGATGCGGCAGTCGCCGACCTCGGCCAGCGTCGCGTCAAAGCTCTGGCCCTGCGCCAGCTTCTCCGCTTCCGGACCGCTGATCAGGATGCCGTCGAGCGAAATCTCGTAGACCGGTGCGGTGACGGCGCCGCGCGGCGTCTTCAGCTCGATCTTGAGGCTGCAGGGCAGGCGCTCGCGCTTCTGCGCCGCGCCGCGTTCGTTCTGCCGCAGCAGCACCGCGCAGCGCGATTTCAGCTTCTTCGCGAACATTGTCACGGCCTGGCCGGCCCTGGCGACGTTCTCGCCATGCGCCTCGGCCTGCTTGGTGGCGCTGTCGATCTCGACGGCGGAATCTCCGACCGAAGCGATGAAGCTCGAGGCGGAGGCCGCATTCTGGCTCATATCGCCGGTGGTCGCGCTCTGCTCGGCCACCGCGCCGTTGACGGTCTCGAATACCGGGCGGATCGCCTCGATCGCCTGTGAGATGCGATGCACGGCGTCGACGGAGCCCGCCGCATCGCGCTGCAGCGCCTCGATCTTCTTGGTGATTTCCTCCGTCGCCTGCTGGGTCTGCACCGCCAGCGCCTTGACCTCGACGGCGACCACGGCAAAGCCCTTGCCGGCGGAGCCGGCGCGCGCCGCCTCGATGGTGGAGTTGAGCGCGAGCAGCGTGGTCTGGCGCGCGATCTGCGCGATCAGATTGACGACGTTGCCGATCGCCGCCGACGATTCGCGCAGGCGGTCGACATTGGCGCGCGCCTCGGCGGCGGCCGCGCCCGCTTCGTCGGCGAGCTTGCCGGCGCCGCGCACCTGCTCGCCGATGCCATGCGCGGACTGCGTGAACTTTTCTGCGGCGTGCGAGAAGGTGGTGGCGGTGGACTGCGCCGCGCTGGTGCGCCCCGTGAGCGCGTCGGTGCGCTGGCGGATGGTGGAGAGCGTGGTCGCGGTGGCCTCCGCGCCGCCGGCGACGGAACCTGCGGCCCGCTCCAGCTGGCCGATCATGGCCCCGAGCTCGAGCTCCAGCAGCTCGAGGATGGCTTTTGCCGAATCACCCTCGGCGCTGGCCGCGGCCTCGCCGGCTGCCGGTATTTGGGTAGCCGAGACCGTCGCCCCGCCCGGCGATTCCTGGGCAGGAGCGGCTGATTCCGCCGGGCGCTTTCGAAACAGGCCGAACGCCATGAGGTGCTCTTGGAGGTTGAAGTTTCGGCGGCATCCTCTCATCCGGGCATGAAGTCATGGTTAACGCTGCCTCTCCAAAGGGCAGACCTACGACTAAAGTGCCAAAAAGTCGCAGGATTCTTTGATTTTGCCTGGTTCGCGGCCTATAACGCCGCGCCTTCCACCCCAAATCCGCAAGCGAATCTCGAGACCCAGCAATGGCCGGCCACTCCCAATTCAAGAACATCATGCACCGCAAGGGGCGGCAGGATGCCCAGAAGTCGAAGCTGTTCGGCAAGCTGGCCCGTGAAATCACGGTCGCGGCCAAGCTCGGCACCCCTGATCCCGCCATGAACCCCCGGCTGCGCGCGGCCATCGTCGCGGCACGCGCGGAGAATATGCCCAAGGACAATATCGAGCGCGCCATCAAGAAGGCGGCGGGCTCCGACGGCGAGAACTATGACGAGATCCGCTACGAGGGCTACGGCCCCGGCGGCGTCGCCGTCATCGTCGAGGCGCTGACCGACAACCGCAACCGCGCCGCTTCCGATATCCGATCGCTGTTCAGCAAATCCGGCGGCAATCTCGGCGAAAGCGGCTCGGTCGCCTTCATGTTCAGCCATACCGGCATCATCGAATACGACCGCAGCGTGGCCTCCGACGACGCCATGCTGGACGCCGCCATCGAAGCCGGTGCCGACGACGTCGTGTCGGGCGAGGGCGGCCACGAAATCTACGCCTCCCAGGAGACCTTCCGCGAGGTCGCCAAGGTGCTGGAAGGAAAGTTCGGCGAGCCGCGCAAGGCGGCAATGACCTGGAAGCCGCAGAACACGGTGGCGGTCGATGACGAGACCGGCGAGAAGCTGCTCAGGCTGATGGACCTGCTCAACGAGCACGACGACGTGCAGAACGTGTTCGCGAACTTCGAGGTGTCCGACGCGCTGATGGCGAAGATGGGCGGGTAAGCCCGTCATTGCGAGCGAAGCGAAGCAATCCATCGCGCGGCAAGCCGAGGCATGGATTGCTTCGTCGCTGTCGCTCCTCGCAATGACGGGAAAGCGGGGGTTTCCCACCCCGTTTATGTTTCGTTCACGTCGCTGTGGCGCTATCACTACGCCATGGCACCGCCTCCGATTCGCAAACCCATCCGTATCCTCGGCATCGACCCGGGCCTGCGCCGCACCGGCTGGGGCATCATCGAGAGCGATGGCAATCGCCTGACCTTCGTCGGCTGCGGCTCGGTGGAGCCGCCGGACGATTTGCCGCTCGCAAGCCGCCTGCTCGCCATCCATGAGGGGCTCGCCGCCGTGCTCGGCGACTACCGGCCGGCCGAAGCCGCGGTCGAAGCGACCTTCGTCAACAAGGACGGCGTCGCCACGCTGAAACTCGGCCAGGCGCGCGGCGTCGCCATGCTGGCGCCCGCGATGTTCGGCATATCGGTCGCCGAATACGCCCCGAACCAGGTGAAGAAGACCGTGGTCGGCGCCGGCCATGCCGACAAGAACCAGATCGCGGTGATGCTGAAAATTCTTCTGCCCAAGGCCGATCCGAAATCGCCCGACGCGGCCGACGCGCTGGCGATTGCCATCACCCACGCCCACCATCGCGCGGCCGTCGAGCTGCGCCTGAAAGTGGCCGGCGCATGAGTTGCGTGCCCAAAATTCAGCCGTCATGGCCGGGCTTAGCCGTCCGAAGGACGGCGTCGCTTCCGCTCGCCTATGCCCGGCCATCCACGTCCTGGCGGCGGGCGAAGCAAGACGTAGATGTCCGGGTCAAGCCCGGGCATGACGACCGAGAGAGCGGGGTCGAAGCATGATCGGCAAGCTCAAGGGCCTGATCGATTCCTACGGCGAGGATTACGTCATCCTCGACGTCGGCGGCGTCGGCTACCAGGTGCATTGCTCCGCGCGCACGCTGCAGGCGCTGCCGGCGCCGGGCGAGGCCGCGGTGCTGTCGATCGAAACTTACGTGCGCGAGGACCAGATCAAGCTGTTCGGCTTCCGCACCGATCACGAGCGCGAATGGTTTCGCCTGCTGCAGACCGTGCAGGGCGTCGGCGCCAAGGTCGCGCTGTCCGTGCTCGGCACGCTGCCGCCGTCCGAGCTTGCGAATGCGATTGCGCTGCGCGACAAGGCGTCGGTGGCGCGCACGCCCGGCGTCGGCCCGAAGGTCGCCGAGCGCATCGTCACGGAGCTGAAGGACAAGGCGCCGGCCTTCGCCAATGTCGATCCGGCCGTGGTGCATCTTGCCGGCGCCATCGACGATCACCGCGCGCCGCGCCCGGTGGCCGATGCGATCTCCGCGCTGGTCAATCTCGGCTACGGCCAGCCTCAAGCGGCGGCCGCCATCGCCGCGGCCGCGCGCAGCGCCGGTGAGAAGGCTGAGACGGCGCAACTCATCCGGCTGGGGCTGAAGGAGCTCGCGAGGTGATTACCTGCTATCTGCGTTATCAGATCCGTCCGGGAAAGGATGCCGACTTCGAAGCCTATGGCGCCATGTGGCTTGAGCTGGTGCCGCGGTTCGGCGGCGTCCACCACGGCTACTTTCTGCCATCCGAGGGCGAGAGCGACGTCGCGCTCGCGATGTTCAGCTTTCCGAGCCTGGCGGCCTACGAACAGTACCGCAAGGATGCGGGCAATGATCCGGACGTCCAGAAAGCTATCGCCTTCGCCAAGGAGACGCGCTGCTTCATCCGGTACGAACGATCGTTTTTCCGGCCGTTGTTTCCGAAGACGGCTTGAGAGGCGGGGCGAAGAGGTTAGAAAGGCTGCATGACCACTCCCTCCCGCATCGTCACGCCCGATCGCCGTAGCGACGATGTCGGCGACACCACGCTGCGCCCGCAACTGCTGTCGGAATTCGTCGGACAGGCGCAGGCGCGCAAGAATCTCTCGATCTTTATCGACGCGGCGCGCAAGCGCGGCGAGGCGCTGGATCACGTGCTGTTCGTCGGTCCCCCGGGCCTCGGCAAGACCACGCTGGCGCAGATCGTGGCGCGCGAGCTCGGCGTCGGTTTCCGCGCCACCTCGGGGCCCGTGATAGCGAAGGCCGGCGATCTCGCCGCGCTGCTCACCAATCTCGAAGAGCGCGACGTGCTCTTCATCGACGAGATCCATCGCCTCAGCCCCGCGGTCGAGGAAGTGCTCTATCCCGCGATGGAGGATTTTCAGCTCGACCTCATCATCGGCGAGGGGCCTGCGGCGCGCTCGGTCAAGATCGAGCTGGCGAAGTTCACCCTCGTCGGCGCCACGACGCGGGCGGGGCTGCTCACCAACCCCTTGCGCGACCGCTTCGGCATTCCGGTGCGGCTCAATTTCTATACCGAGGAGGAGCTGGAGAAGATCGTCACCCGCGGCGCCCGCGTGCTCAACATCGGCATGACCGCCGACGGCGCCAACGAGATCGCCCGTAGAGCCCGCGGCACGCCGCGCATCGCCGGCCGCCTGCTCCGCCGCGTGCGCGATTTTGCCTCCGCCGCGAATGCGGACTCCGTCGACCGCGCCATCGCCGACCACGCGCTGAGCGCGCTCGAGGTCGACGCCGCCGGCCTCGACGCGATGGACCGCCGTTACCTCAGCACCATCGCGCTCAACTACGGCGGCGGCCCCGTCGGCGTCGAGACCATGGCGGCGGCGCTGTCCGAGCCGCGCGACGCCATCGAGGACATCATCGAGCCCTATTTGATCCAGTGCGGCTATCTGCAGCGCACCCCGCGCGGGCGCCTGCTCACCTCGCACGCCTTCCGCCACCTCGGCCTCGCCGAGCCGGCCCGCGATCCCGCGCAGTTCGGCCTGTTCGGCAACGACGGCGACGATTAGCAGCTTCGAACCGAACCGTCGCTGCAACGCACTAATGGCGACAATTGGCTTGCCGGCTCCACGAGCCGGCACTTTACCGTGGAGTTGCAGCCGTGGGTTCGATGCAAGGAGCGAAGGCGCTGGAGACGATCGCGGCGGCGCCCGAGCTTGCCACTCCCGAGGAGACCGAAGCGTTTCTCAACGCCTTGCCGATCGGCGAACTTGCCTCGATCTGGTGCGTCGTCCAATGCATCAGCCGGCGCGATCAGACGGGCGGGGCATGGGCCGCAATCATGTACTTCGATCGCCTGCCGCACGACGCGCCCGGCCGCGCGCTCGATCTGGCGCTCGAAGTGCTGCGGACGGAAGCTGACAAGCTCACCGTCATGCAGCTCAACGACAAATTCATGCCGTCGCTGGTTTACGCGAATGGCGACGCAGTGATGGAGCGCATCGAACGCGAGGCGAAGGACAACGCAAGACTGCGTTGGTTGCTCGGCGGAATCAATTTTGGCCCGGATGAGCCGGTCACGCAGCGGATCGCGCGGATTGCAGACGCGGAAGGCTGGAATGCCGACCACCTTGCGCGCAAGACACCGAAGCTCCCGCTCGAATGCGAGACCATGTCCTTGCCCGAACTGGCGCGCGCCTGGGTCGAGCAATATTCCAGATCCGATCGCGACCGCGACGACAATTTCTTCGCGCTGATGGATTTCGAGCGCGACCTGCGCGAGGAAGATCCGGATCGCGCCATCGACCTGATCGTGGAGATACTGAAGATCGAGGCAAACCCAGTGCTGCTGTCGATGCTCGCTGCAGGCCCGCTCGAGGACGTCATCAGCATGAAGACCATCGACCGCATCGAGCGCGAGGCGGCCGCCGACAAGCGCTTTGCCGACCTGCTCGGCGGCGTCTGGTACTTTCGCGCGCCGGATGAATTGAGGGCGCGGCTGGACGCGCTGATCGGCGAAGCGAGATGGTAAGGTTAATGCAGAACCTCTGCTGACAATCTGCACAAGCGGGGCAGAATTTCGCTGCAATCGCCTTCCATCCTGCCCAGGCATCACAGACGGACTCACATGTTTACGCGGCGGCGTTTCTTGAAAATGATGGGCGGGGCCGGCGCGCTCGGCGTCTCGACCACGGCCTATGGTTTCGGCATCGAGCCGGAGCGGCTGCGCGTCACGCGCTACAGCCTCTCGCCGCCGCAATGGCCGTCCGATCTCAAGCTGAGGATCGCCGCCATTGCCGACCTGCACGCCTGCGATCCCTGGATGTCGCTGAAGCGGATCGAGGGCATCGTCGAGCGCACCAATGCGCTGAAGCCGGATCTCGTGGTGATGCTCGGTGACTACGTCGCCGGGCATCGCAAGGTGACGCGGTTCATTCCGGCTGAGGAGTGGGCGGCCGTGCTCGGATCGCTGAAGGCGCCGCTCGGCGTTCATGCGGTGCTCGGCAATCACGACTGGTGGGAGGACAGGGAGGTGCAGCGGGCGGGGCAGGGACTGCCGGTTGCCGGCCGCGCGCTGCAGAACGCCGGCATTCCCGTCTACGAAAATCACGCAAAACGCCTGAGCAAGGATGGCCGCGCGTTCTGGCTTGCCGGCCTCGGCGACCAGCTCGCCTACCTGCCGGCGCGGCGCTTTCGCCCGGTGCGGCGCATCGGCGTCGACGATCTCGGCGCGACGCTCGCCGGGATCACCGACAGCGCGCCCGTCATCCTGATGGCGCATGAGCCCGATATCGCCAGGCGCGTGCCGTCGCGGGTCGCGTTACAGCTCTCCGGCCATACCCATGGCGGGCAGGTGCGCCTGCTCGGCTGGTCGCCGATCTCGCCATCCGGTCAGCAGCTCGCCTATGGCCATATCCGCAAGGCTTGCGACGTCGTCGTCTCCGGCGGCCTCGGCTGCAGCATCATGCCGTTCCGTCTCGGCGTTCCCCCGGAAATCGTGCTGGTAACGCTCGGCGGGGCAGCGGCGCAGGTCGCCTGAGGCGCCCACATCTGCTGGAAATCTGCATCAAATGATGCTATATTTGATGCAGAGGAGCCGAGCAGATGAGAACGACTATTGCTATCGATGACGAGCTATTCGCTAAGGCGCAGGAATTCTCCGGCCTCACGGAGAAGTCAGCCGTTGTAAGGGAAGCGCTGAAGGCATTTGTGGAACGCGAAGCTGCCCGTCGGCTTGCACGCATGGGTGGAACCCAGCCCGATGCCAAGGCGCCTCCACGTCGCCGTTTCAAATGAAGGTGCTGGCCGACACCTCAATTTGGATCGATCATTTTCGGCGCAGCGACACCAGGCTGGAGGAGTTTCTCGACCGGGGCGACGTGATTATGCACCCCTTCGTCATCGGAGAACTTCTCCTTGGTCATGTCCCCAAGATCGACCAGATGATCGATGATCTGGGCAGTCTCCCAAAGGCGACCGTCGCCAGTACGGACGAGGTTCTGGAATTCATCGCACGTCAGAAACTATCCGGTTCCGGAGTCGGATATGTCGACGCACATCTGCTGGCCGCTGCAGCGTTGACGCCGGAAGCCACCGTGTGGACGCGAGACAAGCGGCTACTGGCTGTTGCTCGATCGCTTGCGCTTGACGCAACATTTCCGGAGTAGCGCATGTTTTCCCTCGACGGCAAGCTCCGCGACGGCCGCCACACCATGCAGGTCCGCGTCTACTACGAGGACACCGATTTCTCCGGCATCGTCTATCACGCCAACTATCTGCGCTTCATGGAGCGCGGGCGCACCAATCATCTGCGGCTGATGGGCGCCGAGCAGCACGCGCTGTTCGAGCAGGCGCAGGCGGAGACGCCGGGCTTCGCCTTCGTGGTGCGCTCGATGCAGCTCGATTTCCTGCGGCCGGCGCGGATGGACGACGTGCTCGACATCGTCACCTGGCCGGTCGTGGTGAAGGGCGCCTCGATCACGCTGGCGCAGGAGGTGCGCCGCGGTGCGGACGTGCTGGTGAAAGCCCAGGTGCGTGTCGCCTTCATCTGCGACGGCAAGGCGCAGCCGATCCCGAAGACCTTGCGGGTGCTGATGAAGGCCGACCTGGAATAGGGCGCTTGACACTCTGTACCGATCGGTACAATCTCCGCGGCCTCAGTCGCCCCTGGAGATCGATCGATGTCGCGCCCGCCGCTGCCGCCCTTCACCCGCGAGACCGCCGCGCAGAAGGCGCGCATGGCGGAAGACGCCTGGAATTCGCGCGATCCCGAACGGGTGGCGCTGGCCTATACGGAAGACAGCGTGTGGCGCAACCGCTCGGAGTTCTTCCGGGGACGCGAGGCGATCAGGGCCTTCCTCACCCGCAAATGGGCGAAGGAGCTCGACTATCGCCTGATCAAGGATCTCTGGGCCTTCGACGTCAACCGCATCGCCGTGCGCTTCCAGTACGAATGGCACGACGCCGATGGCCAGTGGCACCGCTCCTACGGCAACGAGCAATGGGAGTTCGACGAGCACGGCCTGATGCGCCGGCGCGAGGCCAGCATCAACGACGTCGAGATCGCCGAGAACGAGCGCCGCTTCCGCTGGGCCGCGCCGGGACCTCGCCCGGCCGACGTTGCCGGGCTGGGCGAAGCTCCCCTCTGACGCCGCAATGGCCAAGCCGGTAGCCGACCGCGCCGAGCTGCTGCCGCTGCTGGCGGAGGTGTTTCGCGCGCACGGCTATGAAGGCGCGACGCTGTCCCTGATCGGCGAGGCGACCGGGCTTGGCAAGGGGAGCCTCTATCACTTCTTTCCGGGCGGCAAGCAGCAGATGGCCGCCGAAGTGCTTGACGAGATCGACAGCTGGTTCGAGGTCAATATCTTCGCAGCCCTGCGATCGTCGGACGATCCCGCCCGCGCTATCGCGGCCATGATCGCCGCGGTCGACGGCTATTTCCGTTCCGGCCGCCGCGTGTGCCTGGTCGGCGTCATTGCGCTCGGGGCCTCGCGCGACATGTTCGCGAAGCAGGTGCATGACTATTTCCGGCGGTGGGATGAGGCGCTGTCCCGCCTGCTCACCCGCACCGGCCTTCCCGCGCGCATGGCGCGGCGGCGGTCGAACGACGCGCTGCTCTCCATTCAGGGCGCGCTGGTGCTGGCGCGCGCGCTGGATGACCCCGCAATTTTCCGCCGGGCGCTCGCCGATTTGCCGCCGCGGCTGCTGGCGAGGCCGGACTGACGTTGCCTGCATTCGCTTGAACGGTGACGACCTGCATGGTTTGATCGCGTGCAGATTTTTGAGCGTCCCCCCCCATTGGTGTCTTCAAATGCAGGATAGCGCAAGGGAAAGGCTGTACCGAAAACTCGGCTCGGCCGGCGTCACGCTCGGCATGGCGTGCCTGACGCTGCTCGCGCTGGAAGTTTTCCTGCGCATCTGCGATTTCCGGGAGCTGCGCCAGGACTCGACCGAGCGGTCGCTCGGTTATCGCTATGACGCCGAGCTCGGCTGGACGCCGGTGCCGAATTCCACTTCCTCGGTCACCAACTACCGCACCATTCATGTCCGGCATAACAGTCTCGGCCTGCGCGACGAGGAGTTTGTCGGTGACGGCAAGCCGGTCATTGCGTTCCTCGGCGACTCCTTCGTGTGGGGACTGGATTCGGAAGAAGGCGAGCGCTTCTCCGACCTGCTCAAGGCCAAACTGCCGAACCACAGGATCCTGGCGGCCGGCGTTTCCGGCTTCGGCACCGACCAGGAATACCTGATGCTGCGGCGGCTGTGGCCGCAGCTGAAGCCTGCGGCCGTCATGCTGATCTTCTGCTCGGTCAACGATCGGCTCGATAATGCCAGCAACGTCCGCTACGAGGACTATCAGAAGCCGTATTTCACCGTCGCCGCAGACGGCCGGCTCGAGCTGCATGCCCAACCCGTGCCGCTCTCCCGTCAGCATTATTTCAAGGACGTCTGGTGGGTGCGCAACAGCTGGCTCGCGCGCCTCGGCGTGATGGCGTATGTGAAGATCGTCCATCCCGTCGGATTCTTCCCCGATCCCACCGAAAGGCTTGTCGGCGCGATCCGCGACTTCGTCGAGGGCAACGGCGCGAAATTCCTTGTCGGGATCCAGGGCCGGGACGAGGCCCTCGCCCGCTACCTGGAGCGCAGCGGGATTCCCTTCGTGCCGCTCGACGGCGCCGCCTTCTATGCCAGCAAGAAGGTCGGCGGCCACTGGAATCCGGCGGGACAGGCTTTCGTCGCCGAGCGCGTCTTCGAGCTGCTGACCGAAAACAGTATCGTTCCCTGATCGATTCGGAGGCGATTACTCTCCGCGTGCGTTCCCCCGGATGCAGCGCAGCGTGTAACGGTGCGCTGCTGATCCGGGGTCCACGCCGAGCGGCATGGGTCCCGGCTCTGCGGTGCACCGCTGAAGAAGCGCTGCACCGCATCCGGGACGCGGAAGCTACGCGGCCGCCTTGTGGCGCGCCATTTCGGCCTTGTAGAGCTCGAACTCCTCGGCGAGCGCTTTCGCCACCGCCGGGCGCTTCTTCATCCGTTCCAGATAGTCCTTCACCGCCGGATACTTGCCGAAGTCGATCATCGGCGTTGCGATGCTCCAGTTCAGCACGGTGGTCAGATACGCATCCGCCACGGTGAAATGGTCGAGCAGGAACTGCCGCCCCTTCAGGTGCCTGTCGAGATGCTCGAGCCGCGAGAGATATTTCTCCAGCGTGTACGACTTCACCTCGGCCGGCACGGCCTTGCCGAGCAGCGGCGTGAACAGGCCCTTGTGCAGCTCGGTGCCGATGAAGCACAGCCATTGCTGCAGCCGGCTGCGCTCGATCCCCGGCTTGGCGCCGATGCCGGCCTCGGCGAGCTTCTCGGCGACGTGCTGCAGGATCGCGGCGTTCTCGGTCAGGATCGCGCCGTCATCGGTGCGCACGACCGGCACGAGGCCGAGCGCGTTGATGGCATGGAAGTCGGAATTGTCCTTCAGGACTTTCTTGGTCTTGGGATCGACCTCGATGAAGTTGGCGGTTTGCCCGGCCTCATACAGCGCGATCCTAGTTGCCATCGAGCAGGCGAGCGGCGAGAAATAAAGGTCCATGGGTGGAATCTCCCTCTTTGACGGGGCGGTTTCGAAGTGGATGTGAGGATCAAGCTTGATTTATGTACCGTTCCGCATAAAAGTGGCGGCGTCAAGGATTATTTTGCAAGATGGTACAAAAAAGAACGCCCCCGCCGTCGCGCAAGCCGCCGGGGGTGAAGAAAGCCAGGCCGTTGCAGCCGCTTGCGGCTTCCGAGCCGAAGCGGCGCGGCCGCCCGCGCGCCTATCAGCCCGAGGTGGCGCTGGCCCGCGCGCTCGACGTGTTCTGGAAGGAAGGTTTCGCCGGTACGTCGCTCGACGATCTCTCCGCGGCGACCGGCATGAACCGGCCGAGCCTCTATGGCGCCTTCGGCGACAAGCGCGAGCTCTACATCAAGAGCTATCGGAGCTATCGCGACCGCGCGCGGGCGCGCATGGGCGAGGCCTTCGCGGCCGATCTGCCGATGCGCGACATGCTGGAGAAGATCTACGCCATCGCGCTCGACATGTACCTGTCCGGCAAGGACGGCCCGCGCGGCTGCTTCACGGTGATGACGGCGACGTCGGAAGCGGTGTTCGATCCTTCCATCCGCGAGCTCGTCATCACGGGCCTGGTCGAGACCGACCGCTTCTTCGCTCGCATCTTCGGGCGGGCGCAGGAGCGCGGCGAGCTTGCCGCTTCCGCCGACCCGCAGGTGCTGGCGCATCTCGCCTCCGCCACGCTCCACACCATCGCCGTGCGCGCCCGTGCGCAAGTGCCGCGCGCCGAGCTCGAGACAATCGTCAAAGGCGCGCTCGACGTGATGTGCGGCGCGGGAAGGTAGTGGTCGGCGCAAGATCGAGGCCAGGCTGGCCGGGTGATGATGCGGGAGAGACGCGCGCCGTTCAAGCCGGATAGCAGGCCTGCGCACGCAGGATCAGCGGGCTGAGATTGAATATCTCGGGGAACTGGAAGGTATAGCTCGCGCTCACCTGGTTGCCGCAGGCCGGCGTGCTGTAAACAAAGGTGGTGGACGGCAGGCTGAGGCCATAGGCCTGTTGTAGCGCGTATTGGGTGATCGCGGTCGCATTGCCGCTCGGACAAAGCGTTCGATTGACGGTGGCGCAGCGGGCGGCCATCTCGGCGCCGTGCTGCAGCCCGAGTTGGGTCCAGTACAGCAGACCAAGCTCGATGATGCCGAAGATGAAAAGAAAGAAGACGGGCGCGATCAGCGCAAATTCCAGCGCCGACACGCCCCGCTCATCGCGCCACAGGCGAGCCAGCTTCACTGCAGCCTCACCGTCGACTTGGCGCCGAACGTGTAGGCGTCGGGCACCACGGTGTAATTGATGATCGTGCTGTACGTCGCCTTCGCCGACACGGTGGTGTAGGTCCCGGCCGCCGCTCCGCCAGGGCAAGTCGTTCCACAGGTCAGGGGCGCCACTCCCGCCGAGGTCGCGCAGCCGCAGAAGTTTTCCGGAGGCGGGTCGGCCGTAATGCCGGTGGCGCTGGTCGCGGAGGTCACGGCGCTGGAGATCGCACTGGCGTCGAACCCGTTGAGGATGGCGTATTCGGCGCCGGCCTGTGCGGCGTGCTCGACCTGCATCTTGCGATGAACGGCGAGGCCAACGTCCATGATCCCTACCACCATGAGCGCCAGCATCGGCACGATCAGCCCGAACTCGACCGCCGCCGCACCGCCGGTATCGCGCGCCGCACGCCGGAAAAATCTGCGGATGCCTGGCGAAGGCCGCATGGCCCGGTTGCTTCCCGCAATCATCATGCGCGCGTCCATCTATTCAACGAGTTGTGCGGTAACGCTGCCGATCGAGGCGCTGCCGAACGCGGAGCAATCGACCTTGACGCTCGAATTGCCGGTGAAGGTCAGCGTATCGGCGATGATCTTGGTGCACGAAGTGGTCGCGCCGTTGCCGCCGCTGTAGCTGAGCGCACCCTTCGGCAGGTAGATGGCGCCGCCAAAATTCTGGGTGCCACCGCCGGTGAGCTCGAACGCCGTACCGACCGGCATGCGCCGGTCGCCATAGATCGCGATGCCCTGCGTCGCGCCGGAAGTTGGAGCGGTCAGCGTGATGCTGGCGTTACTGCTGATGTTGGCCGAGCCCCAGTTGCTGCCGGACCCCGTGAAGATCAGCGTCACGCCGGTCCCGGTGATGGTGGCGTTGCCGGCCACCGTCAGGTTGGCACCGTTGAAATAATAGACCCCCGGATCGAGCGTCAGGGTGGCGCCCGCGTTGACGGCGATGTCGCCGCAGTAGGAGCCAGGACTGAGCGACGTCGTTCCCTTGACGTTGATCTTGTTGCTGGTGTCGCAGCCCGCCGGGATGTACGGATTGAAGTTCTCATAGGGATCGGCGACCGGGCGGATGCCGGTTCGAATGCCGTTCGTCGTCGTGATGCTGTCGGTGCCGGAGATGTTGCCGACGACGCCGACCTGCGCCGCGGAAATCGTCGCCGTGCCGCTGACGTCGAGCGCCGGACTGCCGCTCGAATTATCATAGAGATTGCAATTGAGCAGGTTGAGCTGCGCGCTGCCCTTGACTGCCGCCGCCGGGCTCGCGGTGCGATTGAGGGCCAGCACGCAGCCGGTTCCGAAGTTCGGCACGGCGACGGCCCGCGCCGTGATCGTCACCGGTTCTTTGCTGAACAACGCCGTGAACAGCCGCTGATGCGATTGACTGATGACCACCTCGACGGCCTGCGGCACCGCGGCGTAGCTTCCGCTCGCGGGCGGTTGATTGACCGCGAGCGTCACGTTGTTCACCCCGTTCGCGTAGCCATAGGACGCGGTCACCGCGTTCGCTTCGGCCGTCAGGTTGGTTCCGGCGGTGGCCGCGCTCACCGCGCCGGAGTCGGCTGCGCTTTGCAGGTTCTTGTGCTTGTAGAGCCACCAGCCGACCTCGGTGCCGAGACCGGCGGTGCCGACCAGCACGGGCATCAACAGCGCGATGATGATCATGTAGCTGCCGGATTGATCGCGCGAGAATCGCCTCAGCAGACGCCGTTGCTTCAATGCCGTGCCGACCAGGGCCCGCGTCAGAATGCTTACGCCCTCGAGACGATTTCTTTCCACGCTGACCATGATCCCCGCATCCGGCGGCAACAGTTTCACCAACGGATTTACTATTGCGCGGATAGTCTAACCGTCCCTTTTTGCGGTCGAGAAAATTGCCCGCGCCCGCGTAACTTCCGATTATCCAATAGCTGTAGTTGCAATTCCGGGATCGGCAGAGCTCGGATTGCGCATGCGTGCCAAACAAGGACATTTCCGCGCGGCCGGTGGTGACGGGAGCGATCGGTCCCCGTAGAATCCCGGATCACGCGCTGGCGTCGTCACCGAGTCCGGCGCCCTGCACGGCGATCGTTCCCGGGCTTCGAGCATCGTCCCTGCCGAAAAAATTTTCCGCAACTTGTCGGTTTCCGGCGCATCGGTTCGTTCCTCGTTCTGACGTGCGCGCGCAGTGCGTTCTGCAATCGGTGAAGGCAACAGCATGGGAAAAGTGAGAGCCGCCGCATTCTCGGTATCGCTCGACGGCTTCGGCGCGGGACCCGGCCAGGACATCGCTAACCCGATGGGCGTCGGCGGCATGCAGCTGCATGCATGGATGCTCAAGACGCGAATGTTTCACGAGATGACCGGGCAGCCTGGCGGCGCGGCCGGCGTCGACGACGACTTCGCCAAAGCATCGATGGAAAACCTCGGCGCCTGGATTCTGGGGCGCAACATGTTCGGTCCCGTCCGCGGCCCGTGGCCGGACCAATCCTGGACGGGCTGGTGGGGCGAGGAGCCGCCCTACCACACACAGGTGTTCGTGTTGACCCACCACGCCCGCGCACCGATCGAGATGAAGGGCGGCACGACGTTTCATTTCGTCACCGATGGAATGGAGGCCGCGCTCGCCCGGGCGCGGGCGGTTGCCGGCGACAGGGACATTCGGATCGGCGGCGGTGTCGCGACGATTCGGCAATATCTGCGGGCGCGCCTGCTCGACGAGCTGCATCTGGCGTTCTCGCCGGTGTTCCTCGGCGCGGGCGAACCGCTCTTCGCCGACCTCGATTTGCCCGGCCTCGGTTATGCCTGCATCGAGCGCATGCAAACGCCGGATGCCGTCCACGTCATGCTGGCGCGGCGCTGAACAGATTTGGGCAAAATCAAGATCGCTTGAAGCGGCGGCCATCGCGGCGCGCTGTCCGTAGCGGGTGAAGTTGTCGTATTTTTGTAGCTCGTGATCTGTCGCCTTCGTTGTTGAGTTTTTTGGCGGAGCCGGAAGGCGTGGACGGCTCCGCCGATTTGGTCATGCCATGGATATTGC
>NZ_JBQTHN010000102.1:0-82686 GCF_052389815.1 Bradyrhizobium sp. | reverse complement strand
CCCAGCCCGTGCCACCGTGAGGGACGTTTCGCGATCGTCACGAAACGTGGTGCGGGTTGCGATGGGCCGCTTGCTGCGTCAGGTGCTTGCACCGGGCGAAACGCAGCGGCGGACGGCGAAGTCGTGTGGTCCTGGCGCCGCGACCCTGGCGTCTATCCGGCCCGCCTGTGCGGGCCCGGCAACGGTGACAATAAAGGCCGCTCACCGGGGAGATCACGTATAAACCGTCAAACCATTGCGCGGGGAAGGTCGGGATGTCCTGGCTGTACCTGTCAAATCCGTGTGCGTTTTCTTTCTACCGTTGCACACGGTGCTGCGGGCGCAGCCGGCGCCCGGCCTTCTCCGCGCCCTCTATTCAAGAGGGTGCAACGAAATAGCAAAACTCAGGCGAAAACCGCGTCGTGAGAATGAGAGCCTGTGTGCCACTGCAAGTTCAGCTGTCGTCCCGGACAAGCGAGCGCAGCGAGCGCCGATCCGGGATCCATAACCACAGGACCGTGTTTTGCGAATGCTGGAGCCCCAGCTTTCTTCAACAACGCAACCCTGTGGTTATAGGTCCCGGCCTTCGCCGGGACGACACTGATGATGAGGCGACACTCAGTACCGGTAATGATCGCTCTTGTACGGACCTTCCGGCTTGACGCCGATGTAATCCGCCTGGTCCTTGCGCAGCTCGGTCAGCTTGACGCCGATCTTGGCGAGGTGCAGGCGCGCCACCTTCTCGTCGAGCGTCTTCGGCAGCACGTAGACCTTCTTGTCGTACTTGCCGTCCTTGTTGTTGGCGAACAGCTCGATCTGCGCCAGCGTCTGGTTGGTGAAGGACGCCGACATCACGAAGGACGGATGGCCCATGGCGTTGCCGAGGTTCACCAGCCGCCCCTCCGACAGCATGATGATGCGGTGCTTGTCGGGGAACTCGATCTCGTCGACCTGCGGCTTGATGTTGGTCCACTTCAGGTTACGCAGGGATGCGATCTGGATCTCGTTGTCGAAGTGGCCGATGTTGCAGACGATGGCGCGGTCCTTCATCGCGCGCATGTGGTCGATGGTGATGATGTCCTTGTTGCCGGTGGCGGTAACGAAGATGTCGGCGCGGGGCGCCGCGTCTTCCATGGTCACGACCTCATAGCCTTCCATCGCCGCCTGCAGCGCGCAGATCGGGTCGACCTCGGAGACCATGACGCGGCAGCCGGCCTGGCGCAGCGAGGCCGCGCTGCCTTTACCGACGTCGCCAAAGCCCGCGACCATCGCGACCTTGCCCGACAGCATCACGTCGGTGCCGCGGCGGATGCCGTCCACCAGCGACTCGCGGCAGCCATAGAGATTGTCGAACTTGGACTTGGTGACGCTGTCGTTGACGTTGATCGCCGGGAACAGCAGCGTGCCCTTGTTCGCCATCTCGTAGAGCCGATGCACGCCCGTCGTCGTCTCTTCGGAGACACCCTTGATGTTCTTGGCAATCTCGGCGAACCAGCCCTTCGGCTTCTCCTTGAGAAGCTTCTTGACCAGTGCGTAGAAGATTTCCTCTTCCTCCGAGCCCGGCTTATCGAGGAAGGCGACGTCGCCCTTCTCGGCGCGGTAGCCGGCATGCACCAGCATGGTGGCATCGCCGCCGTCGTCGAGGATCATGTTGGGCGTGCCGCCGCCGTGCCAGTCGAACAGCTTTGCGGTGTAGTCCCAGTATTCGGTCAGCGTCTCGCCCTTGACGGCGAACACGGGGATGCCGGCCGCGGCGATCGCGGCAGCGGCGTGATCCTGCGTCGAATAGATGTTGCAGGAGACCCAGCGGATGTCGGCGCCCAGCGCCGCCAGCGTCTCGATCAGCACCGCGGTCTGGATCGTCATGTGCAGGGAGCCGGCGATCCGCGCGCCCTTCAAGGGTTGCTTGGGACCATACTCCTCGCGCGTCGCCATCAGGCCCGGCATTTCGGTTTCGGCCAGCGAGATCTCCTTGCGGCCGAACTCGGCGAGCGCGATGTCCTTGACGATGTAATCGGTGAAGGCGGGCTTCTTGGCGGCGGCGGTCATGAGAGCTTCCTGTTGTTGAGCTCGTCATTCCGGGGCGCCTCGCAGAGGCGAACCCGGAATCTCGAAATGATGGAGAAGGATTCCGGGTTCGCTCGCTGTCGCGAGCGCCCCGGAATGACGCACGAACTAGAAGGCCCGTTTGAGCGGCTCGACCAAGTCGGTCTTCTCCCAGGAGAAGCCGCCTTCGTTATCGGGCGTACGGCCGAAATGGCCGTAGGCGGCGGTGCGGGCGTAGATCGGACGATTGAGATCGAGATGGGTGCGGATGCCGCGTGGAGTCAGATCCATCACTTCCGCAACCGCCCTCTCGAGCGTGTCCTCGGGCACTTTGCCGGTGCCGTGGGTGTCGATGTAGATCGACAGCGGCCGCGCCACACCGATCGCGTAAGCGAGCTGCAGCGTGCAGCGGTCGGCAAGGCCGGCAGCGACGACGTTTTTGGCAACGTAGCGCGCGGCATAGGCCGCCGAGCGATCGACCTTGGTCGGGTCCTTGCCGGAGAAAGCGCCTCCGCCATGCGGCGCCGCGCCGCCATAGGTGTCGACGATGATCTTGCGGCCGGTGAGCCCGGCGTCGCCGTCCGGACCGCCGATGAAGAATTTGCCGGTGGGATTGATGTGCCAGATGGTCTTGCCGTTGATCCAGTCCTTCGGCAGCGCCTCGCGCACATAAGGCTCGACGATGTCGCGAACCTGTTTGGAGGAGAGATCCTCGACCAGGTGCTGGTGCGAGACGACGATCTCGCGGACGCCGACCGGCTTGCCGTTTTCGTATTGAACGGTGACCTGGCTCTTGGAATCCGGACCAAGCACCTTCTCCTTGCCGGAGTGCCGGGCCTCGGAGATCAGGCGCAAAATCTTGTGGGCGTAGAAGATCGGCGCCGGCATCAGGTCCGGCGTCTCGTTGGTGGCGTAGCCGAACATGATGCCCTGGTCGCCTGCGCCTTCTTCCTTGGTCTCGCCTGGCTGAAGCGCGTCGACGCCCTGCGCGATGTCGGCCGACTGCGGATGCAGCAGGATCTCGATATCGGCCTTCTGCCAGTGGAAGCCTTCCTGCTCGTAGCCGATGTCCTTGATGGCCTCGCGCACCACGCTTTCGATATGGTCATTGGTGACCGATTTCGGGCCGCGGGTCTCACCGGCGATCACCACCTTGTTGGTGGTGGCGAGCGTTTCGCAAGCCGCGCGGATCTGCCAGGGGTCGATGCCCGCTTTCGGCCCTTCCCGGTAGAACAGATCGACGATCTCGTCGGAGATCCGATCACAGACCTTGTCCGGATGCCCTTCGGAAACGGACTCGCTGGTGAACAGATAGGACGCGCGCATCAAAACCTCTTCTTGGCGCCGGATCGCCGGCGGCTTTCGTTCATGAGTGGAGAGTTGATGTCAGTCTCGACGGCGCGAGATGACGTAGGATTCGTCGTAAAACCACAGCCCGTTATGCTTGCGCAGAACCTCTCGCGTCGCTTCGAGAGTCCTGCTGTTTTCAGTCATTTCCGCCAACCGGTCGTCTTCGATCTGGGCGACATACACCGCCGCATTCCACGCTGCAAAGGCCGTCGAGGTTCCGATCGCACCGGTCACCTCGTTGGGCAGCGCTTCCATATCATATCGGAAGATCGAACGGTTATCGGCATAGGCGTTAAAATTAAGGTCGCGCCCACCCGACCCCAGCTCGTATTTCACCGCGCGCAATAGCTCATGCCGGCTCACCGTGAAAGGATTTTCTCCCGGCCAGACCGCCTGGATGATTTCAATGCCCGGATCGTGGCCGTAGGAGTGAATTCCAATCAAGCGGCCGCCCGGACGCAGGGCCCGCGCCAGGGGGGCAATGATGCGCTTGGCCCGGAAATTCACAGAGGATTTGGCCCGATAGGGCTGGGAAGCGATGACGAGGTCGAAATTGGCCTCGGTCCGGCCGGCCCGGGGAATGATCGAATCGAGCAGGAACCGGTGGTCCTCGCGGTACAGGATCAGGGCCACCGGGCGCTCATAGATCGGCATGCCCGATCTGGAGCTGACATTGGCCCGCCAGTTCTGTTCCAGAAATGGCCCCAATTCGGCGATTTGCGCCTCGAATTCGCCGGAGGAGCCCCCCCGCAGCGCCACCTCATGCCAGATCATGCCGGCAGCCGCCGAGGGCGCGGCCGGCGCGAGCCAGGGCGCCTCGGCGTAGTACATGTTGGTGAGCACGAAGACGGTCGCCGGATGCTCGAACAGGCGATCCGGCACCTTGTCCAGCGTCAGGCGCACGTCCTCCAGGCTCAGCTCCTTGCCGGCGACGTAGAACGGCATGTGGGGAAAGCGGCCGTGCATTGCGCGCAGCACCCGCGCCAGCACCGTGCCGTCGCCGATACCCGCGTCGAATACCCTGAGCGCCGGCGGACGCGGGTGAATGCTGGCCAGTTCCAGCGCCACGCGGTCGGCGATCACGCGCTTCTCGCTGCAGGTATGGACGAACAGCAGGTATTTCTGCCGGTTTTCGAAGAAGCGGAAATTGCCACGGGGATCGCGCTTTTCCGGCACCACCTCGGGCCCGCGTACCGGCGGCAGGCCGCCCGGCGTGGAGGCCGCGATGTAGGCCTGGATGCGCTCCAGCGTGTCAATGGTGATGCGCTTGCCCTCGCGCAGGCGCGCGACCAGCTTGCCGTCGTTGACCGCCCGTCGGCCGAACGTCGATTCCGCCATGTCGGAACGGCGGCAGAAGTCGGTGATCTCAGCCAGTATCTGGTCGTTTTTCATGGAAAACGGGTTGGGATGCCGGTGGGCAGGCCTGTGTTGACCACCCCCTCCTATCACCCTCTGCCCAACCGGCAAAATCCCGTCGACCGCCGGTTCAGTTTGGAAGCCGTTCGGTCTAGAAGGCGGCGCGGCGGTCCGGTGTCTCGCATCCGGCTCGTCCGGTACGCCATTCCCTCACGCTCGAGCCGATGATGAATCCGAAGCCACCTTCCCAGCCGCCGCGCCCCGACAATCCGCGAAAGCTGGCCTTGCGCCAGCGCGTGGATGCCACGCTCGAGGAGATCGAGCGCTGGCGCAGGTTCAACGCCGCCTATCACGACGACGACCGCAAGTTCATGCGCTTTCTGGTCCCGCCCGGCAAACGGGTGCTCGAGCTCGGCTGCGGCAGCGGACACATGCTGGCGGCGCTGCAGCCGTCCTACGGCGTCGGCGTCGACTTCAGCGAAAAGGCGGTGGAGCGGGCAAGGCTGCACTACCCGCATCTCAATTTTGTGCTCGGCGACGTCGAGGATCCGGCGACGCTGGGCGCGATCGAGGGGCCGTTCGACTACATCGTGCTCGCCGACACCATCGGCCTGCTCGAGGACATCGACGGCACACTGCGGCTGATCCATCAGCTCTGCGCGCCCTCGACCCGGCTGATCATCGCTTATTACTCCCATCTGTGGGAGCCGATCCTGAAGACCGCGGAGGTCGTCGGCGTGCGCAACAAGCAGCCGCAGTTCAACTACATCGCGACCGCCGATTTCCTCAACCTGATGGACCTCGCCGACTTCGAGGTGATCAGCCAGGAGCAGCGGCAGCTGCTGCCGCGGCGATGGCTCGGGCTCGGGCCGTTGATCAACAAATACCTCGCGCCGCTGCCGGGAATCCGGCAACTGTGCCTGCGCAGTTATGTCGTCGGCCGTCCGGTGCGTCTGTTCCCGGACCGCAAATATTCGGCGAGCATCGTCATTCCCTGCCGCAACGAGCGCGGCAACATCGAGAACGCGATCCTGCGCATGCCAAAATTCGGCTCGCACCAGGAAATCATCTTCGTCGAGGGCAATTCCAGCGACGATACGTTTGCCGAATGCGAGCGCGTCCGCGACGCCTACAAGGACGCCTGGGACATCAAGGTGCTGCGGCAGGACGGCAAGGGCAAGGGCGACGCGGTGCGCAAGGGGTTTGCGGTGGCGACCGGCGACGTGCTGATGATCCTCGACGCCGATCTCACCATGCCGCCCGAGGCGCTGCCGAAATATCACGCCGTGATCGAAAGCGGCAAAGCGGATTTCGTCAACGGCACCCGCCTCGTCTATCCCATGGAGAACGAGGCGATGCGGCCGCTCAATTTTATTGCCAACCGCTGCTTTGCCTATCTGTTCAGCTATCTCGTCAATACAAGGATGACGGATACGCTGTGCGGCACCAAGGTGCTTCTGCGCAACGACTACGAAGTGCTGGCGCGCGAGCGTGAGTATTTCGGCAATTTCGACCCGTTCGGCGATTTCGACCTTATCTTCGGCGCCGCCAAGCAGAACCTGAAGATCATCGAGACGCCGATCCACTACAAGGCGCGAACCTTCGGCGAGACGCAGATCTCGCGCTTCCGCGACGGCTGGCTGCTGTTGAAGATGGTGTGGTTCGCCTACCGCAAGCTGAAGGCGATTTGATCCAAGACGATGCCACCTACTCCGTCATTGCGAGGAGCGAAGCGACGAAGCAATCCATCTTTCCCCGCTGGGATAGATGGATTGCTTCGCTCGCAATGACGAGGAGGCCTACTTGCCCCACACCTCGTTCGCGATCTCGACGGCGAGCCGCAGCTTGGCCCACTGTTCGTCCTCGGAGAGGACGTTGCCTTCCTCGGTGGAGGCAAATCCGCATTGCGGCGACAGCGCGAGTTGCTCGAGCGGGGCGAACTTGGCGGCCTCGTCGAGCCGGCGCTTGATGTCGTCCTTTTTCTCCAGCTCGCCGAACTTCGAGGTGATGACACCGACCACGGCGACCTTGTTGCCCCTGGGCAGATAGCGCAGCGGCTCGAAGCCGCCGGCGCGATCGGAATCGTATTCCAGGAAATAGCCGTCGTAATTGGTGCCGCCCAGCATGGTCTCCGCCACCGGCTCGTAGCCGCCGGAGGAAATCCAGGTCGAGCGGAAATTGCCGCGGCACACATGCGTGGTGATGACCATGTCGGCCGGCTTCTCCGCGATCGCGTAGTTGATGATGCGGGCGTAGATCTCCTGCAAGCCGTCCGGGTTGTCGCCGCGCTCGCGTGCCTTCTTCAGTTCGTCCTGCGAGCACAGATAGGCCCACACCGTGTCGTCGAACTGCAGATAGCGGCAGCCGGCGTCGTAGAACGCCTTGACCGCCTTGCGGTAGGTCTTGCCGAGGTCGGAATAGAACTCCTCGAGGTCCGGATAGACCTTGTTCGAGATCGCCTTGCGGCCGCCGCGGAAATGCAGCACGGCTGGCGAGGGGATCGTCATCTTCGGGGTGACATGAGCCGTGTCGGCGTGTTTCTTCAGGAAGCGGAAGTGATCCAGCATCGGGTGGTCGTCGGGGAAATCGAGCTTGCCGATCACGCGCACCGCATCGTGCCGGGTCTGCACGCCCGCGAACTGGATGCCCTGGTCGGGATGGAACAGCTGGCAGCCGGTCAGCCTGGCCAGAAAGTCGAAATGCCACCAGGAGCGGCGGAATTCACCGTCGGTCGCAAGCTTCAGGCCGACCGAGGCCTGCCGGTGCACGACCTTCTCGATCTCCATGTCCTCGATCTTGCGCAACTCGTCGGCGCCGATCTCGCCGTTTTCCAGTTTCGCGCGGGCTTCCTTGATCTTGGCCGGGCGCAGGAGGCTGCCGACCTCGTCGGCGCGGAAGGGAGGCTTGGTTCGCTGCATGGTCTCAACTCCGGAGAATCGTCAATGGCCGGCGCCGCCGGAGACGCCGAGATGGCGCTCGAGCGCCGAGGGGTCGGCCTTGAGCGCGCTGCTGGGGGCATCGTGAACGATGGCGCCGCGCTCCAATATCACAACACGGTCGGCCAACCCCAGAATCTTTTGCGCATTCTGCTCGACGATGACCGAACAGATGCCACCGGCGCGGGTAATGGAGCCCAACGCCCTCAGCAACTCCTCGACGATGATGGGCGCCAGCCCCTCGGTCGGCTCGTCCAGGAGCAGCACTTTTGGATTGAGAGTGAGGGCCCTGCCGATCGCCAGCATCTGCTGCTCGCCGCCGGAGAGCTGGTTGCCGTAGTTATTGCGCCGCTCCTTCAGACGCGGAAACATCTCGTAAACCTTGTCCACCGTCCACGGGCCCGGCTGCGCCACGGCCGTCATGTTCTCTTCCACCGTGAGCGAGCGGAATATATTTCGCTCCTGCGGCACCCAGCCGATCCCGGCGCGCGCCCGCTGGTCGGGCCGCAGCGCCGTGATGTCGGCGCCGCCGAGCGCCACGCGGCCGCCGAAGCGGCGGGTGATGCCGACGATGGAATTGATCAGCGTGGTCTTGCCGGTGCCGTTGCGGCCGAGCAGCGCCAGCACCTGGCTCTCCGGCAGGCTGAGCGACATGCCCGGCAGCACCACGGCCTCGCCATAGCCGGCGCGCAAATTCTCGATCGTGAGCAAATCAGGCATCGGCGCCCTCACCGAGATAGACCGCCTTCACCTGCGGGTCGCGCGCCACCGCTTCCGGCGGCCCCTCCACCAGCATGGCGCCATTGACCAGCACCGAGATGCGGTCGGCAAAGGAGAACACGAGATCCATGTCGTGCTCGATCAGCAGCACCGTGACGTCGCGCGGCAAGGCTGCGACCGCTGCGAGGATGTCATGACGCTCGCTTTCGGGCACGCCGGCGGCGGGCTCATCCAGCAGCAGCACGCGGGGCTTTGCCGCGATTGCAACCGCGATTTCGAGCAACCGCTGCTTGCCGTAGGGCAGCTTCGCGGTCGGCTCGTTCATCACGTCGAGCAGGTGGAACCGCGACAGGATGTCGGCGAGCTCTCCGTTGACATCGCCGCGCGTGCCCATGCGCCGCCACCAGTCGCCGCCGCGGCCGAGCCGCTCGGAGACCGCGAGCCCGATCGTCTCAAGCGGAGTCAGGTCGGCATAGAGCTGGTTGATCTGGAAGGTCCGCGACAGGCCGCGCAGCACGCGCTTGTGCACTGCAAGATCGGTGATGTCCTGGCCTTCGAGCAGAATGCGGCCGGCGTCCGGCTGCAGCACCCCGGTGAGCAGGTTGATCACCGTGGTCTTGCCGGCGCCGTTGGGGCCGATCAGCGCATGGCGGGCGCCCTGTTCGACTTTCAGCGACAGGTCGCGGGTGACCTTCAGGCCGCCGAACGATTTTTGCAGGTCCCTTGTCTCCAGCGCCGCTGTCATGACGCATCGCCCTCCGGCACGATGAGCGCCGTTTTGCGCCCGGTGACCTTGCGGATCACCAGGTTGGGCAGCCACAGCACCCAGCGATGGATGCGCTCGCGGCCGACCATCACCATCACGACCAGCACGAGTCCGATCCAGAACAGCCAGTACTGCGGCGTCATCGCCTGGAACAGTTCCTGCAGCATCTTGAACACAACGGCGCCGATTAGCCCGCCATAGAGATAGCCGGTGCCGCCGATGACAAGCACTAGCATCAGGTCGGCGGAGCGCTCGAACGAGAACACGTCGAGCGAGGCGAGCGCCGTGGTCTGGGTGAACAACGCGCCGGCAATGCCGGCATAGAAGGCCGCCAGCGAATAGATCGCGATCAGCCGGCGGTTGACCGGGATGCCGATGGCGGAAGCGCGCAGCGGATTGTTCCTGATTGCGCGCAGCGACAGGCCGAACGGCGAATGCACGACGCGACGCGCCAGCAGGAACAGCAGGAACAGCACGATCAGGCAATACCAGAATCCGGTCTTGCCGAACATGTCGAAGCCAAACACGCCGAGGATCGGCTGCATCTCGATGCCCTGCAGCCCGTCGGTGCCGCCGGTGATGTTGGAGAAGCGTTCACCAAGCGCTTCCATCAGGAGCGCAATGCCGAGCGTCACCATCAGCCGCGTCAGGTCGACGCCGCGGATCACGAGGAAGCTGGTGAAGAAGCCGAGCACCATGGCGGCGAGGCCGGCGACGATCAGCGCCAGCACAGGCTCGGTAATGATGCCGTGAAGCGCAAGCAAGCCCGCCGAGTACGCACCGACACCGAAGAAGGCGGCGTGCCCCAGCGAGACGATACCGGCATAGCCGAGGATCAGGTCGAGCGACAGCGTGAACAGCGCCAGCCGCAGGATATCGGTCATTATCAGATAGCGCGACGGAAACAAGAATCCGCAGGACAACACCAGCACCCAGAACGCGATCTCGCCGGGGCGCCAGCGGCTGGAGGCCATTGCGGAAGTGGAGACGTCGTACGCTGCGCTCATGGCATCACCGCGCGGCGCTGCGGCCGAACAGGCCGTTGGGACGCCAGATCAGGATCACGATCATCATGGTGTAGATCACGAACGGCCCCATCTTGGGCACGTAGTACTTGCCGGCGACGTCGCCGATGCCCAGCAGCAGCGAAGCCAGGAACGGCCCGGTGATACTGGAGGAGCCGCCGACCGTCACCACGATCAGGAAGTAGATCATGAACTTCAGCGGGAAATACGGATCGAGCCCGAGGATTTCCGCACTCAGCGCGCCGCCGAGGCCGGCAAGTCCGCAACCGAACGCGAAGGTGAAGGCGAAAACCTGCGGCACGTTGATGCCGAGACCGACCGCCGCGCGGGAATCGTCCACCGCGGCGCGCAGACGGCTGCCGAAACGGGTGCGCGCAAGGATCAGTTGCAGTGCGACGGTCAGCAGCCCGCAAATCACGATGATCATCAGCCGATAGCGGCCGATACCGACGCCGAACAGGTCGAACTGCCCCTCCAGCGCGGCCGGGAGTTTGATGAAGATGCGCGACGAACCCATCACATAGTCGACCGCCGCCACCGACATGAATGTGAGGCCGATCGTGAACAGCACCTGGTCGAGATGGCTGCGGGTGTAGAGATGCCGGTAGAGCGTGCGCTCCAGCGCCACGCCGACCAGCGCACTGACGACAAAGGCGAGCGGCAGCGCCGTGAAGAACGGCCAGCCCTGATTATTGACGAGGACCGCGCAGATATAGCCGCCGGTCATGGCGAAGGCGCCGTGCGCCAGGTTGACGAAGTTCATGAGCCCGAGCGTTACCGCGAGCCCGCAGGCGAGCACGAACAGCAGCATGCCGTAGGCAACGCCGTCGAACAGGATGGTGAATACGGTGGTCATGGGAGCGCGATAGTCAGCACGAGCAACAGGGCCGAATTCAGTTGACCGTCATGGCCGGGACCCGGCCATGACGGATTGAGAGAGGCAGGTACCCCCGCGATGTGCAATTGCACATCGGGGATGACGCGCTTTCGCGCGTCATTTCTTCGTCTTGCCGGAATCCTTCACGGCTTCGAAGGTCGCGAATTCCACGTTGTAGAGTTCGCCGTCGACCTTTTCGACCTTGCGAATGTAGATGTTCTGCACGACGTCGCGGGTCTCCGGGTCGATCGAGATGGGGCCGCGCGGGCTTTCCCACTTCATGCCCTTCATGGCCGCGATCAGCGAATCGCCGTCGGTCTTGCCGCCGGTCTTCTTCAGCGCCTCGTAGATGAGGTGAATGCCGTCATAACCGCCGACCGCCATGAAGCCCGGGCGGTTGTTGAAGGCCTTTTTGTAGGCGGCGACAAAGTCCTTGTTCATTTTCGACGGGTGCGCCGCCGAGTAGAGATGCGCAGTGACCGCGCCGAGCGCGGCGTCGCCCATGTTGTTGAGCAGGTCGTCGTCCATGACGTCGCCGGGGCCGATCACCTTGATGCCGCTCTTGTCCAGCCCGCGCTCGGCATACTGCTTCATGAAGTTGCCGCCCTGTCCCGCCGGGACAAACACGAACATCGCATCGGGCTTGGCGTCCTTCATGCGCTGCAGGAAGGGAGCGAAATCGGGGTTCTGCAGCGGCACCTTGACTTCTTCGACGATCGTGCCGCCGCCGGCGGTGAAGTTCTGCTTGAAGAAATTCAGCGCATCGTTGCCCGGCGCGTAGTCGGAGGTGAGCGTTGCCACCTTCTTGATGCCGTTCTTGGCGGCCCAGTCGCCGATGATGGTGGAGGACTGCGCCAGCGTGAAGCTGGTGCGCACGATATAGGGCGAACGTTCGGTGATGATCGAGGTGCCGGCCGCCATCACGACTTCCGGAATCTTGGCCTGCGTCGCGAGCGGCGCGGCGGCGAGCGCGGCCGGCGTGACGCCGAAGCCGGCGATGACGTTGACCTTGTCGTTGACGATCAGTTCCTGCGCGATCCGCTTGGTGTTGTCGGGGATCGCGCCGTCATCCTTCAGGATGACCTCGATCTTCTTGCCGGCGACGGTGTCGCCCTTCTGCTGCATGTAGAGCTTGATCGCGTTGTCGATCTGCTTGCCGGTCGACGCCTGACCACCGGTCATCGGCACGATGAGACCGATCTTGAAGGTCTCCTGGGCGTAGGCCGGCGCGGTGAGCAGCACAGCCAGACTGACCGCACCGGCAACCGCGGCGCGGCGGGAAAACATCGATTTGGGCACCTCTCTCCTCCTCTCAATGAACGCGTGGGACCGCCTGACGCGGCTCTTCAGTCTTTTTCCTACCAACCATGACATTTGTACCATTGTACAAATAACTAAGACCAGTCAACAAAAAGAAGAAGTTCGACCTGATTGGGAAGAACTGCTGGAAAAGCAATGACTTGCGTATCACCCTCCCTTCGCGCCGGTAACCGCCCGGCCATGGCTCACTCCTCGCCGCCGTGCAGCCGCTCACGGAAGGCGCGGGGCGACAGTCCCGTGGCCGCCGCATAGACCCGGCTGAAATAGGCGGGATCGTCGAAGCCGAGAGCATAGGCGATCGTGGAGACCGGCAAGTTGGTGTAGACCAAATTGCGCCGCGCCTCCCGGATCAAGCGGTTGAGGATCAGGTGCGACGCGGTGTCGCCGGTGGCCACGCGCGTGACCCGGTTGAGATGCGTCGCCGTCACCGACAGCGCACCGGCATAATCGGAAACGCTCCAGCGCTCGAGGTGATGCCGTTCGAGCAGTGCCTCAAAGCGGCGGAACAGTTCGGAATCCGCCGCGCTTTCCTCGCGCTTTCCGCGCACCAGTTCCCGGGCGACGAGCCCGATCAGGCTTGCCGACAATGCGCGCAGCACGTGCGCCCTGGCAAAGTCGCGACCGGCGAATTCGGCAAAGATCTGCTTCATGGTGGCACGCATCTGCGGCGTGCCGCGCACCACTGCGCATTGCGACAACGCGCTGCGCAGGCCTTCCGGCGGCAGCAACGTTTCGTCGAGAATCTCGGCGGCGATGGTGACGACCCAGCCCTGTGTGCCCGGCAAGAAGCTGAATCCGTGCACGTCCCCGACCGGCACGTTGACCGCATGCATCGGCCGCAGGGCCCAGACTCGCCCGTCGAGCGTCGCCTCGCCGCCGCCGCGCTCGATCAGCAGCACCTGATGCAGCCGCGCATGACGATGCACCGCAAGCTTCCAATCGTGCAGCACCGAGCGCGCGGCGATGGTCTCGCAATGCACTACGTCCGGCAGCTCGCTCGACTCGCCGAACAGATTGTAGACCTGAATAGCCGAATTCGACCGTGCCGACCTCATGTTCGAATTGTACAAGACAAAGGCCGATCCCTCCATCCGCTTATCGTCGCAGACAGGGCAATGTCGCACGGCCTAGGGAGGACGAAACAAATGAAAGTTCAGGTCTGTATCATCGGCGGCGGGCCGTCGGGGCTGCTGTTGTCCCAGCTGCTGCATCTGCAGGGCATCGACACCATCGTATTGGAGAAATACAGCAGGGAGCACGTACTGGCCCGCATCCGCGCCGGCGTGCTGGAGCACGGCTTTGCCAAGCTGATGCGAGAGGCACAGTGCGGGGAGCGGATGGACCGCGAAGGCGAAATCCATCACGGCTTCGAAATCGCCCATGACGGCCGCCTCGACCGCGTCGATCTCCACAAATACTCCGGCGGCAATTCGGTGATCGTCTACGGGCAGACCGAAGTGACGCGCGATCTCTACGAGGCGCGCGACCGGCTGGGCGGCAAGGTGGTCCACAACGCCGAAGACGTCACGCCGCACGATATCGACTCCGGCGCGCCCTACGTCACCTATCGCGACGGCGACAAGCTCGTGCGCGTCGATTGCGAGTTCGTCATCGGCGCCGACGGCTTTCACGGCGTCAGCCGCAAGTCGATCCCAAATGACGTGCTGCGCGAGCACGAAAAGGTCTATCCATTCGGCTGGCTCGGCATCCTCTCGCGCACCAAGCCGGTGTCGCCAGAACTGATCTACGTCAAGCATGAGCGCGGCTTCGCCCTGTGCTCGCTGCGCTCACAGGTATTGAGCCGCTATTACATCCAGGTCCCGCTGACCGACAAGCCCGAGGACTGGTCGGACGATGCGTTCTGGATCGAACTGAAGCGGCGGTTGCCCGCTGACGTGGCGGCGCGGCTGGTCACGGGCCCGTCCATCGAGAAAAGCATCGCGCCTCTGCGCAGCTTCGTGGCAGAACCAATGCGTCACGGCCGGCTGTTCCTGGCGGGCGACGCGGCGCACATCGTCCCGCCGACGGGCGCGCGCGGGCTGAACAGCGCCGCCTCCGACATTTACTATCTGTATCACGCCCTGGTCGGTCACTACCTGAAGGGCGACGATTCCGGCCTCGACGGCTATTCGCAAAAGGCGCTGGCGCGGGTCTGGAAGGCGCAGCGCTTCTCTTGGTGGATGACGATGCTGCTGCACCGGTTCCCCGACCGCGTTTCCTACGACGATCGGCTCCAGGACACGGAGATGGACTACCTGTTCTCGTCGGAGACCGCGATGCGCCTCGTTTCCGAGAACTATGTGGGCCTACCGTTCTAGGCCACTGCCACAAACTGTCGTGGAACCCGGCTGCGTCCGCAGCCGCTCGGCGCCGCAGGACTTTGCCGGCTGGCACGATCTGAGGCCAACCATCAAAACCCGGCGATCAACTTAGCCGTAGCTTCCTTCGGCCGCGGTCGGATGGTCTATTGACAGACCTCCGATTCCGCTCCGAAAGGTTGTACGATCAAGTCGATGCTGCCATGTTTCCGCCGGTTCCTTTTGCTGTTAGTACTTTTTGTCCACGCGTGCGGCCTGGCCGGCTGCGGGACGATCAACGAACGCATTGCGGCCGGGGTCAGCGACGCCATCCCGGCCTGGGCCGGCGGGCTGCCGGCCGACGCGCCACCGCGGCCGGGCACCGCGAAATACGATGAATTCATGAGGGAACGCGAACGAAAGCGGTTGTTGCCGGCGTCGGAGCGTGATGAAACGCCAGAAGACGGTCAGGCAGACACCGGACGCGCGCTGGAAGGCGGTCGTTAGATCGGTCAAGGATCCATCGACCGCAAAATCACATAGGGTACTTGCAAGGCTGTGCGCGGCAGCGCCAGCATCAATGAACCGAAGAAAAGTCGCAGCTGGGGACGATTGACCAAGGTGTCAGGAGAAGCACATTCGGCTGTCAGTCTGGTCATAGGCGGCAGCGGCCTCGTCGGCGGATACATCGTCGAGCATCTGGTGAAGCGCGGAGAGCGCCCACTGGCATTGTCGCGTGCGCCGCAGAGCGACGGCCGCATCGACTGGCATCGCGGCGATCTGCTCGAAGCAGCTACGCTGAAGTTTCCGCCGTTTTCAACATTGTACTGCACCGCCGACGCCGTTTTGCTGGCGGATGCCCTGCCCCACCTTATTCATCCGGCGCTGAAGCGGCTGGTGGCGTTCAGCTCCACCAGCGTCATCACCAAGCAGGACACCGAAGTCGCCGCCGAGCGCGCCATGATCCAGCGACTGGCGGCTGCCGAACAGCAGATCGCGGCGATCTGCGAGCAGCACGGCATCGGCTGGACCATCCTGCGGCCGACGCTGATCTACGCCGAGGGGCGCGACACCAACATTACGCCGCTCTCGCGGTTGATTCGGAGATTCGGCTTCATGCCGCTGGTCGGCGGCGGCCCGGGACTCCGCCAGCCCGTGCATGCCGAGGACCTCGCGATCGCTGCGATCGCCGCCGCGCAGAGCGATGCGGCGATCAACAAATTCTATTCCCTGCCGGGGCCCGAGACCCTCACGTACCGGGAAATGATCGGGCGCATCTTCGACGGGATGCAGCTGCCACGGCGTTTCCTGTCCGTGCCGCCATGGCTGTGGCGGGCCGCTTTCGGCGCCATCCAGCCGCTTTTTCCGGACGCCAATGTCGCCATGGGCATCCGCATGATGAAGGACATGACGTTCGACTCGGCGCCTGCGGCCAACGACTTGGGCTGGAAACCACGGAGCTTCAAGCCCGATTTCGACAGGAAGCCGGGCTGAACAAGCTCAATCCATGAACACCACGGTCTTGCGGCCGTTGAGGATGACGCGATCCTCCAGATGATGGCGCACGGCGCGCGCCAGCACGCGGCGCTCAATGTCGCGACCCTTGCGGACGAGGTCGTCGGGCGTGTCGCGATGGCTGATGCGCTCGACGTCCTGGTCGATGATCGGGCCCTCGTCGAGGTCGCGCGTCACATAATGAGCGGTGGCGCCGATCAGCTTGACGCCGCGTTCATGGGCCTGGTGGTAGGGCCGCGCGCCTTTGAAGCCCGGCAGGAACGAATGGTGGATGTTGATGCAGCGGCCGGAGAGCTTGGCCGAGAGATCGTCGGACAGAATCTGCATGTAGCGCGCCAGTACGACGAGATCGGTGCTGGTATCCTCCACCAGCTTCCAGATCGCCGCCTCCTGCTGCGGCTTGTTCTCCCTGGTCGCCGGCAGATAGTGAAACGGGATGTCGCCGAAATCAATTCCCGCATACGTCTCGCGCGGATGGTTGGAGACGATGGCGGTCGGAACCATGTCGAGCTCGCCGGTGCGCCAGCGATAAAGAATGTCGACCAGGCAGTGATCAGATTTGGAGGCAAGGAGCATCACTCGGCGTCTGGCGGCGCGGTCGCGCATCTGCCAGTCCATGACAAAGCGCTGGGCGATCGCCGCAAAGCCTGTTTGTAGCGCCGCCAATTCGACCGCAAGGTCGGCGGCCGTGAACACGACACGCATGAAGAACTTCTCGGTCTCGATGTCGTCGAACTGCTGGGCATCGAGAATATTCTGTCCGTTCTGGGCGAGGAACGTCGAGACCGCCGACACGATGCCGGGACGATCGGGACAGGAAAGGGTCAGGACGAACTGGCTGTGAGGCATTTGATCAAGACTTGAGCAGGCAGGACTTCAGCAGGAAGGACGTGGGCAAGAAGGACTCGGGCAAGAAGGATTCGGACAGGAACGGGCCGGCGAGTTGCGGCCCTGCTCTAACACTGCCGGAACTCTTGCGCCAACCCCGTTCGGAGGATCAAAATGAACAAATCCGACCGGTTCACGGAAGAAGCGAAATCATGGCTGACAGGCTGAACGGCTATCGCGTCCTCATCCTGGAAACGCGCGAGGAGGCGCAATTCGCCCGTCTGCTGTCGGAACAGGGCGCGGACGTTCTGCAATGCCCGATGTTCAGCATCAACGATGCGCCCGACCCGGTCCCGATCGAGGCCTGGATCAGGCGCGCCATCGACAGGCCTTTCGACGACCTCGTGCTGATGACCGGCGAAGGCCTCCGCCGCCTGATGAAGGTGGCGCGGCGGATCGGCGTGGAGCAGGAGTTCGTCGCCGCGCTCGGCAAGGCCAGGAAATTCACGCGCGGTCCCAAACCGGGCAAGGCGCTACGCGAGATCGGCCTCGAGCCACAGATGACGACGGAGAAGCCGACCTCCGAAGGCATCGCCGAAATGCTGTCTCGCCTCGACCTGAAGGACCGCCGCGTCGGCCTGCAGTTGTACCCAGATAAGGACCACGGCGCGCTAATCGGCGCCATCAAGGCGCAGGGCGCCGAGGTCGATACCGTGCTGCCCTACGTCTACGACGCCAAGGCTGCGGACGCGAATATCGTCACCGCCATCGACGAGATGGCGCGCGGCCGCGTCGATGCGGTCGCCCTGACCAATCTCGGCCAGATCCGCCGCCTGATCGATACGGCGAAGAAGCATGGTTGGGAGGAAAAGTTGCGTGACGGGCTTACGAAGACGCCAATCGCCTCGGTCGGACCCGCGGTTTCAGATGAGTTGAAGGCCCACGGCCTTCGCACGGACATCTACCCCGCGGACGAAGCGTTCTTCATGAGACCGCTGATCTCGGCGATGGCCACGGAACTGGCGAAGAAGCCGCCGCGGGTGGCAAAGGAAGGCTGAAAGGCTATTCCGCTGCCTGCTTATGCTCGTCCAAGAATGCCCGGTACGCCAGCCGGATGCCATCGTGCAGCGACGTCGTGGCGCGCCAGCCGAGTTTGGCGAGCCGGCTGACGTCCAGGAGCTTGCGCGGCGTCCCGTCGGGCCGCGATGGGTCGAAGCCGATTTCCCCGGCATAGCCGACGGCCGCGGCTACCACGCGGGCGAACTCGGCAATCGTGATATCCTCGCCGGTGCCGATATTGATCAACTCGCTGGTCGAGTAGCACTTCATCAAATGGATGCAGGCATCCGCGAGATCGTCGACATAGAGGAATTCGCGCCGCGGCCTGCCGGTGCCCCAGACCACGACATTGCGGGCGCCTGACGCCTTCGCCTCGTGGAAGCGGCGTATCAGCGCTGCGACGACATGGCTGTGTTCGGGGTGATAGTTGTCGCCGGGCCCATAGAGATTGGTCGGCATCACGCTGATGAAATCGCTGCCGTACTGGCTGCGATAGGCTTCCGCCATCTTGATGCCCGCGATCTTCGCAATCGCATAGGGCTCGTTGGTCGGCTCCAGCGGCCCGGTCAGCACACTGTCCTCGCGCAGCGGCTGCGGCGCCAGCTTTGGATAGATGCAGGACGAGCCGAGGAACATCAGCTTCTCGGCCTTGCTGAGATGCGCGGCCTGGATCACGTTCGCGGCAATCGCGAGATTGTCGTAGAGGAATTCGGCACGCAGCGTGTTGTTGGCGACGATCCCGCCGACCTTCGCCGCGGCCAGGAATACCGCTTGCGGCTTCTTCGCTGCAAACCAGTCGAACACCGCGGCCTGATCGCGCAGGTCGAGTTCGCCGCTTGTCGCGGTCACCAGCTCGACGTCTTCGCGAGCCAGCCGGCGCACCAGCGCCGAGCCGACCATGCCACGGTGGCCGGCGACGTAGACCGATTTGCCCTTCAGCTCAAACGGGATCCCTGCCATTGGCCGCCTCCCGCCGCGCGATCGCGAGATCGCCGACCATCATTTCCCTGACGAGCGCCCTGAACGTCGTCTTCGGCTTCCAGCCGAGCTTTTCCCGCGCCTTGCTGGCATCGCCGATCAGGAGATCGACCTCGGTCGGCCGAAAGTAGACGGGATCGATGCGCACGACCGTCTTGCCGGACTTGGCATCGACGCCGGTCTCATCCTTGCCCTTGCCGCGCCATTCGATGCTGCGACCGATCTCCGCAAACGCCAGCTCGACCAGTTCGCGCACCGAATGGGTCTCGCCGGTTGCCAGCACGAAATCGTCGGGCGCATCCGCCTGCAGTATCCTGTGCATGCCCTCGACATAATCGCGCGCATGGCCCCAGTCGCGCTTGGCCTCGAGATTGCCGAGATAGACCGTCTCTTCCAGGCCCACCTCGATGCGAGCCACACCACGGGTGATCTTGCGCGTGACGAAGGTCTCGCCGCGGATCGGGCTCTCGTGGTTGAACAGGATGCCGTTAGAGGCAAACATGCCGTACGCCTCGCGGTAGTTCACCGTGATCCAGTAGCCATAGAGCTTTGCCACGCCGTAGGGAGAGCGCGGATAGAACGGCGTGCTCTCCTTCTGTGGCACTTCCTGCACCAAACCGTACAGCTCCGACGTCGAGGCCTGGTAGAAGCGCGTCTCCTTTTCCATGCCGAGGATGCGGATTGCTTCCAGCAGGCGCAGCACGCCGACGGCGTCGGCATTGGCCGTGTATTCCGGGCTCTCGAAGCTGACGCCGACGTGGCTTTGCGCGGCGAGGTTATATATTTCCGTCGGCCGAATCTGCTGCATCAAGCGGATCAGGTTGGTCGAGTCGGTCATGTCGCCGTAGTGCAGCAGGAACGGCACGTTGCCGGTGTGGGGATCCTGGTAGAGGTGATCGATCCGCGCGGTATTGAAGGAGGAAGAGCGCCGCTTGATGCCGTGCACGGTATAGCCGAGCCCGAGCAGGTACTCGGCGAGATAGGCGCCGTCCTGGCCAGTGACGCCGGTGATCAGTGCAACGCGCTTGGCATTCTGAGCGGTCATGGTCTCTCCACGAGCCTGCCGGGCAAGCCCAAGGGCAATTCAAGGATAATTCAGGGACAAGCAGCCCCATCTGCCGGGTGCGCCGGAAACCCCCGGCGCGGCGCTGGCCTTAGCATTCGACTGAAGCGAAGTCTAATGCGAAAGTCGATTGAAAATCAGACGTTTGGCGGCACTCCGGACGTCAAGGCTACTCACCGTAATTGCGCAGTCGTTCGAGATCGACAATGGTGACCCCGCCGTATTCCAGCCGCAGCAGGCCCTCTTTCTCCAGTCGCTTCAGGCACTGGTTGGCATTCTGCCGCGACAAGCCCGACAGCGCCCCGATCTCCTCCTGGTTAATCTCCAGATGTCGAGTCAGGTCGGGGTAGAGGATGGGATTGAACAGCGAGGCGATGGAGCGGGCAACACGGCCTGTCGCATCCAGCGTCCGGCCATATTCCATCGCGCCGATGAATTGTCCGAGCCGCTCGTTGAGCTGGCGAACCAGAAAGCGGTTGAAGCCGACGCTGTTCTCGAACAGCCAGAAGAAGGTGGTGCGGTCCATCAGCGCCAGCCTGGTGTCGCGAAGCGCTACCACGTCGTAGCGGCGCGGTTCGGTCTTGAGCATTGAGCCTTCGCCGAACCAGGAGCCCGCGGTGAGACCGGCAAAACTCGCCGCCTTGCCGCCGCTCGATACCGTTCCCATGCGCGCCAGCCCCGTGACGATGCCCGTCCAGTAATCGAAGGCATCGCCCCGCATGAAGATGTATTCGTTGGCGGAGTAGGATTTCTCCACGATCCCGGCGCGGGCCACGTCGATCTCGCGCTCGTTCAGCTCGCGCGACCAAGACGCGATGCGCTTGAGGTAATCGGCAGCAATCATATGCGCATCGACCGTTGCGAAAACCCATCCGATTCCGCCGGCGTCTGCTTGCTGCACCGCAACAGAGTCAGAGGCTACGGCGAAATTTCCCGACCAATTGTCAGGCAAAAGACAGTTCAACCTACCGCATTGCTCTAAGGAGGACCACCTCGCGAAGTGCTGCCCATGCGCGAACGCGGGGTGCGTTGTTACCACGCGTGAGGGCCGGATGAGGCCGGCCTCCATGGTCGGATGGCCTCATATGGACCACCGACGAAACGCCGTGCCGCCTGACAAACCGAAGATAAAGAGCGCCGGTACGGGCGCCATATCCGGAGGGAACGAGTGTCTTATACGTTGGAAGTGCGCGGAGTGTCGCTGCGCTTCGGAGGCGTCCGCGCGCTGACCGAGGTCTCCTTCGGCGTGGAGGAAGGCGAGCTGTTTTCCATCATCGGCCCGAACGGCGCCGGCAAGACCTCCATCGTCAACTGCATTTCCGGCCGCTACAAGCCGACCGAGGGCCACCTGTTCTATCGCGGCAAGGACATCACGGGGCTTAACCCGAACACCCGCGCTTCCCTCGGCATCGGCCGCACCTTCCAGAATCTCGCGCTTTTCCACCACATGAGCGTGCTCGACAACATCATGGTCGGGCGGCACCACCTCTTGAAGAACAATTTCCTCACCGGTTCCCTCTATTGGCTGACCGGCGCCCGCCGCGAGGAACTCGAGCACCGCCGCAAGGTCGAAGAGATAATCGACTTTCTCGACCTGCAATCGGTGCGCAAGGCAACGGCCGGTACCCTGCCCTACGGCCTGCGCAAGCGCGTCGAGCTTGCCCGCGCGATGGCGCTGGAACCGCAGCTGATCCTCCTCGACGAGCCAATGGCCGGCATGAACTTCGAAGAGAAGGAAGACATGGCCCGCTACATCGTCGACCTCAACGAAGAGTTCGGCATGACGGTGGTGATGATCGAACATGACATGGGCGTGGTGATGGACATCTCCCACCGCGTCACGGTGCTGGATTTCGGCCGCAAGATCGCCGAAGGCGATCCTGCGACGGTGCTGGCCGATCCCCACGTCAAGCGCGCCTATCTCGGCGAGGAAGATGAGGTGCTGGTCGATCCCGATGACGTGCCGGCGCGCACGGAGAGCGCAGCATGATGGACTATGCGAGCCGTGTCGCGCAGGCCGACACCTATCCAAAAATGCTTCGCCTCAACGCGAAGGAGCACGGGCAAGAGATCGCGCTGCGCGAAAAGGATTTCGGGCTGTGGCGCACCTTCACTTGGAATGACTACCAGGAGCGCGTGCGCGATTTCGCGCTCGGCATGGCCGAGCTCGGCCTCGGCCACGGCGACGTGATCGGCATCATCGGCGACAACAGGCCGGACTGGGTCGCCGCGGAAGTCGCCACCCATGCCATAGGCGCGATGAGCCTCGGGCTCTATCGCGACGTGCTTGACGACGAAGCCGCCTATCTCCTCAGCTACGGCGAGGCGCGCCTCGTCTTCGCGGAGGACGAGGAGCAGGTCGACAAGCTCCTCAACCTTGCCGACCGCGTGCCGCTTCTCCAGCACATCGTCTATTCCGACCCGCGCGGCATGCGCAAATATGACGATCCACGGCTGATGGACGCTGGCATGCTTGCCACTCTCGGCCGCGATCGCGCCGCGCGCGAGCCGGGGCTTTACGACAAGCTCGTCGATGCCACCAAGGGCGAGGATTGCGCCATCCTCTGCACCACCTCGGGCACCACGTCCCATCCAAAACTGGCGATGCTCGCCGCAGGCCGCGTGCTGCGCCACTGCGCGACTTATCTTGCCTTCGATCCCAAGGGACCGGACGACGAATACGTCTCGGTGCTGCCGCTACCCTGGATCATGGAGCAGGTCTATGTGCTCGGCAAAGGGCTGCTCTGCCGGATGAAGGTCAACTTCGTCGAAGAGCCCGAGACGATGATGCACGACTTCCGCGAGATCGCGCCGACATTCGTGCTGTTCGCGCCGCGGGTCTGGGAATCTATTGCCGCGGACGTGCACGCCGGCGTGATGGATGCATCGCCGATGAAGCAGAAGCTCTACGACGTCGGCATGAAGTCGGGGCTCTCGGCGCTGGCACAGGGCAAGCACTCCACCTTTGCCGACGCGCTGCTGTTCCGCGCACTGCGCGATCGACTTGGCTTCACTCGTCTGCGCTCGGCCGCGACCGGCGGCGCCGCGCTCGGCCCCGACACGTTCAAATTCTTCCGCGCGATGGGCGTGCCGCTGCGCACGCTCTACGGCCAGACGGAGCTATTGGGAGCCTACACCCTGCATCCGGAAGGTGATGTCGATCCGGATACGACCGGCGTCGCGATGGCCGACACCATCGAAATCCGCGTCGACAACCCCGACGTCAACGGCGTCGGCGAGATCGTGGTGCGCCACCCCAACATGTTCCTCGGCTATTACAAGAATCCGGAGGCCTCCGCCGCCGACATCAAGGACGGTTGGATGCATTCGGGCGATGCCGGCTATTACAACGACAACAAGCAACTCGTCGTGATCGACCGCATCAAGGATCTCGCGGAAACCTCGCGCGGCGAGCGTTTCTCGCCGCAATATCTCGAGAACAAGCTGAAATTTTCGCCCTACATCGCGGAAGCCGTGGTGCTCGGCGCGGGCCGCGAAAAGCTCGCGGCCATGATCTGCATCCGCTATTCCATCATCTCGAAATGGGCTGAGAAGAACCGCATCGCCTTCACCACCTATACAGACCTCTCCTCGCGGCCCGAGGTCTACGCGCTGCTGCAGAAGGAGGTCGAAGCCGTCAACGCCACGCTGCCTCCGGCGCAGCGCATCTCCCGCTTCCTGCTCCTCTACAAGGAACTCGACGCCGATGACGGTGAGCTCACCCGCACGCGAAAAGTCCGTCGCGGCGTCATCAACGAAAAATACGCCGGCATCATCGACGCGATCTATCGCGGCGACGCCAGCATTCCCGTTGACACTGTGATCCGTTTCCAGGACGGCACTACCCAGCGCATCCGCACCACGCTGAAGGTGGTCGACCTCGCGCGCGGCGCAGCGATGGCGGAGGCCGCGGAATGAATGCCCAGTTCCTGATCCAGCTCCTGATCAACGGCCTCGTGGTCGGCACGCTCTATGGCGTCGTCGCGATGTCGTTCGTGCTGATCTACAAGGCGACGCAGGTCGTCAATTTCGCGCAAGGCGAGCTTTTGCTGGTGGGCGCCTGGGTGTGCTGGGCCCTGCTCGCCAAGTATGAGGTGCCGTTCTGGATCGGCATGCCGATGACGCTGGTATTCATGTTCGTCCTCGGCATCGCAATCCAGGTGATCTTCCTGCGACCGATGATCGGCGAACCCATCATTTCCGTGATCATGGTGACGATCGGGCTCTCGACCGTGTTCCAGGCGGCACTGAAGTGGATCTTCGGTGTCAACCCGCAGCCATTCCCGCGTGTATTCCAGAGCCAGTCCGTGGACCTGCTCGGCCTGCAGATCCAGACCGTCTATGTCATGAGCCTCGTGGTGTCGCTGGCCATGATGATCGCAATGGCGTGGTTCTTTCGCGCATCGAAATACGGCCTTGCCATGCGCGCAACCGCCTTCAACCAGCAGGTTGCGCAGTCGCTCGGCATTTCCGTGAAAAGCGTGTTCGCGATGGCGTGGGCGATCTCGGCAACGGTGTCTGCCGTTGCGGGCGTGGTGGTCGCCGTCGTCAACGGCGTCTCCTCCGGCCTTTCGGCCTACGGCATCAAGGTGTTTCCAGCGACTATCCTCGGCGGGCTCGACTCGATCGGCGGCGCCGTGCTCGGCGGCATCATCATTGGGCTCCTGGAAAACATCGCGCAATATGTCGACAGCCAGTACTTGCACTGGGGCAATCTCTACGAGGTCGCGCCGTTCTACGTGCTGATCATCATCCTGATGATCAAGCCCTACGGCCTGTTCGGCACCAAAGATATCGAGCGGGTGTAGGCATGATCGCCGAAAAGTGGAAGCCGTTTTTCTGTAACGGTCATGCCCAGAAAAAAGCGGGCGTGCCCATGACTTCAGTCCAACAGGGAGCGCGATAGAGCCCGTCATGGCCGGTCCCACTTTGATCCCCGCAGGCGACTTCCGCTCCACTTACGCGGAGGACACCACGATCTTCCCGACCACAACCAGCCGCAATATGGCGATCCTGGGTGTGGTGCTGATCTGCTTTGCGCCTTACGTGTTCAGCGGCTATTGGCTGAGCATCCTGATCCAGATCGGCATCTTCTCGATCGCCGCGCTAGGCCTCAACATCCTGGTCGGCTTCACCGGCCAGATCTCGATCGGTCATGCCGCCTTCTTCCTGTTCGGCGCCTTCACCTCGGCCTACATCAACAACAACTTCCATATCCCGGTTTTCTTCGCCATTCCGCTCGCCGGCGTCGTCACCGCCATGGTCGGACTGATCTTCGGCGTGCCGGCCGCGCGGCTGAAGGGACTTTATCTCGTCATCGCGACGCTCGCGGCGCAGTACATCCTGCTCGACTTCTTCTCTCGCGCGGAATGGTTCTCCGGCGGCACGGTGCCGGCGAGCGCCAATCCGTTCTCGATCTTCGGCTACACGCTGCACGGCGACCGGCAATACTTCTACGTGGTGCTTGCCTATGTCGTGGTCAGCTTCGTTCTGGTGACCAACCTGATGCGCACGCGCGACGGCCGTGCGCTGGTCGCCGTGCGCGACCATTATCTGTCCGCGGAGATCATGGGCATCAACCTCACCAAATACCGCACGCTGTCGTTCGGGCTTGCCGCCTTCTTCGCCGGTGTCGCCGGCGCGCTCTATGCACATTACCAGCTCGTGGTCTCGCAGGAAGGTTTCGGCATCGAGCGCTCGGTGCTGTTCCTCGCCATGGTCATCATCGGCGGGACCGGCTCCGTGATGGGCACGCTGATGGGGACAGCCTTCGTCGTACTGGTGCCGGAATCGATGGAATGGCTCAGCCACTGGCTGAAAGGCGGCGCGATCGACAAGGCGCTGTCACTCAACACCAACATCACATTCCTGCGCGAGATCGCGATCGGCCTGATCATTATCGGCTTTCTGATGTTCGAGCCGGACGGGCTGGCGCATCGCTGGCGGCAGGTGAAGGCGTACTGGAAACTCTACCCGTTCTCGCATTGAGAGCGGACGCAACTACAACCGGGTGTCAAACAAACAACAGGAGGAAACCACAAATGACGATTAAATCGCTCTTGAGCACGGTGTCACTGGCGCTGCTGGTCGGCGGCGTTTCGGCCAACGCCCAGGCCCAGATCGCGGTCGGACAACTCGCCGACTATTCCGGCCCGACGTCCGACGTCGGAACATCTTATGGGCAGGCGGTGGCCGACACCTTTGCCTGGATCAACAAGAACAGCGGCGTCGGCGGCAAGCAGGTCGCCCTCGACACCAACGACTACGGCTATCAAGTGCCGCGCGCGATCGCGCTCTACAAGAAATGGTCGGCGCCGGACGGCAAGGTCGCCGCCATTATGGGCTGGGGCACCGCCGACACCGAAGCGCTGACCGGCTTCGTCGCCAATGACAAGATCCCCTACATCTCGGCTTCCTACGCGGCAGCGCTGACCGATCCGGGCGGCGCAAGCGGCAAAGCGAAGCCGGCGCCCTACAATTTCTTCTACGGCCCGAGCTACTCCGACGCGATGCGCGCCCTGGTCACGTGGGCCGCAGAGGACTGGAAAGCCAAGGGCAAGAGCGGCAAGCCAAAATTCGTCCATATGGGCGCCAATCATCCCTACCCGAACGCACCGAAGGCGGCAGGAGAGGCGCTGGCCACCGAGCTCGGCTTCGAGGTGCTGCCGCCGATCGTGTTCGCGCTCACGCCCGGCGACTACTCGGCGCAGTGCCTCAGCCTGAAGAGCTCCGGCGCCAACTACGCCTATCTCGGCAATACTGCCGCCTCCAACATCTCGGTGCTGAAGGCCTGCAAGGCAGCCGGCGTCGACGTACAGTTCCTCGGCAATGTCTGGGGCATGGACGAGAACGCTGCCAAGACCGCGGCGGACGCGGCCAATGGCGTGGTGTTCCCGCTGCGCACCTCGGTGACCTGGGGCGGCAATGCGCCGGGCATGAAGACGGTGATGGAAATCTCGAAGATGTCCGATCCGAGCGGAAAGGCGTATCGCGCCGTGCACTACATCGCCGGCGTCTGCAGTGCGCTATACACCAGAGAAGCGCTCGACTGGGCCGCCAAGAACGGCGGCGCCACCGGCGCGAACGTCGCCAAAGGCTTCTACCAGAAGAAGGACTGGGTACCCGCCGGAATGGAGGGGGTCTGCAATGCCTCGACCTGGACCGACAAGGACCACCGCGGCACGCTCAAGGTCGATCTCTACCGCCTGAGGGTGGCGGCCGCGACCGACGGCGATCTCAGCGACCTCATGAGCAAGGGCACCATCAAGCTCGAAAAGGTCAAGACCATCGACCTGCCGCGCAAGCCGGAATGGCTCGGCTGGTGAGCTGACGGGTTGCTGCCTAGCGGCAGCCCCGCAGGAAAATGTCATCCCCCGCGAAAAGCGGGGGATCCAGTGCGCCGCGGCCTCCCGGTTGGGCTCTGTCGTCTCTGGAATACTGGTCACCCGCATCCGCGGGTGACGACAGCTTGGTGAAACAACATGACCCAAACCGTCGAAGCCATCCGCCCTGCTCCCGCCGCTGCTGCGGCCGCCCCTTTGCTGTCCGTGAACAACATCGAGGTGGTCTATGACGACGTGATCCTGGTGCTGCGCGGCCTCAGCCTCGAGGTACCCAAGGGCGCTATCGTGGCGCTGCTGGGCGCCAACGGCGCGGGCAAGTCGACAACGCTGAAGGCGATCTCCGGCCTGCTCAAGACTGAGGACGGCGAGGTCACCCGCGGCGACATCCTGTTCGACGGTGAGCGCATCAACGGCATCGATCCCGACAAGATCGTTCGCCGCGGCATTTTCCAGGTGATGGAGGGCCGGCGCATCATCGCCGACATGACCTCGCTTGAGAATCTGCGTCTCGGCGCCTTCACCCGCAGCGACCGCGAGGTCGATGCCGACATCGACATGGTATTCAAATATTTCCCGCGCCTGAAGGAGCGAACCGGGCTGGCCGGCTATCTCTCCGGCGGCGAGCAGCAGATGCTGGCGATCGGCCGTGCGCTGATGGCGCGGCCGAAGATGATCCTGATGGACGAGCCGTCGATGGGCCTATCGCCGCTACTGGTGAAGGAGGTGTTCTCCATCATCCGCGACATCAACCGCGATCTCGGTGTCACCATCCTCCTGGTGGAGCAGAACGCCCGCGCCGCGCTGTCGGTGGCGAGCCATGGCTATATCATGGAACAGGGCAAGGTGGTGCTGGACGGCTCCGCGGACGAGCTGCGCGACAACGAAGACGTCAAGGAATTCTACCTCGGCGGCGCAGGCGACCAGCGCAAGAGTTTCAAGAACCTGAAGAGCTTCAAGCGACGCAAGCGCTGGCTGTGAGTTCAACCCAGCACTTGTTCCGCCTCCGTCACGGCGCAGAGCACATGATAGAACGAAGACGCCGGAAGGGTTGCGACCAGCGAGGTGCCGTCGCGGTCGAATTGATCGTACCATCCGCCCGCGACGGGATGGCGGAGGTAATGCCGTTCGAGCCGCGCCAGCGCCGCGCGAGCCTTGTCGGCGGCGCCCTCTTCGCCCGACTCGGCCTGCGCGATCCACGCCTTGGCGATTTCGGTTTGCGGCCACAGCCGGCGCGTATGTTGCGTGATGTTGCCAGCGGTATCGCCCAAGTCCGCCAGGCAGCCGGTCGCCGCCTCCTGATAGCGCAGCGCGGTGGCGAGCAACTCGCCGCGCGGACGTCCCGTTGGACAGCCGGTGATGCGCTCGAAGCCTTTCAGCAGCCACGCCCACTCGGCCTGGTGCCCGGGCTCCACCACCACCGGCTCGATCTTCGACCAGTCTTCCTCAAAGTACTCGCCGAGCATCTGCCGCTGCTTGTCGTAGAGATTGGCCATGAACAGGCCGAAGAATTCGCCGGCGCGCTGCTGGAAGGAGAGATCGTGCGTGGCGTCGAACAGTGCGATCATCGCCTCGAACAAATGCATCTGCGGATTCTGCCGCCGAGGCAGCGTCGCCGGAAACCCCTCCGCAAAACCGCCATGCGGCGAGCGCAGCCGAGTGTCGACAAATGACAGCACCGCATCGATTTCCGAACGCACCTGCGCGTCGCGGTCGAGAGAATAGACCGTCGCCAGCGCCAGCAGCACGAAGGCATGATCGTAGGTATCGCGTCTGGGATCGAGCACGGCGCCATCTGCATCGAGCCGATGAACGAAGCCTGGTCGGCCATCGGGCGACTTGGCCTTGCGCAGCAGATGATCGAGCCCTCTCAGCGCGATTTCTTTTCCGTCGGCGTACCAGCCCATCTGGGCGGCCTTGGCGAAGCAATAGATCTGGCGAGCCTGCACCATTGTTCGCCGCGGCGCGAGCCGGTCGGCGCGACCCTCGGCATCCAGGCGATCGACAAAGCCGCCCGTCGTACGGTCCCAGCCTTCTCCCGACCACAGCGGCAGGGAGCGCTCGATGATGAAGGATTTCAGCTCGGCGACGATGTCGCCGGCATCTGCGGCCGCGGACGGACTACCCATTGCTATTCCCGACACCACCCCCGGCACCACTGAGGTCCGTGTGATACCATGCCAACGCCGAACCGCAATCGGCCGGAGCCTGCCATGACCGAGCATTACGACACCCTGGAAACCCGCGATCCCGCCAGCCGCGAGGCGGACCTGTTCGCCCGGCTGCCGGGCGTCCTGCGCAAGGCCATGGAGGCGCCCGCCTATGCCGGGCGGCTCGGGGATATCGACCCCGCCCAAATCGACAACCGGGCCGCCCTGGCGCGCCTGCCGGTACTGCGCAAGTCGGACCTCCCCGCCCTGCATAGGGCTACCCCGCCCTTTGGCGGCTTCGTGCCGGCCTCGCCTGGCTCGTTTGCCCGGTTGTTCACCTCGCCCGGCCCGATCTTCGAGCCGGAGGGCGCCCAGGCCGATCCCTGGCGCGGCGCCCGGGCCCTGCATGCCGTAGGTTTCCGCCCCGGCGATATCGTGCTCAACACCTTCAGCTATCATCTCACCCCCGGCGGCTTCATCTTCGATGCTTCCGCGCGGGCGCTGGGCTGCGCCGTGATCCCCGCCGGCCCCGGCAATACCGAAGCGCAGTTCGAACTGATCGAAGCCTATCGGCCGGTCGGCTACAGCGGCACGCCGGACTTCCTGAAGATCCTGCTTGACGCCGCCTCAAGCGCCGGCCGCGACGTCTCATCGATCAAGCGCGCGCTGGTCTCCGGCGCGGCATTCCCGAAATCGTTGCAGGGGGAGATCAAGTCGCGAGGCGTGGACGCCTACCAGGCCTTCGGCACCGCCGACCTCGGCCTGATCGCCTTCGAGACGCCGGCCCGCGAGGGCATGACGGTCAACGAAGGCCTCATCATGGAAATCGTGAAACCCGGCACCGGCGATCCCGTTGCCGAGGGCGACGTCGGCGAGATCGTCGTCACCTCGCTCGATCCGCATCACCCATGGATCAGGCTCGCGATCGGCGACCTCACCGCCGCGCTGCCGGGCAAGAGCCCATGCGGCCGCACCAACATGCGCATCAGGGGCTGGATGGGCCGCGCCGACCAGACGACGAAGGTCAAGGGCATGTTCGTCCGGCCCGAGCAGGTCGCCGAAATCGCCAAGCGCCATCCCGAGCTCGGGCGACTGCGCCTCGTCGTCAGCCGCGCCGGCGAGAGCGACGTGATGACGCTGCGGGCGGAATGCGCCTCCCCCAGCGACGCGCTGCGCGATCAGCTCACTTCGACGCTGCGCACGATCGCCAAGCTCGGCGGCAATGTCGAACTGGTGAGCGCGGGCTCGCTGCCGAACGACGGCAAGGTCATCGCGGACGAGCGCTAACTTGGAACGCAGGCGAGCGGAAATCAGAAAGGCCGCTCGCAGCTCTCCGCCGAGGGATCAGGCGTTCCGCGAGAGGCCGGCAGCCGATTGATCGCACCGACAGCCAGTACAAATGCACATTACGTGCATGGCGCTGAACTGCGTTGCAAAGCCCGGCGATTCCGGCCATAAGCCGGAACACGCACGAGATTTGCATGCTGTTGCTGCTTGGATGTGCTACTGGACAGACTAGCCTGGATGCTGGCATAGATGCGGCAATCCCAGGTTGCCACTTCTCAGAGAATACATGACGGCTAACACATCCCACGAGTCGAGCGATCTTGAGTGGCTGTTTCAGAAGGTCGAGATCGTTCGATCCGCTTGGAAGCTGGTTCTTGTCAGCTTCCTGACGTTGAGCATTCTTGGCTGCGGAGCGCTATTTGTCACAATGCGGCCGGCCTACACCTCGCAAATGGTGCTGCCTTTAACGCCACACCTGCAGGCGCTCATCTACACCGATGCGATACAGGGTCCTGTTGTTCGGAAAATCCGTTCAACTGGCGAGACCGACATGACCGAAGAACGTCAGCGGCTTGCAGCGCGGCTGGTCGTTTCTGAGCTCACGAAGGGATCAGGCTTGTTCTCGATCTCGGTGAAGGATCCTTCGCCGCAAGGCGCGCAGGCAATTCTGGATCATATCCTCGCCCAGATCGTAGACGTATCGAAACCTTCTGGAACGAACCTTGCGAATGCCCAGCAACAGTTGGAGTCTTACAAGCGCGCCTTGATCGAGATGAAAGGGCTCGCGGCCACCCTTAAAGAAAATGCCTCCCGGGCCAAGGGCGGCAGCGAAGGCGAGTCGTATGCCCGATCATTCGCGCTCCTGGTCTCCGATATTGCGGCCAAGGAACAAAGAATCTTTGAGCTTCAAAGCTATCTGGCAGGGTTCAGGATCGAAGATGTCGCAGTTCCGCCGACTCTTGTGTCTCGGACATCGATCTGGCCTTCTCGTGAACTTGCAGTGATCTTGCTGGCCAGCCTGGTTCTGCCGATATCATTCGTTTTGTTGTCCGATCGCTGGCGTAAGCGGCTCAGATCGAAAGACAGTGCTTCGAATTTACCGCGCTCCGCTTAGCGCATACCGAAGACGAACGGCGGCGTGCTCCACCCGCGCTCGAACGAACCTCTGTTCAAGCTCTCACTATGTTCGGCGCACCTTCGGCGAACCTTCCCCTGCAATCAACCAACAACCGGGCGTTCGTTCTTATCAGGTCGTAGTCGAACCGGTCGTGATCTGTCGCAAGCACGACGCAGTCGAAAGACGAAATGGACTCTTCCGTGAGCGCTACGCTTGACAGCGAAAAGCGATGTGCGCGCATTACCGGAAATGCGGGTATGTGTGGATCGGCATATGAAATCTGCGCTCCAAGGTCTCGAAGCCGCTCCATGATCACCACTGAAGGCGATTCACGCGAGTCATCTACATTCTTCTTGTAAGCGAGACCAAGGATCAGGATCCGGCTGCCACTGACTGCTTTCTTGCGTGAGTTCAGGCCGTCCACAATCTTCGAGACGACGTAATCAGGCATGGACGAATTGACCTCACCGGCGAGTTCGATGAACCGGGTGTGTACACCGAACTCGCGGGCCTTCCAGGTCAGGTAGAATGGGTCGATCGGAATGCAATGTCCGCCGATCCCCGGACCGGGATAATAGGGGACGAAGCCAAACGGCTTCGTGGCGGCCGCGCGTATGACTTCGTGAAGGTCGATATTCATCCGATCAGCGACCACCTTCATCTCATTGACGAGCCCAATGTTAACGGCCCGATGAATATTCTCCAAAAGCTTTGTAAGTTCAGCCGCCCGGGTGGAGCTTACTGGGACGATTGTGTCGACGACCTTGTCGTAGAGGGCGATCCCTGCCTGCAAACATTCCTTGGTGCAGCCACCGCAGACCTTCGGAATGGTCTGCGTCGAGAACATCGGATTTCCAGGATCCTCGCGCTCAGGAGAAAACACGAGAAAGATGTCCTTTCCCACAACGAACCCGAGGGCTTCGATACGCGGCTTCAACTCCTCGTCTGTCGTTCCAGGATATGTCGTGCTCTCCAGGGACAGCACCATTCCCGGGTGCAAATACGGTGCGACGGACTCAATGGTACCTACAACAAAACTCAGATCAGGTTCGCGATGCCTGCCCAATGGTGTTGGGACGCAGAAAATGAGCGCGTCGACCTCCTTGACGCGGGAAAGATCGCTAGTCGGCTGCAGACTGCTGCCTACAAACCTCGCGATCTTATCGGACCCGATATGTTCAATGTACGATTTCCCTTCCAGAAGAGCGGATACCTTCGACTGATCGACGTCAAACCCGATAACGCGATACCCGACCTCGCAATACCGAAGCACCAGCGGAAGACCAACGTAACCAAGGCCGACAATTCCAATGGTTGCCGTCTTGTTGGATAGTTTATCGATGAGCTTCGATTGCGTGATGGTCACTTCAACCTTCCCTGGTCCTTCATTCTGCAAAGCTTGAACGTTGCACGCTTTTCGTGGATATCGGACGGCAACCAGCCCGAATCTTCGTGTAGGGGTTTGACGATCCGAACCGAAATCGCGGCTGCCTAGTTGCAGCCGGGGTGAACAGTACTTTGCCGGTGACGATCTCCGGCCAGCTCCGCCAGCTCCTGCTCCAGTCTTGAGACAAGTCGATCCCGGTTGAACTCTCGCGCGGCGTATGCTCGTCCGCGCGCGCCCATAGCAGCACGTTCCGACAGCGGAGTATTCAGCAAGCGCACCACTTGACTCGCCAGTGCGCTTCCATCGCCCGCCGGCGAGGTGAATCCGGCTTCGGCCTCGGCGATGACCCGAGCACCCTCGCCGTCCAGCATCGCAAGAATTGGCACTCCTGCCGCAAGATAGCTTTGCACTTTTCCTGGGATGGTCTTGCTGAAGATGGCATCCGGCTTGAGCGAGACCAGGAGCGCATCGGCCGCACTGAACAGCGGCGGCATCAATTCGATCGGACGCCGCTCCAGCAAGGTAACCACTGCTCCTAGCCCTCGCGCCATGACCTCTTTCTCGACAAACGGCTTCGCTCGCCCGTCGCCGACGATGATCCAGCGAATATCCGTCCTGTCGCGCAGGGTTTGGATGGCCGACAAGATGGAAGGAAAATCCTGCGCCTCGCCAATGTTGCCCGCAAACAGAATCTTGAACTTGCCGTCCTTTGAACCCGCCCCAGGTACAGAAGGCGATGGGTCGACCGGACTGTCAAATACCTGTTCTGCCCAACCAGGAAAGTAGCCCACTTTGGCCGGGTCCCCACCATGTCGAAGGACATCGGAAATGAATGCCTGCGACTGAACGAGAATTCGATCGGATCGCTTGTAGATGAACGATACCAATCGGCCAACCCAACCAAGGATCAGCTTCGAACGAACTGCGCCGACAGCCGACAACGTGTCCGGCCACAGATCGAGTATCCAGAGGGCCACGGGAGCGTTCTTCAAACGACCGATCAGGAGCGCGGGCAGGGCTGCTGTTATCGGCGAAACCAGGAACACAAAAATCGCATCGACTTTCGCATTGCGCAGCTTCCATGGCCCGACGATTGAACCGAGCAAGACGAAACTCAGATAGTTGAGCGCAAGCTGCAGGCGGCTGCGTCCTCGGGAGAGGATCGGAACGCGAACGATCGTGGCGCCTCCATGATCCAGGAAGGCTCGCGGATCTTGCCGGTATTCCGGAAATACCTCACCCGCTGGGTAGTTAGGCACGCCGGTGAGAACCGTCACCTCATGACCGCGAGCCAACAGATCGGTGGCAAGCTCGTTGATGCGAAAATTCTCTGGCCAGAAATACTGGCTAATTATCAGGATGCGCAAGAGCCGGCCTCAGTCGTACTTGCGCCACACTACGCGATTGACGTAGTCGGTGTAGCTGTGAACAATCCGGACGACCTTTTCCGAAACATTCGGAACCGAATAGTCGCCGACCAGATTCAGAGCCCTGACGGACCCTCGCGGCTGCCGGTCCAGCACCGCCAACGCCTGTCGAACCCGTTCAACGTCAAGACCGACCATCATCACCGCGGCCTCTTCCATGCCTTCGGGCCTCTCATGGGCCTCGCGCAGATTGAGAGCAGGAAAATTCAGGATCGACGATTCTTCACTGATCGTGCCACTATCCGAAACCACCGCACGCGCCGAGATCTGCAGTTTCACGTAGTCGCTGAAACCGAGAGGCTTGAGCAGCCTAACCTGAGCGTGAAATCTCGTGCCGTCCTCTTCGATACGCTTGCGCGTGCGCGGATGGGCCGACACGATCACCGGCTGATTACTGTCCTCTGCGATGCAGTTCAACACGGCCACCAGTTTCGCAAACGTGCGCGGCGCCTCTATGTTCTCCTCCCGATGGGCGCTGACGACGAAGAACGCCTCCGGCGTCAGCCCCAACCGCGAAACGATATCAGATGCATCGATTTTCGGGCGGTAGTGGGCAAGCACCTCGAACATCGGGCTGCCCGTCTTGATTATCATGTCCGGGGGGAGTCCCTCCCGGAGAAGGTACTCGCGCGCAATCGAGCTGTAGGTCAGGTTTATATCGGCCGTATGATCCACGATGCGCCGGTTTATTTCCTCAGGGACCCGCTGGTCGAAGCAACGGTTGCCTGCCTCCATGTGGAATGTCGGGATCTTGCGCCGCTTGGCGGGAATCACGGCAAGGCAACTATTGGTGTCGCCGAGCACCAGGAGCGCATCGGGCCGTACCTCCTCAAACAGGCGATCGACCTTTGCGATTACATTTCCGATCGTCTGCGCCGGCCCCTCGCCCGCGCAGTCCAGGAACCGGTCCGGACGTCGAATGGACAGATCCTCGAAAAAGATGGCATTCAGCTCGTAATCATAGTTCTGGCCGGTATGAGCAAGGACATGATCGCAATGCTGATCCAGCCGCGCGATCACACGCGACAGGCGGATGATCTCGGGCCGCGTTCCGACGACCGTGACGACCTTCAATTTCTTCACGGTACCACCTTCATGGCGATCGTATCCGGTCGCGCGCGATCGAATACCTCGTTCGCCCACAGCATGACGATCAGCTCGTCGCTGCCGATATTGGAGATGTCATGCGCCCAACCCGGAACGGTCTCGACAATAGTCGCCTCACCGCCACGAACCTCGATGTCATGAAGTTCGCCGGTTTCGATATGCCTGAACCGAAACCGTGCGGTACCTTGAATGACGACGAACTTTTCGGTCTTGCTGTGATGATAGTGTTCGCCGCGGGTGATGCCGGGCCCTGCGGTAAGATACGAAAACTGGCCACAGTCCGGCGTCTTCAAGACTTCCACAAAGCTGCCGCGCGGATCGCGGAACTGCGGCACGTTGTACGAGAAAGCTGACACCGGCAAGTAGCTGACATATGTCGCGTAAAGCGCTCTGCCGAGCCCGACGCCAGCGACCGGACAGAGCAACGTCGACCTGCTTTCGAAGAAGCTGCGAATCGTATCCGCAACCTCGCCGACCGTCGTTTCATAGACGGGCCCGGCCTCGGCGTAACCTGACGCGGGAGAGGCCGCGGTCAAACAGCGCAGGAAGGCGTCGGCCACGTCATCAATATGGATCAGGCGGAGCTTCGCCGCCGCGTCGTTGATAGTGATGGGCAAGCCGCGAGCGACGTTATGGCAGAACGTTGCGACCACCGAGTTGTAGTTGGGTCGGGCCCATTTCCCGAAGACATTGCTGAGACGAAAGATGAAGAGCGATGCACCCGTCGCTTGACCGTACCGCAATAACGCCGCCTCTGCGGCCAATTTGCTCTGACCGTAGGGATTGTCCTCGGTCGCCTGGATCGACGAGGCAAATGCCACCGGCGTTCGGCGGCCGGAGGCAACAAGTGCCGCGCAAAGACGCTCGGTAAAATTGCGGTTGCCCTCGATCAATTCGTCGCTTGTCTTGGGCCGATTGATGCCCGCCAGGTGAAAGACAAAATCGGCATCGGCAAGGCCGGCGCTGAGATCGGAGGGCGACGATGCGCGAGTAATGCAGACAATGTCCTGATGGCCGGCTTCACGCAAACGCACTCGCAGATTCGCACCTAAGAAGCCGTTCGCTCCGGTAATCAGGATGCGCATGGGACCTAATCGTCCAGGATCGCTGGTTCACCGCGAACAATACGCTGCATGAATTCCAGTCGCAGCAACAAGTTCTTCATCGCGGGCACATCGAGCTGCTGCGTGCTTTCGGAATTGTAGTCGTGGCCGGTACTGATCCGCCGCTCCCCCTCGTCAACAAACTTCGAGTAATTGAGGTCGCGGCCATCCGGAGGAATCCGATAGTAGCTGCCCCGGTCTTCGGCATGGCTCATTTCTTCACGGCTAAGCAGCGTTTCGTACAGCTTTTCACCATGCCGAGTGCCGATCTCGAGAACTGGATGATCGGGTCGCCCCATGATTTCAAGTAATGCCCGCGCCAGAACCGATACAGTCGCGGCCGGCGCCTTCTGCACGAAGATGTCTCCGTTGTTCCCGTGTGTGAACGCGTACAACACAAGCTCTACCGACTCATCTAGCGTCATCATGAAGCGGGTCATCGCAGGATCGGTGATGGTGATCGGTTTGCCTGCGGCGACCTGCTCCACAAAAAGCGGGATAACCGATCCGCGCGAAGCCATCACGTTGCCGTAGCGCGTTCCGCAGATCACGGTGCCCGAAAGATTGCGGGACACCGCGACCATGACCTTCTCCATCATCGCCTTGGACATGCCCATGGCATTGACAGGATAGACAGCCTTGTCGGTACTCAAGCAGACAATCCGCCTGACGTTGGCGGCAACCGCAGCCTCCAGCACATTCTCCGTCCCGAGAACATTGGTACGGACCGCTTCCATCGGATAGAATTCGCAGGAAGGCACCTGCTTCAGTGCGGCGGCATGAAAGCAGTAGTCCACTCCGCGCATGGCCGCGGCGACGCTGCGCGGCTCGCGCACATCGCCGATGTAGAACTTCAGCTTCGGATCCGTATAGACCTTGCGCAAATCATCTTGTTTTTTTTCGTCGCGGCTGAAAATCCTTATCTCGCGCAGGTCGGACGTGAGAAATCGCTTCAGCACCGCCTTTCCGAAAGAGCCGGTTCCCCCCGTTATCAAAAGAACGCGGTCGTCAAACATGAAGATTTCCGAATACCCTGTACATCTGGCTGCTCCATACTCGCTTTCAGCGCCGCCGACCGGCCCATCTACGCGAGTCTATCAGCTATTTCCTAGCTCAAGCGGACAAAAACAGCTCGTCCTTTTTTTGGGGGGCAGGATAGTTAATCAAGACCGCCCGGTAGGCCCCCTTGAAAACGAAAAGGCTGCCAACCGCCGCACCGACGACGCCGCATGAATCTACCAGGGCCTTGATGTCCGCAAGCGAGCCGGCGCCTCCGAGCAGCGTTATCGGAAGCCCGACTGCCTGCCGCACGGTCTTGGCCAATGCCAGATCGTACCCCCTCATCATGCCGTCTCGGTCGATGGAGTTGACGACGATTTCACCGGCCCCCAGCGCTTCGGCCTGTTGGGCAACATCGATCACCGTACGGCCGGAGGTACGCGTGCCATTGTGGGTCCACGCCATACTCTGACCGGTTCTAGGGTCCAGCCGCGCATCAACTACCACGACGACGCTCTGTCCCCCGATTTCCCGAGCCGATTGCGAAATCAGATCAGGCGTTTCAATGGCCGCAGAGCTGATCGCAACCTTCTCGACGCCGAGACCGACGATTCGTCGCGCCTGCTCTGCTGTCTTGACACCTCCACCGTAGCAGAGCGGCATTCGACATTCGGCCGCCAGGCGCGCGACCATCTTGAAGTCCGGTTCGGCGTTATGAGTGGTCGCATCGATATCGAACACGGCAAGCTCGTCCGCCTCCTTTTCATTGAATATCCTGACGGCGTTGATTGGGTCGCCGACATATTTTGGGTCCTTGAATGCGACGGTCTTCACCAGGCCACCGTTCTGAACAAGGAGGCAGGGTATGACGCGCGGGCGGAGCATCTTCAGAGTCCTGCAAAGTTTCTCAACAGGCGATCGCCAAAACGATGGCTCTTTTCGGGATGGAATTGCACGCCGTAGATATTGGAGGATTGCACCGCGCATGCAAAGTCAGAGCCGTAGTTGCAAACGGCAAGCACATCCTCCTTGCGATCGCAACTCATGAAATACGAATGGAGAAAATAGAACCGCGCATCGGCCTCAAGTTCGGCGAATAGCGGGTTCGGTGACAATGGCTTGACGTCGTTCCAGCCCATGTGGGGCACCGACATGCTCTTGGTACCCTCGTGCGACTTGAACGACCGGACTTCCGCATCGATCCAACCCAGTCCCGGCAGTTCTCCCTCCTCGCTCGAGCGGGCCAGCATCTGCATGCCAACGCAAACTCCGATCAGCGGCACCTTGTCCTGAAGCACCATTTCATCAAGAGCCTCGCGCATTCTGGATTGCTGCAAAAGGCGCATGGCGTGATCGAAATGTCCTACCCCCGGGAGAATCAGCTTCGATGCCTGCTTCAAGTCATCGACGGTCTTGGCAATCGATACCTTGATATTGGCCTTGCCGTAGACGGTCGCAAACGCCGCGATGTTGCCGAGGCCGTAGTCGACGATCGTAATCATCGCACGATCATTTTTTGTACACCCAGCCCGCGCAGAACCCGGGTTCCGAGTTCAATCAGCGGCATGCTGGATTTGTAGTCTCGATAACTCTTGTTCGGTCCCTTCATCAACTCCTGCAACTCCGCGACCGCCAGATCAAGTTTGGTCGCAACATACTCGAACTCGTGCGCCACCGTGTCTGCATCGTACGCAGGCTTGGCAATCCGCAGCAACGCATCATCGCGTGTCATTTGACCGGTAAGTACCAGACTTGAAAAATGTGCGCGGCGCTTGTCGTAACCGAATTTAACCGGAAGCCAATAGCCTTCATAGAAGCGCGTAAACCGCGACTCGTAGTGCTTGTGAGCGTATCTTTGCCAGCCGAATCGATCAGCCAGCTCCTGCATCGCCGCTTCCTTGAAGTAAGGAAAGTTGTTGAGCGGCTTGATAATCCGCATTCCCTTCACCAAACGATAGTAGAGCTTGTGAGTGAAAATGTCGGTCAGCGGGAAGGTCTTGAGAGCGCGGGTTCCGAACTGGCGGTGAATGTCCTTCAGCTGCCGCAAATCCGTGGCGTGATAGTGCCATTCTAGCGGCTCCCGCACGCATTCGGTCGAATAGTTTGCGCCGGTAATGACGTACTTGAATCCGCTTCTTGCGGCGAAATTATATAGTCCGGCAAAGAAGGCGTGGTCCTGCGGTGTATCCAGGTGAGGCACCTGGGCCTTGAAGAACGCGAGCTGAAGATCCCGCATCTCCCGCCAGTCGATGACTTCGGTGTGCAGGTCAAGTCCGAGGCTGTCCACCAACTTCTCAATGTTGTTGACCGACTGCTGCGAATTCCAGCCCGCATCGACGTGAAAGATCAGAGGGCGCAAGCCCAGCTTCTCCTTCGCCAGCAAGGCGACATACGAGCTGTCGATGCCACCGCTGACACCGATAATGCAGTCGTGATCGCGGTGCTTGCCCTCCTTGCGGATCATCTCGGCAACCGCCTGGATTTCGCGCTGGCCGCGCTCATCCGTATGCCAGTTCGGGAGGATGTTTTGATGATAGTTGTTGCAGTAGTCGCACCAGCCGCGGCCATCGAAGGTGATGTTCGAGTCCGACGTATCCATGATGCAGTTCGTGCAAATCTGATACGCACGCTTCGAAGTATTTTTCATATTCAGCCGATTTCGATCAATCGAGGACAAGGGTGCTCTCAGGAGCGAGTGTGGTTGTCTTGAACGACGCGTTTGTAAATCGCCAGCAGCTTCCTGGCGTTCGTATCGGGGCAGAAGTTCCGTTCGGCGAGTTCTCGTGCGTTGGCTCCCATCCGACGCACGTCGTCGGGGTGGTCGGCAAAGTGCATGATCGCCTCGGCCAGCTTTTGCGGATTGCGCCCGGGAATGGCGAGGCCGGTCTCACCGTGGACCAGTGTGTCGGGGAGCGGATTTTCGACTGCGACAATGGAAGGGACGGAGAAGAATGCGGCTTCGAATACCGGCCGCCCGGGCGCGTCGTAATGTGACGGGAAGGCGATTACGTCAATACGCTCATAGACGCGCTGAATGTCGATGGTTGGGCCCATCAGATGGAAGATGTCGGCTAATCCCTCTTCGCCCACCCGCTTACCGAGTTCCTCCTGCACGTTCTGCGCAAGTCCGGCCGCCGCAAGGATTCTGGCCTTGAGGCCTCGATCCACGATCGTGACTCCACCGACAACCACATACTCAACATCGCGGCCGGCAGCACGAACCAGCTTCGCGGCTTCCAGAAGATCAAACAGCCCCTTCGAATGATGAAGGTTGCCGACAAAGCCAATCTTCAGCGACTTCGGTCTCAGTGCGTCCAACTTCGATTGCATCCCCAGGTCCGGCCGCGCGGATTTCGCTGGCGTGAAGGAGTTTTGAATGACGTCTACATTCAACGATGGCGGCAATGTCGCCCTGGTGGTTTCGTTGATTGCGATGACCGCCGCTGCGTATTTCTTCAGCAGTTGAGTCAGCCAGCGGCACCTTGCAGATCGTTCATCCATCCGCGCAGGCGACCGAACGTGCACGACAAGCGCAACGCCAAACAGCCAACGTGCGATCAAGCCGGGAATGATGCACAATACTTCATTGATGTGAATGACATCGATAGCCTTCCAGCGCATTCGCGCGCGCAGCAACGCGACGATGGTGAAAGGCAGATAGAAGATCTCCCTGATCAAGATCAGCCAACGGACGCCTCGATAGTAGCTGTAGCGCGTATTGTCGAACTTGGTCAGCCCACGCGTTACGATTATGTCCCTGGCGACCTGAGAATAGAAGCCGAGCGCCGTGCCCTGCACCGCAACGAAGTACGGATCGATTTCGCCTGCAGACAAAGGTCGCACTACCTCGAAAAGGCTGCGCGACGCGCCGCCGAGCGGGCCATCACTATCTAGATACAATACTCGCATGGCTTTCACATTTGGCTTTCCACATCATCGGGCCGACAGACGGCCCGATGGATTGGCTCAGTTTCCGGAGACCTGCGGTCGCTCCAGCTTCTTGCCTGGAATGTATTGCAGCATGTCCACGAGTCCCGCTCGCCGGGAAAGGTCAGCCCCGTTCAGGACGTAGACGTCTCCGGTATGTGGGCATTGCCATTCGCCGGATCCGGACAGCGGGAGATCCACCCTATCCCCGAAGGCGCTGACCCATCCCACGTGGCGGGTGCGAGAAATGCCAGATCGAGCTGTACGCACCAATCCTGGCGCCGGTGTCGACTACAGCGCTGGGATGGACGAAGATCGTCGAGTTTTCCATTGTCATTTGTGCCTACGACATCCAAAGGTATTGTGCGCAGCTCGCTTTCACATAGCTTTGGTATATCGCCGGATCGGCGGCGTCGAGGAAACGACGACCGCTGCTCCGGCGCGGATGAAGGCGGTGGATTGCACCATTCTTGCCTTGCTCCCTGCTCCGCGTCATTCGTCATTTGCCCGCGAAACCGGCTGAACCCCTGGTCACCATTAGCAGCAACAAAACAAACATGCCGTCGGTCGAATGAAAGATGCCGCCCCAGTTCACCATGAGAAAGAATACGGCGGGAAAGCAGGCGCAAGCCCAGCGATCGTCCTTTCGAGCGGATGCTCGCAACAGGCGCACCAAATAGAGGGTAAAGAGCACGCCGGGAATGCCATAACTCGCCAGCAGCCTCGTCGGCAGCGATTCCGATCCTGTCGTAGTCTGCGGGGGACCCATGGCCTCGAGTACGGACTGATAAAATTCGGCTGAGCCCCACCCCATCCATGCCGGACTCGAAAGGAAAAGCTGCAAATGTGTGGCCCATAGCCAAGGTCTGTATAACTGGAACAATATATCGTCTATGGACAGATTGGTCTTCCCACGAAGAAAGAGAATCGACACTACGCGGTTATCTTGCAGTGCACCGAGCAGGTCTGCGGACCAAAAGACAGCGAGAGGAACGCCAAATGCAACGATGAGGGCGATCCAGAACACCTGGTTGGGCCGCACTTCCTGATCCCTGCAAAAATAGCGGTACAGTGCCGCATAGATCAGCAAAGCAACAAGCGCGCCTCGCACGAGCGAGAACGCGAGGAAATAACTCGCAATCGCAAAAACGATTGGATGCTGACGGAAGCCGGCCTTGGTGCGGGTAAGCACGAGCACCATGACGAGAGAAAGTGCTCCCGTATACGCGATATTCGGAAAGAAGGATATGCGCCAGAGCCCATAGCCGGGATCGGAGAAACCAGGGACAATTCCGTATCGATTGAATTCCGTAAAAAGCGAAACCAGCAGACCAACAGAAACCAGGACCAGATAGAGGCGTGTTAGATCGTGGACACTTATCCGCGCGCGAGGCGAGGAAATCCAGGCCATCCCCAAAACGAGCGCGCAGAGCTGGGCTGTCGCCCGGGCATCACCCATGAAAAAATGCCAGCCACCCGCCAAAAGCAAAAACCACAGCAGCAGGCTCGCCCGCCCCAACAAGGTGGCGACAATCGCCCTTAGATCGAGCAAGGGAAGCAGTACGGCAGGCGCGACGACTAGCCAGTACTGCAACGACCCGTGCTGAAAGCTGTCGAGTTGCCCGAGTGACATCGTGACGAGAAGCGAAAGCGCCACGAAGCCAATCATTGCAGTATGCCGCTGCGAGCCCTGATTGGCAGCGATCTCGGCCGCGGCAACGGCCTGCTGGCTTATGAGCGAACTTTCAGTGATGGACACTACGTAAGTTCCGCTTCAGCAAGCGTTGACAAGGTGCTCGGCAGCAACGCCGCAAGGTTATCAACATAACCGGGAGAAGAAAACCGGTTGGCCCGTGCGAGATCGGGCGCATCGGGACTTGCTGCGATCTCCCACACTTTTGACTGAGTGCAAGCGAGGAAAAACATCTTGTCGTCGACTGTGTTAGTCAGCAGCTCGTGGCCAGCAAGCGGGATAATCATGCTTCTAACGCCGATCGAGGCAGCATCGAAATGACAAGCGGACGCTATGGTCAAATGCAAATCGCCGTCGGCCAGCAGTTCGAATATGTTCGGCTGCTCTGCGCCGGATATGACCCTGATCCGCGCATGCTTTTTCAAACGTTCAAACTCGTGCGGGTTGCGATCGTAGACCGGGTGAAGCTTGATCGACAACCGCCATTCGAGCGAAGCAGGCGCGCACCTTGCAAGTTCGTCGATCCAATCGACAAGCCTTGACGTATCCAGCCCCTGCGACGTCAACACCAGATGAACCCCGCTCCGCTCACGCGCGCTATTGCGCCTGGCTCGCGCCCAATCGATCATTGCATCGCCGACCGCGACGACGTGGTCTCGTCCCTGGCGGGTCGATGCCAATTGTTCGCTCCAGTAGACACCTCGCGTTGCCAACACATCCGGAAGGACTAGTTCGACCGTAGATCCCTCAACCCACAGCGGGATGGCGTCAGGTTGACTGGCGTCGAACACACCGTGCTGAAGTTCGATGAACCGAATACCTCGGCGGTGAGCTGCCAAACAAAGTCCGTATTCCCCGGTGTCAGAGACCAGAATCGCATTTGGCTTGCTTCGGGCCAACAGCATGTCATATAGGCGCGCCTGCCAGACCACCGTCGATATACGCATCAATAGCCAGCTTGGAGATACGGCGACCTGCAGTTCGGCCTGAAGCAGCTCTGCAACACGCCTGCAGAATGACATCGCATCGGCTGGAAACAATCGGCCAAGCACACGCCCCCAGAATGTAAATACGACCGGATCGAGATCGGCGGGTCTCCAGGCAGCAGTGGCCTGCGCCTCAAAATCAGGGCTGTTGATCTCCACGAGCTTGAGGGAGGAATAACCCCTCCGGAGCAAGCGATCGAAATACACGTCCTCGTATTGAGTACCTCGCGCCACCCTAAGCCCGGAACGGCACGTTTTGACCAACAGGTCTCTCCGGCTTTCAAAGACGATAAGTCTCGCAAGGTCGAGGGTGCCTCGCACCGCCTCAAGGAGGCGAACGTAGGCCGGCCTGCTCGGCTTCGACAGTGGCAGTTCGGCGACGAGCCAGTAGATCGGATTCCGCAAGACCCGCCAAGCCGACCAGCCGTCTATCCTGAACGAGAAGAGATCATGCTTGCGCTCAAGCTCAAACAGCTTCTCAAGCCTTCTAGACCGTTCTTCGCCGCTGATCATGAGACGGGCGCAAGTCCGTAAATCTTGGCGCAGAGCTCCATTGAGCGCATTGCATCATCGAGTGTTGCAAGACCGGCCTTGCGCCCTTCGAGAACTGCAATCAGCTGTTCCGCCTGATACCGCAATCCGGGCTTGTACTCCGTATCCGCCGACTCCAGTTCAATTTCCGTAAGACGTCGCTCGCCCTGCCTTTGGATCGCGAGCCTTTCAACCGGACGCATTTCGAGACGAACCTTGCGATTGGTTACGGTCACTGACCATGGTCCAGGCGCGTTCCAGACAGCCTGGTAGACTCCTACGTCGCCGCTTGAGAATCGAATCGTAGCTGCAACGAAACGCGGCGACTCCGGCGTCCAGGGAGCGCCGTGCTCGATCGATACGATGTCGCCACGGGCCATGAAGCTGAAGTAATCGATAAGGTGGATGGAATTGGCGTACATCCAGTTGCGAACAACTTCTTCCGGTTGCCCGGCTGCACGCGCGGCGTCCTGATCCTCCTGATCGAGCACGGAAATCAGCCGGGGGCCATCATCAGCCGTCAGCTCCCGGAGGGCCTGCCTTGCGGCCGAATACGATCGGCGATTGAGAGCAACGAACGCGCGAGTACCGGCGCGACGGCTTTCCTGCAAGATCTGCCTGGCGACTTGCAAATTCACGCCGACCGGCTTTTCAAGCAAGCAGACCCATGGAAACCTGAAGCTTTCCGTACATACGTCCGGCATTGAGAGTTCATTGACAGTGACGACAACCGCGTCGGCCTGCGTATCCGCAAACATCTCCGAAATGCTTTGATAGACAGGCATGCCGTGGGCGTGAGCCAACACATCGGCGCGCTGGCGCGTCCGCCCGCAGACCCCTACGAGTTCAACGCCGTCGATAGAACTTAGCGCCTTGGCATGTTCCTGCGCCATATAGCCGGCGCCAACGATCGCGACCTTCCACTTCTTCATTTTCGACACGTGATTTCCGTTGCTTAGGCCCATTTGAATTGATGGGTGCTTGGCAAGCTCTGATCATCGACGCGGACTGCGTTGCCCCCATTTTCATGCGAAACGTGGGCCGCCACGCAGCAGGCCAGGGCGTGAAGCCCCGCTTCCCCATCAGGGTAAGACTGACCGTCAAGAAGCGCCGACCAAAGCGCTTTGGTCGGTCCAACCACATCCGCCGGCGCAATATTCTCGACATAGATGTTCGACGGCATGCCGTACCGGGTCGTCGGAAGGTCGCGAAACTCGGCCTTGCGGGAGACGACCCGCATTGCTCCGTTCAATTCGTCGACAAAGATTTGGCCATTGCGGCATGTATAGATCACGCTGACCCCGCTGCCGGCATTGACGGAAAAGTCGAGATACATCGACACGCCGTCAGCGGTACGTGCGAGAATTCTTCCCGAACGATCTTCAAACTGTGCCCCGCGCGGATTTGCGAGCTTCGTATCTTCAAACCACGCGTTGACCGCGTGGACGGAGAGCCCGCTGACATAACGGAACATCTCGAAATAGTGACTACCATTCATCGCCAGACCGAAGTTCGAGGCGGCGACGAGCACGCTCGCAAGCGGTCCAAGCGCTTCGGAGCCAATCAGCGACTTAACACGCGTATACTGCTCCATGAATCGCATCTGATGATTGATCGCGAGGACCGCGCCGGCGCGCCTGCATGTCTCCAGCATTTCCTGGGCGTCGCGCAACGATGTTGCCATCGGTTTCTCGCAAAGGATATAGCGAACGCCTGCCTCGGCAGCGGCAAGAACCAGCGGCGCGTGTGATGGAGCCGTCGTGGCGATCACCAGCGCCTCCGGGCGCACGCTGCGCAACATCTCCACACCATCGGAAAAGCACGCCGAAGCACCAATGCCATGGCCGTCCTGTGCGGCAGCTCGAGCTTTCTGGTCGGTATCCGCCGCGCCAACAACGATCATCCCGAGGCTGGTTACGGCCTCCAAATGCCGCGTGCCCATGCGGCCAAGCCCAATGACGGCGGCACGCAGGCCGGCCGGAGAATTTGCAGTCATACCGCAGGCGATCCTATGGGTTGAGCGGGTTGAGACGCGTTGAACGATGGGCACTCTGCAGCAGAGTACCGACGGCCTTGCGAATCTCGGACCAGGGCAGATCAAAACTATTGAAAGCGGTAACCGCCACGAATAAGGCGAGCAACCCTTGCATCACGGCAAAACCGATCGCGGCCCCCTGAACGCCAAGAAGAGTGACCAGCAACCAGACCGCTAGCGCTCCCACTGCCGCCGCTCCCGAGGTGCACGATGCAAGCAGGCCGGTCCGACCGGCGAAGAAGTAAATGCTGGACATGCAGAAGTACACACCACTCAGGGTTCCGCCTAACACGAACCACGGAATCACAGTCGCTGCGTCCGCATAGCGGGACCCGAGAAATATGCCGCTTGTCCAGTGCAGGATCAGCCCGACGATCGCGCCGACGCAGACAAAGGCAGGCCAAGCAACATACACGGCGCCTACTACGCGGTATTTGCCATTCGCATCGGCGGATCCAAGTTGGGCATAGAGCCACGGATTATAGGCTTTCACGAAGGCGTCTGCCAGGATTGTCATCACCATTCCCAGCTGAGCTCCCGCACCGTAGATCCCGAGCGCTTCTGCGCCGAGTTGCGTCGATACCATCCAGCGATCGACGGTGCCAAGAAATGCACCGGCCAGCACATGAGGAATCAGCGGCACCCCATAGCGAACCTGCTCCGCCAGATATTTTGACCGGAACGACCAGGCCGCGTCACGCGAAAGTGTGAACACGGCGACAGCAACGCTCGCCATGGCGATTGCAGACACCGCAATTCCGCCATTGCGACCCGCAGATTCCCATCCGAAGGACACCACAGCAAGAAGCGACAGACCAACGTTCAGGAGGCTGGCAGACACCTGCAGGATCGCGTTCTTTAGCGGTTGGCTCTGGCTTTGCCAGAGCACCAACCGGCATTGCAGCAAGACGTTGGCCCCCGCCGTCAACGCCGCAACTGCTCCCCAAACCGGCGGCAGGTCGGCTACAAGCGACGGCATCAATTTGACAACGAAGGCAATGATCGGCGCCACAATGGCCGTCGTGACGACGATCAGGCCCAGTGCCATGCCATTGAAGGCCGGGATTTCGTCGCGGGGCTTGTTGAACCACGCAACGCCTACGGCCGAATGCACGCTCAGCCCAGCAAACGGCATGCAGAGAGTAACCAGCAGCGCGAACGCCACGATATGCCCGTAGTCGGCGGGGGTAAGTACCCGTGTGAGCAACGGCAACAGCAAGAACGGCACAGCTGCGGACGCGACGTTAGCTGCCGCATAAATCGCACCAGCGTGGAGAAATCTCATCGATGTTCGCGCATGCCCTATAGCCGAAGAAACGCCGCAAGCATCTGCAGCCCTGCCTTGCCGCTCTTTTCGGGATGAAACTGGGCGCCGAAGATGTTGCCCGACCGTACGGCGGCCGTGATGTGGTGACCGCCATAGTTGCAGTTCGCCAGCAGATCGGCGGGATCATGCGGGACCAGATGAAATGAATGCACCAGATAGACCGGCGTGGCTTCAGGGGTATCCTCGAGAATTGTCGCCGCCCAGTTCTCGCCCGAGACCGGGAATAGCTCACTCCAGCCGATGTGCGGAATCTTATGCAGCCTACCTTCAACCGTTGTGTCCGGAACCTTGATGACCCGGCCGGGTATCAAGCCCAAACCCTCATGCTCGCCGAACTCCTCGCTGGACGTCGCCAGCATTTGCATGCCGAGACAGATGCCCAAAATCGGACGGCCCGTGGCCGCGAACCGAGAAACGACATCGATGAGACCCCGATCGCGCAGCCCCTTCATTCCATCGGCAAATGCACCGACACCCGGCAGAACGATGCGATCGGCGGCCGCGATTTCAGTCTCCGTCGATGACAGCTGAACGTCCGCACCGCAATGCTCCAGCGCACGCCGCACGCTGAAAATATTGCCAATGCCATAATCGATGACGGTGACGCCGGCCTTGCTCACGCTTGTCTCACCTTGAGGCCTTGAGCCCGGGCCGCTTCCCGCAACTGCGGGATCGTCGTGCGGCCATAGTGCAATGCGTCGGCAAATGCCACCGCATCCGCTCCCTGAGACACGACCTCCGCGAGATGGCGTGTCTCCCCGTATCCACCGCTTGCGATGACGGGAACGGATACCGCAGAAGCGATTGCCTTCACCAGCGGCAGATCGAAGCCCTTTCGCGTGCCTTCTCTATCGATCGACGTGATCAATATCTCGCCGGCGCCGAGCTCGACGCCCCGGCGGGCCCAGTCGACGACATCCAGGCCGGAACGTTCCCGCCCGCAATCGGTGTACGCCTCCCAAGTACCCTGCCCCTGAGACTTAGCCTCGATCGACAGCACCATGCACTGCGATCCGAAACGACGCGAAACCTCGGTCACGAGCTCCGGCCGCTTCACGGCCGCCGTGTTGATCGCGACCTTGTCGGCGCCGGCGCGCAGGAGATCGCGCACATCCTCCAAACTCCGGATGCCGCCGCCGACCGTCATTGGCACGAAGACATCATGCGCAGCGCGCCGGACGATCTCGGTCAGATTGTTTCGCCCGTAGAGGCTGGCGACAATGTCGATATAGATGAGTTCGTCCGCTCCCTGCTCATAGTAGCGCCGCGCGTACTCCTGGGGATCGCCCATGACCCGCAATCCCTCGAGGTGAACGGCCTTGACCAGATTGGGCCCTTTGACGTCAAGCCGGGCAAAGAGCCTTACGTTGCTCATCAGCCGGCCATTTGTGCGTCGTCATGCCAGACAGCGTGACGAAGATTCCATACGCCGTTTTCGTGCTTCCACAAATGCGGCGACCGGAACTTGTCCACCGTCGCATGAAACTCGCCCTCACCGAGCGAGATATATTCCAGGAAGTCGTGGAAATACTTCCTGGGAAATTCCTGGTCGAACTTTCGCACCAGCTGCACGCCTTCGTCGCGGGTGATCTTCCCGTTGCGAATTTCCTGCGCAGCATCATACGTCGCCCGGCCGATGCCGAATTTGGCCAGCGTCGTATAATAGTGAAACATGTCGATGCGATCATCGATGCTGCTGTACTTGGAGTAGGTCCCCTCGGTGCGCTCGCTGTTGGCTTGAAATCCGGTGTGCTCGGTGGCGTAATAGTAGCATTCCTGTGGATCCCACTTCAGGTAGTAGCCGAGATAGTGCACCTCGACATTCTTCGCCTCCAGCTCCTCCGCCTTCGGCGGAATGTAGGGCGCGAAGTCATTCAATCTGAACTTCTGTTCCGCGATGATCTCGTTGATCGTCTTTCCGCCAATCACCATCGCGGCCGGATCATCGGCCGAAAAGAATTTGCGATCCATGGACGGCTTGAAGTTTTCATCCCGGCTATTGCCGTACTCCGCCTGGTTCTCGCCATACATCACAAGCGGGACGCCGAACCGAAGCGCCATGAGCGGTCCGATGATCCGTTGTCCGACGATGAAAGGCTGAAACGGGTGAAGCAGGTTCAGGAACGCCTGCTGCGTGAGGTAACGATGCAACCGCCCGTTCGGCGTGAACAGAATGTTGTCGAGACCGCCGGCGTGGATCCAGTTCTCGAAATTCTTCCAGCCGATCTCGGTGTAGCGATGCGGCGCCCATGTCACCGTCAGCGGATTCATCCCGTACTTGTATTTGAGGATATGCGAGGTGTAGGCGCTGTCCTTGCCTCCGCTCCCCGGCACGATGATGTCGTAGCCGCCATCGATCCTGCGGTGCTTGTCGAGCAGGGCGACCAGCTGCGCCTCACGTTTTTCCCAATTGATCTCGTCCGCTTTCGTGTCCTGGTAGCGGCAGGCATCGCAAATGCCGTCACTGTCAAACGAGATCGTATCCTGAACGGACTCGGCGGTCTTTTTGTATTCGACGGTCGAGCTTGGCCGCTGGTTCGAGATGACGCAGCGACGACAGAACATGACGCGCTTTGGCAGCCCGTAGAGCGCCTCGGCATCGCTCCTATCCGGATCGAAGCGGGCCAGGAATTCCGACCTTGAATTCATGTTTCTTTCTCGTCAGCTTTTCTTGGCGGGATTGCGGGCACGCTCGAGGTCCTCGACGCGACCGACATCAAGCCAGGGTTCATGTATGGGATAGACAATGGTGCGCAGGCCGCGCGCTTTTAGGCGGCTGAACAGCGTCGGCATGTCGCAATGATCTCCAGGGGAAAGAGCATCCAGCGCTTCCGGCTCAAGCACGTAGACGCCGGCATTGACGTAGCTGCGGAGAACCGGCTTTTCCTCGAACCCGACGATTTCCATGCCGTTCGTCTCGACAACACCGAACGGGTGTTGCCATTCGTAGCGCTGTACTGCCATCGTCGCCGTGGCAGCATGTCGATAATGAAAATCAAGCAGCTCGCCGTAGCGAATGTCCGTGAGAACGTCGCCATTGGATACCACGAAGGCAGCTTCGGGACGCCCACCAAGAAGACCGATCGCGCCGGCGGTTCCAAGCGGCGACTCCTCGCGCAAATACTCGATCTGGGCATCGAAGCGGCTTCCATCGCCGAAGTGCTCTTCTATCATGTGCCCGAGATAGTGGACCGCCAGCACGAAGCGGCCAAAACCCTCGGCCTTCGCACGCTCGATGATGTGTTCGAGTATCGGCTTGCCGTGGACCTGCAACAGGGGCTTGGGGCAATTCTGGGTCAGGGGATGCAATCGTTCGCCCTTTCCGCCCACCATGAGGACCATGAGGTTTGGTCGCTCTGCCGGGACCATGAGCTCGTCCCAGACGTGCAAGCCGACAACCCGCCTGTTCTCATCCACGACGGGCATCTGGTTCTTCTTGTTGGCTTGCATGATCTGAAGCACGGTTTCGCGAGCCAGATCGCGCGGCGCGACCAACGGAGAACGATAGATAAGCGACTCGACCGGGCTGTTCAGGTCCAGATTGCGCAGCAGCCCGCGGCGGATGTCACCATCGGTCAGTGTACCCAGCAGCGAGCCTTCCTCCGACACGACCAGAGCAATTTGCAAACCGGACTGCTCCAAATTCCGGATGACTTCGACAATTGTGCTGTTCGCCGGCACAAGCGTCTTCTTCCACTGATCGGACGGATTGGTCGGGGGAACTGTCACGTCAGGCCCTTGCCTTGAGCGATTCAGCGATACCAGCCATCGTGAACTTCGCCTTTCAACGTCATCGATTTCCTAAGAAGCTTCTGACCGAGCGGCACGGTTGCGAGTGCCGCCGCGATCTTCTTGCCGGCTCCGCCCAAGTAGTAGGGGTTTTCCGTTTTGTGCGCTATCGCACGGAAGGTCTCGTCATGGAGGCAACGCTGGATAGCGCCGGCCACGGCATCCGTATCATAGCCGGCATCTATCACGTTGGCCCCGCGCAAACGGCCATCCTGGCGTGATCCGATATTGACGGTCGGGCAACCAAAGGCCGGAGTTTCCTTGATGCCGGAGGACGAATTGCCGACGCACGCAACGCGGATCTTCCTGTCGCGCGCCAGCGCCAGCACACCGTGATACATTGATCGGCCGAGCGAAGTGTGAAACTGCAGGTCGGGAAGATTCCTGTTCTTCAGCTCGACCAATGCCTTGATGATGGAACGGCCGCCCGCATCGTTGTTGGGATAGGTCGCAATAACCTGAACACCCCGCTCCGCCAGTTGCGCGAGCGCCTGCAGCGAGGGGCGAACCTGCTGGACCGCCAATTCAAACTCGGTCGTGACCGAGTGCTGCGTGAACAATACGATCGGTTTGGTGATGTCGAGCCCCAGGCGCGCCACGACCTGATCGACGGAGGCAAAGCGCCCCTCGGAGATCAGGTCAATCGCGGGAAATCCAACTGTATGAATGCGCCACGCCTCCTCGCCCATCCCCAGTATCCTGTTGCTGGCCTGTTGGTTCGTGGTGAAGTGCAGGTGGGATAGCTTGGTCATGGCGTGCCGTACCGAATCGTCGAGCGCGCCGCCCTCCGTGAGATCGCCGCCCTCGACGTGCGCCGTCGGAATATTCATCTGGGTCGCGGCGATAACAGCCGCAAAGCCCTCGAAGCGGTCGGCATAAACAACGAACAGATCGGGTGAGAATCTTTGCAGCGCCGTGCTTACCGCCGACACGCCGGAGCCGATCGCCTGTGCGGTCGCGATACGCAGGTCGCCCTTCATGTCGATCTTGACTTCGGCATCGATCCGAAAGCCGTCGGCCTGGATTTCGTCCAGCGTGCGCCCAAAGTTGGAATCAAGGTGCGCACCCGAGACGAGCAGTTGATATTCCAGCTCCGGATGTTCGCTGATCGCCTTGAGGATGGGAAACTGCAGACCATATTCCGCCCGGTTTCCCGTGAACACGGCGATTTTGCGCTTATTCTTTGACAATCTTCACCTCGAAAGAACCTGCAGGAAATAATCCCGCAACGAGCGGGTGCTGGACCAGCCGAGACGCCGCAACGTCTCGGACACCTCCAGAACGTTGACCGATGGCTTTCCGCTGGGGCTGGTTGCGACGATTTCGCGACGCGGCTGGCCGGCCACTTCGAGCGCCAGCTTCGCCACTTGCCCGATCGAGTGGCCTTTACCGGTACCGATGTTGAGGATTCCGCGGACGGTGGCCTTGGTGGCAAGCGCAAAAGCCCGCGCGGCATCGGTCACCGCAAGAAAGTCCCTCACTGGCCTGTCGTCCCTGATGCGCAGCGCCCCATCGCCGGGAATCTGTCTTGCTATGTCCGAAATCACGTTGTTGGGCGACATGCCCGCGCCGTAGAGGTTGGCCAGTCGAAGCACGGTACCGCCGGCATCGAGCACAACCCGCTCATTGGCGATCTTCAAGCGGCTGTACAGGTCATAACCGTGCACCGGATGATCCGTCGCGAACGGCGCGCGACCGTTGTCGCCATACACCACGCCTGAGGATGCATAGATGATTTTGCCAGCCCGGGCGCTCAACCGGCGGATGACGTCGGATTGATCGCAAGACGCCGCATCGACACGGTTCGCAACGGCTCGATCCGGCTCCTCCGCCAGGTGGATCAGCACATCAGCCGAGGGCGTATCGCGATAATCGGCGACCCGATGCATTCCGTTCAAGGCTCTCCTGCAGACACCCATGGCCGGCAGCCCCCCGTGGCTCAGCTCAGCCATGAGGGCGCGGCCCAGGAAACCGCTCGCTCCGGTTACGACGATCTCTCGCAAGTGATCGTCACCAGCGAACGTCGCTCGACGCAAGATGGGTGTCCGCAGCCAGGTCACGCTCGGCGACCTTGCCCAGAATGTCTTCGTACCGTTCGGCCAGCAACTCCCCGGTGCCCGGCCGTTTCACCCAGATATTGTCCTTCGTGTAGGCTTCGCCGGCCCGAATTGGGGCGATCGTCACGACGGTAGCGAAGGCAAAGTCAATCGTCGGCTGTTCTTCCTTGACCGGTCCCTTCGTGCCCCCGCGCTCCACCGCGATGATGCGGCTGCCCTTGATCAGCTCGCTGCACGCCTGCGGGTCCATCGAGCAGGCTATGTCGGGCCCCTTGCGATCCATGCTGTCGGTGAAGTGCCGCTCCAGGACAGACGCACCCAGCGCCACGGCACCAAAACAAGCCAGATTGTCGGTCGTGTGGTCCGACAGTCCAACCACGGACCCGGGAAACGCGTTGGCAAGCTCGACCATCGCTCCAAGGCGCACCAGATGCGGTGGCGTCGGATACAGGTTCGTTGTGTGCATCAGGACGTAAGGTATCCGTGCGGCCTCGAAGATATCGACCGCCTTGGCCACACTCTCGATCGTATTCATTCCCGTACTGAGGACGATGGGCTTGCCGAACCCGGCGATATGCTTGAGCAGCGGATAATTGTTGCATTCGCCCGAGCCGATTTTGAACGCGCAGACATCCATCCGCTGAAGACGGTCCGCCGCGGCGCGCGAAAAGGGCGTGCTCAGGAAGATCATGCCCTTCGATTCGACATATTTCTTGAGCGCTATTTCGTCGTTCTCGCTCAGGGCGCAGCCCGCCATGATTTCATAGATCGACTCCCTGGCATTGCCGGGAATGACATGTTTGGCGGCATGGCTCATCTCGTCATCGACGACATGGGTCTGATGCTTGACCATCTCCACGCCGGCCTTCGCCGCTGCGTCCACCATCTCAAATGCGGTTTTCAGGCTACCACCGTGATTGATGCCGATTTCCGCGATCACCAGCGGCGGGTGTTCAAGGCCGACCTTGCGGCCACCGAGGTTTACGTCTTGCATGATGACCTCCAAGAGATGCCAGGAGTGCCGGTCAGATATTGTAGAGATCAGATTTGTAGCGCGACAGGTTGGCGTCGTTGGCGAACCAGGCTATCGTTTCACCCAACCCCCGGTGCAGACCATCCAGCCCGCCATATTTCGGCTGCCATCCGAGAAGCGCCGCTGCCTTGTCATTGCTGCCCCACAGCCGCTCGACCTCGCTCTTTTCGGGACGCAGCCGCTGCTCCTCCGTTACGATATTGATCTTCGCCCCCATCAGCTCGGCAATGGCCGACGCTATGTCGCCAATCGAAATCTCGAAATTGCTGGCGAGGTTGATGGTTTCGCCGATTGCCTGCTCGGAATTCAGCGCTGCGATGAACCCGGCGACCGTATCGCCGACATAGTTGAAATCGCGGGTGGGACTTGTCGCTCCAAGGGCTATGCTCCGCTTGCCATTGGCAATCTGAGTGATGATCGTTGGGATCACGGCGCGCGCGGATTGCCGGGGCCCATAGGTATTGAAGGGACGAACCACGGCAACCGGCGTCCCAAACGACAGATAGAACGACATTGCGATCTGGTCGGCGCCGATCTTGCTTGCGGAGTAAGGCGACTGACCTTGCAAGGGATGATCTTCCGTGATCGGGACAAACCTTGCGGTGCCGTAGACTTCGCTTGTCGAGGTGTGAACGACCTTCGCTGTCTCCAACTCGCGCGCGGCCTGAATGACGTTCAGCGTACCCTTGATGTTGGTATCCACATACGTGTCGGGCGAGTGATATGAATACGGAATCGCGATGAGCGCCGCGAGGTGGAGCACGGCGTCGCAACCCTGCATCGCGGTCCTGACGCCATGGGGATCACGGATATCGCCGGCAAAGACCTCGAAATGGCCTTTGATGTCGGGCGCGCAATTGTCCAGCCAGCCATAGGAGTTGAAGGAGTTGTAGAGAACGAAGGCCCGAACATCCTTGCCCGCGCGCACCAGCGCTTCGGTCAGGTGGGATCCGATGAAGCCGTCCGCTCCTGTAACTAGTACCTTGCTCACGCCCCTTCCTTCAACAAAAGCTCGGCCAACTTCCAATCGAGCGGAGAGTCCAGGTCGACGGATCGTTCGACCGGCATCACGTATCCGACCGTATCCGCTGCAATAAATGTACGTCGGCTCTGCAGCCATTCTCTCCTTGCAAAGTACAATGCGCCATTGGCGGCATAGACCACCGGAAGATCCTGACGGCACGTAACATGTTTGGTAGCGACGAACGGCTGCAGGTGCTGTTCTGGATCGAGACGGTACATCCAGTAAGGATGCTGGATGGGCTCGGAAACCGATACGACACAGCCCGCCTCTACCCGTTCGGCAAGGCGGATGCAGCCTTCGATATCCTCGACGGTGCGAAGCGGCGAGGTTGGCTGCATCAACAAAACGGCGTCGAATTCGGGAAGGGCTTCGAGTGCGTGCAGTACAGGATCGACCCCGGGGGTATCGTCGCGCGCCAGCTCCGAGGGGCGCACGAAGGGAATCTGCGCGCCATGGCGGCGGGCCACCTCACCGATTTCCTGATCGTCCGTGCTGACCACCACGGATGCCAGAAGCGATGATTTGAGTGCAGTCTCAATGGTCCACGCGATCAGGGGCTTGCCGGCCATGAGCTTGATATTCTTGCGCGGAATGCCTTTCGACCCACCGCGAGCAGGAATCAATCCAAGCACCTTCATACCGTAACCAAACCGCCTCTCAGGCCGTCGTACGCTCATACGAATTTTTCCATGCTACCGCAGTCCGGGTGAATCGGAGATCGCGCTCCCCTCACCCGGCCGTCTCGCGCATGGCGGATCGAAGCGGAACTAGGCCGCTTCGATCACGTTGATATTCATGACCGCCCGGACCTTGCGGCCGAGCAGATCCAGAAGCACGGCGACGCGCTCGCCGTCGCCCATGGAATCGAACATACCGAAGTGATCGGCGAACGCGCCACCGACAACGCGAACTCGCGCTCCCGGCCTGAAGGCGCTGCCCAGCCGTATCAGCCCACGCTCGTCCTCCCGGCTTCGCAGCTCGGCAATGATCTCCTCGGCAAGCGGTGCCGGCCGGTCACCATAACACACCAGCTGCGCAACGCCGAATGTCGAGCGGATCGATCGCCATGGCTGGCTGTCGAGATCGAGCGCAATGAACAGATAGCGTGGGAACAGCGGCGCTGCGACCATATCGACCTTGCCGGCATGGCTGCGCCGCTTGCTGTAGACCGGGAAGTACACCTCAAAGCCTTGGCGGATCAAGTTCGCCATCGCCCTGCGTTCTGAATTCGGTCGGGTTTGAACCACGACCCAGTGACGGGAGACGCGCTTCATGATGGCTTGCCTTGCACGTCCTTCGTGACTCCCAGAAGACGCGGAATGAGAACGCGCTCTTCGCCGAACCGGGCTCTGGCGCGATCCCAGCTGCCGTGGGCATCCTCGAGGTCGGTGATAACAACCGCGTCGAATTTCTTCGCGACCGCGTCGAACGAAGCTGCGACAGGCACGCCGAGAAAATGACCCGGCGCCGATTTGGGATCGACGAGCGCCACGATCTCGATCTGGCTTTCGATCCCGCAGATCAACGCAATTTCGGCAAGGTCCGTGCGCCCGACCAGCACCACGGACTTGAAACCAAGCAGGCGGCCGGTCTCGAACGTGACCAGACAATCGGCCTTCGCCTCGCGAAAGAAGCTGAACGAGGAAGTCAGATAGTCGACCGTGAGACGGGACTTTTCCGCAAAGCCCTGCGGGGTCAAATAATAGGCGTAACGCCGCGCGGGAACGTTTTGGACCTTGACCAGCCCCTTGCTGATACAGCGCTTGAGGTAGGCGTTAACGAGACCGAGGGCGATACCGAGTTCGGCCGCCAGGCGGCGCTGCGACCGCCCGCCATCCTGCTCCACAGACTTCAGTAGCCCGAGGATGATCCCGCTATCCGCCTCCCGATCCTGCAGAGTGTCCGGCACCCGATTAGCCCACCTTAAAGTGCGGTTGGATTACCGCGTTCACACCGTGAACGTCAAGAGTTTTATGTTCATGGGATGAACGACGGGCCGAAAAAGGACGGATAAGCGGCTGTTAATCCGGCATTAACTGACTCGTCGCTGGCAACGGAGGCATGTAGAGGTTTGCATACCGGACAACCGGGGTGAGTTTGGCAGTATGTCACGGGAAATACTGTATCGATTCGGGCAAACTGACACTGCGGCGGGAGCAGCGCGAGGCGGCATCGCCTTGGAGCCAGAGATCGACCGACTCTGCGCGCTCGGCGCCCGGGATACTTCGATCGGCTGGAACTCCAGCCTCACGGTCCTGGACACGGCCCTGAGGTCCGGCCGCGGCAGTGACCCTGTATCCCGGATGCTTGCAACAGGTCGGCTGATAGGCCTCAGCGGCTTCAGCCCGTCATTTCCTTCGCAAGATTACCGAGATGTAAACCGGGGGCCTTCTCTCAGCGAGGACGATATCGTTCGTTCTGAGGATTACTACGCGCGTACTTCAATCACGCAGCAACGCAATCGCACCTCGCATAGGGCCCGCCAAACGTGACGCATCGACGTCGGCTCCTCGACTACTCAATCGCAGCCCTGCTTGCCGCCCTTATGATGTATTCGGGGCTGATCGTGCGCCTGTCCATCGACGACGGTTACAGGGCCGGCGTCCCGCTGGCCAGTTCCAGAACCGATGCGAGCGACAACTATGCCTACTTCGCCTTACTAAAGAGGGGCATCAGGTCTTGCCGTCATCAAGCGGAAGCTGTGACTGAACCCCTGCAGGGCAACCAGATCGCCTGCACATATCTCGGTGGCCTCGCACTCGGAAATGTTCTCTGGACCGTTTCGCAATGGTTGACCCCGTCGAAACGCGTCGCGGTTTCTATTCTGCTCATCCTAAACGCAGCCGCGATGTCACTCGCCTTCCTATGGGCACTCGACGCAATTCTTCGGCGGACATTCTCATTCATCATCGCAACGATACTCGCTGTCACAATACTCCATACGCTCGACAACTTTGCGCTGAGCTTCTATGCGCAGACATTAACTCTGGATTTTCATTCGATCCTTTTGCTTGAGCCAGGGTTCGCGCGGCTGGTTAATCCAAGTCTTTTCTGGGCGCTGGGATTCACGACTATTGCGTTGCTCCTTCATCAGATGCAACGAACGACCGCAACTGGATTCGCAGTTCTTTTCGCCATCGCCGTTGTATGCGGAACGGCCGGTCTCGCCGTCAGCGCGTGCATCCTCATGGGCTTCGGCTTGTTCGTTGGAGCGGACCTGCTGATGACGCGGCGCATCAACTGGCCGGTAATCGGATCGTCAGCCGGACTCGCGATAGGGCTGGCGTTTTCGTATTGGCAGCTACGTCAGTTCTATGCCACCGATTTAGGCAAAGCTTTGCAGCACGGTCAGACCCTCGATCTTCGTCTCAATTGGGCGATGCTGTGGCTGGCCGCCCCAATCGCATTCGGAAAAATCGTTCCCGACGACCCTGCGCGCAACCTCCTGGCCAAGTGCCTGCTGGTCGCGGCTGCGATCATCGGCCTGGTCTGTGAGTCATTCGAACTGGGGAACCGGTTGTGGCTGCGCGGGTCTGCGGCAATCGCGTTTCTTGCCTGCGTTGCGTGGCTTTGGAGGAGAGCAGAGATGCTCTTCCGGAATTGCCCGAATATCGTAGCGGACGTCTCGCTATTTCTTCAGCAACGACCTTGGACCAGAGTATTGGCCTCGATTGTTGTCCTGGCCCTTTTGTCTGCCATGACAGCAATTGCCCGGCCTCCGCAATTGGATAAGGCACGCTGGTTTATCGATCGCGACAAGCTCGAAGCTCTGTCTTGGCTCGCCGAGCAGACCAGGCATGACACGCTGGTCGCATCAACCAGCATCGAGGACAGCTTTCTGATCGAATTCTACACAAGTGGAGCGCCATTTGTACCACTTTACGGGCTCACCATTCTGCCGCGCGAGATGCAACTGCGTCGCTATTTCCACGTCCTCGACCTCATTCGGGAAGGCGCCGACGTCGTTGAAAGACTCGGTTCGGTCCGGAAGAGCGCACTCGATGAGTACAATCAGAGGCTCAAGATCGGGTTTGTCACACCACCGGACCACAGCACTTACGAGTCGCTGGCCTTTTATCATATGCTCCTCTATTACCCCTACAGCCGGGATATACCGGGGATATTCAAGGCGGATGGGGTGGATCCCAATTTCCTCAAACGGCTCGGTGAAATCGACGCCGCGTCCCGATCGCAGGTTGGAGCATTCGATTATTTGATCTTGCGCTCCGACGAGCACCTGAAGGAAATGGCTCCCTTCGAGGTGGCATTTCGGAATGCCAGTTACGTCATCATGCGTTCTCGTCGTTGAGCTGAGTGACAGCCGGCGGCGAGAGCACCAATGAAATCAGGGGCTGCCTTGAAATTTGCTGACAATTTTCTCCGCCGCTACCTGGAAATTGCTCCGGCCGCGCTTGCGCTTGAGCGCGCGATTGAATGTGAAATGCACGTCCGCAATGAATGGCCGGGGCCGATCCTCGACATCGGGTGCGGCGACGGCATTTTCGCTTCAATCCTGTGCTCGGAGCAGATCGACACTGGCATCGATCCGGATAAGGCGGAGTTGGACGCCGCACGCGAAACCCTGGCCTACAGGGAGTTGATCGCATGCCTCGGAAACGACATTCCGAAGCCCGACAAGAGCTTCGCTACAATTATTTCCAACAGCGTGCTCGAGCACATTCCCGACCTCGTTCCGGTTCTCAAGGAAGCCAATCGGCTGCTCGCGGACGATGGGCATTTCCATATAACGATCCCGTCTGACCGGCTCGAACTCGCGACGGCGCCGGCGCGGATGCTTTCCGCGCTTGGCATGCCCTCGTTCGCGAAGCGCTACGGCCGCTTCTACAACCGCTTCTGGAACCATTATCACGCATATGACGACAAGACATGGCGCGCCATGTTCGCGGAAGCCGGTTTCGAAGTCGTTTCGCATCACGCCTATGTTCCGCGCGACCTCTCGACGTTCTATGATGTTCTGACGGTAATCGCGCTGCCGGCCTTCGTGTCGAAGAAGCTTTGTAACCGCTGGGCCATGTGGCCGGCGGCACGGCGACTCTATTCCGGACTAATCACAAGGACCATCCGCGGGCTGATGTCGCACCTGAACCACGGCGAAGGCTGCCTTTTCTTCTACTCCCTGAAAAAGCGAATGCCGTGATGAAAGAAGCACGAAGGCTACGAGGATGACTCACTACGTTCTGTTCAACCGCCAGATCAACAGACGCAGTTTGATGGCCGCCACACTATAGGTCCGGACCATCCTGAACCAGTTGGACTTGCTTTTCCCTGTGCCGCGCAACAAATACGAACTCGGTATCTCGACGATGGAATGGCCCGCATGCTGGGCGAAATGCAGCAGGCGGAAATAATACTCGCCGTAGCCGTAGAATATCTCGTCAACTGGCAGCTTCATGATAAGGTCGCGGCGCGCAGTGAAATAGCCGCCAAGATTGTCCTGCACCTGCGTGCCAATCAGTAACCGCAGGCTCCAGTTGAACAGCATACTGGCGAGATAGTGGTACATGTCCACCATCCGGCCGCCGGCACAGAAACGCGATCCGCTGACGATGTCGTAGACTTCTCCAACATGCAGTAGGCGCGGAATCTCGAGCGGATCGTGCGTGAGATCGCTGTCCATCACGATGATACGAGCCGAATCCGCTTGCTCGATACCGTGGCGGATTGATTTGGCAAATCCGCGATCGTCCGTTCTCAGGATCGCCCTCACATTCGAGTCGCGTTCGGCACGCTTGCGCACGACATCGTAAGTGCCATCCGGACTGCTGTCGTCGACCACGAGAATTCGATAGCGCCAACCTTCAGGAACAGCCGCTTCGATCCGGTCGACAAGCGTCAGTATGTTCCCTGCTTCGTTATAAGTAGGCAGGATGATCGAGACGTCCTTTTCCGCCGCAGCGCTACATGGATTACTCTGATTCATGCGTCATGCGTGCGCTAGGGTGGACAACTGCCGACAGACGTGCTCGATCTCGCTGTTTTGCAGAGTAGCGAAGGTCGGCAAGCTGAGAACCCACCGACCGAGCTCGTCAGCCACCGGGTACGGCTTTTCCTTGAAGTAGGCTATCTCCGATGGCGGCTGAAAGCCGGGGCGCGTTTCTATGCCTTTTTCCGCGAGCGCCAAAGACACTCGGTCTCGGCCCTGCGGGAAGACATCCGGCTTCAAAAGCACGCCCACCGCCCAGATGAGCGGATCGGATTGCAGCGCTTTCTGCTGCATCGCCATGCCAGGTATGCCGCCAAGACGGAGTTCGTACTCAGAAAATACGCGTCGGCGTTCCCGCGTGATCGCGTCGACATGTTCGAACTGCGCGCATCCGAGAGCCGCCTGCAAGTTCGTCATGCGGAAGTTATGGCCAGGTACTTCGTGCCAGTAGTGGCGTTGGCGGCGCAGCCCATGGCTGCGATAGAGCCGCGCGGTTTCAGCGAGCGCGTCGTCATTCGTTGCGACGAGTCCGCCCTCGCCCGTTGTGATCGTCTTCGTAGCGTGAAAGCTGAAGGTATTGATCGCACCGAGCGTCCCCGCCAGTACGCCCGAAATACGCGATCCCAGCGCTTCAGCGGCGTCCTCGATCACCGGGATGCCGCGCTCGCGCCCCAAGGCGATGATCGGTTCCATCTCACAAACATTGCCGTAGCTGTGCACGGCAACAATAGCCCGCGTCTTTGGTGAAAGTACCGCCTTGACATCATCTGCACGCATGCACCAAGTCCGCGGATCAACGTCGCAAAAGACCGGACGTATGCCGAGCTGCAAGGCAATGTTCGCCGCGGCCATAAAGCCGAAGGCCGGCGTCACGATTTCATCCCCTGACTTCAGTCCCAAGGCGAGAAAAGCGAGATGCAGCGCTGCCGTTCCATTGGCAACCGCCAGGACATGCTTGCAGGCTAGATATTCGGCAAGATCGCGCTCGAAGCGCTCAACGAACGGGCCGCCTGAAATCCAGCTTGATCGCAGGGCATCGAGAACATACTGCTCCTCCTTGCCCCAGAAGGTCGGCTTGGCCCACGGAATATCGTGGCTCTGGCAGCTGCTAGGCAAGTGAAAGTTTCCTCTCCAGCATCTGGATCATTTCCCCGACATTCTTGAGATCGGCAATGTCGTCGACGGTGAAGCGGAGGCCAAATTCCTCCTCCACATCCATGATGAGATTGATGTGCGCAAGGGAGTCCCAACCGGGAACGTCCTTTGCTGTCATCTCATCGGTAATGACCAAATCGTCGATCTCGAACACCCGATGGAAGGAGTTTGTTAATTTTCCTCGAACGTCCATCAGTCATTTCCTTTTGAAACGAGAAGCAGTGCGTTGCGCGGAACGCTTTCCTGCGGCGTTCTCGGGTCGTACGCCGCGTCGTCGCGAAACTCGATAACGTTAAATCCAGCCTGCTGCACCTGGTCAACAACCTCCTGTGCCGAGCGGTAGAGGTAGATGTGATCCGCATTCGGCGCGGTGACTGCGGCGGCTATGAGACCCAGACCTCCCGGCGCAAGTATTCGATATAACCCCTTGAGAAAGCTCAAAGGATCCTCCAGGTGCTCCAGAACCTCGATGTTGATCAGAAACGGCGCCTGCTCTTTCGGCGGATCCGCGAGAATGTCCTGCAGCGACGCCTGATAGCGGTTCGACAATCCGAACGCGTCGACCATCTTTCGCGTATGGGATAGCGAGTGGGAACTAAGGTCGAAGCCATGGCCGGTAAGTTCCGGCAGCTCCCGCAGGCATTCGCGCGAATAGAAGCCAGTGCCAACGCCGACGTCGTAGAACTTGGTGCCGCCGTGCTTTCTGACGAGCGGCACGAAGCGCTCTGCAAAGAACAGCTGCTGGAGATAGTGATGACGCCACAAAAAATGCGATAGATAAATCCCCGGCAAGTAGAGGGAATGCATGTACCTTTCGTTCTGATAGACCTCCAGCGAAGCCTGCTCGTAGGTCTTTGCCTCGTACTTCCCGGTCTTGTCAAAGCGCTTTTGCAGCAACATGCCGTCCAGAGCGAAGCGGATATAGCCGCGCGTCGCAGTTCGTAGCCCCTCGACGTTGCCGGCAAAAAAGATGCTTAGATCCTTTTCGAACGCATCAATCCAGGAAGGCCCAAACCGGGCGACCTGCTTTGAAATAATGCCGGCTATGAACGGCGCTTCCGTGGTAAGAACCTCGTCGATTATTCCGACAAAGGGCGTGTCTTTTCGGTCGCCCGCAACGATCATGATAGTCGTACCTTCTTTTCTGAATGCTGCGATGCATTCAGCTTCATCGTCCTCTCGGCGCCGCCGAGCGTCATAGTTGTGTCGATGTAGTATTCGGCCGCGGAATGCCCGGACAGCGCCAGGCTGTAAAGCGTCCCTTCGGGCTCCGGACGGAAATCGTCGTCGGCGACCAACGGATCAAATCCAAGACGCTCAAAGAGCTCTTTGACATAGACGTTCTTTTCGGTCGGAATGAACTCGCCGACGATCCTTTCCGCACCACTGTTCCTCGCGAAGCAAATCATCGCCTCGAACGTTGCATACTCCAGTCCGCGCTCAAAAACGCGACAACTCATGATCCAGTTGTCGATGAACAATGCGTTTCCGCGCAGCTTGAGCACCGCGCCCGCAACGATCCCGTAGTTTGAAAAGCGGTCGGCGAATTTGACCTGAATGACCCAGGAGTCGGACGCACTCCCAAGCTGAGCGACAATGCTTTCGGAATAGCGTTGGGTGCGGGTGTTGAATTGGTTTGTCTTGCCAAACAGCTGCGCGATTCGCGCCAGACCTTCGCTGCCGACGGGCTCGATCCACGCCTTCATCTGCAGTGAACGCAGATAAGCATCGTAATCCGAAAACTGAGATTCCAGTTGCTGCCGTTCGCGATCCTTTGCGTAGGTTTCGGATCTGGCGATGTCTTCCTCGGTCAATTGCTCCCATTCGAACGCAAACGAGAGATCAAGTGCGCGAACGTAGAGGGCCGGGTCGGCGGGCACGTTGATCGTGAGCACCGACGGCTCATATTCATCAACGATCGTTCGCTCGGCCGGATTGTCGTCGAAAAAGACCAGGGATTCCACGCCAATGTTCAAACCATCGGCGATTCTCCGGAGATTAGTGACCTTGTCATCCCAGTTGGCCTGAAAGGCGGCAAAGTCCGAGAGCTTAAGCGGCATTTCCGGCTTCGCCTGGAAGGGGCTACGCGCAATCGCTTCGTCGTTCTTGCTGCAGACGGCGAGCAAAACGCCACGCTCCCTCAGGGCAAGCAGATAGCTCTGGAAATGCACATACGCTTCGCCGATGGGATCGGAAGGATCGATCCTAATGCCGTCGACACCATCATCGCCTACGACGCCGCCCCAGAGGGTATTGTCCAGATCCAGAACAAGGCACTTCTTTATGTTGCCGCGCCCGCAAGCAATGAGACGCGCAAGATAGGCACTGACGAATGGCAGCTCGCGCAGGGAAATTGGCTGCTTGGTCAGGAAATAGCCGGTCTCGTCGAACCACTGCCGGCGCCCGGCGAGTCCGGCAAGCGTGTCCAGATCGATAAGATGGACGTGCTTCGGCCGCTGCGCGACGAGACGATCATTGAGCGCGCGCAAGCAATTACTGCGCGAGAAGGGATATAGCCGCTCCAGATTGCCCAGTGGCCGCTCGAGCGGCTGAACAAACAGCGCATGATACACGCGGCACCCAGGCAGCCTCTTTGCGACAACGTCCCAGATCGTGAGATAGATTTCCGACTGTCGCCTGGCCCATTCATCCACCTCTTGGGCACTGGCGAACATGCGCGGCCAGGTCTTGATGTCGTCGGTCGAAGGCAGCAGCAAGGTTGCGTCGGGACCGGCCCTCCAAATCTCGGCGTTCTGCTGCAGCGTCCCCGACGCGATGGCGTCATATCCGCCGAGATGAATGGACGGCGCGAGCCCCTCGGCATAGAGGAACAGCTTCAGGCTTGAGCACAGGTGCTGCGCTGAAAGGGACGCCAGAATCGAAAGCTTAAGAGGCTTGCGACGCCCCCCAAACTCCTTGGCGAATTCAGGTTCAATCCGCTCGAAACGCGAGGCGAGCGTCAGCAACTCCCGGGAATTCATCTCCCGCAGTCTCGAAATCCGGAGCGACTGCTGGAAAATCGCGATTCGATCGGGTTGTGCCGGCGCTACAGACATTTGATGACACACGTGCCAGTGGCAATTTGGCCGCTTTCCGCTGTGAATTCCAGTTTCATCTGCACGGAGGACACCGCTTCATGGACGCTCGCGACTATAGCCCGCAGCTTGACCACGTCTCCGCGGTAGGCCGGATTTCTGAAGTCGATGCTCTCCCGCAGGATGATGACCTCACTGCTCGGCAGATGCATGCCGACCAGGTTGGAGATGAGCGCACCGAGAAGGTTGCCATACACGATCGGCTCGCGGAAACCATGCTGCCTGGCATACGCCGCGTCACCATGAACGGCATTGGTATCGGCAGATATATGGCAGAATTTCTCGATTACTTCCGCCGACATTAACAGGCTTGTCTCGAAAGCCTCGCCGACCTTGAAGAGTTTAAGTCCTCCGCCCATGCCAATCTCATCTCTTGTCCAGAACCATCGCGGCGCCACGTGCGTTCGAACGATAGACATATATGTTATGAATCAGCAGCCTTGCCGCGACTTCCCAACCCAGCTTCTCGTAGAGACGCATCGCCTTGGGATTTTGCTTAACCCCCTGGGCCAGGTAGATCGATATGCCGCAAGCATGGAAGTGGTCGCGCACGGCGTCAATCAGTTTGATGGCTACCAGCGGCGTCAGGTAGCTGACTTCGGTGTTTGTCACGAAGGTGAGCCATTCCGCCTTGGTTCCGTATCGTTTGAAAGCGATCGGAACAACGAATAGCGACTCCAAAACCCCGAGCAGGAAGCTCGGATGGCGCAACATGAGCCCGGCGACACCGAGAAACTTACTCCGATAGGTATGGCGTATGCTGCTGCGGATCTCGCCTGAATCGGTTGTTGCGGTGACAAACCCGAGAAGCTGACCTTTCCTGTAGATGACGTAGCCGAAGAAGGACTTGCTGCAAACCAGCGCTTCGTAGAGCCCACGGACGTGATCCGGACCCAGTTGTCCATTGAACGACCAAGAAAGCTCCTTGTAGTGGAGACCGGCGACATCAGACGCATGCTCAGCGCACATCGGGAGCAATTCCAGCCCATTGAGCAGATGTTGCCCGCGCTTCTCGCTCTTGTTCGCTTCCGAAGACATCAACCAACGACCTCAAGCTCCGGCAATGGGAACACGAGCTTCAATTCGTTGAATTTGGGATTTTTCTCGAAAAACGGTCGAAAGTGCCACGGCAGTACGAGCGTATAGTCCGGCTTCCGCGCGAACAGCTCGGCCTCGGGTACGATCGGAATGAGGCTGCCGGGAGTGAAGCAGCCAAACTTGTCCGCATTCACCTCCCCGATAAAAGCGATGTTCTTCTCCGTCAAACCGCAATATTGCAGCAGCACGTTGCCCTTGGTGGAAGCGCCGAGACCACACACCAGTGCACCGTCGGTCTGAGCACGATCGAAAAACTTCAAGAGTTCGTTGCGACTCGCTGAAACGCGATCCGCGAAGGCTTTGAAAGGTTCAAGACCTCCGTAACCGGCATGGCGCTCCGAGGCGAGAGGCTCGGCGAGGCCTTGCATCTCCGGCTGCGGCGCTTCGCGGCGCGCCATGGTCACAGAGAAGCTGCCGCCGTTAACGTCATTGAACTCGACGTCGATGATCTTGCCGCCCACCTTGTCGGCCATCCATTTGATGGTCGAGAGCGAATAGTACTCCAGGTGCTCGTGACATACGGTGTCATAGCCGTTGGTCCGGATCATCGCTGGCAGATAGCTCTGCTCGAAGACCCAGATTCCGTCATGCTCGAGGAGGTTGAGGACCTCCGACATGAAGTCGAGTGGCGCTTCCAGATCGTAGAACATCGAGAAAGATGTGACCACGCGCGCGCGGCGAGGCCCGAGCTTCTTGCGCAAGATGTCGAGCGAGAAAAAGTCGGCGATCAATTCGACTTGCGGCGCATAAAACTTACGAAACTTCTCGCCGGTCGGATCGATGCCAACGAGATCGTAAGTGCCGGTCGGGTAGGCACCGAGCGTGGTGCCGTCATTGCTGCCTATATCGACGACAAGATCGCCATCCTGAAGCGGCGCGGCGCGGCGGATCCGTTCGACCTTCTGGTACAGGTGCTGCGTCATGCTCGCGTTCAACCCGGAGCGATAGCCATAATTCGCGCCGTACATCGCGCTCGGTTCATAGGTGCAGGCGAGTTGAACCAGGCCGCAGCTTTCAGCACCCAAGCATTTCACGAGCTGCAATGGCCCGCGCTCGATGGGCTCGTCGCGACGACTCGGAAAAATGCCCGTTAGGGCTTGATCGCCAAGATCCAGAATTCGTACGAGATGGGCGTTCCCGCAGACGCGGCATCGAGAGATCGGGCGGGGCATACTTTGTGTCCAAAATCGTTGCTGGCCCTTTTAGAGGCCCAGTGGAATCAATCCAAGACAAAGTTTCCGCCCCCACAGAAGCCATCAAGGCATTGATATATAATCAGAATTGAAATCGGGGAGTTCGCTCCCCGCGGTTTTTGTGAGTGCCGCAGCCGCGAAGGTGCAGCATGATTTCCTCAGAAATCAAGCTCCACCCCGGCGCACCACGAGCAGGGCGATTCCGATTGGAGGTTACTGGCTCGCGAAATCCAAAGCGATGCTAACAGCTGGAACGGCTCAAAACTGGCGAATGAGTTCAGTCACCGTTCGCTGCTGATCCGCCGTGATCTCCGCGAACATCGGCAGCGACAGGATCCGGTCTTGCACGCGGTGCGCGTTGGGAAACTGTTCCGGGCGGGCCTTGAGCCGGCTGTAGGCGGCGAGGAACGGCAACGCGGTCGGATAGTTGATCGCGGTCTGCACGCCGTTGGCGCTCAGGTGTGCCGCCAGCGCGTCGCGCCGCGGATGCTGGATCGTGTAGAGGTGGTAGACGTGGCTGCGGCCGGCCGCGACGGCGGGCGCCACGACGTCCTCGATCTGGTTGAGGCCGGCGTCGTAGATCCTGGCGGCCTCCTGACGGGCCCTGGTCCAGGCGGCCAGATGCGGCAATTTCGCCGACAGAATCGCCGCCTGCATGCCGTCGAGCCGGCTGTTGATGCCTTCAATGCGATGCTGGTGTTTCACCAACCCGCCATGGCGCGCCAGCATGGTCATGTGCTCGGCCAACGCAGCATCATTGGTCACGACAGCTCCGGCATCGCCCATGGCGCCGAGGTTCTTGCCCGGATAGAACGAGTAGGTGGCGGCTGCTCCGAACGTCCCGACCTGCCGCCCCTTGTAGCAGGCCAGATGAGCCTGCGCGCAATCCTCCACTACCCAAAGCCCGCGCTTGCGCGCGATCGCCATGATCGGGTCCATATCCGCCGGCTGCCCATACAGGTGGACCGGAATGATGCCGACCGTCCGCGGTGTGATAGCGGCCTCGATCGCGGCCGGATCGATCGTAAACGTCGAGCCGTCCGTGTCGCAAAATACGACGGTGGCTCCGGCATGGGTAATCATCGCCGATGTCGATATCCAGGAATGCGCCGTGGTGATCACCTCGTCGCCCGGCTTCACATTCAATGCCTTCATGGCCAGGTACAAGGCATCCGTGCCATTGGCGCACGACACGCAATGCCTGACGTCTACCGCGGCAGCGAATTCCCGCTCGAAGGCATCGACGTAGGGCCCGCGAATGAAGGCGCTGTCACGGATAACGGAAGCAATCGCGCCGTCAACCTCGCTCTTGATGGTCTGGTATTGCAGTTGCAGGTCCGCAAAAGGCACTGGCATCCGTCGCCTTCCTATTCGCTAGCCGGCAGCCGGCGCGCCGGATTACCGGCAAAAGTGCCGGACGTCGTGATATCCCTTGTCACAACCGAACCTGCACCGATGACGACGTCATCGGCTATCCTTACCGGCATGATGGTGGCGTTGGAGCCGATCGACACGCGGTTGCCGATCACAGTCTCACGCCACATTTTCCTGTTTCCGCGGGCCGGGCCCCCGGTCGAAAACGTATCGTTCACGAACATCACCCCATGGCCGACAAAGCAGTCTTCACCGATTGTCACCAGCTCGCAAATGAAGGCGTGTGACTGCACCCGCGTGCGCGCGCCGATCACCACCCCTTTCTGGATCTCGGTGAACGGTCCGACGAAGCAATCGTCGCCAATTGTGCAGCCGTAGAGATTGCACGGCTCGACCATCCTGACCCGCGCGCCGAAGACGACGTCGCGCACGCCTGACTTGTGCACCTCCGGTCGGTTCACGAGGCGATGCCCAGGCGGCTGAGGCGGGGCGCGAAGCGCAACGGCACTTCTGCACCGGTCTCGATGGATTCATACAGCGCGGAGATCAATTCCAGGCTCTTGCGCCCTTCGAGGCCATCGACCAGAGCCGCGCGTTGACCGACCAAGCAATCGATCACGTGCTGGTAGTAGGCCTGGTGGCCGAAGCCGTAGACATTCGGCGGATTGACCGAAAATTTTTCGATCACGTCCCTGTCGGAGGCAAGCTCGTCGACAAACCGCCAGTGCCTGATCTGGTTGACGGCGAATCCCGCGATCTCGACGGTCCCTTTCTCACCCAGGATCGAGAGGGAACCTTCGAGGTCGGTTGGGCGCACAGCGGTCGTCGCCTCGATGATGCCGAGCGCCCCGTTGCGGAACTTGAGGGTCGCAACCGCGGTATCCTCCGTTTCAATATTCACCAGCGCCGTGATAGCACGCGCGTGAACGCTGACGACGTCACCGAAAAACCATTCCAGCATATCGACGTGATGACTCGCCTGGTTGGTCAGCACGCCGCCATCATAGGCCCAGGTGCCCCGCCAGTCGTCCTGGTCGTAATATGCCTGATCGCGACACCAACGCACCCGTACCGTGCCGAGGATCAGACGGCCGAACCGGCCGGCATCGAGAGCCTCGCGCGCCTTGACCACCGGAACGTTGAAGCGGTTCTGCTTGACGACAAACATCTTCACGCCGGCTTCGTCGCAGGCGCGGATCATGTCGTCGGCATCCTGCAGCCGCAGCGCCATCGGCTTCTCGACGACGACATGCTTACCCGCTTTCGCACAGGCGGTGACGTGAGCGGCGTGCATCCCGCTCGGCGTCAACACCGCCACCGCGTCAATATCCTTCCGTGCGAGAAAGTCCTTGATATCGTAATCTGCGGGAATGCCAAATTTTGTGGCGATCGCGTCAGCGCGCGCACGAATCGGGTCGCAAACCGCGACCAGGCAAGCCCCCCCGACATGACTACCGCCCAACAGGTCGGAATGGCGCCTTGCAATGCGCCCACATCCGAGCAAGCCAAATCTAACCATGAAAAATGCCTCTACCCTCCACGGACGGCGACGATGACATTTGAGGGTTGTAGCACTCGACGCCCCACGCGGGATGCCTCAACGTCGTTGACACTTGTCCGGCCTATATTTAGTAAAAGCCCTTGCAAATCAAGGTCGGCGACGACTCCGGCACCCCGCGGCCGGAGCCCGAGATGGCAAGGTCCATCTGCTGGCCGGCATCTCAACCGATCCGCCAAGGATATCTCGCGATATCTCGAGTTCCCGCTTAATCTCAATGCGTCACGAGACCAGGCAGCCAAGCAGTGATTTATTCGACCAGATGAAAGCAATTTTGGGGTCTTCCGGACTCGACCGGCACCACACGGCTAGTCCAGGCATTCCCGACGATCGAGGATTGCAGCGCATTGCCCTGGCGTCCCTGATCGGCCTCTTCATAGTGGCGTGTAGCCTGACTTTCGCGCTTGGTTCGCGCGATTACGGCGTGGCTTACATTTTTTTCGATATTGCTCGTTTGCCCTACGCCATCGCCACCGTGGCTGCTTTTGCGCTGGTTGCCCTGATATTCGTATTTGCTCGGTTCAGCTTCGGCTACTTCGTCGGCTTCTATTGCTATGCGGTGATCCTCGGCTATCTCTGGCTGAACTGCTTCTCGCCGTTCAATTACGATCATTGGCTGGCCGGGGCTTCGGCCGCGATTTCCGCCGTTGCGTTTCTCTTGCCGGCATTGCTGATTACCTCACCGGTCAGGCAGGTCTACACGCTTTCCGAAAAAGCGATGCAGCGGCTGCTCGGCACGATCCTGCTATTTGCCGCGGCCATCGCTGCCATCGGCTCGACCTACAATTTCAGGCTCATTGAGGTTACCGAAATATACACCTACCGCGATCAGCTTCGATTCCCTACAATCATCAATTACGCGACGGCGGCGACGATGAGTGTGCTGCTGCCCTACGCCTTTGCATGCTACGTTGCGCGCAAGCGTTACTGGGGAGCCGCCGCAGCTCTGCTGCTCTCGATATCCTTTTATCCGGTCACACTGACCAAGGTCGCGCTATTCATGCCGGCATGGCTCCTCATGCTGGCTGTTCTCGGCAAGATCTTCGAGACCAGGATAGCGACAATACTTTCCCTGCTGTTGCCGATGCTCGCTGGAGTGATCCTCTTCATCTTGGCACATGACCTATCCTACAGGTATTTCAACATCGTCGGCATGCGCATGATCATTGCCCCATCAAGCGCGATGGATTTCTACAACGAGTACTTTGCAAGGCACGAGCTGACGTATTTTTGCCAGATGTGGATCTTGAAGCCTTTCGTTCCTTGTTCTCTCGAAGTTCCGATATCGGTCGAGATGGCGAACAACTATGGCCTGGGCAACATGAACGCTTCCTTGTTTGCCACCGAGGGAATTGCGTCGGTCGGGCTCCTGTTCGCGCCGGTTTCGGCTTTCTTCTGCGGGCTCGCCGTTGCCATCGGAAACCGCGCTTCCGAAGGCCTGCCACAACACCTGGTTTTTATCTCGGGTGGCGTTCTTCCCCATATCTTCATGAATGTGCCGCTGACTACGGTAATGCTGACCCATGGCGCGGCCTTGCTGTTCCTGCTGTGGTACATTACGCCGCGCGGCTTTTTTTCCGGGCAGAGCCAGGTTCTACCGGCATAGGATCCCAGGCCGTGCGACGGGCCGCTGCCTTGCTCGTTTCCTCATGTTGACCGCCTCAATCCCGGCAAGTACCACTCCGGCGCGGGAGCAAGCTGGTTCTCAGAGGAAGCGAGCGCGCCTGACCGGAAGCAATGGAAGAAGGTTTTGGAAACAGTCAGCGAGAGGCCTCGATGCACACGTCCTGATCACCAGCGGCGCCGGTTTCATCGGTCAGAATCTGGTGCATGCATGGCACGCCGAGAAACCACTGCTTTCGCAGCTTCGTTCAGTCGAAGGTCTGGGTTAGGACGGGCACCCAAACGGATCGACGCATTTCTCTACGGCAGTGACAAAATCCGCCGCAAAGGCCGCCACTCGCTTGTCCAGGCCGGGCAGAAGACTGCGCACCGCCGATGGTTCCGGCGATTGCGAGACCTCCGCGAGAAGTCCGGCCAGCACCTCGGCTTCATCGACCCCGAAATACCTCGCGCCTGTCCCCGCCTGTTCGCGATGCACCGGAATGTTTGACAGGATCATCGGCACCCCGAACGATTTCGCCTCCTCCACCGTCGTGCTCCATCCTTCGAATCGCGACGGGTTGATCAGCGCCATCGAGCTGCGCAGCAGCGCGTAGACGTGCGCCAACGGGATCATCCCCAGGTAGCGAAAATTCGCCTCGATGCCGCGCTCGGCCACCTCGCGCATCAGCTCGCCGAAATAGTCCGACTTGCGTGGCTCCTCAGTACTGCCCGATGCGGCGACCGCGACGTCCACGCCGCGCCGCTTCAGGATGGTCAACGCCTCGATCACCAGCGAGTGATTCTTGTGGCGCCAGAACTGGTTCGGCAGATAGAAGAACCTGCTCGGCAAACCGTACTCGGCGATGACCGCAGCGGCATCCCCGGTCAAAAGTTCGGGCGATGGCTCGGTCGCAAAGCGGGCCACGACCACCGGGTTCGACGCGCCCGGATACGCCGCGCGAAAGTCGGTGAGCGCACTCTCGCTACTCAGCAGGATGCTGCGCCCGGACGCGATCTGCACGCGAAAGCCGAGATCGCGCCGCCATCTTGCGAAAGGTGAGAACAATCCAGGCAGCTTCAGATGCTGGAGGTCGGGAAACCATGCCAGCACCGGGATCGGCAACCGCCAGCCGAAGAAGCGAGCATTCTCGAACACGACATCGATGCGCCTCGCCTTGAACGCATCCGCCGCCCGATGATCGATCCCCGTCACCAGCGCCGCAGCGAGGCCGGCCTGCCGCCCGTCGAACGCCTCAGATTGCACGATCTCGACGCCAGAAACATTCGAGAAAGGCACAAGCTCGGCTGCGGGCTCACTCGTTCCCGCAAACAGCACCGGTACGATCCTGCCCGGGCAATGGCGAGCGAGAGCAGCAAACAGGTTGGCCTGATAGTTATATCCGCCGGCCCATCGCCTGCGCGAGACATAGGTGAAAGCAACGCGTCGCGGCCCGCGCTCAGCCACGGGCGTAATCCCTGAACCATCGCACATAGTCGGCGATGCCCTGCGCGGGAGGAACGCGCCACGCAAATCCCGTTGAGTGGAGCGCAGTATTGTCGGCCAGGAGGCTGAAGGGATCGCCGGCCCTGACATGTCCGGAGAAGCGGACGCTGACATTACCCCAATGTCCAGCCAGCAGGCCTGCAACGTCCGACACGCGCATCGCCTGGCCCGAGCCGCCATTGATCAGCCGGAAGGGTTCCCCTTGCGGCAATTGGGCCAACATCGCCAGCAGCCGGACCACATCCCGCACATCGCACCAGTCGCGGACTTCCTCGCCCGTGCCGCCAAGTGCGAGTTCGTGACCGTTTTCCCGCAGCCGCGAGCAGATGTCCCACAGCAGCTGCTTGCGCAGTCCCGAGCCATAGACCGAGAACAACCGCACCACCGTGCTGCCAATGCGGTAGCTCAGCGCATAGCTCCGGCACAGCTGCTCCATCATCAGCTTATTTTGGCCATAGGGTGACATCGGCGTTAGCGCAGCTTGCTCGGAGATCGGACCCGAATGGCCGGATCCATAGACCGCCGCGCTCGATGCCGCGATCAGCCGGCTTTGTGGGGAATGCACCCGCAGCCATTCCAATAGCCGCGCCGTGCTGGCCACCGTGCGAGAGAAGTCCTCGAGGGGGTGTGCGATCGCCAGGGCGACGCTAGAGCCGCCTGCAAGATGAAAGACCGCCGAGGGCAGCCCATGCGCGGTCGCCAGCGCGTCGAGATTGGTCGCCTCGATCTCGCCATTGATCCAGGACTGCAATCCGAGCCGCTTGCGCTCGGTCTCTTCGAGCGCGCCGTGGCCGATGCCATGCACGGCATGACCGGCGTCCGCCAATTCGCGGGCGAGATGGCCGCCGATGAATCCCTTGGCTCCTGTTACCCAGACGGACATTACGCGGCCTTGTGGGCGATGAAAGAATAGAGCCTTCCCGGCCGGTTGTCGAAATAGGAGGCCAGCGAAAGCAACGCAGCAAAGATGCGGTCGGAGCCAAGCACTATGCGCCAAAACGGACGGCCGAACAGCCTTTGCGAAGCACGGTCGACGACAGCCTCGCGCAGGGTGCCGACCGTGTAAGGAAAGAGATTGATGGGGCTCTGCAGCGGCGAGAGCACCTTGACCTGTCCGAAGCCGGCCTTTCTCAGCGCGCCGAGATAGCGATCGAGCAGAAAAGCGTGCTCGCCACCGTAGAGGTGATGCAGCGGATGATCGTCGAGAAAGGCCTGCAGATCTGCCTGCCTGCTGATCACATGCTCCCGCACCGCGATGAAGATACCGCCTCGGCGCAGCACGCGAAACATTTCGGAGCAAGCGCGATCGAGATCGCTGGTGTGGTGCAGCACGGCTCTCGCGAATACCACGTCGAATTCGTCGTCAGCAAACGGCAGGCGCTCGGACCATTGCTCGACCACATCGATCGGCAGCGCCGCCTCGACCGCAAGCGACCGAATTGCCGCCGAGCCGACGATGGCGCTCGGGTTGGGTTCCAGCGCGGTGACGGAAAATCCCTCGCGGGCGAGCGCGTAGCTTGCAATCCCGCGCCCGGCGCCGACATCGAGCGCCTTGCCGGAGCACCTGCGCAGCAGTGCGGCGATCTCGCGCCACTCGCCGCTCTGGCGATAGCGCTCGGCCGCCGCCAGCAACGGATCGTCGTAATAGGCGTCGAGCACGAGCTGGCGCCGGTCGGGCTGGTTGCGCAGCCAGATCACCGCCGATTCCCAGGTCGCAGGAGAACTATTCGCCATCCACCCGTCGCCAACCTTCAGTTGCACAATTCCTGGAAGCGAGCCCATTGCCGTTCCTTGCTGTAGCGGTCGCGAACCATGGCGTTGCCTGCCGTCGCAATGGCGCTCGCCCAATCCGCGTCCGCGATCAGCCGTTCAACCAACCGCGGAATCTGATCGACCGACGCATAAGTGACCATGGTCTCGCCCTCGGCAAAGCCCTCCGGATAGTGCCCCGCATCCGTTAGCAGAACGGCCCCGCATCCGACTGCCTCGAAGCACCTCATGTTGCCACGATCCTCGCCGGCCATATCGACCGCCCCGTTGAGCACGATACGCGCCGAAGCCATGGCAGCATAGAGTTCCCTTCCATATAGCGGGTCGGCCCGCACACGACGAATTTCCGCAGGGTGGCAGAATGCGCTGAGCAACGGCAAAAAGGGCAATAGATTGGCAAGCCGGGTCAGGCGGGAATCTTCCAGATGAAGCCGCGCGCTGATCCTCGGCACCGACGCAGCCGCCGTGAGCGCTGCAACGCGCGCCCGGTGGTGCCGGGAAAAGCCCCCGACGAACAGCAGATCGACGTTCTCGCGTCGTGCCGCCGCGTAGCCATCCATGACGGGATCATGCGCCGGAATGAAGTAGGCAACCCGGCATCCCTTCTCCCGCCAGCTGTCCAGGATGGAGGGAAAGTTGCAGACAACGAGATCATAACCGGAGAGATCTGCCGAGCCCGATGGCGCCGCCCGCCAGCAGATACTCCTCCTCACACAGCCCGGCAACTGCCGGATGAACGCGCTGCCATAGCTCATCGGGTCGAGATTGTAGAACACCTCGGTTCGATGATGCTCGATCTGCGCCAGCAGGATCTGCTCGAGATCCTTGCCGGCCAGTCCGTTGTCGCGCGCCCATAGCCTCTGCAGCGTCTCGTCATCTCCATTCGTGTAGAAAGCCTCCGCGCTGCCGGCCAGGACCGGCTGCAGGATGTGCGAGGCGGCGTACCGCGTATCGAGAAAGGAGTTCAGGCACTCACCAAAACTGCGATCGCTCGCGCGAGGCCGATGGGCCCGGAAACCGCGCGACAACCCGTTGTTCTGAAACAGCCGCATGACTAGCTGGAGGATTCCAATTTGCGCACGACCCGCGCGGGATTGCCGACGACGACCGAATGCGGCGGCACATCCCGGGTGACGACCGAGCAGGCACCGACCACGGCGCCCTCGCCGATCGTCACGCCTTTCAGGATGCTGACATTGAAGCCGATCCAGGCCTTGTCCCCGATGGCGACCGGGGCATGCGCGACATGCGACCAGTCCTTGCTGCCCTTGCCCCAGTCCAGCACATCGTTCCTGCGATGCGCCCAATCGAGGCTGTGGGAATCGTGATCGGTGATAGTGATTCCCCAAGACATGATCACGTCGTCGCCAATAACGATGCTCCGGTAGCAGACCAGATTGCTTTTTCCGACATAGGTCCGATCCCCGATCTTGATTTCGCCGCCGCGATCCTCAAAGCGGATATTGGCCTGAATGATCGAGTTTTGCCCGATCGACAGGCGATTGCCGGCAGACCGCCGGATGCGCCACCACACCACAGCAGCGCCTTGCCCGGTGCTGACGGCGCCGGACCTCCGGACATTCCAGCCGAGCAGAGCATCGATCCAATTCAGAACTTTACCCATCGGCTCACAATCTCGCCAGCGACCATTTCATGTTCAGATAAGGCCAGATCGCTCCGACCGACTGCCAGTCCCATCCTCTTGCAGCGTTCAATTGTCCGACCTTACGGTCGAGCCTCGCCTCGTCGACGAATTCACTGAAGGCAGGCACTTTCTGATTCAGCAGCGAAGCAATCCAACCCGCGAGCGGCCCGTTCAGCCATTCCGGCATCGGCGAGTTGAAACCGATCTTGCGGCGCCCCATCCGGATGTCTTCCGGCATCCTGCCCTGCATCGCCCGCCGCGCAATCCATTTGGTGTGCGTGTCGGACGACTTGCTGGTCCCAGGCAGCGCCATCGTATAGGTAACCAGCCGCCAGTCCATGAATGGCATCCGCACCTCGATGCCGTGGGCCATCGAGACGCGGTCGAAATTGCGCAGGATGGTCGGCAGCACCGTGCCGTGGAACAAGCGGTAGAGCCGCCGGTTGAGCGCGTCCCATTCCTCCGGCAGCGCGTCGCTCTCGCCGGCCAGTGCAAACCGCGGGGGAATCTGCGAGAGACCCCCACGCAGGAAGTAACATCCCCTGCCCTTCAGCATCATCGCCCGCGAGACGTCCACCCAGTGAGTGAGCGCGACCGAACTCGAGCTCAACCGGGCAAGCGAATTTCGCAGGTAATAGGCGAGTGACTGTCCTTCCTGGCGGTAGGCGCCCATCAACTCGTCGGCTCCATGACCGTCGAGCGAAACCAGCACCCCGCGTTTGGCAAGCTCGCGGTAAACCAGCCAGGCTGCACTCGGCAGCGAAATGTAGACATCGTCGTTGTCGTCGAGGATACGGTCAATTTCCCTGGTTGCGTCGTCGCGACCGATCTCTACGATCGTCGGCGCGACGCCGGCCCATTTGGCTGCTTCTTCTGCCATCGGCCGTTCGTCGTTCGCCGCACCCGAGAATGCAGCCACAAAGGCATGGCGCCAGGCGGTGCTGCCGCGCGGCCCCATTCCCGCCCGCGCATGTTCGGCCATCTCGCAGATCACCGCGGTCGAGTCGAAGCCGCCGGAAAGACAGGTTCCGATCGGAACATCGCTGCGCATCCGCAATGCCACGGCGCTGCGGAACAGTTCGCCGAACTGCTCGACGCGCTCGCCTTCCGTATTCGGTATGACAGGCAAATGATCAACCGTGCACCACCACCGCCCGATCGTGCGCTTCCCCTCGCGCAGCCACATGAAATGCCCGGCCTGCAGGCGGTGAACCTCGCGGTTGAGCGTTCGTTCGCTGCCCTCGACGCTGAAGGCGTCCAGCATCAGCCGCCGCGCCACGTCGACATCGACAGAGGTCTGGATCAATCCGCTGTGCACCAGCGCGCGGTGCTCGGATGCGAAGACAAACCGCTCCGGCGTCAGCGCGTAAAGCAGCGGCTTGATGCCGAAGCGGTCGCGCGCGAGGAACATCTCGCCGCTTTGCGTGTCGTAGATGGCGAGCGCCCACATGCCGTTGAAGCGCAAAAGCATGCCCTCGCGCCAGTTGCGCCACGCCGCCAGGATAACTTCAGTATCGGACTCGGACTGGAATCTCTCGCCGACGGCCTCGAGTTCCCTTCTGAGCTCGAGGAAATTGTAGATCTCTCCGTTGTAAACGATGACGTGGCGCCCGTCGGCTGATGCCATCGGCTGGTACCCGCCCGGGCCGGGATCGATGATGGCAAGGCGGCGGTGGCCGAGTGCGACGTTGCACTCCGTGCTGAACCAATAGCCGGCGCCGTTGGGCCCACGATGCGCGATCCGATCCGTGAGATTGCGGATTTCGCTCTGTTCGACGGGCGGGCCACGGAGGTTAACTATCCCGGCAATTCCACACATGATGATGTCAACTGCTCAGGAGGAAACCGGATGACAGAATGGCAAATTCCGGCTTGCCGCGGTCTGGAAAGGTCGGCGGATGTCAACCGGGCCCGCGGATGGCAAGGCCCACCCCCGATCCAAGAGGTATTTGGAGGACGGCAAACTTCGTGTCAAGTCGCCGGAATCGTTGTCTAATTTTGAATGACCGCTTCCACCCGCGCCCGCATGCCTGCGCGCAGCAGGGGTAACGCAGCAAGCCCCGTCACCGCGAGCCAGAGGGCGCATTCCACGACGAAATGCGCTAGTCCCTCCCCCGGCACGGCCGAGCGGATCAACGTGCCGAGCAGCCATCCCGCGGGCATCACGACCGCGACGATCAGCGCCAGCAGGAGGATGTGCCGTAGCGGGTTCGCGAGCGTCTGGCGCAGCACGGTCAGGCCCAACCATCCGAATTGCACCAAGAGGTCGCTCGCGACGATGGCGATCGCCATGCCCACGGGCCCGAGTTGCGGCGTGAGCAGCAGCGACAGCAACAGGAACACCGCGAGTTGCACCGCCTTGACGCGCGCCAATAGCTCGCCGCGATTGCTGCAGTAGCTATAGCCGAGCGCCAGCAGCGCCGGCGCGGCGATCCCGGTCCCGACCAGCAGCACAAAGGTCAGGCGGGCATCATAGGGAATGGCGTTCTTGGTCCACAGCGCGAAAAAATCGGACCAGAACGCCAGCAGTCCGGACACCAGCGTGCTCGTCAGCACAGTCAGGAGTACGGACCCGCGCGCGTATAGCGATCGCAGCCGCGCCGTGTCGCCGACGGCATAGTCATGGCCGAGTTCGATGGCGAGCGGCTGCGTCAACTGCGTGCACACGGCGCGCAACAACCCCGCCACCACGCGCGTGACCCCCCATTGCGCGACGGCCACCCGGTCGAACACGAGGGCGCTGACCAGCAGAACCGACAGGTTCTGCAGCGCAACTTCGGTGCTGCTGGCAATCGCAAACGGAAATGCCGAGCGATACTGGCCGACCGCCCAGCGCCAGGACCAGGCGGCCCGCCGGCGCGCCGAACGGAGGAACGGAAAGCAGCGCGGAGCGTCGATAGCCAGGAGATAGGCGGCAAGCACGACCTGCGGCGCGACATAAGCGATCGCGATCATTACGAGATCACCGCTTGTCACGATCGCCGCGACCTGCCCGACCTGAGCAATCGCTTGGGCGGCGCAGGGCAGCCAGACCCCGCGGCCGTAAAGCCCTCGTGCCCGGTAGACCGCGGCCGCGACGTTGGCGGGCAGCACTGCAAGCATCCCCGCCACCATCACCGCCAGCGCCGCGTCGAACTGCGGCACCTCCTGGAACCCGAGCAGGCGCGAGGGTGGGAAAATCGCGATCGCAGCTAGGATCGCCGCGATCAGCAGACCTGCCGCGACGAAATAGAGCCTGAGCATCGCGGCATAGTAGCGCGCCGTCCGTCCATCCGGATCGACGCTGGACTTGAATGACAGAAAGCGGTTCAGCGAGCGCGAATGAAGGCCTGCATCTGCGATGCTGAGAAGACTGCCCGCCGCGTAGAGCGCAAGCCAAGCGGCGAGGAATACGCTTGAGGTGAAATGCAGGAAGACCGGAACGAGACCGACCTGCTGTGTGATCCCCAGCGCCAGTTGCGTAAGATTTGCGCCCCATCCATCGAACAGCCTCCGCGCGCGGCTTCCTCTCATTGCCACACCTGTTCGAAAGCGCCTGCAACTTGCGCAAACCGGATCACATCCCTACCCCTGCCTGATGGTAGGCGGCTAGCATCCGGGCGAAGGATTGTCGATGACCGGAAAGCACGTACGACTGGAGCGCTACTAGTCGGCAGGCGCCGGTCAAGCCGCCAGCGGAACTCAGTGAAAGAGGAATTGGTCGAATTGAGTGGCAAGCACTTTTTGCACAGTACTGTCGGATCCAGGAGCAGGCAAATGTCCAAGCGCGCCATCGATCATTGATTGGCTGTCGTTAGCAGGCGAACTGGCAAGCAAATCGTCTGCCATTTCGTCGTTCAGTACATGCAGATTCGGCGTCTGCACGCCGGAGTCTATGAAGAACGCCGCCGCGCCGATCGGCTGCTGGTTGACGGTCCCCGCTGCCAAATCCGTAGCGAACCCAAAGATATCGTCGCTGGCGTTGCCGGCAAAGGGGAAGTTTACGGGTGGGAACGCGGTTTCGATTGTCGTCGATGCCCCCGACACGGTCACCGTCGCAAATGCAGTTGCGGAGAAAGCCCCGTTGCTGTCGACCGTCTGGAACGCGATGGTGTCGGTACCGCCGGCCAGGAACGCCCACTGACTGAGCTGGCTGACCGGAATCGGACCGTACGCCAGGTTGTCGTTTTGCACGACGCCGTTTTTTGTCAGGTGTCCACCGCCCGCCGAGCGGTCGCTGACCCAGACATGCGTCACGGAATCCCCGCTGTCGGGATCGGTCAGCCCGGTGAACAGCGTGCTCAGTGCCACCGAGGTGCCCGATGCAACGCT
>NZ_JBQTHN010000101.1:0-32180 GCF_052389815.1 Bradyrhizobium sp. | reverse complement strand
CTTGCCGTCGTCAAGGAGTGGCCTGGAAGCCGCGGAGCCTGCGTTGAGCAATGCGCGACGGCCATCCTTGACGACGTCTGCGCGCGGCGTCACGGATTGAAGCAGGTCGGGGCGCGCTCATCCGCGTCCAACTTGATAGTTGCTACGAAGATAGGTATCCGAAAGTGAGATCGCCGAACGATATCCCGGGTTCGCGCCAAGTGCGCCCGGGGGAATCTTTCGCGCGTCAGTCCACCACGATCTTCACCTTGTCGCGCACCTTGACCTGCGCGTTGGCCTCCAGGCCGTTGAGGATGCGGAAGCGTTCCGCCGGGCGGTCGACGCCGCTCATGCGGTGGGCGAGCGATTCCACGGTGTCGCCGGGCTGCACGGTGATGATCTTGATGCGCAGGGGGCGGGCGGCCTGGACCTCTTCCAGCGTCAGGCGGCGGAAGGAGTTGACGGTCTCGCGCGCGTTGCGCTCGCTCTCGGTGGATTTCTGCCGCGAGGCGAAGATGAAGCGGTAGACGTCGGCGCCGAAGCGCAGGACATAGACCTTGAAATGCCACTGGTCGCCGGTGGCGATCGCGGCGGCGGCGGGGAAACCGTTGACGGTCAATTCCTCCGTCGAGCTCTTGTCGACGTTCTCCATCCAGCCGGAATTGAGATAGGCGGAGAGCGACTGGTCGGCGGACACCCGCACCACGTCGAAGCGCATCGCCTGCGTGCCGCCCTCGCGCACGCCGATCACCGCCTGCGCGGTGTTGTCGAGCGTGAAAGTGTCGGGCGCGGCGAAGGTAAAACCGAGCTTCGGATGCAGGAAGCGGCGGCCGCGGACGAAGCCTTCGCTGGGGTCCTCGCCATAGACGATGTTGTCGATGGCGGCCAGATACGTCTCGCGGTCGCGCTCGCCGCTCTGGGGCGATGAGTATTGCCGGGCGCTGGCCCGCGCGTTCTGCACGCGCTCGGGGGTGGCCGGATGCGACGACAGGAAATCCTGCGCGCGCGGATCGAGCGAGGTCTTGCCGGCCTTCAGCGCGGCATTGCGTTCCATCGCGCTCAGGAAGCGCGCGGCGCCATAGGGATCGAACTGCGCGCGGGCGGAGATGCCGACGCCGATGCCGTCGGCCTGGAATTCCTGCGCCCGCGAGAAGCTCGCCATCGTCAGCTTGGTCTTGGCGAGCGCCAGCGCGGTGAGGTCGGGATCGTTGCCCATGTCGGTGACGACGCGCGTCACCACGGCGGCCTGGCGGGCCTGGTCCTCGCGGATCGCCGCGTGCCTTGCCAGCACATGCGCCATCTCGTGCGAAAGCACCGAAGAAAGCTCGGAGGTGTCGCTCGCCAGCGCAACGAGGCCGCGCGTGACATAGAGCTGTCCAGTCGGCAGCGCGAAAGCGTTGACCGCGCCGGAATTGAGGATGGTGACGCGATAGGCCTGCTCGGGACGGTCGGAGGCGGCGACGAGGCGATCGACCGTCTTGCCGATCAGCGCTTCGAGCTTGGGATCGTCATAGACGCCGCCATAGGAGGCGAGGATGCGCTCATGCTCGCGCTCGGACGCCGGCGTCTGCGCCACGTTGCGATTCGGCTTGGCGGGCGCGCCGGAAAGCGAAGGTCCCGGGGCCTGGAAGCGGGAAATGTCGCCGCAGGCGGACAGGCCGACGGCGGCGCAGACGAGCGCCGGCGCTGCCCAAAGGCGGCGGCCTCCCCGTCTCATTTGCCGTTCCGCGATCCCCTTCACCGCAGTCGCTCTTCTCATTTTGGGCATGATCCGGTCGGCAAGACCGGCACAGCCGTGTGGCATCAAGCCCTGTCTAGTTCCCAAGCAGTTCCAGCTGCTCTGCCCGCAGCAATTCAATTCGGGGACCAGTCCGCGCTTCGATGAAGCCGCGAACCCGAATCCGTCGATTCTCGAGGGACTTAGGCGCCATGCCGGCCGCCTCGAGAGACGGTATCACGCGCCGTGAAATAGTCACAGCGAAATCCCTTGTCCAGTTGCGGCCGAAGTTCAGGTAAGTCGTTGCCCCGGATTGCCGGACTGACAGAACCCTGCCTTCCACCAGCATAAAGCGCCCATTCCCGGCCAAGATATCGCCGGCACTTTCCGCGTTTTTTGTGGCCGTGGCCGAGGCCCAGATGCCCATTTTGGCTGCACGGCCGGCCGATTCGGCGGCCAGCAGCGCTGCGGAACAATCCTTGTCGGCGATGTCGGCGGCGGCGAATGCCTCGCCCCGCGAGAGTAACGCGGCCTGCACCGAATTCTGCTCGCCCGCGACGAAGACGAAGGCGGTCTGGCGGCCGTAGCGATCCGGCGCGTCGTCTTCCGCGCGCAGCGTGACATCGCGGCCGCCGACGATCGCCGTCAGCGCAGCGGCGCGCTTCGCCGCCTCGGTCGAAACAGCTTCGATGCCGGCAAGTTTTATTTCGCGGCCGTCGGCGAGGCGAAAGCTGCGCGCATCGATCACGGTGGCGACGCGGCCTTCGCCCTGCGCCTCGAACGAGCAGGGCGCCGCGCTCGCGGCGTTTGCGGCGGACGTTGCCGGCGCGCATGCCAGCACTGCGAGGAAGACGGTTCGGATTCGCACGAGGTCCAGACGGTTCCTGTATGCTGGCGACATCGGCGCCAAGCTATCCGAAATTGCATCGAAGGGGGAGACGATGGAGATCAACGGCATCGCGCACATCTTTCTGACCGCGGCGAACTTCGAGCGTTCGCGCGACTTCTATTCAAAGCTGCTGCCGTTTCTCGGATTGAAGCCGATGATCGATTCCGACGGCGTCTATTATTGCGTCGGCGGCCGCACCGCGGTGGCGATCCGCGCACCGTCGCCGGATCACGCGGGCGCCGCCTTCGACCAGAACCGCATCGGGCTGCATCACCTCTGCTTCCGCGCCCGCGAGCGCGCCGATGTCGACGAGCTGCACGGCTTCCTCACCTCGATCGGCACAAAGATCGTCCGCGCGCCGCGCGAGGATCAGTATGCACCCGGCTATTACTCGATGCTGTTCGAAGATCCCGACGGCATCAGGCTCGAGATCAACCACGTGCCCGGGAAGGGGCTGCTCGCTTGACGATTGCAGCGCGCGGGCCTTCATGGTTCGAGACGCGCGGCATTGCCGCGCTCCTCACCGTGAGGGTGCGGAATCGTAGGGTGGGCAAAGGCGCACTTGCGCCGTGCCCACCTTCGCTAGCTCCGGTGCAAGAAAGGTGGGCACGCTTCCGCCTTCGCTCTTCGAGCTACGGCGGACAAGTCGCTTTGCCCACCCTACAATTCTGGCGGCGAATGCGAAGCTAGACCTCATCCTGAAGGAGCGGCGTTAGCCGCGTCTCGAAGGATGAAAGCCACCGAATCCAACCCATTCCGCTAAGCGGAATTGGCAGCTCGCGCGCATGGCGGCATGCGCGGGGGCGCGTCTTGCTGGCAATTTGGCCATGCGGCAAGATCGCGACATTAACGCGACTGGAACACGCAGCAACGGAAGCCACACCGCCATGAGCAACGACATCGTCCTCCAACATCTCGACCGCGGCCTGCTCACCATCACCATGAACCGGCCGGAGCGCCGCAACGCGCTCAACCCGGACATGACGCGCGGCCTCGTCGAGGCGGCGCGGCGCGCGGCCGAGGATCACGAGGTGCGCGCGGTGCTGATCAAGGGCGCGGGCGGCACCTTCTGCGTCGGTGGCGACGTCAAGTCGATGGCGGAGGGGCGCGCGCCGCTGCCGTTCGAGGCCAAGCTTGCCAATTTGCGCAAGGGCATGGAGGTCTCGCGCATCCTGCACCAGATGCCGAAGCCGGTGGTGGCGCAGCTCGATGGCGCGGCGGCTGGCGCAGGCCTGTCGATCGCGCTGTCCTGCGACCTCAGGGTCGCGAGCGCGTCCTGCAAGATCACGACCGCGTTCGCCAAGGTCGGATTCTCCGGCGATTACGGCGGCACCTATTTCCTCACCCAGCTGCTCGGCAGCGCCAAGGCGCGCGAGCTCTATCTGCTGTCGCCGGTCCTGACCGCGCAGGAAGCGTTCAATCTCGGCATGGTCACCAAAGTGGTGCCGGATGCGGAAGTTGAGGAAGCCGCGCGGGAGCTTGCGATGTCGCTGGCGCAAGGGCCGTCGATCGCGCTCGGCTTCATCAAGCGCAACATCAACAATGCCGAGAGCCTGTCGCTGGAAGCCTGTTTCGACGGCGAGGCGATCCATCATACGCGCGCCGGCGACACCGCCGACCACAAGGAGGCGGCAGAAGCCTTTGTCGAAAAGCGCAAGCCGGTCTTCCAGGGAGCCTGACGATGGCTGAGTATATGCGCCTGCGACAGATATGCCTCGTGTCGCCGCATCTGGAGCCGGTGATCTCTGACATCGGCGCCATCATGGGGCTGAGCGTTTGTTACCGTGACGGCAACGTCGCCAAGTATGGGCTTGAGAATGCGCTGCTGCCGGTCGACACCATCTTGCTGGAAGTGGTGGCGCCGACGCAGCCAGGCACCGCGGCGGGGCGCTTCCTCGACAAGACCGGAAACCGCGGCGGCTACATGGCGATCTTCTGCTGCGAGGACCCGGACGCGCGCGGCGCGAAAGCCAATGCGATAGGCGTGCGCACGGCGAACGTCATCACGCACGCGCCCTATCACGGCGTGCAGCTGCACCCGCGCGACTGCCGCGCCGCCTTCATCGAGTTCAATCACACCGACGGCAGCGATGACGTACTCGGCGCCTATCCGCCGGCCGGGCCGGACTGGCAGAAGTTCATCTGCAAGGATACAACGCTGGCGTTGACCGAGGTAGAGATGCAGGGTCCCGATCCGCAGGGGCTCGCGGAGCATTGGGGTAAGATCGTCGGCGTGGCCGTGACGAAGGATGCAAACGGTCCGGCGCTGAAACTGCCGAATGCGATGTTCCGCTTCGTCCAGGGGTCGGTCGATCTGATGACGGGGCTGTCGTTCCGCGTCGCCGATGTCGCCAAAGTGCGCGAGGCGGCGCGGGCGAAGGGCTGCAAGGTGTCGGGCGATGCGTTCGATCTGTGCGGGGTGAAGTTCAGCCTTGCCGCGTAAACGGTGTCGTCCCGGCCTAGTGCGCAATTGCGCACGGGGGGCCGGGACCCATACGCCGCAGCCCGAGTAATGGGCACGCGGGCAGACCGCTTTCTCACCAACTGGCATTCGTGTTTAAGGGCCCCGGCCTTCGCCGGGGCGACTAGCTAGCTGAAAGAGCGGCGCTTACTCGCTTCTAGCCCTAGCGCCCCTTGAAATTTGCCACGCGGCGCTCGGCGGTCGCCTTCACGCCTTCCTTGAAATCTTCCGTCGCGCGGAGCTTGGTCTGCTCGGCCAGCTCGTGGTTGGTGGCGGCGAGTACGCGGTCGGCGAGACCGGCGCGCATCGTGGCGCGGGTGGAGATCAGGCCGAGCGGGGAGCATTCGGCGATTTCCTGCGCGAGCTTCATCGCCTCGGCGCGGACCTGGTTCTGCGGCACGCAGGCATTGGCAAGGCCCATCCGGGTGGCTTCCTCGCCGGTGACGCGGCGGCTGGTGTAGAAGATCAGCTCCGCGTTGTTCCTGCCGACCAGCTCGGGGAGCGTGGTGGTGAGACCAAAGCCGGGATGGAAGCCGAGCTTGGTGAAGTTCGCCGCAAAGCGCGCTTCAGGGCAGGTGACACGGAAATCCGCGGAGACGGCGAGACCCAGCCCGCCGCCGATGGCCGCGCCATGCACGGCGGCGACGATCGGCTTCTTGTTGCGGAAGATGCGCACCGCTTGCACATAGAGATGGTTGATCGGCAGGTTCGCCGCCGGATCGCGCTGGGCGCTCGCTTCCTGTTCCTGTCGCTTTGGGTCGGAGAAGTCTGCGCCGGCGCAGAACGCCTTGCCTTGCGCCGCAATCACTGAGCTGCGAATCTCAATGTCCTTGTCGAACTCTTCCAGTGCATCCGCGATCTGGTTGATCAGAGCGACGTCGAAGAAATTCAGCGGCGGCTTCCTGATTTCGATCAGGCCGACATGCCCATGCTTCTCGACGCCGATATCGGTGTATTTGCTCATAGCGTTTCCTCGTTGAATTAGCGCAGGCCAAGTCCGCGGGCGATGATGCCGCGCAGCACTTCGGTGGTGCCGCCCTGGATGGTGAGTTTCGGCGCGGTCTTGATCGCGAACGACAGCTGCTTCTCCAGCGTCTCGCGGTTGCTCGCGGTCTCCTCGACGAAGGCGGCGAGGTCGCGCACGCGGTGCGGCAGCTGCTGCTCCCAGATCGTGCCGATGTCCTTGACGATGGAGGCTTCCACCACCGGCTCCTTGCCGGCCTGCAGCATGCCCGCGACCGAGACCGACATGCGGCGCATGGTATGCACCTGCGCCACCAGGCGGCCGATGCCTTCGGCGGACCGCGTATCCGGATTGTTGCCGACGGCGCGGACCAGCTCGGTCAGCACGTAATAGGTTTCCAGGAAACGCTCGGGACCGGAACGCTCATAGGCGAGCTCGGACGTCGCCTGCTTCCAGGCGCCGTCGATCTCGCCGAGCACGTGATCGTCGGGCACGAAATAGTCGGTGAACACGACCTCGTTGAATTCATACTGGCCGGTGATCTGGCCGATCGGATTCACCTTTATGCCCGGCTGCTTCATCTTGACCAGGAATTGCGTCAGGCCGTGACGGCGGTTCTCTTTGGTCGGCGGCGAGGTGCGGAAGATCGCGATCATGTAGTCGGCGATATGCGCCGACGAGGTCCAGATCTTGGTGCCGTTGATGAGATAGCCGCCATCCGTTTTGGTGGCGCGGGTTTTTGCTGCGAACAGATCCGAGCCGGAGTTCGGCTCGCTCATGCCGATGGCAAAGCAGACCTCGCCTTTGCAGATGCGCGGCAGGATGTCCATCTTGACGTGCTCGGGCGCGTATTTGAGCAAAATCGGCCCGCTCTGACGGTCTGCGACGAAGAAGCGCCGGGTCGGCGCATTCGCGACCCGCATCTCCTCGGTCACCACATAGCGCTCGAGGAAGGAGCGTTCCTGGCCGCCATACTGCTTCGGCCACGTCATGCCGATCCAGCCGCGTTCGCCGACGCGGCGGGAGAATTCCGGCACGTCGGTGTCCTCACGGTTGGGCTGATGCGGATCGAAGGTGCCGCGGGCGATTTCCTCAGCGAGGAAGGCGCGCACTTCCTTGCGGAGCTGCTCGCATTTTTCCGGCAGGCGGATCGGATCGAAGCGAAGGGCTGCGGTCATCGTGTGTCTCGTGTCCTCAAGATCAGCGCGAGGCCACTAGCGGCCACAATTCGTCGGCGCCGCGGTTGGCGACAAGTCTGCCGAGCTCGACGGCCCAGTAGCTTTCCGAGCCGAAATCGTCGCGCCAAGCCAGCGCGCGCAGCGAGAAGCGATGCAGGATGTGCTCGATGGTAAAGCCGATCGCGCCGTGCACCTGGTGGGCGATGGCACTGCCCTTTTCGGCAGCTTCCGAGCAGCGAATCTTGGCGGCGGCAGCTTCCAGGAACCAGGCGTCGTCGAAGCCCTTGGCATTCGCGATGGTGTCGGCGGCGGAGGTCGCGGCGGCAAGTGCAGCCGCGGATTCGCCGGCGAGCTTTGCCAGATTGTGCTGTACCGCCTGGAACTTCGAGATCTTCTTCTCGAAGGCGACGCGCTCGTTGGAGTAGCGCACGCTGATCTCCAGCATCGCTTCGAGTGCGCCAGCGATCTGAAGCGAGCGCACCACGCCGCCCATCAGCATCAGCTGCGTCTGGTCAAAGCCCTTCGGCGCCGGCTTTGTCGAGACGGGCGCGACCTTGTCGAGCACGACGATATCGCTGTTGTCGCCGCCTAGCCCAACGCCAGCCTCGATCCGGCATCTCGATGGGTCGACCAGTGCGATGGAATTGCCGGCGAGCACGGCGAAATGTTTCGCTGCCTTCGCGAACGGCACGCTGCGGGCGCGGCCGGAGAGGGTACCGTCGCCGTTCAGCGTCATCCGGTCTTTCGGCGTCGCCGGGATTACCGTCATCTCGCCCTCGGGCGAGGAAATTTTCGCCTGTGCCAAGAGCCATCCGGCGAGCATGGTTTCGGCGAGCGGCACGGCAATGGCATGGCGGCCGGCGGCGTTCAATACGGCAAATCCTTCGGCCAGGCTCGCGCCGGAGCCGCCGCAATCCTCGCTCACCCACGCCAGCGGCAATCCCGCCTCGCTCAGCGCCTGCCAGAGCGGGGCTTTCCACTCGCCCTTCTTGTCGTGATTGATGCTCTGGGGGTCGGCGAGATCGGCGAAAATCTTTTCCGCGGTCTCGACGACAATGTTCTCACTCTCCGCCACGGCGCTCCCCGAAGTTGATTGGCGACCTCTGGCCGGGGTTTTGCCGGCCGGGTGCGGTCTTTTCTTGCGCTTAATGATGAGGAAAAGCCATAGGCCTGACAAGCGCCCGCCGCAGGGCCGCTTGCGCGGATGGAATATGCCGCGCAAGGCAGCTCTTATTCCACGCATGGAGTGCCGATTGGCCCTGACATTGCCGCGCGATATGGTATGCCACCGCCCGGAAAATGAGATCACAACAAAGAAGAGGATACGGATGTCCAAGGATGGTTTGTACGCGATCGTGACGGGGTCGGCTTCGGGGCTCGGGGCCGCGACCGCGGGCATTTTAGCCAAGGGCGGTGGCAAGATCGTCGTCAACTATTCCAACAGCAAGAAGGAAGCCGAAGAGACCGCCGATCTCTGCCGCGAGGCCGGCGCCGAGGTGCTGGTAGTGCAGGGCGACGTCTCGCGCGACGAGGACTGCAGGAAGATCGCCGCGGCGGCAAGCGGCTGGGGCCGGCTCGATATCCTCGTCAACAACGCCGGCACCACCAAGCATGTGCCGCACGACAATCTCGACGGACTGTCGGCGGAGGATTTTCAGCGCATCTATGCCGTCAACACCATCGGCCCGTTCCAGATGATCCGCGCCGCGCGCTCGCTGCTGGAGGCCGGCGCGAAGGCGAGCGGGCGTTCAGCGGCGGTGGTGAACGTCTCCTCGATTGCCGGCATTTCCGGCGGCGGCTCGTCGGTGGCGTATGCGGCGAGCAAGGGCGCGCTCAACACAATGACTCAATCTTTGGCGCGCGCCCTGGCGCCGCTGATCCGCGTCAACACGGTATGTCCCGGCTATATCGATACGCCCTGGTTCACCAAGGGCCGCGGCGAGGCCGGCGCCAAGCAGGTGCGCGACATGGTGATCGCGCGGGTGCCGCTGAAATCGGCGTCAACGGCCGAGGACATCGCGCAGCTCGTCTGCTTCCTCGCGCTGCCGCAGTCTGGCCAGATGACCGGCGAGTTCGTCCGCATGGATGCGGGGATGCACTTGATTCAGTGAGAAAGCACCCTCGTCCTTCGACGTCGCGTTGTACCCAACAACCTGCCGCCGTCCGAGCAACGGACGGCGCTGTTCCGTATCAGCATCCTTGCCTGGCACGGTCAGCGCAGCCGGTTGTTATCTTCGAGAGCCGTGACGCGCGCCTGCAGCGCGGCGATCGCCGCAAGCGCCTGCGCCAAGCGATCGGTTGGCGCAACATTGCCGCCGGCGTCAACTTCCAGCACGCCGCCGCCATCCCGTTTCAACACCGGCACGTTCATGGAGTTGCTCTGCGTGGCCCTCGCGCCCTTGCCGAGCGCAATCGCGTTCTCGACGCCGGTTGTCGCGCTTGTGTCGGTGCCGATCAGGACGACGTCCGTCGTGTTTGCGCTGACCTTGCCCGCTCCGGCACCGATATAGACACCGCGGCTAACGTGGTGGGCCGACGGGATTTCGACCTGAGCGTCCAGCTTTTCGACTCCGCCCGCCTGGTAGCCAATCATGATCGAATGAGGTGAGTTGTCCGCCCAAGCGCCGGCAAAGCGACCAACGGTCACCAGGGAGTCGGAATCGTTTGCACGGTAGCCGGAGTGCATCCCGATCAGAACCGATTGATGCGATCGGTGGGAATACGAGCCTGCGGCATAGCCGATGATGTTGCTGTACGTGTTATTGTCCACAAAACGAGCGGCCGCGTAGCCGATGAGAGTGGAATACTTGACACTGGTCTTCGCAAAGTACCCAGGCGAAAATCCCAGATAGATCGCGCCCTCACCTCCCTCGGAAGAACGAGCGGCGCTGGGACCAATCACCGTTGCGTATTGGGAGTTCTTCAGTTCCTGTCCCGCGGCCGCTCCGTACAGCACGGCAAAGGGAGAATTTTGCAGGGTGTCGCCGCCATGATTGCCGGCGATCAGCGCGTTTGGCGAGTTTGTCGCCTTTGCCCCGGCGCCCACGCCCCCAAGAATAGTCGGGCTTTGCGCATGGGCGAGTCCCGTGAAGAGAACGAGTGAGAGAGCGAGCACAGGGCGGCACATCGAAGTTCTCCCGGTTGGTGCTGTCTTCCACGCAATATACCGCACTTTTGCGGCAGCTTTTGGCGCGCGCCCCCCGGGCGGGTGAGCGCACAGTCAGGCTGGTGCGATAGGCTTTATGGCTGTGTTGAGTGTCGGTGCCGACGCCTTGATCGCCACTGGCGGTGCCAATTCAGGCCGTCTGTAGCGATGGCGAGCGACGCCTCGCGAAGATAGCGTCGCCGCCGAAACGGGAAGCGATTGACTGCCTTATCGTTTACGCCGTCACCTATTCCAGTCCGGTATCGCTCCGCGCGCGACCAGCCGGTTCCAGATGAAGAGCACCACCAGCGCGCCGATGGTGGCGGTGATGAAGCCGGCGCCCTGGTCGGGGCTGTAGTGACCGATGGCCTGGCCTATCCAGGTGGCGAGGAATGCGCCGGCTATGCCGAGTATCGTCGTCAGGATGAAGCCGCTCGGGTTGTTCGGCCCCGGCGACAGCAAGCGCGCGATGATTCCGGCGACGAAGCCGACGACGATGATCCAGAGAATGCCGCTCATGGTGAGACCCCTTTTACAAACCGCGCGTCAAATCCATTTCGACAATTCGTTCTCGTCCGGCAACCGTCCGTCCGGCGTCAGCTGATCGACCGCGTCGGGCAGGTACTGGCTCAAGCCCTGCAAGAGATCGTCACGCGACATGCCGCTCTGCGAGGCGATGGCATCGATCTGGTCGGCGCCGAGCGCGCTGGCGAGATCGCCGGGTGAGATCGGCTGGTTCTGGCCCTTGCCGACCCAGGAACTGGCGGCGTCGCCCTGGCCGCCCTGCTGCAGCTGCTTCACTAGATCGCCGAGCCCGCCGGAAAGAATGCTGCCGGCCGCGCCGCCGGCGAGCAGGCCGCCGAGACCGCCCTTGAGCAGGTCGCTCATGCCGCCGCCGGGCATGCCTGCGTTGATGGTCTTCGGCGAGGGCGCCGGAGCAGGTTGAGCGCCCGGCTGACTGCTGCCGCCAAAATGCTTCAACGCCTTCCAGGCGAGCAACGCCAGGATCGCCATCGTCATCGGCGACATGCCGCCCTTGGAATCGGTGGCTGGCCCTGAGGGGCCGCGCGGGCCGTTCTGCATGCCGTTCAGTACATCGAGTAAACCCATGGTGGTCTCCCGCCAGTCGCTCCGCCCCGCGGGCAAAAAGATAACGACGCCCCATGACGGTTACAAGGCGGCGTTGCCGGTACATCGATAGGCAACCGGTGCGCCGTCTGCTACCGAAGGCCTTGCACGGAGATCGCTGAATGAATTCTGAACGGCCGATCGGCATTGCCGGGGCAGGCAGCATCGGCTGCTTCGTCGGCGGGATGCTGGCGGCGGGCGGCCGCCGCGTGGCGCTGCTGGCGCGGCCGCGCATCATCGGCGAGATCGCAACGCACGGACTGCGGCTGACGAGCTTCGACGGCCTCGACCGGCGGCTTGCCGCGGGGCAGCTCGAATTGTCTGAAAATCCCGATGTCTTCGCCAATGCGGCGGTCGTGCTGGTGACTGTGAAGAGCGCCGACAGCGCAGGAATGGCCGAACTCATCGCAAGGCACGCGCCCAATGATGCCGTGATCGTCTCCCTGCAGAACGGCGTCGGCAATACGGCGCTGCTCCGCGAGAAGCTGCCGGGATGGCGTGTGCTCGGCGGCATGGTGCCCTACAACGTGATCGCGCTCGGCGAGGGACGGTTTCACCGCGCCACCTCCGGCGACATCGTGATCGAGAAGGATGCTGCGGAGACGGCGAAAAAGCTCACCGTGCCCGGCCTTAAGACGCGCGCCAGCGATGACATCGTCGCCCTGCAATGGGGCAAGCTGCTGTTCAATCTGAACAACGCGCTCAATGCGCTGGCCGATCAGCCGCTGCGCCGCCAGCTGGCGCAGCGCGCCTGGCGCCGCCTGTTTGCCGACCAGGTGGCGGAGGCCCTGGTGGCGATCAGGGCGGAGGGCATCAAGCCGGTTTCCACCGCGCCGCTGCCGGTGAGCTTCATGCCGCCGCTGCTGCGGCTGCCCGATGCGCTGTTCGAGATCGTGCTCGGGCGTACCATGAAGATCGATCCTGAGGCGCGCTCCTCGATGTGGGAGGATCTGCAGCGCGGCCGCCGCACCGAGATCGACTATCTGCAAGGCGTCATCACCACCATCGCCGAGCGGCGCGGCCTTGCCGCGCCGCTGTCGCGGCGCATCGTCGAGCTGATCCGGAAAGCGGAGGCCGACGGCAAGGGTTCCCCCGGCCTGACCCCGGAGCAGGTTCGCGGTTGAGCCTTGCCTTGAAATCGCGCGCAAGCGGGGCGAAGCTTCGGAACAAACGGAGGACCGATATGACGCGAATCTGGATTGCGCTTGCGGCAATCGGCGCCGGCGCCGTTTTCACTCCCGCCCGTGCCGTGCCGCCGACGGCGACGCCCTCGCCCGGGTATGAAGCGCGGCTGCAGGAAAGCCGCCGCGGTTCGGCGACCACGATCTTCACCCCGGCGCCGCGCCCGGCCAAGCCGAAGCCGAAGAAGCCGCAGCAGTAGCCGGAAGCTGCGAGGCTTTCGTCATTCCGGGGCGCGCGAAGCGCGAACCCGGAATCTCGCGCCGCATTCTTTTCCACTACTTCGAGATTCCGGGTTCATGCTTCGCATGCCCCGGAATGACATCGCTTCGCGATGTCAGCTTCGCTTGCCCTTGTTCGGCGTGCCGCTGAACAGCTTTTTGATGTCGTTGATGCCTCCGGAGAGCCGCGGCCAGTCGCAGGAGAAGGTGCCCTTGACGCAGCCGGTCACCGAGCGCGTCCGCGGCGGCTGCTTGGCTGGGCTGGCCACGGGCACCGGCACCTTTTCGTCGCTTCGCAGCGAGACCTGCTGCAACTTACGTTGCTGCTGCTGCTCCTGCTGTTCCCGTTGCTTGGCGGCGAGCGCAGCAGCTGCGGTGTTGCGGCGCTCGCGCTCGAGATAGGCGATGTATTCCTCGTCGATCTTCTTCTGCTCCTCCGGCGTCGGATTGGGACCCGCAATGTCGAAATTGCGGTTCTGCATGAAGTCGAAATAGGTGTAGCCGCCGCCGGGCTTGCGGCGGCCGGCGAACTTGGCGTTGCAGTCGGAAAGTTTCGCTGTCGTCTCGTCCTTGGTCGGCGCCTTCGCGGCAAGTGCCGCGCAATCCTCGAAATCGGCTGGCGCGCTGCGCCACCACTGCGCATGCGCGCCCGTCTGCGCCAGCACCAGCAGGCTCCCGACCGCAGCAACGGAAAGCAATGCGCCTGACGCGGTTCGCACGGGTAGAATTCTCACACCACAATTTCCGGGAGATTGTCGCCCATTCCCGTGCGGCTTGTCACCCCGGAACCGGGCATTTTTCCGGCAGAACGGGGATTTGCCCAGATCGCGCGCAGGAGGGCTTGAATTTCCTCTGTTTTTTCGCGCGGGAACGAGTGACGCGTTGCCATGATCGGGGTCAGCGGTTGCCTCCGGCCACGTCGGAACGATTCGATTCGCTCCAAAAAAGAAGTGGCGACCATGATCTCGCGGTTGGGCGGCAGATGTCGCGCGCCCCTCACCGATTGTTCCACGGGGATCGAGAAGCGGCAACGAAAAGCTTCCGGCCGCAGGCGCCTACGACCCGGCACCGACTGTCCGGCCTACATCAACATCTCCGGCACCAGCAGGCGCGCCAGGAACAGGCTGACTTCCGGCCGGACCATGGGTCTCGTTTTCCGCGACGTCGGAACCATTCGCGACAACTCGCGCCGTTGCCTTCAGTGGCGCCGTCAATCGGGCCTGACCGCGGTTCGGTGCGCATCCGCCGGGCGCGGAGAGAGCGATATGAGATAGCGGACGAATTCCTCGTTGTCCCACTCGGCGGCGCCTTCGCGGTAGGAGAGGGGTTCCCCTAGCGGACCGAAAATGACGGTCGTCGGTAGACCCCGTGTCCCGATCTCGCGTGCAAGCACACCGGACGGGTCGAGATAGAGCTTCAGAACTTGCAGGTTCATTCGCTTGAATACGAGCTTGGCCGCGCCAGCACTGCCCTTATCCTGGTTCACAGCTACGATCGCGAAAGAGTCCTCGGGCATGCGGGCTGCAAGACGGTCGAGAGACGGCATTTCCTGGATGCAGGGTACGCACCAGGCTGCCCACAAATTCAGAACAAGGACCCTGCCCCGAAAGGCCTCGATGGAAACGGACGCGCCCGTTTCGTCGGTAAAGGCACTGAGTTTCGCAGGACCGCCCGACAGATTGCGGACGCCGCGCGGCACGTCGGAAATTGCGAGGTAGATTACGACGCTGAAAATGCCAGCTGCAAGCAGCGCAGCAGTAAGCGCCTTGCGTGGAATGCCCGGCCTGGCCACGGCCCGGACGGAAGGGAGTGGAATTGTCCGCTGCGTTGACATGATCGTGTCCGGGTCAGCTGGCCGCAATCGGGAACAGGTGCACCGCCATGGCGTAAACGGCCAGACCTGAGGCCGCCACGAACAGCCAGATCGGCAACGCCCATCGCGCCAGCCGCTGGTGTCGGTCGAAATGGCCGGTAAAGGCGCGCAGGAACGCAGCCGGGATCAACAATCCGGCGACGGCCGCCATCAGGGTATGTGCTGCGAGAAGCGTGAAATAGACCGGCCGGATCATTCCCTGGCCGCCGAACTTCGCCATTCCCGCGCCGAAGTGATAGTAGAAATAGATTGCCAGGAAGCCGCACCCGAGAGCGATCGCGATGGACATCATCCGGCGATGTCCATCGCGGCTCCCCCGGCGAATGCACGCATACCCCAAGGCAAGCGTGGCCAAGATCGCCACATTCACAAACGCCAGCACGTGGATCAGATCGGCGTGGGCAATCATGCTAGGTCACGGTCCATACTTCATGATCTTGAGCATGATGCTCACGTACATAAGGAGTGCCAGGCCGGCGAAGGAGGCGAGCGCGATCCAGGCCTTCGGACTGCGCTGCGCGTCTTGCCGCACCAGGACGTCTGTGCCAGCGGGCTCCCCATCGCTGCTGTGCGCGGCGGGTGGCGCAAGCGGCCCGCCGGGGGTTTCAACGATGGTAGTCATAGGGCGTCCAGTCCTTGCCCACCTGGACCGACTTCGGGAAGTTGCCCGGCCCGGGAGGACTCTCGGTATGGGTCCATTCAAGCGAGCGCGATTTCCACGGATTCGTCGATGTCTTGGGGCCGCGTATGGCCGCATGGATCCAGCCCGCCATCATCAGCACGATGCCAATTGCGGTGATCAGGGCGCCAATGGTCGCCACCTTGTGATAGGGCTGGAACTGCGGATACATCGCATAATCCCAGTAGCGGCGCGGCATGCCTTCCACGCCGATGATGAAGAGCGGCCAGAAGGTGAGCTGGGTGCCAAGGACGTTGCACCAGAAGGCAAGCTTTGCGATGCCGTCATCCGCCGACCGTCCCGTCATCTTCGGGAACCAGAAGTAGATCGCGGCGAACAGCGAGTAGGTTGCCATCAGTCCCATGATGAAGTGGAAATGGGCATGGACGAAGCTCGTCTCCGACAAGTGCAGGTTCAGCGACGTGATGGCGAGGGGAATTCCGGTGAGGCCGCCGACCAGGATCAGGAACATGCAGACAACCACATAGCGCATGGCGACGTTGTAGGTGATCGCCCCCTTGTAAAGCGTGCCCCATAGCGAGATCACCATCAGACCGACCGGCACGGAGATCAGCAGGGTCGTGACCATCATGCCGATGCGCAGCCAATCCGGCATACCGGCGATGTAGAGATGATGAACCCAGACCTCGCCGGTGATCACGAGGATACCGATGATGCCGCCATAGACCGCGGCCTTGTAGTTGAAGATCGGATTCTTGGCCTGGGTCGCGACAATCTCGTAGAGCAGTCCCATCGCAGGAAGGAAGATGACGTAGACCGCCGGGTGCGAATAGAACCAGAAGAGGTTCTGATACAGCAGCGGATCGCCGCCGCGGGCCGCGTCGAAGAAGCCCGTGCCGAGATACTTGTCGAACAACAAGAGCGTCACCGCGGCGGCCAGCACCGGGACGAACACGATCTGTATCATGAAAGCCGCGAAGGTCGTCCACACGAACATGTTCATCTGGTTCCAGCCCATGCCGGGCGCGCGCATGTAGATGATCGTGACGAGAAAATTCACCGCGCCTAGGATGGAGGCGAAACCGATGAGGTGGACGGTGAAGACATAAAGCGCGGTGTTGCCGGGTGTCGTGATCGAGTAGGGTGGATAACCCGTCCACAGCACGTCCGGCTTGTCCGGCACCAGGAAGGTGAGCAGCGCCACGACGATGGCGGCCCAGAACAGCCACAGGCTCAGTGCGTTGATGCGCGGAAAGGCCACGTCGCGCGCTCCCAGCATCAGCGGCACCAGGTAGTTCGCGGCAAAGCCCGTAAGGCCAGGGATGAGAAACGCAAGGATCATCGCCGCGCCGTGGAAGTACAGCGCGACGTTATAGGCCGTTCCAGTCGGGATCGATTTGGAGAAATCGAGGACGAAGTAGTTCATCAGACCGGAATCGCCGACCGCCGTTTGTTCGATACGGATACCGAGCGCCATCAGTCCCGCGACCAGAAACGCGGCCATCGAGCCGAACAAATACAGAATTCCGACCCGCTTGTGGTCAGTGGTGAAGATCCATTCGCTCAGCTTGAATCCGGACTTGGCCGTTGCTGCTTCCACTTCTGCTATCGTTGACATGGCTTTCCCCGGATCACTGTTGTGCTGGCGCAGTTTCGGCCGAAACCGCAAATTGCAGACGGCGGCGGTCCTCCGCCTTCTTCAGGTTCTTGGCCATCCAGGCGTCGAAGTCCGCCTTCGCAACGGCTTTGACCTTGCTCGTCATCTCGGAGTGGCTGTTTCCGCAGAATTCGACGCAGATCAGATCCGTCTCGCGCGGCTTATCGGGCAAGAACCATAAACGCGTGATACGCCCCGGCACGATGTCTTCCTTGAGCCGATACTCGTTTAGCCCGAAGGAATGGATCACATCGTTCGACGTCATACGCATGACGACGGGTTGTCCAACAGGAACAACGAGATCGGTTGCAGTCACGCCGTTGCCGTAATCGAACTCGAAGTACCATTGATAAGCGGTGACCTTCACCTCCATTGCGTTTTGCGGAACGGTGCGTTGGATGTTCCACAGCGACCAGCCCTTCGCCGAAAGCAGGAAGTCGTCGGCCATGAAGATGGCGGCGGGCACCAGCGCCCAGGCCAGCGCCTTCTCCAGGTTGAGCGGCACCGCGGTGCCGACCGCCTCGGGGTCCCTCGTGCGATAGCGCACCAGCAGGTAGACCGCCACGGCGGCAAATATGCCGCCGATAACGAACAGATCTATCAGCACCTCGGTCCAGGCGTGGTTCCAAGCCGTGGTCGGGTTGTTGATGATCGTCCCCTTTGCCGCCTCGGCGAAGGCCGCATTGGTAGAAACCGTGCCGATTATCCCCGCGGCAGGGCCAAGCCAAATCCGCATGCTCAAGCTCCAATCAATCGTTTACGTCTCGTGATCTTGAAAACCAGGATGCACACCAGGAACGTCGTCAGCCCGCTCGCCAGCGCGCCAAACCCGATGAACAGCGGCATGTTCAGGGAATAGTGGCCGTCCTGATAGTTGTAGCTGTAGCAAAGGCTCAGCGCGAAATTGATCACCTCGCGGGGAGCGAATTGTCCCTGGCGCGAGTCAAGTACGGCGAGCTCGATATCCTTTCCCTCGATCTCCTGCTGGTAGAGAACACGGGCCAGCTTGCCTTCGGGAGAGAAGAAGAGATAGGCGCCGGGATGCAGGAAAATGCGATCTGCCGGCGACCAGAAGAACTTGAAGCCGATCTTCTCGGTCTGTGTCGCGAGGTCCGCTTCATTCCGGAACGTGGCGAAGGTCCAGCTCGCGGCAAGCTCGCGCGTAAGATCGAGATGTTTGCGGAAGGCGCCGGTGGTTTCGAGCGTGTCGTGACGATCGAAGGATAGGGTGATGACGTTGAAATCCGCTCCCGGCTGCAAACGCTTCGCCTGCTTCAACAGGTCGAGCAGCGCCATGTTCACCACGGCGCAGCTGCCGTCACATGTGTAATAGGCAAGGACAAGGATCGTCGGCTTGCCGAACATATCGCGCCAGAGGAAGGTTCTGCCGGTGTGGTCTATCAGCGCCGTGTCGGCGTCCATTGAACGCCCGAGCACCGCTTTTTCGTCGATCTGGAGAATCGACGCATTGAGATCGGATGGCGCGCGGCGGAAGTACGGCGTAGCGGCATCGGCGGCTCCCAGCGCGAGAAGCAACGCTGGGATCGCGAAGCCGACGGATTTCCATCCGATGTGCGGCATCGCCATCACCTGTTCACCAGAAGTAGACCTGTGAGGCCACGAAGAACCACACGACATCGACGAAGTGCCAGTAGATGCCGACGACCGTGACGAAGAGCGGGTTGATCCTGATCCGCGTGACGGCGATGAGGATCGAGACAAAGGCGAGCACGCCCAGCAGGACATGGGCCGCGTGGAAGCCGGTCAGCGTGTAGAAGGCGGCCGAGTACTGGTTGGTGCCGGGATTGAAGCCGGCTTGGCTCAAATGGCTGTATTCATAGGTCGTACACCCGAGGAACAAGACTCCGAGGATGATCGACGCAACGAGCCATTTGATGAAGCCGGCCTCGTCATCTGCATCGAGCTTCGTTTCGGCCGTGTGATAGGTCATGCTCGACGCGACAAGCAGGACCGTCATGACCAAGGGCAGCACCTTGTCGATGTGGGGGGTGCCGGCCGGAGGCCACGCTCCCTCGGCGCTGAGGCGCAGCGTCCAGTAGCTCGCAAACAATCCGATGAAGATCAGGATTTCGCCGATGATGAAGACGCCGATGCCGATCGGCGACACGTTGTCGATCGCCATCTTCTGGCTTGCGCCTTCCTGAATCCATTTGGCGATGCCGGCCAGGACGAGCGGGGCGCCGATGCCGGCGAACAGCACCGCCAGCAGCTTGTTGTGGTAGACAAAATAGGAGGAGAACGGCAATGCGACGAGGAACATGACCCCGAATCCCGCCGCCATTGGCGCCCAACTCGCCTCCCAATGGTGCGAATGCGGGGGGTGAGTGACTTCGCGAAGCTGCTCCTGCATGTTTTTCTCTCTCGCCCTTTAATTCCTCAAATCAGTCAATCGCGCGTCGCGCGCCGCAGCGATCCCGTCAGGGTCATCGCGTCACCACACCAGAACCGAAGCCGGAATGGCCACGAACATTGCGAGCACGTACAGGATCGAGAACCTGAACAGCTGCATCGCCGCTTTGCGCAACTCGTCCTGCGTTGCCCCGCGAAGCCGAAACAGGAGAGTGGCACGCCAGATCAGGATCGCGTCGCAGATCGCGGCAGTTGCGACGTAGGTCATGCCGAGCCGGCCGCTCACCAGCGGCGCGAACGATATCGGCACCAGCAGCAGGACATAGATGAGAATTTGACGACAGGTCTCCGGTGCGCCGCGAACGACCGGCAGCATCGGCACTCCGGCAAGCCTGTAGTCGTCTGCACGATAGAGGGCGAGTGACCAGAAGTGCGGCGGGGTCCAGAAGAAGATCAGCATGAACAAGGCCATTGCGCCGGCGTCGATGCTTCCGGTGGCGGCGGCCCAGCCGATCACGGGCGGCAGCGCTCCCGCGGCCCCGCCGATCACGATGTTCTGCGGCGTGCGGCGTTTCAGCCAGATGGTGTAGACGGGGACATAGATTGCGATCGTCATTGCGAGCAGTACAGCCGCAATGCCGTTTGCCGTGACGGCCAGGGCCGTCGTCGACGCCAGTGCGAGAGCGATCCCGAGGGCGAGTGCTTGCGCAGGCACAATGGTGCCGCGCGGGATAGGCCGTAACGCGGTACGCGCCATCCGCTCGTCGATATCGGCATCGTACCACATGTTGAGCGCGCCACAGGCTCCGGCGCCTGCGGCCATCGCGCCGAGGATCGGTCCCAACGCCAACCAGTCGACTGGATCGCGGGCGAGTACGAAGCCGACCGCACCCGTGAACACCACGAGCGACATCACGCGAGGCTTCACCAATGCCAGATGGTCACTAATTCGCGCTTGCGCGGCCGACCATCTCGGCGCGACTCCACCATGATCGACCGCGCCAGTCGTCATCCCCGCACCTTCGGTCATCAACTTGGGCAGCCGCACCATCGATCACTGCAAGCAGTGATCGCCGCGCGTTCTGCCAGATTCTGTGCAGGGGGAAGTATCGACTGTCTCGATCAGCGAAAAACTGATTACAATCAGTTTAGCTCACGCTCGCCGGCGCTGTGTCCTGGTTGCAACAGGCCGCCGAGACGAGCCTGAGGGAGCCGCATTCCGCTCGCCAACTGCACGAGCCGGTCCGGTTCGATCAGGCGGACGCGCCGGTACGAGCCGATCTCGATCAATCTCGTCGTTCTGAAATGCGTGAACGTTCTCGAGATGGTCTCGGACGTGAGTCCCAAATAGTCGGCAATGTCGGTGCGCATCATCGGCAGGTGGATGATCGCCGGGTCGCCTCCGTGGCGTGCGCTGCGCCGCGACATTGCAACGAGAAACGCCGCGAGTCGTTCTTCCGGAGCCCGCTGCCCGGTGGTCAGGAGCTGCTCATAGCTATCATGCAGCTGGGAGACGGCCGCCTCGTACAGAATCCAGGCAAGCCTGGAATCCTCCATCGAGCGGCGCTTGAGCTCGTCTCTTGGAATGCAGCGCAGTTCGGTGCGCGCAATGGCCTGGGCCGTAAACTGGAATCGGCGATCCGAGCCGAACCCGATCAGGTCGCCCGGCAACGAAAAATCCACGACCTGGCGGCGGCCGCTTGCCAGGCCCAGGAACGCCACCAGCCCGCCCGTTTGCACTCTATAGACGGAGGTCTGCGAGTCGCCCTGGAAGAAAAGACATTGTCCTTTCTCCAGCTCTCGGAGCGAGCAGCGGAGTCCGGCGCTGCACGGCTCGCACGACAAGGGCGCGGCAGCCTTGTCTCTTGCGGATACCAGACATTGTGGCAAAGGGCTGTTTGGCGGCGGGACGAGCATGACGTGTCAGCACTCGTCGGCGGTAGATCGGCTCGACGACGCTCCTCGACGGCGACGGTAGCTTTGCTCAGATGTATCTCGTTCCATGCACGCCTGCGATTCGCGGCCGGATAGCGTCCTGGATCACGCGCGCATCCCCCAACTCCCATTCAATCGTGAATGTGCGCTGTTGTCTAGGAAAAGGGTACCCGATCGCAGGCTCTTCGTCGGCCGCGTCGGACGATCCGCTGAAGCTGAAAATGATTATCGTTCGCGGTCAGGGGCGAAAGTGCGGGAAGGTTATCTCTATCCCGCTATTTCAACATTTCCGGCACCAGCAGGCGCGGCAGGAACAGGCTGACTTCCGGCCAGATGATCAGCGCCGCCAGTACCAGCATCATCGGCACCAGCATGATCGCGGTGTCCTTCAGCGCATAGCGCAGGCGGACGCCCGCAACGGCGCAGGCGATCAGGAGGCACAGTCCGTAGGGCGGCGTCACCAGGCCGAAGGCCAGCGAGACGATGGAGATGATCGCGAACTGCACCGGGTGCAGGTCGACCGATCGGGCGAGCGGCTCCAGCACCGTGCCGACGATGACGATGGCGGGGATGGCATCGAGGAAGCAGCCCACCACCAGGAAGCAGAAGGCGATGAAGAAGCCCGCCGCGATCGGGCCCATGCCCCAGGTAGAGACGTTGGCGAGCAGCTCCTGCGGGATCTTGTAATAGGCGAGCAGCCAGCCGAACGCGCTGGCGGTGCCGACGCAGAACAGCGCCACCGCGGCGAGCCGCCCGGTGTCGAGCAGCGCCTTGTAGAGCTCGCGCCAGCCGGTCTCGCGGTAGAAGAAGGTCGACAACGCGATGGAATAGAGCACGGCGATGCAGGCGGATTCGGTCGCGGTGAACCAGCCGAGCAGGATGCCGCCGACGATGATGAACGGGGTCATCATCGCCGGCACCGAGCGCCACGCCGCAAAGAGCATCTCGCGCCAGCTCTCGCGCTTGTAAGTGGGATAGCCCCGCCGCACCGCATAGACATGCACGGTCGCCATCTGCGCGCCGGCGATGAGCAGACCCGGCACGATGCCGGCAAGATACATCGCCGCGATCGAGGTCGAGATCAGTCCGCCCCACACGATCATCAGGATCGAGGGCGGGATGACCACCGCAAGCACCGCCGAGACCGCCGTGATCGCGATGGAGAAGGAGAGGTCGTAGCCCTCCTTGGTTTGCGCATCGATGAAGATCTTCGACTGGCTTGCCGCGTCCGCCGTGGAGGAGCCGGAGATGCCGGCGAAGAATACCGACAGCACCACGTTGATCTGCGCCAACGATCCCGGCCAGCTCCCGACCATCGAGCGCGACAGCGCCACCAGGCGGTCGGTGATGCCGCCGATGCTCATCAGGTTGGCCGTCAGCAGGAAGAACGGCACTGCGAGCAGGATGAAGGAGTTGTAGGCGTTGAAGGTCTCCTGTGCGAGCATCATCAGCGAAAGCCGCGGCTCGATCAGGAGAATGGGGACGCAGGCAAGCCCGATCGCAAAGGCGACCGGCACGCGCGCGATCAGCAGCGCCACGAACGTGCCGAACAGGACGGCTGCGGCCTGCCCGGCGGAAAGCACGGCGCCGGTCATGGCGCCCTCCCGAGCAGGATTTTCGCCTCATCGACGATCTGCTCGCCCGCGAACACGATCCACGTGAAGCCCGCTACCGGCCAGGCGACGTGGATCATCCACAGCGGCAGCTCGGCAAGCTCGGAGGTGCGGTGCCAGGCGAAGCGGGTGAACTCGATGCCGGCGAACACGAACACCAGCGCCAGCGCCAGGATGCCGAGCCGGGCCAGGATGCGCACCGCCGCCTCGCCGCGCCGCGACAGTTCCGGCCACACGTCTACCTCGAAATGCAGGGCTTCCCGCACGCCCACCATCGCGCCGATCATGATGGTCCAGATGAACATGAAGCGCGCCATCTCCTCCGTCCAGATGTAGGAGGGGATCAGCGACGTGTAGCGCGAGACGATCTGCAGGGTGACCGGGAAGATCAGGCTGGCGAGACAGGCGGCGAGCAGGAATTTCAGCAGCCTGGCGTAGAGGGCCGTCACTCGGCGCCACGGCGACGGGTTTTGCGGCGTCGGGATGTCGGTCATTGGCACTCCGGGCGGGCAGCAAGGCCGGGAGCGGCGAGCCGTTTCATGCTCGCCGCTCCCGTTACTCGATCGGGTCAGGCGGCGTTGATCTTCTCGTAGATGGCCTCGGCGCCGATTTCCTTGGCATAGGTTGCCATCACGGGATCGGCGAGCTTCTTCATGGCGTCGCGTTCCTCGAACGGCACGCGCTTGAGCTTGCCCGCCTTCTCCAGCGTGTCCAGCTTGACGGCTTCCTCGCTCGATTCGAGCTGACGGCCGAAATCGCCGGCTTCCTTGCCGGCCTTCATGATCGCGTCCTGCAATGGCTTCGGCAGCGTCTTCAGCGTCTTCACCGAGAAGCAGATCGGACGGATCGACACCGCATGCTGCGTCAGGTTGAGATGCGGCGCCACCTCGTAGAACTTCATCGCCTCGACGCCGGCCGCCTCGTTCTCGCCGGCCGCGATCACGCCGTTCTGGATGGCGTTGTAGACTTCGTTGTAGGCGATCACGGTCGGGCTCATGCCGACGGCTGCGAAGGTCTTCGACCAGATCGGCGCGCCCTGCACGCGTACCTTCAGCCCCTTGAGGCCGGCGAGGTTCTTCAGCGGCTTGTTGGCGAAGATATTGCGCACGCCGCCGCCGGCATAGCCGATCAGCACGACTTCCGCCTTGGTGGCGATCTCGTCGGCGACCGGCGCGAGGATGCCGGCCTGCACCACCTTGTTCATGTGCTCGATGCCCTTGAACACGAAGGGTGCATCGATGAAGGGCGCGGCCTTGGCGAAGGTGGACATGTGCGCCGGCGAGACGATGCCGTAATCCACCGCCTTGCCCTGCGACATATACTCGAAATACTGCTTCTCGAGGCCGAGCGAGGAGTTCTTGTGCAGGGTGAAGTTGACCGGCTGGCCGTAATACTTCTTCACCAGCTCCTCGAAACGGGTCAGCGCCTTCGTGAAGGCATGGTCGTCGTTGAACTGCACGGCGCCGTTCAGCGTGACCGGTGCCTGGGCCCGGAGGATCGACGGCATTCCGAGGGCGCTTGCGGCGGTCGTTGCAGCAAGGCCGGCGAGTACTGTCCTGCGCTTCATGGGTTCCTCTCCCTGTTATGATCCGCCGTTGCCCGGCGGCGTTTTGTAGTCGTGAGCTCGGCGCTCACCAGTATCGTTGCTGAGATTGTCGCCATTCCCGGCCCGCTTGTCACGCTGAAACCCGCGGGGAGCCCCTGCAACCGCTGCCGCGCTGCAAAAGGGGCGGCGTTGATCGCGTGTCAGTTCGCATGATTGCGATCATTTGTTTGGTGAAACCCGAATCAGCATTACACTCGCCTCAGCACATTGACCTTCTGGCCGAGCGGGAATGACCGAACCGGAAATCCAGAATCACATCGCCACCCTGCAACGATGGCTGGCCGCTGCCTGGCGCCGGCTCGGCGATCCCGCGCTCACCCTGTTCGACAAGCGCGAACTTCGGAACCAGATGAAGCAGGCCGACCTCGCGCTGCGCCAGTGCCTGGCGCTGTCGGTCGAGATAAAGTCCGCGCGGAAGAAGGATGGCTCCACCGACGTCCGCGCGTTCGCCAAGCCCGACTTGCGGTTCCTGGCCTGAGCCGGCCCTCCCGCTAGCCGAATTATGACGCTTCACCCGGCTTCCGATGGCGCGCCCGCTCTGCTATGAGGCAGTCGATACCCCACGCGGGTTCGCGGTCCCGTAGCTCAGCTGGATAGAGCGGCGGTTTCCTAAACCGTAGGTCGCATGTTCGAGTCATGCCGGGATCGCCATCTTTCCATTTCGCCCGCGTTTCACATCGTCGCAAGCAACTCTGCCGCTATCCAATTCCGTTATGGCTGATCGACGGGAATGCGATGGGCAAACGGACCCTCGCCGTGCAATCCTGACCGCCAAAGAAGCGACCGGGCGGCGAGTGCCCGGAGCCGGGGGCGATCTGCATGAGTGTCACCGTCGCGGCGAGTACAGTAGCGAAGCCGCCAGCCGAACTGATCGAGGCATTCCGGCAAGCGCCGACCTCCATCATCTCCGACAACCTCGCGCGGCTTGCCGGCTCCGTCGGCTTGAGGCCCTTCCATCGTGCGGGCAGGCTGGTCGGCACCGCCTTCACCATCAAGACCCGTCCGGGCGACAATCTCGCCATTCACCGCGCGCTTGAAATGGTGGGGCCGGGCGACGTGCTCGTCGTGGACGGCGGCGGCGACGAGACGCGCGCGCTGGTCGGCGAGATCATGAAGAACATCGCGCAATGGCGCGGCGCCGCGGGCTACGTCATCGATGGTGCGATCCGCGACGTGGCGGCTTTTGCCGCCGATGACTTCCCCTGTTTCGCGAGGTCAGTCATCCACCGCGGCCCCTACAAGAGCGGCCCGGGCGAGATCAACGTGCCGGTCTCGGTCGGGGGTGCCGTGATATCGCCCGGCGACATCGTGGTCGGCGACGAGGATGGCGTGGTGTCGTTTTCGCAAAGCTCAGCGCCGGCCTTGTTCGAGGCCGTGAAGGCACAGGTCGCGCGCGAGGAGGCGACGCTGCTTTCGGTCCGCGAGGGCCGTTATCAAGGCAGCTACGGCAAAGCCTGATCGAATCGTCTGACAACAGGGAAGAGCCATGAGCCAGCGCAGCGAATTCCACAATCTCGACAATCCCGCCGACGGCGTGCTCCGCGAGCTCGCCTCGGGCGTCACGACGCGCATCTTCGCCGGCGAGCAGGCGATGCTCTCGGTGGTGACGATCGCGCCCAACGCGCAAGGCACCCTGCATCATCATCCCGAGGAGCAATGGGGCGTGCTGCTGGAGGGCTCGGCGATCCGCGTGCAGGGCGACGAGGAGATCGAGGTGAAGAAGGGCGATTTCTGGCGCACGCCCGGCAACGTCCCGCACACCATGCGGGCTGGACCGCAAGGCGCCCGTGTGCTTGACATCTTCAGCCCGCCACGGCCGGAGTACAAGAAGCCGGGTTCGGGCTTTGGGACAGGCTAACGCCGCAAGCCAGGAAAAATGGAGCGGCGATATCAGGAGGAGACGAATATGAAGTTTACGAGACGCGCCGTGCTCGCGGGCACGGCGGCGCTGGCTGTTGCGCCGGTATGTGCACCGGCCTGGGCGCAATCCAACCCCGTCACGCTGGTGGTGCCATTCCCGCCGGGCGGATCGACCGACGCGCTGGCGCGGATGCTTCAGACGCCGCTGCAGGCAAGACACAGCCGCGTGGTCATCATCGAGAACAAGTCGGGGGCCGCCGGCTCGCTCGGCGCGGCGCAGGTCGCCAAGGCGGCGCCGGACGGATCGTCGTGGCTAGTGACCTTCGATTCCCATGCGGTGATCCCCGCGATTCTCGACAAACCGCCGGTCGACGTCGAGCGCGACCTGGTGCCGGTGTCATTGGTGGGCACCGCGCCTTACGTGATCGCGGCGAATGCCGACCTGCCCTACAAGACATTTGCCGACGTCGTCGCAGCGTCGAAAGCCAAGCCCGGCTCGGTGAAATATGCCTCCGTCGGCATCGGCACGCTCGGCCATCTCGCCATGACCCTGCTCGGCAGCAAGGCCGGCGTCGATCTGCAGCACGTGCCCTATCGCGGCGGCGGCCCTGCCCTGAACGACGTGATCGGCGGCCATGTCGATCTCATCGCGGGCTCGGCGGCGCTGATCACGCCGCAGCTTGCGGGCGGCAAGCTGCGCCCGATCATGCAGCTCGGCCGCGCGCGGCTGCCGGCCCTGAAGGACACCCAGACTGCGATCGAAGCCGGCTTCCCCGATTTCGAGACGCTGGCCTGGTGGGGCGTCTTCGCGCCGAAGGGCACGCCGGCCGACGTCGTCGGCAGGATGTCGAAGGATGTCCGCGAGATCCTCAGCGAACCCGCGGCCAGCGCCAAGCTGCGCGAGACCCAGATGATGAATCTGGTCCTCAGCGATCCCGCCGAGTTCAACGCCTTCTTCACAAAGCAGCTCGCTTTCTGGGGCAAGGTCGTCCGCGACAACAACATCAGGGCTTGAGGCGCGGCCTTGTTGCCGCGGCAATGCGATGACCTCGGCGCAGGAACTGAAGTTTGAAGTCGGCAGTGCGGGCAGCGTGTCCGCACTGCTGATGCGGCCGAAGGATGCGCGGGCCTGCTACGTGCTGGCGCACGGCGCGGGCGCCGGCATGCGCCACGCCTCGATGGAGGCGATCGCAGCAGGCCTTGCCGAGCGCGGCATCGCGACGCTGCGCTATCAGTTTCCCTACATGGAGAAGGGCAGCAAGCGGCCCGATCCGCCGCCGGTCGCGCACGCTGCCGTGCGCGCGGCCGTGGCGGCGGCGGCGAGGAATTGCGCGGGATTGCCGCTGCTCGCGGGCGGAAAATCCTTTGGCGGGCGGATGACGTCGCAGGCGCAGGCAAAGGCGGCGCTTGAGGGCGTGAAGGGCATCGCCTTCTTCGGCTTTCCGCTGCATCCGGCAGGGAAGCCGTCTCCGGAGCGGGCCACGCATCTCGCCGATGTGAAGGTACCGATGCTTTTCCTGCAGGGCACGCGCGATGCCTTGGCGGAGTTGAGTCTGCTCAAGTCCGTCGTGAAGGGGGTCGGCGATCGAGCGACGCTGCACCTCGCCGAGGGCGCCGATCATTCCTTCCACGTGCTGAAGAGTTCGGGGCGGAACGACCGCGAGGTGCTGGCGGAGATTCTGGGTGCGTTCGTCCGATGGGTCGATGATATCGCGCGCCAATCTCTCCGATGTCGTCCCGGCGAAGGCTGGACCCATAACCACAGGGTGGTGTTGTTAGATCTCGCTGGAGCTCCAGAGTCCTCCGACCATGTGCATTGGTGGCTATGGGTCCCGGCCTTCGCCGGGACGACAGCCTAATACGCCGCTACACTCAGGCCGAACGCGCCCCATAAATCTTGTCGCGCAGCCGCCGCATGCCCGCCAGCCAGCGGTCGCGGTTCGCGGCCTTGCGCGTCATGTATTCGCCGACCTGCGGGTGGGACAGGATCAAGAAGCGCTCTTCCTCCATCGCCGCCATGACGATGCGCGCGACTTCCTCCGGCTGCATCACGCCGTCCACCCGTGCCGCGCTCGGCCCGGGCGTGGTCATGCCGGTCTGAACCGACTGCGGGCACAGCACGGAAACGCGGATGCCGCGATCGCCATACTGGATCGCCAGATGCTCGGCGAGCGCGACCGCTGCGTTCTTGGTCACCCCATAAGGCATCGAGTTGAGCGAGGCGAGCAGGCCCGCGGCGGAGGCGGTGTTGAGCAGGTAGCCGGAGCCGCGCGCCAGCATGCCGGGGACGAGCGCGCGCGTTGCGAAAACGTGGCTCATGACATGCACGCGCCAGCTGACGTCCCAGTCGGCGTCGGACGCCGTCTCCTGTCCCTTACGCGACAGGCCGGCGTTGGAGAAGAAGACGTCGACCGGGCCGTATTTGGCTTCGCTCGCTGCGATCAGCGCCTTGACGTCCTCCTCGATGCCGACGTCGGCGGTGACCGCGAGGCCGTCGATGTCGCCGGCGACGGCGGCGAGCCGTTCGCGCGACGTCTTGAGATCCGCGACAACCACGCCGCGCGCGCCTGATGCCGCAAAGGCGCGCGCCACCGCCTCGCCGATGCCGCTTGCGCCGCCGGTGACCACACAAACCTTGCCTTTGACTTGCATGCTTGCTTTCCCGCGTTTCCCGTCGTGCGTTCAGGGCGCATAGAGCCCCTTGTCCCGCGCGCGCTGGATGGCGAGCGCGCCCATCAGGTCCATCATCGGCGTCGAGAGGCCGGCCTGGCGCGCGAACGCGGCCGGTGCGCGCACCAGCGCGTCGATCTCCATGGCGCGACCGAGCTCGCAGTCCTGCAGGATCGACGGCTTGTGGTTCGGCGCCGGCCCCGTGCGGGTGATGCGCTTGACGCCGGGGTAGCAGCTCTGCGCAATCGCGTTGGCCTCGTCGAGCAGATGCGGGATGACGTCCCTCAATGCCGGTTCGTCCCGCACCGCGCGCGCTGTCTGGCCCGTCAAAAGGCACAGGATCGACATCGACATGTTGGTCAGCAGTTTCGACCAGATCGTCTCCCTGATCTGCGCCACCGCGCTTGATGCGAACTGCGCCGCTTCCAGCACTGAGCGCAGCCGCGCGATGCGCTCGCCCTCGCGGTCGTCGCATTCGCCGACCAGCAGCATGTTGCGCTCGGGCGAGAGGTTCTCCACCACGCCCGGCGCGATCACCTCGTTGGAGGAAAAGATCACGCCGCCGACGATGCGCGCTTTCGGGATCGCCGCGCGCAACGCGCCGCCGGGATCGAGAAAGGCGAGGTCGGGCGTCGCGGGATGATCTTTCGGCAGGCCGATGTCGTACCACCAGGGAATGCCGTTCTGGGCGAACACGATCGCCGTGTCATCCTTCAGCAGCGGCTCGACGCCGCCGGCGAGCGCGGCGACGCCGGTCGCCTTCAGCGTGCTGATGACGAAATCCTGCGGCCCGAGGTCGGCCGGATTGTCGGAGGCCTTGACCTTCGCCTTGAATTCCTCGCTACCGACGCGCAGCATCAGGCCGTTCTGCCGCACGGCGGCCAGATGCGCACCCCGCATCACGCAGGAAACCTCGTTGCCGGCGCGCGCAAGCCGCAGCGCCAAATGGCTGCCGACGGCGCCCGCGCCGAAAATGCAGATGCGCATGAAATGTCCCGTTCCCGGAATGGTGCGCCAGTTTCCACATCCAGGCGCGGATGCGCAACCGGGTGATGTCATGCGATTGACGCGGCGGGCCTCGGCAGAAAGCGATGGATCATCGCCCGCGCACTTCGCCATAGTGCCGGCCGCAACAACGCCAGAGAGGATCGCCCATGCCGGCCAACCCAGTCCTGTGGAATCTCAGTGATCGCGGGGTCGCCACCGTCACGCTCAACCGGCCGGAGGTCAACAATGCCTATGACGGCGCGCTGATCCAGGGTGTGCTTGCGGCCATGGACGATCTGGGAAAGAAACCGCTGCGGGTCGTCGTGCTCAAGGGCAATGGCCGGCACTTTCAGGCCGGCGCGGACCTGAAGTGGATCAACAGCGTGCGGCCGGGGTCGCCTGCCGAGAACGAGGCAGCCTCGCGCGCGACCTTCGAGGCGGTGCAGCGGCTCAACACGCTGCCGGTGCCGACGGTGGCGCTGGTACAGGGCGGCTGTTTCGGCGGCGGCACCGGCGTCATCTCGGCCTGCGACATCGTGATTGCCGCCGACAATGCGATGTTCTCGATCACCGAGGTGCGCTGGGGGCTGACGGCCGCGATCATCATCCCGCAGCTGTGCGACGCCATCGGCGTGCGCCAGGTGCGCCGCTACGCGCTGACCGGCGAGCGCTTTGGCGCCGAGGAAGCGCGCCGCATCGGACTCGTGCACGAGGTGGTGAAGCTCGCCGAGCTCGATGCCGCTGGCGACAAGGTGGTGGAGCAGCTGCTCGCCAACGCGCCGGAGGCGCTGACCGAGACCAAGCGGCTTGCGATGGAAAGCTCGTTCGGCGGCATGGCCGTCGATGACGCCGCCTATGCGCGCCTCGTTCGTTTGCACTCGGCAAAACGCCAGACCGCGGAAGCGGCCGAGGGCCTGGCCTCGTTTGCCGAGAAGCGGGCCGGGCAGTGGAGCGCGAAGGCTTGAGCTCAGCAGCCGCGGCAGATGCTTCGCAGGCTGCGGTAGACTTCCGCATCTTCCCGCCGCATCTGCTGCATGGTTTCCATGTATTTGCTGTCGGCAGTCGGCGACGGCTTGCGTCTGGCAGCCAGTTCGGCCTCCTGCCGCGAGTAGCACGCCTCGCGTTCGGCCTTGGCCGGGATGAACCGGCAATTCTGCTCGATCGCCAGCGTGGGCGAAGCGGCGATTAGGGCCAGAAGGAGGGGCAGGAGCAATTTCAAGGGTGCGTCCTTTCCGCGACATCTTCTCAGTGATTGCTGTTGCCTTCAAGCTGTCGTCTGGCGGTGACGAAGCCCAAACATTTTGCTATAAACCGGGCTATGAGCGCCAAAGATATTGAAGAAGTCATGGAACGCGTGCGGCACTGGCCAAAGGAGCGCCAGGAAGATGCTGCGGAAATCCTGCTCGAAATGGAACGCCAGGACGCGAGCGGCTACCGGCTGACCGATGCGCAGGCCGAAGAGGTTGCGCGCATCCGTCGTGAAATCCGCGAGGGACGGGGAACGTTCGCGACCGACGAGCAGATGGCGGCGCTCTGGAAGTCATGCGGCCTTTGAGGCTGCGTTACACTGCGCAGGCTCGCGAGCAAATCGCCGGAATCTATGAATACATCAAAGAGCGCAATCCGATTGCGGCTACCCAGGTTGTCGCGCGCATCCGCTCAGCTGCCGAACGCCTGACCGAATTCTCGCGTATCGGACATGTCGGCCGTGTCGAAGGCACCCATGAATGGGTGGTGCGCGGGTTACCATACATCATCGTCTACGAGATTGGTGTAGTCGACCCCGACGAGGTTCTGGTCCTCGGCGTGTTTCATGGGGCGCAAGATCGCGATCGCGAATGAAGACCATCGTCGGACCCGCACTTGAAGTGCCGGTCTGCGGCGAATACGAAGTCGCCGTGCTCGACAGCCGGGCCTATCAGGAGCCGCTTCGAACTTCGGCTATTTCTGGCTGGCGATGAAGGCGGCAAGATCCGCCGCGGCCTCACGGCTGAGCCCGATCGGCGGCATCTTGGGATGCGGCTCGAGCAGGAAGGCTGCGGTCTTTGCCTGGTCGAAGCCCGGCTTCCTGGCGATGGTTGCAAATGGCGGCGCTTCCGTCACCGCCA
>NZ_JBQTHN010000100.1:0-47008 GCF_052389815.1 Bradyrhizobium sp. | reverse complement strand
GAGGATTTCAGCCCGCCATGCGGCATCTCGTTGACCAGCATGAAGTGCGTGTTGATCCAGGTGCAGCCATACTGCAACCGCTTGGATACGCGCATCGCGCGACCCACATCCTGCGTCCAAACGCTGGAAGCCAGGCCATATTCGGAGTCGTTGGCCCAGGCCAGGACCTGTTCCTCGTCGGTGAACCTTGTCACCGAAACCGCCGGGCCGAACACTTCGCGCTGCACGATCTCGTCGTCCTGACGCGCGCCGGCGATCACCGTGGGTTCGTAGAAGAAACCCGGCCCGGGGCGCAGCTTGCCTCCCGTGGTGATCTCGACATGGCCGGTCATCTGCGCGCGCTCGACGAAGCTGGCAACGCGATTGCGCTGACGGTCGGAGATCAGCGGACCAAGCTCGACGCCTTCCTCGTCCTGGGTCCCCATCTTCAGGGTCGACACGGCGGCGCTGAGATCGGCGACCAGCTTGTCGTGGATCTTGGGCGCGGCATAGATGCGGCACGCCGCCGTGCAATCCTGGCCGGCATTGTAATAGCCGAAGACGCGGACGCCCTCGACCACTGCCGCGAGATCGGCATCGTCGAAGACGATCACTGGCGCCTTGCCGCCCAGTTCCAGATGGGTGCGCTTGAGCGAGCCGGAGACGGCCTGCAGGGTCTTGCGGCCCGTTGCAACATCGCCGGTGACCGACACCATGCGTACATTTGGATGCTCAACCAGCAACTGACCCACGCTTCCACCGCGGCCGCAAACCACGTTGAGGACGCCCTTGGGCAGGATTTCCGCCGCGATGCGCCCGAACAGCAGCGTCGTCAGCGGCGTCTGCTCGCTGGGCTTGAGCACCACCGTGTTGCCGGCGGCCAGCGCCGGCGCGGTTTTCCAGGCGGCCATCAGCAGCGGGTAATTCCAGGGCGCGATCGAGGCGACGACGCCGATGGGATCGCGGCGGATCATGCTGGTATGCCCGGCGAGGTACTCGCCCGCTACAGCGCCGGTTTGCGCACGCGCCGCACCGGCAAAGAAGCGAAAGCAATCGGCAATCGCCGGAATTTCATCTCCGAGGGCGCGCGCATAGGGCTTTCCGCAATTCAGCGACTCCAGGCGCGAGAATTGCTCGGCGCGCTGTTCGATCGCATCGGCCAGCTTGAGCAGCAGGCCCGCCCGCTCGCCCGGTGTGGTCAGCGACCAGCCCGCAAAGGCGCGATGCGCCGCCGAGACCGCGCGCGTCACCTGGTCGGGCGAGGCCTCATTGACCACGCAGAGCTGTGCGCCGGTCGCGGGGTTGAGAATGGTCTCGGTCGGCCCCTCGCCGCGCTGCGGCAGGCTGTCGATCAGCAATTCGACGGGAAACTGGGTCTCGGTTGTCAGGCTTGCCATGGCGGTCTCCTCGGCGCGTCTGGGATCGGATGAAGGGGATGCGGTCAAAGCGGGGCCTCAACCGCGTTGGCCGCCCTCATCGGCGCGCGTGAGCCAGTAGGCGGCGACGATGGGCAGGAAGGTGAGCAGGATCACGAAAACCGCGACCACGTTGGTAACCGGGCGCTGGCGAGGACGGATCAACTCCTGCAGCATCCAGATCGGCAGCGTGGTTTGCTGGCCGGCGGTGAAGGTGGTGACGATCACCTCGTCGAAACTGAGCGCGAAGGCAAGCAGCCCGCCGGCGAGCAGCGCGCTGCCCAGTTGCGGCAAGACGACATAGCGGAAGGTCTGCAGTCCGTTGGCGCCAAGGTCCAGCGACGCCTCAATCAGGGAAGGACTGATGCGCCTGAGCCGCGCCACCGCGTTGTTGTAGACCACCACCACGCAGAAGGTTCCGTGGCCGATGACGATGGTCCAGAAGGAGAAGGGAATTTCCATCGCGTGATAGGCCGAGCGCAGGGCCATGCCGGTGAGTACGCCGGGCAGCGCGATGGGCAGAATGAGCAACAGGTTGACGGTCTCGCGCCCGAAGAAGCGCGCGCGAGCCAACGCCGACGCCGCCAGCGTGCCGAGCAGCAGGGAGGTCGCGGTGGCCAGCAGAGCGACCTCGGCGGAGAGCCGCAAGGCCGCCCAGAGGTCCTCGCGTTGCAGCGCAATCCCGAACCATTGTGTGGTCAGCGCGGGCGGCGGGAAGACGTAGCTCTTGTCCTCGGCGCTGAATGCATAGAGCACGATGAGTGCTAGCGGCAGATGCAGGAACAGCAGACCCGCCCAGGCGGCGATGCGCAGGCCCGCCGAAGCGCGGGCGCGGTTGCTGACCGGGGCCGCCTCATAGGGCATCGAACGCCCCCTTGCGCTTGGCGAACCACAGATAAGCGATGATCACCAGGATGGGCACCAGGGAGAAGGCTGCCGCGAAGGGCAGATTGCCGGCCACGCCCTGCTGGCGATAGACTACCTGGCCGATATAGAGCGTCGAGTTACCGATGACCTGCGGGATGATGTAATCGCCGAGCGTCAGCGAGAAGGTAAAGATCGAGCCCGCTGCCACGCCCGGCATGGCCAATGGCAGGATGACTCGCCGAAAAGTCTGGCGCGGCGATGCGCCGAGATCGCCCGAGGCTTCCAGCAGCGAGGAAGGGATTCGTTCGATCGCCGCCTGGATGGGCAGGATCATGAAGGGCAACCACATGTAGACGAAGACGATGAAGGTGCCCAGCGGCGAAAAGCTCAGCGAATGGCCACCCACCACCGGCAGGCCAAGCAGCGCATCCAGCGCACCCTGCACGCCAAGCGCCTGCGCGAACCAGGAGATCGCGCCTTCCTTGGCCAGCAGCAGCTTCCAGGCGTACAGGCGGACCAGGTAGCTGGACCACAACGGCAGCATCACGGCGACATAGAACAGCGCCTTGGTTGCTCCGTGCGCGTAGCGCGCCATGTAGTAAGCGATGGGGAAGGCGATCGCCGTGCAAGCCAGCGTCACCAGTACGGCCATTAGCGTGGTGCGGAAGGCGACATCCAGATTGGCAGGCGTGAAGATCTCGATGAAGTTGGAGAGGCCTATCTCGTAGACGATCAGGCCTGAGTAATCGTCAAGGCGGAAAAAGCTATGGGCCAGCAGGCTCAGTAGCGAACCGAGGTAGATGATGCCGAACCACAGGAGAGGCGGCAGCAACAGCGCCGCGAGCCACAAGCCGTGGCGGCGGTAAAGCAGCGCCGAGATCGCGTCTGCCCAATGGGCACGCCGCGGCGGCAGCGGGCCCGTGCCGGTGGCGCTGATGGCGCTGAGGCTCATGCGGTTTCCCCCGCGTCGGCCGCAACCGTCACGTTATCCTCGATCACGTGAACTGCGTCGGCGTCCCAATGCAGGTGCACGATCGCCTCCGGCGCGGGCGGTTCGGTCTGATCGCCGGCCGCAAGGTCGGCGATGAGACGGGTCGAGGCTGCGGACAACTCGATATGCACGCGCCAGAATGCGCCGAAGAACTGCGTCTCGACCACGCGGCCCCGCACGGTGGCTCCCTCGGCGGCCCCAAGGCGAACTAGTTCAGGGCGGATCATCACGGCTTCGGCGCCATTGCCGAAGCGCCGCGCCAGTTCGCCATGCAGCACATTGGCCGAGCCGACGAACTCGGCGGCGAAGCGCGTGCTCGGGTTGGCATAGAGCGCGGTGGGCGTCGCCACCTGCTCGAGCCGCCCCCTGTGGAACACGCCGATACGGTCGCTCATCGACAGCGCTTCGTGCTGGTCGTGCGTGACAAAGACAAACGTGATGCCGAGCTGGCGCTGCAACCGCTTGAGCTCGCTCTGCATCTGTTCGCGCAGCTTGAGGTCCAGCGCCCCAAGCGGCTCGTCGAGCAGCAACACCCTGGGCTCATTGATCAGTGCGCGCGCCAACGCGACTCGCTGACGCTGGCCGCCGGAAAGTTGCACCGGCTTGCGAGCGCCGATCTCGGGCAGTTGAACCATTTCCAGCATCGCGAGGGCGCGCTTCTCGCGCTTGGCGCGATCGACGCCCCGCACCATCAGCCCATAAGCCACGTTTTCCAGGATGTTCATGTGCGGAAACAGCGCGTAGTCCTGAAACACCGTGTTCACCGGGCGCAGGAAAGGCGGGCGCTGCGAGACATCCTCGCCCTCGATGCGGATTGCGCCGCTGCTGGGCAATTGGAAGCCTCCGATCATGCGCAGGCAGGTGGTCTTCCCGGAGCCGGAAGGTCCAAGCAGGGTGAAAAACTCGCCGGGCTCGATTCGGAGGTCTACTCGGTCGACCGCATGCACCTTCCTGCCTGCGGTCTCGAAGACGCAGGATACCTGTTGAAGTTCGACAGCGGGCTGAATGTGCGAAGGGGTCATGATGAGCGGAAGGCCAACGAAGGAAACCCTGGATCGAGCCCGGCGCGGATCCGCGCCGCCCCCGCAGGCCGCCCTCGACGGGCGGCCCGCGGCTGCGACCGGCGACGGCTCAGCGTCCACCAAGCACCGCAATATAGTCCGACACCCATTTGTGATAGGGGATACACTGGTCGTTCTGCGTCTTGCACTTGGCGGTCGGCGTCTTCCAGAAGGCGATCCTTTCAAAGGATCCGAGGCCCTGACGCTCGCAGCCGCCGTCGCCTAGCAGCGGATTACCCGTGCAGGCCTCCAGCACTACCGGCACCGAACCGAACCACGCGGAGAGGTCCCCCTGCAGCCTCTTGTTCAACGAGTGTTCGAGCCACATGTAGGCGCAGTTCGGATTCTTGGCATCCGCGTGCATCATGGTCGTGTCGGCCCAACCGGTTGCGCCTTCCTCCGGCACGACGGTAGCGACCGGCACCTTCTTGCTGCCCAGGATGTTGGCCTGGAATTGCCAACTGCTCGATGCAGCCACACCCTCGTTGCTGAAGTCGTCAATCTGAACGAATGCGTCGTGCCAGTACTTGCCGACCAGCTTGCGCTGGGCGCGCAGCAATTCCAGCACCGCCTTGTACTGGGCCTCGTTGAGCTCGTAGGGGTCCTTGATGCCCAGTTCGGGCTTCCTCTTCATCAGGTAGAGCGCGGCATCTGCGATGTAGATCGGGCCGTCGAAGGCCTGGACGCGCCCCTTGTTGCTCTTGCCGTCAGGCAGGTTCTGCTCTTCGAACACCACGTTCCAGGACGTCGGTTTCTTGTCTCCGAAGACCTTGGTGCTGTACATCAGCACGTTCCAGCCCCACTGATAGGGCACGCCGTAATGCTGGCCGTTGACAAAATGCCAGGGCGCCTTCTGCAAGCGCGCGTCGATCTTGCCATAGCTGGGCACCAGCGAGACGTTGATCGGCTGGATCCTGCGGCCGGCGATAAGGCGCATCGAGGCGTCGCCTGAGGCAGTCACGAGGTCGAAGCCGCCCTCGTTCATCAGCGCGACCATCTCGTCGGAGGTGCCCGCGGTTTTCACGTTGACCTTACAGGATGTTTTCTTCTCGAACTCCGTCACCCAGTCGAATTTCTTGTCGGTGGCGCCGCGCTCGATATAGCCGGGCCAGGCAACGATATCGACCTGGCCCTCGCCCTTGCCGATGGCCTTGCGTGGCTGCATCGTCTGAGCCGTGGCGGCGCCAGCCAGGGCTGGGACGAGGAGCAGAGCGAGCGCCCACAGAATTGGACTATTTTTCATTCCGGAATCTCCATGGTGGTGCGGGTCAGGATTTCCGGCGTACCCGCAGGGGAATGCGCCGGGGCGGCGGAAACTGCAAGGCGTTGAGAATTCTTCTCATTGACCCCGGGCTTGCATAGTTCAATATTGGCGGACCGCTCGTTCTATAAAAGAGATAGCCCGGGCCTCACTTTGCAGCGCCATTTCACGTTCAAGCAATTCCGATATTTCCTGGCCGTGTCGGAGGCGTCCTCGGTGGCTGGGGCCGCCCGCATGCTCAACATCGCCCAGTCGGCGGTGACGAAAAGCATTCAGGAGCTTGAGGATACGCTTGGCCTGGCGCTGTTCGAGCGCAGCGCACGGGGCATGGTGCTCACTGAGCCGGGGCACCGCTTTCAGGCCAATGCGCGCAAGGTTCTGGCCGCAGTGGCCGAGGCCGGCATGGTGGATCGCGAACGCACCGAGACCCTCTCCGGCAACCTGACGATCGGCGTAACGAGTCTGGTGGCGGGTTATTACCTCGCTGAGTTGTTCGCGCGCTTCTCGCGCGTGCACCCTTCAGTGCAGATTCAGGTGGTCGAGGATACGCCGCTCTTCCTCGAACACCTGCTGATCAACGGCGAGCTCGATCTGGCCATCATGGTCACCAATGCGCTGGGTGATCCGCAGGCCGTACTCGTGGAAGCGCTGACGCGCTCGCAGAATCGGGTCTGGATGGCCTCTGGCCATCCGCTGGCCGCACGCGGCGAGGCCAGCCTTGCCGAATGCGCGCAGTATCAGCAGATCATGCTCGAAGCCGACCGCATCGAGGCGGTGATGCGCGCCGTCTGGTCGCGCCACCAGCTGCAGCCTACGGTGATGATGCGCACCTCCTCGCTGGAGGCGGTGCGTTCGCTGATCGGCACGGGTGCGGCGATCGCAGTTCTCCCCGACTTTCTCTACCGACCCTGGACGCTGGACGCCGACCACATAGAGGTGCGCAATCTTCGCGACGCCGTGCCCAGCATCGATGTCGGGCTGCTGTGGCGGCGCGGCTCGCAGACGCGCGAGGTCGTCGAGGAATTCATCGAGATTGCGCGCGATCAATCACGTTCTCGGCGTGTCCGTTGAGGCTCGCAGGGGCCGGCGGAGATCATGGAGAGAGTCGCGGATCGAGGTCCAAACCCCGGATTCTCCATCCGCAGGGGCCATTGCGGTCGGGTGGAAGGTTCGCGCCCCAGCAGGCCCTCCACTGTCAGCGGAGCCGGTAGTGTTGCAATTCCGGCACAGCAGGCAAATCGCTTCGACTTCCCGGAATTGTGTCAAGCCCCAAAGTCAAAAATATTTCGCTTTACTAGAATTCTGATTTGCGTTATATGCCCGGTCAGCCCGTGCCACCGTGAGGGACGTTTCGCGATCGTCACGAAACGTGGTGCGGGTTGCGATGGGCCGCTTGCTGCGTCAGGTGCTTGCACCGGGCGAAACGCTAGCTGCGGACGGTGAAATCGTGTGGTCCTGGCGCCGCGACCCTGGCGTCTATCCCCGCTGGCCTGTGCCGGCGGGGCAACGGTGACAAAAAAGGCCGCTCACCGGGGAGATCACGTATAAACCGTCAAACCATTGCGCGGGGAAGGTCGGGATGTCCTGGCTGTACCTGTCAAATCCGTGTGCGTTTTCTTGCTACCGTTGCACACGGTGCTGCGGGCGCAGCCGGCGCCCGGCCTTCTCCGCGCCCTCTATCCAAGAGGGAGCAAACGAAATTGCAAGACCCGGGCGAAAACGAGTCGCGGGAATGAGAATGTATGCCTTCGTTGTGCTTGAAAAGCCGAGCCCGCGAATTCCGCTGTCGTCCCGGACCAGCGAGCGCAGCGAGCGCCGATCCGGGACCCATAACCACAGGGAACAGTTTTGCGAAGGTTGGAGCTCCAGCTCATTCCAACAACGCGACCCTGTGGTTATGGGTCCCGGCCTTCGCCGGGACGACACCTTACTTGTGGCCCCTGCATCGCCTCACATCAAGAGTCGCCTTAAGATATCTCGATCTTCTTCCGCGCAGTCGCGCCGATCACCTCGATGCCGCGGGTGCCGATCAAATGCGTGATCTCGATCGCTACGCTATAGGGCGCAGCCTGCGGCAGGCCGATGCCGTTCTGGCAGCCGACCAGCTCGATGCCGGTGAAGTCCGGCCGCGTCGCGTAGAGCAAGGGATGCAGCCCGACATCCATGGTGACCCAGGGCTTGGTGCCCTTCACGATCAGGAAATAGGTGCGCAGGATCAGCCCCGGCATCACCTGCACGTCGTCGAAATCGATCAGGCGGCAGGACGACGGCTGCGGCAATGCGTTGAACGCCGTCACACGCTTTTCGTCCACGATCGCCCCCCGCCGATGCCCGCAACCGGGTCACCGTAATGCACTCTGCAGTCGACGGCAATCGCGCGGCGGCGCGGCAATCCTTCCGGCATCGCCGCCGGGCTTTTTGTCGCGACGATTTGAACCAATCACGATCCCGCGACACTCAATCAATGCCCGGGACACCAGGTCCGACGGGCGCCGCCCTCGCCGCATTCCTCATGCGCAAGGCGGGGGACCGGACAACTTTTCCCGATAGGAGCATTCAGCATGCGTCGTGTATTCGCCCTTTGTGCAGCTTCCAGCCTTGCGCTCTCCGCGCTCGTCCTGACCAGCCCCGCGCAGGCGGCCCCCTTCCACCTGATCAAGTGGAGCGGCACGGAGATTTGCCAGATCTGGGACGACGGCTTCCCCACCAAGCCGATCCCGGCGAACTTCAAGGCCGTCAGCAAGCCGGTGAAGACCTTCGAGGCCGCGCTCGCGGTGAAGAGCGGCCTGATCAAGAAGGGCGTCTGCAAGCTCTGAGAATCTGCGTAGGGCGGATTAGATTAGCGACAGCGTAATCCGCCATCGGAGTCCGCGGTTGTCGCGGCGGGTTACGGCTTCGCCCAACCCGCCCTACGGACATATCGAGAAGGGCGGATCTGCGGCGACGTCATCCGCCCTTTTTGTGCGCGGGGTGCATCAGCGCATCGCGCGCCGCCGACAGCGCCAGGAACGCGGGCGCATCTCCGCCGGCGTCGGGATGCATGCGCTTGGCGAGCCGGCGGAACGCCTGGTGGATTTCGCTCGCCGCAAGGCGGCCGTCGAGCGGCAGGCCCAGCATCGCGCGATAGCGTTCGTCCTCGCTCAAGACCTTCTGCTCCGCGCCGCGGCGGCCGAACTTCGGCGCGGTCAATTCGTGCAGCACGTCGCGGATCACGCCAAGCCGGCGCCGCGCCACCACGCTCGACATGCGATCCTGGGGGCTGGCGGCCGCGTTGCTGATGCTCGGCATCGCCTGCGTCGCCGCATGGCGCAGGTCCGCCTCCTCGGCGGTCGCGGCAATGCCGGCGACGACATGCGCGACCTCGGTCCAGTCAGGCCCTTCCGCCTGCCAGTACCGGTCCACCGCATGCCTCCATTCCGCGATATGGCGATCCATCAGCCATCCAAAAACGGAATGGCGGTGCGCGCAAGGACGAAGCGATATTTTGGTTTCCGACGATTTGAATTAGCTTGTCGGCAATAACCATAAATCAGCAGAGGAAATTCCCATGCCGCTTCTCGCCAACCACATCGCCGTCGTCACCGGAGCGGGCTCCGGCATCGGGCGCGCCATCGCGGCAGGCTACGCGCGGGAAGGCGCCCATGTGGTCGCGCTCGACGCCAACAAGGATACGGCGGCGGCCACCGCGCAGCAGATCCTCAACGCCGGCGGCAAGGCCGACAGTTTTGCGCTCGACGTCACCAGACGCGAGGACTGCATCGCGATGGCGAAGCAAGTCGCCGAGAAGGTCGGCAAGGTGACGATCCTCGTCAACAATGCCGGCATCGTCGGCCGCAACGGCATGACCGGCGCGGACGATGCCGTGATCCGGGACTGGGAGAACATCATCGCCGTCAACCTCACCGGCGTGTTCAACGTGACGCACGCCTTCCTCGGCTCGTTGCGCGCCAACAAAGGCCGCATCGTCAACATCGGCTCGATCCAGTCGTTCCTGCATTTGAAGACGCCGAGCTCGCCGGCCTACACCGCCTCCAAGCATGGCGTGCTCGGCTTCACCAAGGCGCTCGCCGCCGAGCTCGGCAGGGACGGCGTGCGCGTCAACGCCATCGGCCCGGGCTTCATCGAGACCGCGATCAACGAGCAGGTGCGCGCGTCCAATCCGGACCTCGTCAACACGTTCCTGGCGCACACGCCGCTCGGCCGCACCGGCAAGCCCGAGGACATCGTCGGGCCGGCGATCTTCCTCGCCTCCGACCTTTCGGCCTTCGTCACCGGATCGATCGTGATGGCGGACGGCGGTTATCTGACGGTGTGAATGGTGTCACGACCTCGGCAGCAAACCGATGCGGCGGAAATACCAGCGCATGCCGAGAAACCAGAGCCAGGCGGCAAGCACGCCGCCGACGCTGGTGATGCCGATATTGACCGCGTTGAAGGTGCCGCTCCACCAGACCATCCAGGCGGTCCAGAGAATGGCAAACACAATCGCGCTCAGTTTCAGGGGCGTCTCGGGTTTCATGGCACGGCTCCAATGGCTGAAAAATTGCGGCCATTGTGCCGGGATCAAAGGTTCCCCGCCGTGAGGTCCGTCACGCTGGGCGGAGGCCGATCACGCTCCCCCGAACCGAAGCCGCGAGCGTTCCTTCGCCTTCTCGGCCTCGACCTCGCGGTCGCGCGCCGGCGCATGGGTGTGCAGCGAGATCAGAAGCCGCCGCGCCGCATCGGAGACTTCCTCGACCGCGCGGTTGAAGGCCGCCTCGTTGGCCTGCGACGGCCGGTTGAAGCCGGACAGCTTGCGCACGAATTGCAGCGCCGACGCATGGATCTCATCCTCCGTCGCCGGCGGCTCGAAATTGAACAGCGTCTTGATGTTGCGGCACATGAATTGTTTTCCCTTGCCTGTCGTTCTCGAAGACGAACGGCGGCTGCAAAATCCGACAACAGGCTCCAATCCTGGCACGGATTGGCCGTTTCGCGAGGACGCTTTTTAGAGCGGCTAAAGATGACCTCGATCCCTGCCGGTGATAACCTTGCGGCAAAACACAGGGGAGAACAACATTGACAGATCTTGCAGCCGGCGACCTCGCCTCGATCTATCCCAAGCCGTCGGAGCGCGTGATCGCCAAGGCGCGTCCCTCGCTCGATGCGCATTCGAGGAAGTTCATCGAGATGTCGCCGTTCTGCGTGCTGGCGACCTCGGGCTCCGACGGCAGCGTCGACGCCTCGCCGCGCGGCGGCACGCCGGGCTTCGTCCATGTCGCAGGCGCCAACAGCCTGCTGATGCCGGACCGTTCCGGCAACAACCGCATCGACAGTTTTCGCAACATCGTCGAGGGCTCGGGCCTGTTGCAGCTGATCTTCTTCGTGCCCGGGATCGACGAGACGCTGCGTGTCGGCGGCCGCGGCACGCTGAGCAACGATCCCGAGCTGATGGCCTCGATGGTGGAGTTCGGCAAGTCGCCTCGCGCGGTGCTGCGCATCGAGGTTACGGAGGCCTATTTCCACTGCGGCAAGGCGCTGATGCGCTCGAAGCTGTGGAGCGCCGAGCCGGTCGAGCGCAAGGTCATGCCTTCCATCGGCGAGGTGATCCACGACCAGACCGGCCTCGGCGAGCGCGAGAGCCAGGAGGCGATCTACGAGCGCTACAAGACGCAATTGTAGGAGGACGGGCCTATCAACGATCCCTGCTGCGTCATGGCCGGGCTTGACCCGGCCATCCACGTTCTTCGTACCGCACCAAAGACGTGGATGCCCGGGTCAAGCCCGGGCATGACGCGAAGTAACAGCGCGGCAAAGCCGCTCGCAGCGGCGAAAGGAGGCTTACTCCCCGCCCTCCAGCCCGCCGATGTGCTTCTGGGTGTAGAGCTCGAGGCCGACGCGGCCGATCAGGTCGAGCTGCGTCTCCAGGAAGTCGATGTGGTGCTCCTCGTCGCTCATCAGCTTCTCGAACAGGTCGCGCGAGACGTAGTCCTTGATGCCGTGGCAGTAGGTCGCCGCTTCCTGGTACAGCGCCCGCGCCGAGTGCTCGGCGGCAAGGTCGCACTCGATGATCTCCTTGACGTTCTGCCCGATGCGCAGGGGATCGAGCACCTGCATGTTGGGGAACCCGTCGAGGAACAGGATGCGGGCGGTGAACTTGTCCGCGTGCTCCATCTCCTCGATGCTTTCCTTGCGCCAGACCTTGGCCATCTCGCGCAGGCCCCAGTTGTCGAGGATGCGGTAGTGCAGCCAGTACTGGTTGATCGCGGTCAGCTCGTGACGCAGGCCCCTGTTGAGGTAGTCGATGACTTTGGCGTCGCCCTGCATGATGTCACTCCAACGTTTGGTCCCGGCTTCGAACCGGAATCATACTTTAGAACGCTTCTAAATGATAAGTCGTTCAAGGACAACTGTCCACAGGGAACCGGCGGTGCGACCGATTGGGGGCAGAACTGGAGTTTTCGACTGGTTTCAGGCCGCCGCGAGGGCGTAATCGACCTGGACTTCGACCTGGACTTCGACCTGAAGCGCGGCCTCTGCTTCGGCCGCGCCGTGCGGGCAGCCCGCGCAGCAGGACTGGGCGCAGGGACCAAGGGCTTCGTCGATGATGGTCTTGATGGTGCGGGCGCAACGGCCACATTCGGCGCTGCAGCCGAGGCAGCCATAGAGCTGCTTGGCATTACGCGGAAGGTCCGAAGCGGCATTCACGGCATTGCGGACGTCATGGTCGCTGAGGACGTTGCAGGAACAGACGATCATGAAGCCGGCGGCCCCTTGGGTGATGCTTGCTGACCCAATCGATATCTGAAGCCAACAGCACGATGCAAAGGGAAAACTAGGTCTTTTTAGCAATTCCAAACTGATGCAAATCAAACCTAGAATGAATCTAAAACCTAGAACGAATCTAAGAGACCATGCGAACGCGCCGCTCGGGCTCCTCCGCTAGTCGCCGCCACCACCGCCGCCGCCATCTCCGCCGCCTCCCCCGTCGCTGCTGCAACTGCTGTCGCCGCCGCTGAAGGACGAGGACGACGTGCAGGAATCGTCGGAGGACGATGAAGAGGAGTTGCTGCTGAACCAATTGAGCAGGCTGAGGCCATCGCTACGGGAGGAGATGACGCCGCTGTCGCCGGTCGTCGAGTCGGCGTATGCGCGGCGCCGGTCGCGTATCCGGTCCGATCGAGTCGTCCACGCGAAGATGATCGCCGAGACGATAGCGACCGCGATGAAGAAGGCCGTAGTGCCGATCATGATTCTGCTCGACCTAATAACCGCGCGGATGCCCCGCCCCACCTATTCGTCGGCCCACCCGGCGGTCGCGTTCATTGATCATTCCGGCCGGATGTGGAACTTTTCGCCCGACGGTTCGCTGGTGCGCCGTTAATGCTCCACGGGAAAGGTGAAGCCATGAAGAAGTCCCTGGCGGCGCTCGCCGCCGTCGTCGCTTTGGCCGGATCGGTCGTCGCGTTTCCCGCCCACGCCCAGCGCTATTATTACGGGCCCGGCTATTATTACGGTCCGGGCTACTACCAGCCGCCGCAGAGCTATTACTACAACGGCGCCCCGGCCTATGTGGCCGATCCCGCCGGCCCCTGCTACCTGCAGCGCCAGCGCTTCTGGGACGGGTTCGGATGGCGCCTTCGCACCGTCAGGGTCTGCGGATAAACACCCGTTCATCTTCATTAAATCGGCGGGAACGTCGCGCGAAATGCCGGCGTTTCCTGCGGCGTTCCACACAAGTGGCCAGAAAAAACCGCTATTTCAGGCCATTGACCATTTGCGTTTACTTTCGGTTGACCGTTCTGCGCTTCCCTTGCGGGAAAGGCCTTCTCGAAGACAGCGTGCGAATACCTAAAAACCGGCGCCGCGATGCGCCCCTCCAGGAGCAGGACATGAAGAAGACATTTGCCGCCATGGTTGCGGTCGCCACGATTGCCGGTTCGCTCGCCGCGACCCCGGCTCATGCGCAGCGCGGCGTTGCCGCGGGCGTGGCCGCCGGCCTGATTGGCGGCGCCATCATCGGCGGCGCCATCGCCTCCAGCCGCCCGGCCTACGCCGCGCCGGCGCCCGTCTATGTCGACGATTATCCGGCCTGCCGCATGGTGCGCGAGCGCTTCTGGGACGGCTACGGCTGGCGCGTGCGCCGCTACGAGGTCTGCGACTAAGCGGCACGGAGCGCGCTACATCCGCTCGACATCTCAAACCCGGCCGGCAACGGCCGGGTTTATTGTTGAACGTTATCGGACACTCATCGACTGCAGCACCGCCTCGCTCGGCCAGCAATCGACCTTGATCCCTGCCGACTTCTGATAGGCGCCGAGTGCGGAGCGGGTCAGCATCCCGGCCTTGCCGTCGATCTTGTCCTTGTAGAGACCGATGCGCGTCAGATGCTTCTGCATCGCCTCCACCGCGGTCGTACGCAATTGCGTCGAGGCCGACCACGGCGTGGCAAAAGGCTGCCGATTGGTCATGCGATCGGAAAGATGGCCGACGAACAATACGTAGAGATCGGAAAAATTATACTCCTTGATCACGAAGTAGTTCTTCGTGGTCAGGAATGACGGCCCGTAGATGCCCTCGGGCTGCAGCAGCGATGCCGGCTGCGCCTGCTCGGCCGCGAAAAGCTTTTGCCCGCGCACCGGCACGAAGCCCGCGCGCAGCCATTCGCCGATCGGTCTCGAGGCCTCGGGCGTGCCCATGGTGCAGTCGACATTGGCGGGCGCGCGCACCTCGTAGGCCCAGCGCAGGCCAGGCCGCCAGCCCTTGTTGACGAGTTGCTTGGCGGCGGAGGCCAGCGCGTCCGGCACCGAATGCCAGATATCGACGCGGCCATCGCCATCGAAATCGACGCCGTGCTTGTAGTATTCGGACGGCAGGAATTGCGTCAGTCCCGTGGCGCCGGCCCAGGACGAGCGGAATGTCTTGCGCGTCACCACGCCCTCGCCGAGCAGCTTCAACGCGAGAATGAACTCGCCGCGATACTGATCCTTGCGGCGGCCGACATAGGCCTGCGTCGCCACCACCCGCAGCGTGTCATGGGGCAGCGCGTAGCGGCCGTAATCGGTCTCGCGGCCCCAGATCGCCAGCACGATCGCTGCCGGCACGCCGAACTGCTTTTCGATCGCATCGAGCGCGGCGCGATGCTTCTGCATCAGCCGCTGCCCCTCGCCTGCCAGACGCGCGATGGTTTTTTCCCTGACGTAGTCGGCCGGCACCTGCACGAATTCGGCTTGCGACGGCGCACCGGTCGCCGGCCGCCCGGGCAGGATCAGGTCGGGCAGCTTGTAGTCAGGCTCGAGCCCGCGCGTTTCGCGATCGAATGTCTGGCGCGAGACGCGGGCGGCCTGCGCCTCCGGCCAGAGCGAGGCGATGAACTGCGTGAAGGCAGCGTCGGCGGCGCGGGCGGGTGTTATCCCGCACGTGGCAGCATTGAGCAATGCCAGGCATCCGAGGAGGGAACCGACCTTGAAGCATCGTTTGGGATCGTATATATTGATCATATACAATGATCGACCTTGAGCAAATCGTCGGTTTCGATTGGGACGAGGGCAACAGCCGCAAGAGCGCGGACAAACATGACGTTAGTCAAGCAGAGGCGGAAAGTATTTTCTTCAACGATCCCCTGATCCTTGCCGAGGACCTGCGGCATAGCGGCAGGGAGCAACGGTTCAACGCGCTGGGGAAGACCAGCCAAGACCGTCTTCTCCATGTTACCTTTACGCTCCGACGGAGCGGAACAATGACCCGGGTCATCTCGGCGCGCGACATGCACCGGAAAGAACGGAGATTTTATGAACAAGCTTAAGCGCGTACCCGCTTTCAAGACCGAAGCCGAGGAGCGCCAGTTCTGGGAGAAGCACGACTCCACCGACTATGTCGACTGGAGCAAAGCCGAACGCGTCCGTTTCCCGAACCTGAAGCCTTCGACCACGGCAATCTCGATCCGCCTGCCGTCAGCGCTGCTTGAGCAGATCAAGATCGCCGCGAACAAACGCGATGTTCCCTATCAGTCACTGATCAAGATGTGGCTTGCGGAGAAGGTTGGATAAGCACGATGCAATGCCCCGCGCCAGCGCGTTTATCGATCGGTTCGGCGACTTGCGAAGCAGCCTTATCGTCTCGTCCAATCGAATAACACGCGATTGAGAAGAAACACTCCTGTCAATGCGAGGCAGCGCGCTTGGCCTCATCCTGCGCGATACTCGATATGCGGTCCACATAGGCGATGCCGATCGCCGACAGGATGAACACCGTATGGATGATGGTCTGCCACATCACGCCGGTTTCGGTATAGGCGGTCTTGCCCGCCGCAAGGCCGCCGGCCTCGATGACGGTGCGCTACAGGTGGATCGAGGAGATGCCGATGATGGCCATCGCGAGCTTGATCTTCAGCACGCTGGCATTGACGTGGCTGAGCCATTCCGGCTCGTCCGGATGGCCTTGCAGATTGAGGCGGGAGACGAATGTCTCGTAGCCGCCGACGATCACCATCACCAGGAGGTTCGAGATCATCACCACGTCGATCAGGCCCAGCACCGCCAGCATGATCTGCTGCTCGCTGAAATCGAAAGAATGCAAGAAGAGATGCCACAGCTCCTTGAGGAACAGCACGACATAAATGCCCTGCGCAACGATCAGGCCGACATAGAGCGGCAATTGCAGCCAGCGCGAGCCGAAGATCAGCATCGGGACAGGGCCGAGGGACTTCTTCGGCAAGCGCTCATGTGACGTGACGGACATTTGTAAGGGCTCGTGAGAGGGGTTGCGGAAGGACGCTTCTATCTACGCAATCTTGTCGGCGTGGGAAGCGACAACTGGCCGCAGCAACCCGCCATAAAGCTGTCGGCGTGCGCATGGCAGCGCACGCCTGACTTCTCACCGCGTCAGCTTCTTGTACTTCACCCGATGCGGAATGATGCTGTCCTGGCCGAGCCGGCGCATCTTGTCCTTCTCGTAATCCTGGAAGTTGCCCTCGAACCATTCGACATGGCTGTCGCCCTCGAAGGCGAGCATGTGGGTGGCGATGCGGTCGAGGAACCAGCGGTCGTGGCTGATGATCACGGCGCAGCCGGCGAAATCCTCCAGCGCCTCTTCCAGCGCGCGCAGCGTATCGACGTCGAGATCGTTGGTCGGTTCGTCCAGCAGCAGCACGTTGGCGCCGGACTTGAGCATCTTGGCCAGATGCACGCGGTTGCGCTCGCCGCCGGAGAGCGCGCCGACCTTCTTCTGCTGGTCGGCGCCCTTGAAGTTGAACGACGAGCAATAGCCGCGCGAGTTGACTTCGCGCTTGCCCAGCAGGATCAGCTCGTTACCGCCGGAGATCTCCTCCCACACCGTCTTCTTGCCGTCGAGCGCGTCGCGCGACTGGTCGACATAGCCGAGATGCACGGTCTCGCCGACGGTGATGGTGCCCTTGTCGGGCTTCTCCTGCCCGGTGATCATGCGGAACAGCGTGGTCTTGCCGGCGCCGTTGGGGCCGATCACGCCGACGATGCCGCCGGGCGGCAGCTTGAAGGTGAGATCCTCGATCAGCTCCTTGTCGCCGAAACCTTTGCTGAGGTGCTCGAAGTCGACCACGTTGGCGCCGAGCCGCTCGGCGACGGGAATATTGATCTGCGCGCTCGTGGTCTGCTTCTCGCTCGCCTGCTTCAGCAAATCCTCATAGCGCTGGTAGCGCGCCTTGGACTTGGCCTGACGTGCCTTGGGCGAGGACGCGATCCATTCCTGCTCGCGCGCCAGCGTGCGCTGATGCGCGGCTTCCTCGCGGCCCTCCTGATCCAGGCGCTTCTGCTTCTGCACCAGCCAGGAGGAGTAGTTGCCCTCGTAGGGAATGCCGCGGCCGCGATCGAGCTCGAGGATCCAGCCCGTGACGTTGTCGAGGAAGTAGCGGTCGTGGGTCACGATCAGGATCGCGCCGGGATAGTTGCGCAGATGCCCTTCCAGCCACGACACCGACTCAGCGTCGAGATGGTTGGTCGGCTCGTCCAGCAGCAAGAGCTCCGGCTGGTCGAGCAGCAGTTTGCACAGCGCGACGCGGCGGCGCTCGCCGCCGGATAGTTTGGTCACGTCGGAATCGTCGGGCGGGCAGCGCAGCGCGTCCATGGCTTGGTCGAGCTTGCTGTCGAGATCCCAGAGGCCCTGGGCCTCGATCTCGTCCTGCAATTTGGTCATTTCGTCGGCGGTCTCGTCGGAATAATTGACCGCGAGCTCGTTGTAGCGGTCGAGGATCGCCTTCTGCTTGGCGACGCCCTCCATGACGTTCTCGCGGACGGTCTTGCTTGCGTCGAGCTGCGGCTCCTGCTCGAGGTAGCCGACGCGGGCGCCCTCGGCGACCCAGGCCTCGCCGGTATATTCCTTGTCGAGCCCGGCCATGATCTTCAGCAGGGTCGATTTGCCGGAGCCGTTGACGCCGAGCACGCCGATCTTGGCGTCGGGATAGAAGGACAGGTGGATGTTGTCGAGGATCTTCCGGGTCGGATAGCTCTTGGACAGACCCTGCATGAAATAGATGAACTGGCGCGCCATCGCGATCCCTTGGAAACGAGAGGATTTGGGGAAAATTTGCTGCCGCTGACATAGCGGCGCTGACCCGAAAGGGCAACCGCGGGAACCCGTTTTCCCTCCGTTCACCACGGATGAATACGGGTCCGACACCATACGCGCAGGCGATCCCTACAATTGAAACCAACTTTTAATGAATCGGGCCAAAGCTTGATTTCACGCGGCGAAATGCGCCCAAGACGGCAAAAGCCGCGGTGAAAACAAGGGTCCTGCGTCATGGCCACAATCATATCGGCCTCCCATTCCCCTCCGTCCAGCGGCCAGGCCGCGCTGGAAAAGCCGCTCGCTGAATTCCGTGCCTTCTGGCGCGCCTTCTTCGCCAGGGCATTCAGCCCCTACCGCCCGGAACTGCATTACATGCGCGGCCCCGGCCCGGCCTGGCGCGCCAAGCACATGCGCGGCTCGGACCGGTAAGAACCCCGCCTTCTGTCCGATGGCCCCTCCACGCAGGTCCCGTGCTTGCGCGAAGCCCGATTGCGCGCAACCATGGCGGCCCTCCCGATGACGCCTTTGCCGTCATCCCTTGGCATGATCGGACCTCCCCATGACGCGGCTGCGCTGTGCAATCCTGGATGACTATTTCGACCTCGCTTTGTCGGTTGCGGACTGGTCCAGGATCCGCGATCGCGTCGACATCACCGTGTTCAAGGAGCCGTTTGCCACCGAGACGGATGCCGCGAACGCCCTGAAGGATTTCGAGATCATCTGCGCCATGCGCGAGCGCACGGCATTCCCGCGCTTGATGATCGATGCGCTGCCGAAGCTGAAACTCCTGATCACCTCGGGCATGCGCAATGCCGCGATCGATATGGAAGCCGCCAAGGAGCGAGATATCGTGTACTGCGGCACGCAATATTCCCGCGACCCCACCGCGCCGCTGACCATGGGCCTGATCCTGGAACTGACCCGTGGCATCGGCCGCGAGAACGCGCGCATGCATGCCGGCGAGCCCTGGCAGGTCTTCGCGGGCACCGAGATCGAGGGCAAGACGCTCGGCATCGTCGGCCTCGGCAAGCTCGGCAGCAAGATGGCGGGCATCGCCAAGGCGTTCGGCATGAACGTGATCGCCTGGAGCCCGAACCTGACGGCCGAGAAGTGCAGGGAAGCCGGCGTCGGCTATGCCAGCAAGGAAGAGCTGTTTGCGACCGCCGACATCGTCACCATCCATGTCGTGCTGAGCCAGCGCTCGCGCGGCCTCGTCGGCGCTGCCGACCTCGCGCGCATGAAGCCGACGGCGTATCTCGTCAACACCGCCCGCGGGCCGATCGTCGATGAAAACGCGCTGCTCGAAGCCTTGAGGCAGAAGAAGATCGCCGGCGCCGGGATCGACGTGTTCGCGGTCGAGCCGCTGCCGGTGGATCACCCCTTCCGCAAGCTCGACAACCTCGTGCTCACCCCGCATCTCGGCTACGCCACGCGGGAAAGCCTCGGCATCCATTACGGCCAGATGGTCGAATGCATCGACGCCTTCACTGGGGGCGCCGAGCCGCCGCGAAGGCTGGCGTGAACCGGCGGTTCCCTACTCCCAATCAAAATATCGAAAACAACCCCATGCAAAGTAGCCGGCGGCCGCTGGCACGGCTGCCCGGAGCGACACTTGATACGTCGGGCAAATCAGCGGCGCTGCTTCACCGTCGCAATGTCTTCAACTCGCCGGTGTGACGTCTGTCTCCTCTGCCAAGTTGGCTCATGAGAAACGACGCGGTCGTCGATGGAGCCGGCACTACCTCGACAGCCGGTTCTCATCGTCGATCAGCGTGAGTCGGGAGGGAGGAGAATCGCTCCATTGCCAAAGCACCATGTTCAGATCGTCCTTCGTGGCGCCAGGCGCAAAGCTCCGGACGAGCATCGCACGATAGCCTTTGGCAATCAGGCCACGGGCGAAAACCTGAGTCCTTGCCTCTCCGATCGCCTTCATCTGATCTCGCCAGGTGTCGTCGGCAAGTGCCGCTGCATCGATGCCCTCTGCCGCGAGCGTCGCTTCGTCCCTGGTGTCGAATACACCGTCGACTTCAGCATCATAGGAAACGAGAGTCGTTGGCTGAAGTGAACCGGCCTGATTGGCCTCACGCAATGCCGTCAGGACTGTGAGCGATGAGTAGAGCGCCGGAACGCCTCTCGGATTGAAGCGCCCGCCATGGAGCTCCGCGCCTCGGCCCGACAGGGGTTCGCGCGCATAAACAGGATTGAGTGCGCGAAACAGCGGGCCGCGATAGAGCATCGGCGATGTCAGGCGTGGATGCCTGCATCGACTGCGTCGATGTAGTCGAGCACGTCATCGGCACGCCCGCTGCGCACCAGTTGCATCGCGGTCTGGCCGGAAAATCCCGGCAAGGGCTCGGAGCGATACCAGGCATAGGCCATGAGCGCGGAACCAAAGCGCGGTTCGACCTTGTTCAGGACTTCGACCATCTCCCGAAGCCGACGCTGGGTCCGGTCGGAGCGCACCCGTTCCTTGCGCTGCACGGCATCGCGACCAAGCCCCGCAGTGCGAGCGACCTCCTCGCTCGTCGTCCGCAGCGCCTCGGCGATCTTGCGCGGGGCGAAGAAGCCGTTATCGGCATATTGAGCCAAAGCCATCGAAACCTCCGATAGACGCAATTTATGACGCAATATAGCGTCAGAAACAGTGGCATTCAAGGTTCGAAAAGTCGAGATTCGAGGGTTCCATGCGCCGGCCACTGCGCCACGCTCGGGGACTGTATAATTGGGTATTACGGTGCGGGTATTACGGTATTACGGTGGGTATTACGGTGACAGTGCACTTAACTCTCCCCTCGCTCCGCTCGCGGCTTCGGGCCGCGTTTGCCGGGCTTGAGCACGCGCCGCGTCTTGCGCTCCAGCCGATCGAGGAACGCGCGGCTGCCGAGCGGCCGGCCGACGGTCTCGGCCCGGCGCAGCCTTTCGATCATGCCGGCATCGGCCTCTTCCGACAGGAAGCCCGCAAAATCCGGGTAGCGCTCGCGGACCGGCGCGATCGCCGTAACGCCGTCGTCGCGCCCGCTGGTTTGCGCACGCACGCTCGACCAGCGCCAGTCCCGCGCCCGCTCGACGAGCCGCGCCCGCACCGGATTGAGCGACACATAACGCAGCGCCGCCGCAAGATGCTCCTCGTCCATCGCCACGCAGCCGAACCGTCCCTGCCAGAAATGTCCGCTCCGCTTGCGGCGGGCATGAATGATGCCCGCATAGCGGCGGTGAACCGGCGCCAGCGCCCGGCGCAGCCCGTCCGCATCCGACGGCACCAGGATCAAATGGACGTGGTTCGGCATCAGGCACCACGCCAAGATCTGCACGTCGGCGGCGCGGCAGGACGCCGCGAGCAGATCGCAATAGAGCCCGTAGTCGTCATCGCCGAAAAATGTCCGCGCGCGGCCGTTGCCGCGCTGCGTAACGTGATGCGGCAAGCCGGGAATGACGACGCGGGCAAGACGAGCCATGCCCGACAGCATCGGCGGCGTGCGACGAAAAGTCAATTGAGTGCACTGTCACCGTAATTCCCGGCAATGTCACGAGTCGTGTCTATGAATATGTCCGAGAGGATGGAAGTATAGTGACAATTAGAGAGCACTCACTCGGGCACGCAAAGGGTGATTTGGGACCACATTTCAATGTGGAGGTCCGGTCAGTTGGGGGTGGGCCGCGACAGCCACTCGTAGGGGGAGCCGACGAGCATGTCTTTTTCGACCTACCGTAAAGGGGGGAATACAGAGGAACCAGTGTTCATTGTTCAATCTGGGGTCTGCATGTGGGAGGATCCGGAGCCCATCGTAGATTGGAAACGGAAAACGATTAGTGTGGTTGCAAGTGAGCGATCTGTAGCGATGGGTCTGCTTTGGGCGATGGTCAACGCTAGATCAAAAGAGTTGACGGGGGTGTGGCGTCTCTTCCTTGCCCCGATGCCTGCATCGACGATGGAGTCACAAAGGCGCCGTTTGGTAGCGAAATTGAGGGTCGACCCACCCGGTTTTGTGGATACCACTGTCTTTGTAGAAGGTGATCGCGCATGCGTCGTTTCGCAGCTCCGAGAGGAATCGGTGGTCGACCCGGAGTTCTTAACGCAGTATCGGCATTGTGCCATTGTTGAAGTTGAGAATAGCCGATGTGCCGAGACCATCAGAACTGCGTGCCGTGGGCTGCGGCATCTCGACGGTTCTGGTATCAAGGAATTGCTGGATAATCTTGAGGCCTCGGTGGTCTTAAGGGTCCTTGGCTTCAAATCCTGTACAGTGATTCAATTTGTAGGGTCAATTGAAGCAAGCGAGCTAGTGGCACGCAGTCTGACCAGCCGAGGCGTTCGGCAGCTCCATGACTTAGGGTCGTTGGCGCAGACCATCCTTCGCACCTAGGCAATATCTCTCAAATTTGATCTAAAGCATGATGAAGTTGGCCTCGATAGCCTGAGTAATAGTTGGCGCATTCTTTGGGTGTGAAAGCGTCAAGACCTCGCCGATTGTGGAATTACGATAACAGTGCACTAAACGATCTTCCGGCTCCGGCCCACCGGTATTACGGTGACAGTGCACTTAACTCCCGGCCTCGCCCGGCATTCGCGGCTTCGGGCCGCGCTTGCCGGGCTTGAAACGCGCCGCGTCTTGCGCTCGATCCAGCCGCCTCACTTGCCAGGGCGGAACGCCTTGATCTGGTTCACGGCGTTCTCGATCTTCATGTCGAGATACAGTTTTCCGAGCTCGGCGGTAGCGAGCGCCGGCGTGCCCTGCACGCCGTTGGCCTCGCTGGCGGCAGCGATCCGATCCTTGCGTATCCAGCTCTCTGCTCCGAGAAACATGATCGCCGATGTATCCGAAATGCCGGCGTGCAGCTCCTTGCTGGTGATGCCGCGCCTGGCGAGCAGCTCGTCGAATTGCGCATCGGCTTTCGTATAGAGATCGCCGACATGGAGGACGCGCGCGCCGCTCCTTTTCGATTGCGCGTCGAGCGCCTGCGCCACGCGCGCCATCTCCTCCTGCCCGCCGCCATGGTCGCCCATGACAGCCACGAGCTTGAAGCCGGCGGCCAGCGCACTTTGCGCCACACCGCGGACGAGACCGGAAAACACATCCGGCGGCAGGGTCACCGAACCCGGAAAGCGCATGTGCGCGCTCTTCGCAGCGGCATCGCCGGTGATGGCAAAGGGAATGACGGGATAGACCAGGGCATCGCCGAGCCTGCCGGCGATCTGCTCGGCGCAATGGCGGGCGATGAAGTTGTGCTTGCCAACAGCCATGTGCGGGCCGTTCTGCTCGCTGGAGCCGACGAAGACGATCGCCGTGGTCTTGCCGGCCGCAATGGCATCGCGCACTTCCATCCAGGTGAGGTCGTCGATCCAAACCGAGCGCTGCGCGCTCGCGGGCGCTGCCACGAAGGCGAGCCACGCCGCGAACAACGCGACGAGCAGTTGCGGTTTCCTCACGGGGGCCTCCGGCGGCAAAGAATCATGCCGGCGAGCATAAGCCAGCCGCCCGTATCCACGCATGAAAAAGCCCGCTCTCGCCTGAGAGCGGGCTGAATTCGAAACCTGCGCCGGATCAGCGGATCGCGGTCGGCGGCGGCAGCGGCTGCACGACGGCCGGTCCCTGGCCGGGCACCGGACCGACCGGAGCCGGCGGAGCGGCGGCAGCGGCAGTGGTGGTACCGGCAGCCGGGGGAGCTGCGGCCGTTGCCGTTCCAGGCGGCGGACCGCCCGGCTTCACCACGACGCGGGTGCCGACCTTGACGCGCTCGAACAGGTCCGAGACGTCCTCGTTCAGCATGCCGATGCAGCCGGAGGAGACGAACTTGCCGATCGTCGAGGGCTGGTTGGTGCCGTGGATGCGGTAGACGGTCGAGCCGAGATACATCGCGCGCGCGCCGAGCGGATTGCCGGGACCGCCCGCCATGAAGCGCGGCAGATAGGGCTGGCGCTCGATCATCTCGGTCGGCGGATGCCAGTCCGGCCACTCGGCCTTCTTGGTGACTTTCTGTACGCCGGTCCAGGTGAAGCCGTCGCGGCCGACGCGGACGCCGTAGCGCATCGCGCGGCCGTTGCCGAGCACGTAGTACAAATAGGTGTTGGGCGTATCGACCACGATGGTGCCGGCCGGCTCCTTGGTGGGGAAGGCCACTTCCGTGCGGCGCAGATGCGGCGGCAGCTGTGCGGGACCGACTTCCGGCTGCTCTTCCGGCGGCAGCGCGGAGAGCTGTAGCGGCCTGCCGTCGGCGCCGACCTGCGGCTGCTGCGGCACAGCGCCGGTGACGGTTGGCGGAGAGGCCCCGATCGCACCCGGCGGGCGCAAGCCGTCCTCGTTGGAATGGACGATGCCGGAGCCGGGAATGCGGTTTTCGCCGGCGGGCGCGGAGGCCGGCGGACGGTCGGCGTAGATCACCGGCGGCGGACCTGCCGGACGGCCATAACGGGGATCGTCCGGCGACAGGATTGGACCGGTCGGGGCAGTCGAATAGGCGGGGCGTCCGTAGCGGGGATCGTCGGGCGACAGGATCGGGCCGGTCGGGGCCGGCGGCGGCACGTTGGAATAGACCGGACGGCCATAGCGCGGATCGTTCGGCGACACGACGGGCCCGGGCGGCGGCAGCGCAGTCGCACCCGGCGCGTCGTCGTCCTCCAGCTCGTCGAAATCGGGGCTGCCGGGCCGGCGGCGCTCATCGACCACGTAACCGCCGGGCGGATAGCCGGGCGCGGCCGAATAGACCTGGCCTGAAGGCACAGGGTAGCTCTGCTGGGCCAGGGCAAGCGAGGTCGCAAGCGAGGTTCCCGCCGCGGCGGCTGCCACTGCGGCGCCGATCGTCAGAAGATTCTTGATCATCATCGCTCTTGTATAGACCCCAAGCCACACCGGACCGTTAACGGTTAGGTGACGGAAGATAGCGGCGCATTCAAGACAAATCCGCGAAATCAGGCCCAAATCGGGCGCTTTGTGATCCGCACTTTACCGGGGAAAGCCCGGATTGGGTGAGGATTCGAGCGTCAATCCCGCCCATCTTGCCGGCCGCATCATCGGCCATTTTTCGGACCCACGGCCGGGGGCGAATTACTGTATTCTGGATTCAGCCTGATTCGCGGCGGCGAAGGCGGCTAATTCAGTAATCAACCGCGTTTCCCTCAGGCCACCAAGCTGCTCCAGGCGGAACCCGAGCCCATGCTCCCCGGAATCCGTTTTCTGCTCGCCGCGATCGTCCTTTCCATGTCCGTCCTGATCTTCGGCCTCGGCGCCGCAGCACTGCTGCGCGCCGCGCATGAGGAGGTCGCCAACGTACCGACGCGGCGGGTGATGCCCGAGCCGGTGTTTGCGCAACAGGTGGAGCCGCCGCCCCCGACGCTGGCGCTGCTGCGGGTCGAGCCGGCGCTGCCCGAGAAGGCGCCGGAAGCGCCGCTCGCCGCCATGCCTGCTCCGGAGCCCGTACCGGAGGCGGTGCCTGTGCCGGTGGTAGAGATGGAGAAGCTCGCTGCGCTCAGGGTTGACGAGGTGGCGCCGACCGAGGCGACGAGGCCCGAAGCTGCGGCAACGCCCGAGATCGCGGCCAGGCAGGATGCCGCGCCCGCGGAAACGCCGCCGCCGGCCGCCGCCGAACCGCAGCTGCCTTCAACCGAGCCGAAACTCGCCGCGCTCGAGGCCGCACCCAGCCCGCCGGCCGAAGCCGTCGCGGTTCCGTTCGAGCAAATCGCAACGCCCGCGATGGCCGATCCCGTGCCTGCCGCGCCGAAGACGGCGGCCCTCGGCAGCCCTGCCGCCAAGGTCGAGAAGCCCGCGCAAGCCAAGGCCAGCGAAAAGGCCGGCGAAAAGGCCGGCGAAAAGCCCGATCCCGCCGAGGTCAGGAAGCAGCGCCGCGCCGAACGCGCCAAGGAGCTGCGGCGGCAAGCGGCGCGGCGCGCAAGGCTGGCGGCCCAACAGGCGGCCGCTGCGGCCGCAGCCGACCCCTTCTCTCAGCCCCTGCAACCGGCGCAGCCGGCGACAACCGCAACGACGACGACGCGCCGCTAATCATTACAGCGCGATATGTTTCGGCACCGGAATTTCACCTCTCCCTTGGGAGAGGCGTAGGCCACCTTCGGCGGCCGTTCTTAAGAGACGCCGAAGCGGAGCTTCGGCTATGGCGTAGCGCCGGGTGAGGGTTGACGGTCTCGCGAGGGCAGCGCCCCCTCACCCGATTTGCTGGCGCAAATCGACCTCTCCCCGCCGGGGAGAGGTGAACAGAGCGGACCGACCACTCTCTAATCAAGAACTGTCTAAGTCTGCCCTGTGGCGACCGGCGGGCCGTCCATCGCGCCCCACTCCGTCCACGAGCCGTCATACAGCGCCGGGTTCTCGACGCCGAGGCGATAGAGCGCGAGCGTCAGCACCGCGGCGCTGACGCCGGAGCCGCAGCTGGTCACGATCGGCGCATCGAGCCTGACGCCGGCGCCGAGGAACGCGGCGCGCAATTCGTCGAGCGATTTCATCTCGCCGGTCGCGGCATCGAGCAGGTTGTTGTAGGGCAGGCTCAGGCTGCCCGGAATATGACCCGAGCGCAGGCCGGGCCGCGGCTCGGCGACCTTGCCCTGATAGCGCTCATTGGCGCGCGCATCGATCACCTGCTCGGCGCGGCTCGAAAGGTTGGCGACCAATTGCTCCATGCTGCGCACGCGCCGCGCATCGTACGCCGCCGTGAACGTTGAAGACTTCGGCGTCACCTGCCCGCTCTCGACCTTGCGTCCCTCGGCAACCCACTTCTTTAGGCCGCCATTGAGCAGATGGACGCTCTTGCCGAACGACAGGAACATCCACCATGCGCGGGGCCCGGCGACCCAGCCGCCGGAATCGTAGATCACCACCGTGTCGTCATTGCCGATGCCGAGCGCGCCGACGTCACGGCCGAACTGCGCGGCATTGGGAAACATGTGCGGCAGCGGGTTGGAATGGTCCGACACCGCGTCGACGTCGAAGAACACCGCGCCCGGGATGTGCGCGGCGAGATAGTCGTCCTTCGGCAGCGGCAGCACGCCGGGCATCTTGAAGGAGGCGTCGACGACTTTCACGTCGGGTTTGCCAAGGTTGGCTGCAAGCCATTCGGTCGAGACGAGCGGATCGGTGGTGGTCATGTTGTGATTCCCGGCATTCTCAATGCGTCATTGTCGGGCGAAAGCGCGAAGCGCGTCTTAGTCCAAGATGACCCGGCAATCCATCACGCGAAGAAGATGGACACGCGGGTCAAGCCCGCGTGTGACGACGTTCCTACCCCTTCTTCTTCGGCTCCCATTTCTCCACCGGCCCGCCGGCGTCGCGCCAGGCGGCGAAGCCGCCGCCCATATGGGCGACCGGCTTCAGGCCCATGTCCTTGGCGGTCTTGGCGGCGAGCGCCGAGCGCAGGCCGCCGGCGCAATGGAAGACGAACTTCTTGTCCTGCTGGAAGATCGCCTTGGCGTAGGGGCTCTGCGGATCGATCCAGAACTCCAGCATGCCGCGGGTGCAGGAGAAGGCGCCGGGAATCTTGCCCTCGCGCTCGATCTCGCGGGGATCGCGGATATCGACGATGACGACGGTCTCGTCGCCGACGAGACCGATGGCATCGGCCGCGCTGATGGTCTCGATCTCGGCATTGGCCTCGTCGATCATCGCCTTGATGCCGCGGTGGATGGTCTGGGGCATTCTCACTCCCTTTCCTCATCCCGAGGAGCCGCGAAGCGGCGTCTCGAAGGATGAAAGGCCCGTCTGTGGCCTCATGGTTCCCCCGGCGATGCGCTAGCATCGTCCGGAGACGCGCTTCGCGCTCCTCACCATGAGGGTCTTTCTCCGTCCGTCATTCCGGGGCGATGCGAAGCATCGAACCCGGAATCTCGATCGGCAAAGTAACTTCGAGATTCCGGATCAGCCGCTGCGCGGCTGTCCGGAATGACGGCAGCGTGACTACCGCACCAGCTCCCTCATCGCATTCTCCAGACCCTCGATCGTGATCGGGTACATGCGGTTGGCGAACAGGCGGCGGATGATGGTGGTGGATTCCGAATAGTCCCAGTGCCGCTGCGCCACCGGATTGAGCCACACCGCGTGCGGATAGGTACGGATGACGCGGTCGAGCCAGACTGTGCCCGCCTCCTCGTTGACGTGCTCGACCGAGCCGCCCGGCACCATGATCTCGTAAGGGCTCATCGAGGCGTCGCCGACGAACACGACCTTATAGTCGTGCGGGTATTTGTGCATGATGTCCCAGGTCGGCGTGCGGTCGGTGAAGCGCCGCTTGTTCTGCTTCCACACGCCCTCATAGAGGCAGTTGTGGAAGTAGAAATATTCCATGTGCTTGAATTCGCCCTTCGCCGCCGAGAACAATTCCTCTACCTGCTCGATGTGCGAATCCATCGAGCCGCCGATATCGAAGAACACCAGCACCTTCACCGCATTGCGCCGCTCGGGACGCATGTGGACGTCGAGATAGCCGTGGTTGGCAGTCTCGCGAATGGTGGTGTCGAGATCGAGCTCGTCCGGCGCGCCGGTGCGCGCGAACTTGCGCAACCTGCGCAGCGCGATCTTGATGTTGCGAATGCCGAGCTCGACATTGCCGTCGAGATCCTTGAACTCGCGCTTGTCCCAGACCTTCACCGCGCGATTATGCCGGTTCTTCTCCTGGCCGATGCGCACGCCTTCGGGATTGTAGCCGTGGGCGCCGAACGGCGAGGTGCCTGCCGTGCCGATCCACTTGCTGCCGCCCTGGTGCCGGCCCTTCTGCTCCTCGAGGCGCTTCTTCAGCGTCTCCATGAGCTTGTCCCAGCCCATGGCCTCGATCTGCTTCTTCTCTTCCTCGGTGAGGTATTTTTCCGCAAGCTTCTTCAGCCACTCCTCGGGGATCTCGGCCTTGCCCATGGCATCGAGCAGGCTCTCCAGCCCCTTGAACACCGAGCCGAACACGCGGTCGAACTTGTCGAGGTTGCGCTCGTCCTTCACCAGGGCCGCGCGCGACAGGTAATAGAAATTATCCACCGACTGCTCGGCGAGGTCCTGGTCGAGCGCTTCCATCAGCGTGAGGTATTCGCGCAAGGTCACCGGGACCTGCGCATCGCGGAGCGAGGTGAAGAATTGCAAGAACATGGCTGACAGATTGCCCGCCGGACGGCGAAGGTCAAGGGCGCGGCCTGCATGGCAGGCCCTAGACCGGGGCCGGATTTCAACTAGAATTGCCGGCCGCCGGGGTATTTGCAGCGGGGGTTTCCATGAGCATCATTGCGGCGCTGATCATCGGCGCCATCGCCGGCTGGCTGGCCGGCCAGATCGTCCGCGGCGCCGGTTTCGGGCTGATCGGCAACATCGTGGTCGGCATCATCGGCGCGCTGGTGGCGAGCTTCCTGCTGCCGGCGCTCGGCGTCGGCCTCGGCGTCGGCTGGGTCCGCGACATCGTCAACGCCACCATCGGCGCGGTGGTCGTGCTGGTCATCCTGTCGCTGGTAAAACGCGCCTGACGCATCCCCCTATTCCCGCAGCGAATGCTGTTTTGACCGGAATTTCCTGTTAAGTCGGGGCCCTAGCCGCTGCGCGCAACAAACAATGTTTGAAACGGACTTAAGGCAGATCGATGAAATTCACCGGTACCAAGGACTATGTCGCGACCGATGACCTCAAGGTCGCGGTGAACGCCTCGATCGTGCTGGAGCGGCCGCTGCTGGTGAAGGGCGAGCCCGGCACCGGCAAGACGGTGCTGGCCGAGGAAGTCGCGAAAGCGATCAACGCGCCGCTTTTGACCTGGCACATCAAGTCCACCACCAAGGCGCAGCAGGGCCTTTATGAGTACGACGCGGTGTCGCGCCTGCGCGACAGCCAGCTCGGCGATGCGCGGGTTTCCGACATAAAGAACTACATCAAGCGCGGCAAGCTGTGGGACGCCTTCACGTCGGAACAGCGCCCGGTGCTCCTGATCGACGAGATCGACAAGGCCGACATCGAATTCCCCAACGACCTGCTGCTCGAGCTCGATCGCATGGAGTTCTTCGTCTACGAGACCGGCGAGAACATCAAGGCGAAGCTGCGCCCGATCGTGATGATCACCTCGAACAACGAGAAGGAATTGCCGGACGCCTTCCTGCGCCGCTGCTTCTTCCACTACATCAAGTTCCCCGACGCCGACACCATGGGCAGGATCGTCGACGTGCACTTCCCCGGCATCAAGAAGCGCCTGGTGGAAGAAGCGCTGCGCATCTTCTTCGAGGTGCGCGAGGTGCCGGGCCTGAAGAAGAAGCCGTCCACATCCGAGCTGCTCGACTGGCTGAAGCTGCTGCTCAACGAGGACATCACGCCCGAAATGTTGCGCGAGCGCGATCCGCGCAAGCTGATCCCGCCGCTGCACGGCGCCCTGCTCAAGAACGAGCAGGACGTGCACCTGTTCGAGCGGCTGGCGTTCCTGAGCCGGCGCGAAGTTTAAGACCCAATCTCTCGTGTCCCGGACGCGCTGCAGCGCGCAGCGCTGCTGCGCAGAGCCGGGACCCCACGTTCAGAAAAAACTGAGGCGAAATGGGCCCCGGCTCTGCAGCGCACCACTTCGTGATGCGCTGCGTCCAGGGCACGAGAGCACTTTCATGAAGCCTTGCGCTTGACCACCTTGCGCAAGGTCTCATCGATCCGCGATTGCCAGCCTGCCCCGGTCGATTTGAAATGGTCGATCACCTCGCGACTAAGGCGCAGCGAGACAAGCTTCTTTGTCGGCGCCTTGTTCGGGCCTCTCCCCTTGCGGATGGATGCGCTCAGATCGGGGAAGACCTCGGAGAACGGCCGGGCCTTGGCGAAATCCGCCTTCGTCAGCTCCGGATTGTCGCTGACCTCGCGCAGGTCTTTCTTACTGTAGCCGGATTTCTTCTTAGCGTTCGGCATAGAGTTTCCTTTCGCTACGACTTGCGGGCCGCATGCTGACGATGCTGACGATGCTGACGCCCTCGCGACCCAGTCTTGCGAATACAACAACGATCACGCCCCGGATGCTCACTCCGATCGCAACCCAGCGCCTGCTCTTGTTGTGCGAAGGGACGACCAGCGCATTGTCGAAGAATGTCTCGTCGAGATCGGCGAAATCCAACCCATGCTTGTCGAGGTTGGCGAGACGCTTCGGTTCATCCCAGACGATTTTCATCGCCTTCAACGTAGCTGCAACTCACCGTCCCGTCAAGCATTTTGTAGCTACAATATAAAACTACCCCGGGGCGCTGCACGCCTTCCTTGCAGCAAAGGCGCGTCTGCGCCGTGACCACCTTAGCTTGCATGCTCTTGAAGGTGGGCAAGCTTCCGCCTTCGCTCTTCGCTACGGCGGACAAGTCGCTTTGCCTATCCTACGGCAGCTCCCAACCGCCACCGTCGCTACGCCGCTCCTGCAAAGAACATGACGCGAAGCAAGTGCGTGTAGTCGGATTCGAACGTCATGATCGCCACGAATACCAGCACCAGCACCGGCGGCAGCAGGATGGCATAGGCCAGCGCCAGACGCTCCCAGGCCATGTGCATGAAGACGGCGACGATCAGGCCGGCCTTCAACACCATGAACAGCAGGATCAGCGACCATCTGAGATAGCCATGGAGACCGAAGTAGTCGACGAAATAGGAGCAGGCGCTGAGCACGAACAGCCACCCCCAGACCACGAGGTAGAGCTTGATCGGGTGCTGCTGCCCTTCGGCGCGCGCGACTCCGGAAGCGACTGCAGGCGCATGCACGTGCCGCGCAGGTTGCCGCTCTTCGATCTGTACCGCTACGTTTGTCATGCGCCACCTCACCAGAGATAGAAGAAGGCAAAAATGAACACCCAGACGAGGTCGACGAAGTGCCAGTACAGGCCCATGATCTCGACGATCTCGTAGTGCCCCTTGCGGCTCGTGAAGAAGCCGCGTCTTTCGACGTCGAAGTCTCCGCGCCAGACCTTTCGTGCAATCGCGATCAGGAAGATCACGCCGAACGTCACGTGCGTGCCGTGGAAGCCGGTGATCATGAAGAAGCTCGAGCCGAACTGCGCAGCGCCCCACGGGTTCTCCCAGGGCCGGACGCCCTCCATGATCAGCTTGGTCCATTCGAAGGCCTGCATTCCGACGAACGTCGCGCCGAATGCGGCCGTCGCCAGCATCAAGGCCGCGGTTTTGACGCGATCGCGGCGATAGCCGAAATTGACGGCCATCGCCATCGTTCCGCTGCTGCTGATCAGGATGAAGGTCATGATGGCGATCAGGATCAGCGGAATATCCTGGCCGCCGATGTGCAGGGCAAAGACCTTGCTGGGGTTGGGCCAGGGCACGGTCGTCGACATCCGCGCCGTCATGTACGACAGCAGGAAGCAGCTGAAGATGAAGGTGTCGCTGAGGAGGAAGATCCACATCATGGCCTTCCCCCAGGAAACGTTCTTGAAGGCGCGCTGGTCCGACGACCAGTCGGCGGCGATGCCGCGCAGCCCCGCGGTCAGCTGCGGCGATTGCCCGGGAGTTGCCAGCGTGGTCTCTGCCATCGGACCCTCTCCTACGTGAGCAACTGGCGACAGATGTTGATGAAGTCGTCCGTCCAGCCGGTCAACAGACCGAGCAGGACCAGCCAGACCAGCAGCAGGAAATGCCAATAGATCGCGCAGAGCTCCACGCTCAGGCGCAGCCGGCTCGGCTCGACGCCGCGCCAGACCTTGGCGCTGGTTCTGCCGAGCGCCACGAGGCCGCCGATCAAATGCAGCCCGTGCGTCGCGGTGATCAGGTAGAAGAAGGCATTGGCCGGATTCTTCGCCAGGAAATACCCCGACACGTCCAGCTGTTGCCACACCAGCAGTTGACCGACCAGGAAGGTGACGGCGGATGCTGCGCCCACCAACAGGCCGACGACCACGTTCTCGAGGTCGTTCCGGCGCACCGCCATGTACGCCCAATGCAGCGCGATGCTGCTTATGACCAGGACGCCGGTGTTGAACCACAGCAGCCTAGGCACCGGCAGCGAGCGCCAGTCGGCCATATTGGTGCGCATCGAGTAAGCGCTGATCAAGAGTGCGAACAACGAGCCGGCCACCGCGAGAAATACGCCCAAGCCGACCTTAGCGGCAGGCGGGGACGAAAGGCTCTCCTCGCGAAAATCGGCGGCCAGTCCCTCCTCCAGCCAGGGCTTGGTTGCCAGTCGTTGCTGCGAGAGCCACCATCCCGCAATTGCCGCAAGTCCAGCCATGTAGAGTATGATGGCGCTCACGGATGGGCTCCCTGCGCCGCCAACGCGGCCGGCGGTTCGTTCTGCGGGATGAAATCCCGCCTGGCGCCGGGGACGCTGTAATCGTAGGCCCAGCGATAGACGATCGGGAGTTCCTTGCCCCAATTGCCGTGTCCCGGCGGGGTCTCGGGTGTCTGCCATTCCAGCGACGTGGCTCCCCAGGGGTTGCCGCCGGCTTCCCTTCCCCTGATGAGGCTCCAGATCAGATTGAACACGAACACCAGCTGGGCAAAGCCGACGATCAAGGCCGCCACGCTCATGAACGCATTGAGGTCATGGGCGGATGCCGGGATGAAGGCTGTTTCCCCGATGTCGTGATAGCGGCGGGGCACGCCCAGCAGGCCCAGATAGTGCATGGGAAAGAAGATCGCATAGGCGCCGATGAAGGTGACCCAGAAATGGAACTGTCCGAGCGCCTCGTTGAGCATTCGCCCGGTGACCTTCGGATACCAGTGATAGATCCCGCCATACACGGCCATGACCGGCGCGATGCCCATCACCATGTGGAAGTGGGCGACGACGAACATCGTGTCGGACAGGGGAACGTCGACGACCACGTTGCCGAGAAACAGGCCCGTCAGGCCGCCGTTGACGAAGGTGATGATGAACGCAAGCGCATACAGCATCGGGACGGTGAGATGAATGTCGCCGCGCCAAAGGGTCAGCACCCAGTTGTAGACCTTGATGGCGGTGGGGATCGCGATGATGAGCGTCGTGGTGGCGAAGAAGAACCCGAAATACGGGTGCATGCCGCTCACATACATATGATGCGCCCACACGATGAAGCTCAGCGCACCGATCGCCACGATGGCCCAAACCATCATGCGATAGCCGAAGATGTTCTTGCGCGCGTGGACGCTGATCAGGTCGGAAATGATGCCGAATGCCGGCAAGGCGACGATGTAGACCTCGGGATGGCCGAAGAACCAGAACAGGTGCTGGAACAGGATCGGGCTGCCGCCGCCGTACTTCATCTGCTGGCCCATCTCGACCAGCGTGGGCATGAAGAAGCTGGTTCCCAGCAGGCGGTCGAACAGCAGCATCACCGAGGCGACGAACAGCGCCGGGAACGCCAGCAGCGCCATGATGGTGGCCGTGAAAATGCCCCACACCGTCAGCGGCAGGCGCATCAACGTCATGCCGCGGGTCCGCGCCTGCAGCACCGTCACCACATAGTTCAGGCCGCCCATGGTGAAGCCGATGATGAACAGGATCAGCGAGGCCAGCATCAGAACGATGCCCCAATCCTGCCCGGGGGTGCCCGAGAGAATCGCCTGGGGCGGATACAGCGTCCAGCCGGCGCCGGTCGGCCCGCCCGGCACGAAAAAGGTCGCGGCCAGCACGATGACTGCGAGCAGGTACACCCAATAGCTCAGCATGTTGACGTAGGGGAACACCATGTCCCGCGCGCCGACCATCAACGGAATGAGATAGTTTCCGAAGCCTCCGAGGAACAGCGCGGTAAGCAGGTAGATCACCATGATCATGCCGTGCATGGTGATGAACTGAAGATACTGGCTCGGATCGATGAACGAGAACGTGCCGGGGAATCCGAGTTGCAGCCGCATCAGCCATGACAGCACCAGCGCGACCATTCCGATGGCCATCGCCGTGAGCGAGTACTGGACGGCAATGACCTTGGCGTCCTGCGAGAATACGTAGCGCGTCCACCAGCTTCGCGGATGATAAAGCTCGACGTCGGCTACTTCGGCCGGCGGGATGCCTCTGACTTCTTCGATCGGGATATCGACCATCGAACCTTCTCCCTGGTCTCCCCCTGCCGCGAGCAGCCTCTCGCTATGCGGTGCTCCTCGCCGCTGATTTCACTTGGCGCCTGCCTTGTAGAGCGCCTTCGCGACGTCGCGCTGGCCCGACAGCCCGGCGAACGTCTGCTGTTTCTCCAGCCACGCGTGATAGTCCTTCTCTTCGTCGACGTTGACCTTGCTGCGCATCTGCGCATGCGCGACGCCGCAGAGCTCTGCGCAGAGAACCTCGAAGGTTCCGGTACGGGTCGGCGTGAACCAGAAGTACGTGACCGCGCCGGGTATCATGTCCATCTTCGCCCGGAACTCGGGCACGTAGAAATCATGCAGGACATCGAGCGAGCGGAGCAACACCTTGACCGGCTTGCCGACCGGCAGGTGCAACTCGTCACCATGAATGATGACGTCGTCCTTTCCGTAGGGATCGTCGGGGTTGAGGCCCATCGGGTTTTCGCCGCTGACATGGCGGGCGTCAGAGGTCCCAAGCCGGCGGTCCTTGCCGGGAAGCCGATAGCTCCACTGCCATTGCTGTCCCATCACCTCGATCTCGGTCGCGTCGGCTGGAACCGTGACGAACTGGTGCCAGACGATCAGTCCGGGCGCCAGCATGGCGGCGACCCCGACGCCCGTGCCGATGCTGAGCCACCATTCCAGCTTCTTGTTTTCGGGGTTGTAGGCCGCCCGCCTTCCTTCCTTGTGCTGGAACCGGAAGACGCAATACGCCATGAACGCGATGACGGCGAAGAAGACGACCCCGGTGATCCAGAACGTCAGGCTGATCGTGTCGTCAATGTAGCCCCAGTTGGAGGCAATCGGCGTCCACCACCACGGGCTGTAGAGGTGAAACAGCACCGAGGCGACGGCTACCAGAAGCAGTATGATGGCTACAACCATCCCTCTTGCATCCTTGCCAATGAAGGCTGCGGATACGCATCGAAGGGCGGAGCACACGCCTTCCTATGGCGGTGGAGTCGCATTCGCCACCGTCGTGGCCTTGCTTCGCCCATTCGACCGGTCGCTATGACCGCAACCTCGTCTGAATTGGGCGCGTCGTAATCAACATGATCCGCATATGGCCGGACGTCAATAGTTGTTGGTGTGGTCGGCACCGTGCATAGGCACAGCCAGTCGCTCCGACTATGCAATGTAGCGTGCAGATCTGCACGGCTGCGCAATTCACCCAACCGTGAGTGCTTTCCTGCGCGCGGCGCGCTAAGTTAACTGCACCGGTCGCGACAGGTTCTGTCCGGCAAGACTCCTCTTCATCGCAGCTGGTTTGCCGGGCTCGATCGCGATTTTCGCGCTTGATGCGGCTATGCGCGACCTGGGCGTGCGCTGCCCTGCGATCTGGAACAAGGAGACCGGACATGTCCACAACCGTTTTCGCAAGACCGAAACTACAGCTGTTCGGCGTCGCCACCGGATACGTCGTTCGCAAGATCGGCCTTTCCGACCTGACCGACGCGTTGCGCCTCGGCTGGGAGGACTTCAAGGCCATCCCAACGCACGCCGTGGTCCTCTGCCTGGTCTATCCCGTCCTCGGTCTTTTCATCTTCAGGGCGGTGCTTGGCCATTCGCTGCTGCCGCTGCTGTTTCCGCTGGCCGCCGGCTTTACGCTGATCGGCCCTTTCGCCGGGCTCGGTCTTTATGAGCTCAGCCGCCGCCGCGAGCGCGGCGAGGACCCCGGCGCGTGGGACGCCATGCACGTGCTGCGCGCTCCGTCGTTCGGCGCCATCCTCGGTCTGGGCTTGCTGCTGTTTGTCCTGTTCGGCGTCTGGATCGCCACCGCTGACGTCATCTACATCGCGACCTTCGGCTACGAGGCGGCCGCAAGCATCCCCGATTTCGCAACGCGCGTGCTGACGACCCCGGAAGGCTGGACGCTCATCGTGGTCGGCTGCGGCGTAGGCTTCCTGTTCGCCGTGGTTGCCCTGTGCATCAGCGTGGTGTCGTTCCCGCTGATGCTCGACCGGCACGCGACCGCGATCGACGCAATCCGCACGTCGCTGCAGGCGGTGAGGATGAATCCGGTTCCCATGGCCGCGTGGGGACTGATTGTTGCAGGGCTGCTCGCGGTCGGGTCACTGCCGTTCTTCGTCGGCCTCTGCGTCGCTCTGCCCGTGCTTGGTCATGCCAGCTGGCATCTCTATCGGAAGGTGGTGGAGCCTGATCCAAATCCTCCTCGGGAGGAACCCCGCTCGCCGATAGGACACCGCTACGCGGCAGACTTCCCGGCCTCGCTCTTCCCGTGGAGCCGCGAGCGGTAGCCGGGTCTACGCGTAGCCGGCGAGCTTCACCGCTTCCGGCGCCGTCTTGCCGCGGATCAAATCCGAGGCCTTGTCGGCGATCATCAGCGTGGAGGCATTGAGGTTGGCCGAGATCATCCGCGGCATGATCGAGGCGTCGATCACGCGCAGGCCTTGCAGGCCGTGGACGCGGAGCTGGTCGTCGACCACCGCCCATGGCGCGCTCGCCGATCCCATCCGGCAGGTGCAGCCGGGATGGAACGTGGTCGTCCCGCGCTCGGTGGCGGCGGCGAGGAATTCGTCGTCGCTCTGCACCTTCGGGCCCGGGAAGTCTTCGTAGGCGTAATAGGGTTTCAGCGGCTCGGAGGCGAGCAGGCGGCGCGCCAGCTTCATGCCGGCGACGACGACGCGACGGTCGACTTCCTCGACGAGATAATTGGTCTGGATGATCGGCGCCTCGAACGGATCGGCCGAGCGGGCGCGGACGTAACCGCGGCTCTCCGGGCGCTGCTGCCAGGACGCCACCGTCATGCCGGGCTCGTCCTCGAGCTGGCCCTGCACGCCCTCCTTGTAGCTTGCGGGCGTGAAGGTGAGCTGCAGATCGGAGCTTTCGGCGGTCTCGCCGGAATGCCAGAAGCAATAGACCATGGTCGGCGACAGCGACAAAAGACCCCGCCGCGTGGTCGCCCATTTCAGCGCCTCGACCCAGAGGCTCAAGCCGCGGCGAAGCTCGTTGATGGTCCTGATGTTCTTCACCCGCGCCACCGAGCGCGGCGCGTAGTGATCCTGAAGACCCTCGCCGACGCCGGGCAGCGCGTGCCGCACCTGAATGCCGAGCGAGCTCAGAAGCTCGGGGGAGCCGACGCCGGAAAGCTGGAGCACCTGCGGCGAATTATAGGCGCCGCCGGAGAGGATGACTTCCCTGGACGCGCGCACCTCGACCGGGGTGCCGCCGCGCCCGCCCTTCAGATAGCGCACGCCGACCGCGCGCTTGCCCTCGAAGATGATGTTGGTGACATGGGCATGCGTGCGCACGTCGACGTTGCCGCGCTTCCTCGCCGGATGCAGGAACGCTTTCGCCGCGCTCATGCGCAAGCCGCCCTCGATGGTGCGCTGGCAGTAGGACACGCCTTCCTGGATTCCGCCGTTGTAATCGGGGTTCTTGGGAATGCCGAGGCTGACCGCTCCCTCCATGAAGGCCTCGCAGAGCGGATCCTGCCACTCCATGGTGGTGACGGTGAGCGGCCCTTCGCGGCCGCGATAGGTGTCCTCGCCCTCGCCGACCCTGCGCTCCATCCGCTTGAAGTACGGCAGCACGTCCGGATAGCCCCAGCCGCGATTACCCATCTGCGCCCAGGTGTCGAAATCCTGGCGCTGGCCGCGGTTGTAGATGTGGCCGTTGATCGACGATGAGCCGCCAAGCGTCTTGCCGCGCGGCGCGTAGATGCTGCGCCCGCCGGTCCACGGGCCCACCTCCTGCTGGTAGGCCCAGTTGATGCTCTTCATGTGGAAGGTCTTGATGAAGCCGGCCGGCAGATGGATGTAGGGATGCCAATCGCTCGGTCCCGCCTCCAGCACGCAGATCCTGGTGCCCAAGTCCTCGCCCAGCCGGTTGGCGAGCACGCTGCCCGCAGAACCGGCGCCAATGATCACATAATCGAAGGTTTCCATCGCACCGTTTCTTTTTCACGCGCATGATCTCGTCGGATCATGCTCGTGGGCGCTACCGCGCCTTCTCGTTCAACTGATAGGTCAAATGCGCCTTCACCGTCGGCCATTCCGAGGCGATGATGCTGTAGACGACAGTGTCGCGCAACGTGCCGTTGGGCGCAATCTGGTGGCTACGCAAAATGCCGTCGAGCTTCGCCCCGAGCCGCTCGATGCCGCGCCGGCTCTGGTGGTTGAAGAAATGCGTGCGGAACTCTACCGCAATGCAATCGAGCTTCTCGAAGGCATGCGCAAGTAGCAGCAATTTGCACTGGGTGTTGAGCGCGGTGCGCTGCACACGTCTGGCGTACCAGGTCGAGCCGATCTCGACCCGGCGGTTCGGCGTGTCGACATTCATGTACGTCGTCATGCCCGCGATCCCGCCGTCGGCGTCGAAGACGGTGAACGGCAGCATCGAGCCCGCCGCCTGCAGGCCCAGCCGACGGTCGATCTCCTTCGTCATGTTCTCGGCGGTCGGGATGAAGGTGTACCAGAGCTTCCAGAGCTCGCCGTCCTTCACGGCCTCGAGCAGGCCGTCGTGATGGTTGGGTGACAGCGGCTCCAGGCGCGCATGCGCGCCGCGAAGCGTGACCGGTTCAAGCCAGGGCATTCTCTATTCCCTCCCGTCATTGCGAGGAGCGAAGCGACGAAGCAATCCAGCTTTCTTTGCTGTTGCAAAGCTGGATTGCTTCGCTTCGCTCGCAATGACGCCTTTGTCTCACTTGTTCAAGAAATTCAGCGCCAGTCCCGGGCGCGGCCAGTCCATCGCGATCAGCTCGCCCTTGCCGGACAGCGTGATGTACGCCGTCCTCAGCTCAGGCCCGCCGAAGGCGATGTTGGTGGTGACGCGGTCGCCGGTCGGCACCTGCTCTACCAGCGTGCCGTCGGGCGCGATCACGGAGATGCAGCCGGAGATCAACGTGGCGACGCATACATTGCCACCAGCCTCGACCGCCATCGAATCGAACATCTGATAGCCGCCGAGCCCCGCGATCGGCTTGCCGCGCTCGCCGCGATAGATCACGTCGCGCGGCTTAAGCGCGCCGGGCTCGTGAATCTCGTAAGCCCACAGCCGCGCGGTCGGCGTCTCCGCGATGTAGACGGTGTTCTCGTCCGGCGACAGCCCGATGCCGTTGGCCGGCAGCACGCCGTGTACGACCTCGACGATCTCCTGCATGCCGGGCTTCAGATAATACATGCCGCCGACATCCATCTCGCGGGCTCTCCGCTTGCCGAGGTCGGAGAACCACAGGCCGCCATGCCGGTCGAACACGAGATCGTTCGGCCCGCGCAGACCATGCTCGCCGCATTTGGAGATCACGGTCTCGACCTTGCCGCTCTGCAAATCCACGCGCTGGATCGAGCCGCCCCGATAGTCGTCGGGCTGCGGCCCCGGCATGATCATGTTGCGGGTCGGGATCCAGGAAAAGCCGCCATTGTTGCAGACATACATCTTGCCGTCGGGACCGAGCGCGGCGCCATTCGGTCCGCCCGGAATCTTCGCGACCACTTCCTTGCGGCCGTCGGGGAACACCCGGGTCAGCCGCTGTCCGCGGATTTCCACCAGCACGACCGATCCATCCGGCATCGCGACCGGCCCTTCCGGAAATTCCAGATCGGTGGCGAGAACGCGGATATCGGCCATGAAAATCCTCCCGGCGCTTTCGGCTGCGGGCGGATATTTGGCGAGCCCCCACGCGCAACATCTTGGTTGCGGCTGTTATGGCAAAGTCGTTCCGGCTTGCCAAGCAAGCCTCCCGCTCCGCCGCGCAGGGCAGCATTGCGGAAGCGGTGCAATCCGGCGGGCTCGGTGCAATCGCGAATGGGCGCACTTGTAGGATAGGTAGAGCCCTTGCGAAACCCATCACTCTTCAGCGCGGTGAAATGATGGGTTTCGCTTTGCGCTCTACCCATCCTACCGACCTATTGCACGGGCACCCAGATCTCCAGCCCGCCATTGCCGGTGGAAGGATCGAACCTCTCGTCATAGCGCTCGAAGTTCGGCGCGTCGGCGACCTTGAGGCCCGACTGCGGCAGCCAGTGATTCCAGATCGCCGTCACGGTGCGCCGGATGGTCGAGATGTGCTCGGCATGACCGAACACCACGTAGCGTTGCTCGGGGATTCGCACGCGCGAAAATTGGCGCGGCAGGCCGGAGAAGTCGGAAACCTCGACGCCGGCGATGTAGTCGAAATTGCCGGAATCATCGCCATTGCAGCAGACGCCGTAGGCGACGTTGCCGACCCGGCCGGGAATTTCGCCAAGCTTGTAATGCAATTGCTGCCACTGGTCGGGAATGGCGGCTCCGCCGGAGTCGCAATGATTGTAGCGCTCGCCGATGCCGGCAACGAGCAGCGCCTTGCCGGTGGCAAAGCGCGGCGGCAGCAGGTCGGTCGCGGGGGTCGAATCCATCATGATCGGCTCCTGTAGCTTGAGCGTGTCGAGGCACGTTGCGGCGCGCACCTGCTCCGGCGTGACGCCGAAATGGTCGCGGAACGCGCGGGTGAATGCCTCGTGGGAGCCGTAATCCGCCTCCAGCGCCAGCGTGAGAATGTCGGGCGCGCCCCTAGCGAGCGCTCGCGCCGCCTTGGTCAGGCGGCGGGCGCGCACATAGCGCATGACGCTCATGCCGGTCGCCTCGCCGAACGCCCGCACCATGTGAAAGCGCGAGATGCCGGCAACGCCTGCAATCTCATCGAGCGTCAGGCTCTCTGCGAGATGGCTCTCGACATACCACAGCGCCTTCTGGGCGGAATCCATGGACCTGCTGCTCTCCTTCGAAGCGTCCGCATCATGCCCCCTGCGAGCCGGACGCGTTTGACAGTCCTTGCTCTCGCGCGGCGGAACCATGCATCATCGAAAGAGCAATAGCATCCGGGGAGGAGCCGAACCATGAAGATCAGCGACGTGCGCGCGCACCACATCCGCATCCCCTATGACGCCGGCGTCGCAAGCTTCAGCCAAGGCGCCGCCTCGATCGCGGCGCTCGACATCGTCCTGGTCGAGGTCACGACCGACAGCGGCCTGACCGGCTGGGGCGATGCCTTCAGCTATGTCTGCCCGCGCACGACGCATGCCGCGATCGGCGAGATGATCGCGCCGCAGGCGCGTGGCCAGCAGGTGCCTGACGCCGCCGGTATCCCCGCCTTCATGGAGCAGATCCAGCGCAACCTGCACCTGTTCGGCCGCTATGGCATCACCATGTTCGCGATCTCGGGGCTCGACATCGCGCTGTGGGATCTCGCCGCCCGCGCGCAAGGCGTGCCGCTGCACCGGCTGCTGGGTACGCAGGAGCGGACAAGCATTCCAGCCTATGCCAGCCTGCTCCGCATCGGCGCGCCCGAACTGGTCGCCGGCGAATGCAGGACGGCATTGAGCCGGGGCTTTTCCGCGATCAAGCTTCACGAAACGACCACGGCGCCGGTGCACGCAGCACGGCAGGCGATCGGCGAGAGCATTCCGCTGATGGTCGACCTGAACTGCCCGCTGGATGGTCCGGCCGCGATCGCGTTCGCGCAAGCCTGCCGCGAGGCAAAGCCGCTGTTCCTGGAAGAGCCGGTATGGCCGCCGGAGGACTTCGTAACGCTGGCGGAGGTGCGCAGGAAGGGCGGGCTCGACGTCGCCGCCGGCGAGAACGCCTGCACGGTGCATCAATTCCGACAGATGCTGGACGCCGGCGCCGTCAGCCATGCGCAGCCCTCCGTGACGAAAGTCGGCGGCATCACCGAATATCTCAAGGTGGCGGCGCTCGCGGACCAGCGCGGCGTGCGGCTGGCGCCGCATTCGCCCTATTTCGGTCCGGGCCTACTGGCGACGCTGCAACTGATGTCGCTACGCGACGACGGCGCCTTCGTGGAATTTTTTTACATGAAGCGCGACGCCTGCCTGTGGCGCGGCCGCGTCGATGTCGATGCGAGCGGCCATGTCGCGGTACCCGCCGGCCCGGGCCTCGGCTACGAGCCGGACCGCGAGGTCATGGAACGCTATCGGGTATCGTGAAGTTGCGCGGCCGCGCCGCTACTTCGCGCCTTCTTTCGCCGCCGGTGCCGCGTTCTTCGCCGGGGACGCGGCAGACTTCCTGATCTCCTCGACCGCCTTCTTCTGCTCCTCGACGATTTTTTCCAGCGAGGCGACCTGCGCCTTCAGCGCGTCGATCTGGCGGCTTGCAGCGTCGATCCGGCGCTGATTGTCGACCGAGAGTTTCGTGATGGTCTTCTGCAGGAAGTCGACATTGCTCTGCAGGCAGGAGGTGCGCCGCTCCATGGTCTTTTCCACGGTGCAGATCTCGATGCCCGGAACGTCCTGGGCAAGGCTGGCAAGCGGCAGCAATATGAACGTGGCGCAAGCGACGGCGACGACCCGGCCGATCATGAAATCCCTCTTTGCGAAAGCGATCACGCCAATGTGCACGTGGTGCACCGGCATTGTCACTGATATCACACTCGTACCGCATTCATCGCTTGTGGTGCGCAGCGGCCGTTCGGGGGATCGGGAACCCGACTGGGGGGGAACGACCGCAATTGCTCAGGAGTGGACAGGGTGACAAATGGCAACGCGGGAAAAGCGGTTGGCTCAATTCGATGGTTTTGGCGCTCCTCCGCCGGAAATTCCGGTCGAGGTGCTCTGCGAGGATCACAGCGGGACGTATCAATTGCCCTTCCCCTGCCGCTTCGTCGACGGCCGCTGGCACAATGACGAATCAGGGGTTGCCGTCGAAGCAACGGTGATCGGCTGGCGATTGCCGCGCGAGAGGCAGGTCGGCGCAGCCTGATGGCTCGCGCCTGTATCAAAACGCGACGCAGGCGCCGGCCTTCGTTAATGTTCGGAACGCGCTTCGAACAAACCGCGCCCGAATCAGCGATCGGGCGATGTGCTCGCTTGTTCACGGCTAGATGTCGGCGCCGGGCTTAGTCGGCGCACAATATCCAGCACGGCGACGATCGGCCGGAGCCAACGGCCGACGACGAGGGTTAATTCCTCCGGGGACGACATGATCGTCACTTCCACGGCGTCACCGGCGGCACCTTGTCGGTAGCCGGCGGCATGTCGACGGTCTTGAAGTCGGCGGGGCTGACGATCTCCAGATACTCCATGTCCGGCGAGTAATCGAACAGGTAGTGCACGATGCCCGGCCGCTGGTGCACGACGTCGCCGGCCTGCACCAGAGTCGGCTTGTCCTCGTACATGAAGCGCGCCCAGCCCTTCATCATGATGACGATCTGGAACTCGCAGTCGTGGCGGTGCCAGCCGGTGCCGTCCTCCGGCGGGCAATCCGGATTGGCCTTGACCAGATGGCAGATCACCTGTCCGCCAGTGGCGTCTGCGATGCCGAGATCGCGATACAGGAAGAAGTCGCGCAGGCCCCCGCCCTTGTAGTCGGTATCGTCAGGCTTGACGTGGGAGAATTTTCCGACAGCCGCGAGCTTGTTCATCGAAGCCTCCATGGTTCTCGTTCGTGAGCACGCAAGGGGCGAAGCGTCCAATTTTTCGGCAGCGGCGCGTCGTTGCGGTCACGGCTGAAATGCTGCTATGCGAAAATCGCGCCAGACACGCTGCACCGCGTCATGCCGGCGCTTGCCGCTGCAAAGCCAATGATTGGAAAAGCGAATCGCGGATCGGCGCACCCCGCCGGTGCGCGGCATGCGCGTGACATCTGTGTGCGATGGCATGCGCTTGAGCAAACCATGCCCGCGGCGCGGGCCCACCGAACGGGCGCGGCGCGGGCAGCGCTGCCTAATATTCGACCTCGAGCTCCTCGATGTCGGCCGGCTCGGCGCGCGCGGCATCGATCCATTCCACCATTTCCGGCATGGTCATGATGGTTTTGGCATAGGCCGCAAGCTTCGGCTCGAGTTTCACGTCGTAGGTCGCAAAGCGCGTCACGACCGGCGCATACATCGCATCCGCCATGGTGCGCCCCGCGCCGAACAGGAACGGCCCGCCGGATTTGCCGAGGCACTCGCGCCAGATGGTGCAGATGCGGTCGATGTCGGCCTGCGCGCGCGTCCAGATCTTGAAACCGGGAAAATGGCCCTTCAGATTGACCGGCAGCGAGGCGCGCAGCGTGGCGAAGCCGGAATGGATTTCGCCGCAGATCGAGCGGCAATGCGCGCGCTGCACGCGGTCGGCGGGCAAGAGGCCGGCGTCCGGGCGGATCTCGTTGAGATATTCGGCGATCGCCAGCGTGTCCCAGACGGTGGCGCCCTCGTGGCGCAGGCAGGGCACCAGGATCGAGGACGACAGCAAGAGGATTTCGGCGCGCGCCGACGGATCGTCCGGCGCAACCACGATCTCCTCGAAATCGAGGCCGGCGAACTTCGCCAGCAGCCAGCCGCGCAGCGACCATGACGAATAGTTCTTGCTGCTGATGGTCAGTGTGGTCTTCGCCATCTCGCCTCTTCCCCTCAACGCTACATGCCCGGCCCGCCGGACGCTACGACACGGCAATGGCGCGCGCACGCCCGCGGCCGGACTAGTCCCTATTCGGGCAAATTTGCAGCAAGCGACGTGCCAGTTTGGCCGGCCCCCTGCCTCCACCCCGCCTCGGGCTGGCTCCGATATTGCATGACCGCAAAGGCAGGGGCGGAAGTGAATGATGTCAATGCTGTACCAGGCCTTTCAGAACCACATGGACCTGACGGAGCCGTGGCGATCGGGGGCGGCCGGCGCGTTGAAATTCCTCAACCTGGTGCCGCAGGGCGGCTCCGACCGGGTATTCGGGCGGCTGGCGGCTGCGCTCGAACTGATCTCCCGCTCGGCCCTGACCTATGCCCGCCCGGATTACGGCATCGGCACCGTGATGGTCGGCAACCGCGAACTCGCGGTCACGGAGGAAGTCACCTACGCAACGCCGTTCGGCTCGCTGCTGCATTTCAAGAAAGAAGACGGCCCCGAGCAGCCGCGGCTCTTGCTGGTGGCGCCGATGTCCGGGCATTTCGCGACGCTCTTGCGCGGCACCGTGAAGACGCTGCTCGCCGACCACGACGTCTACATCACCGACTGGCATAACCCGCGCGACATTCCGCTCAGTCGCGGCCGCTTCGGCCTCGAGGACTATACCGACCATCTCATCACCTTCATGGACCAGATCGGCCCGCGCGCGCACATGGTGGCGATCTGCCAGCCCTCGGTGTCGGCGCTGGCGGCGACTGCCATCATGTGCGAGGACAACCATCCGGCGCGTCCGGCGACGCTGACCCTGATGGCGGGCCCGATCGACACGCGGATCCAGCCGACCAGGGTCAACGGATTCGCCAAGAGCAAGCCGATCGAGTGGTTCGAGAGAAATTTGATCAACTACGTGCCCGTGCAGTGCAAGGGCGCGCTGCGCAAGGTCTATCCCGGCTTCGTGCAGCTGACGGCCTTCGTGTCGATGAACCTCGAACGGCACATCAAGCAGCACATGGACCTCGCCCACCACATCGCCAAAGGCGAGAAGGAGAAGGCCGATATCATCAAGACTTTCTACGACGAATACTTCGCGGTCATGGACCTGCCGGCGGAGTTCTACATCGAGACCGTGCGCGACGTGTTCCAGGAGCATCTGCTGCCACAGGGCAGACTGATGCATCGCGGCCGGCCGATCGATCCGGCGGCGATCCGGCGCACGGGGCTGATGACTGTCGAGGGCGAGAAGGACGACATCTGCTCGATCGGCCAGACGCTCGCGGCGCAGGACCTCTGCACCGGCGTGCGCGCCTATCGCCGGGTGCACCACATGCAGGCCGGCGTCGGCCATTACGGCGTGTTCTCGGGGCGGAAGTGGAACAACGAGATCTATCCGCTGCTGCGGGATTTCGTGCACATGAATTCGTGAGGGCGTAACTCCATCCCGTCATTGCGAGCGAAGCGAAGCAATCCACCTGTCCTCGCGGGATAGGTGGATTGCTCACATGGGGGAGGTTTGTGTCAAGGACGAGGGGCCACCTTTTAGTTCGACTGCAGCCACCTCTTCGTCCCGACCGCGGATTGTGCAGGATGGCGCGCGCAGATCAAGTCAAGGCCGGC